>DFRY01000045.1 GCA_002378845.1 Ruminococcaceae bacterium UBA3451 | reverse complement strand
AAAAACATTAGGTTGAATCTGTTTTGATTATCGGAAAAATGATAAAAAACGCACCAACATCTGGAGCGTTTTATAGTGATATTTAAGAAAACCTAATGTTTTTTTACTATAGTATATCGTTTTTGGTCTGGATTTCGAAAGGCGCCAACGGATATAATGAAGGCACCAAGAGAGACCGGAACAGTAGAAAGGGTGAAGGCTATGGCAACTAAAAATAAAGCGGATGCTGTTCTGAAGCCAAAGAAAAAGCGTTGGACGAGGGATGATTTGGAGCTTACCTTACTGGCGGCTCCTACCATGTTATGGTACCTGTTATTTTCGTTTATACCGATGTTCGGTATTATCATCGCATTCAAGGATTTCAGAATAAACGGGAACTTTATTCAAAGTGTGTTTAGCAGCAAATGGTCCGGATTTGAAAATTTCCGTTTTATGTTTACCAGTCAGGATGCGTGGATTGTTTTACGCAACACCCTGGGTTACAACATCGTATTTATTATTTTGGGTATAGTGGTGCCGGTAACGATGGCACTGATGGTCGGCCAGCTGCAGAGCAAACGGCTGGGCAAGGTTTATCAGACCGCAATGTTCATGCCGTACTTCCTTTCATGGGTTGTTGTGGCAGCCATTGTTTGGGGGTTCCTCAGCTTTGACAAAGGTCTTGTCAACAGTATGATTACCGCAAACGGATCCGACCCGGTTAACTGGTATATGACAGCGGGCCCGTGGCCGTTCTTCCTCGTTTTTTTGAATTTGTGGAAGGGTCTGGGTTACAGTATGGTCGTTTATCTGGCAACCATAACCGGAATCGATTCTACTTATTATGAGGCGGCCGTGATTGACGGCGCGACCAAATGGCAGCAGGTTCGATATATTACGCTTCCAATTATGAAAACCGTAATCATCATCATGTTTATTCTGTCGGTCGGCCGTATTTTCTATTCGGATTTCGGCCTGTTCTATCAGGTTCCTCACGCATCCAATTCTCTGCATGACGTTACTTACACCATTGACGTTATGGTTTACAACATGCTGAAAAGCGCAACCATCGGCATGGCGTCTGCGGCGGCTTTCTTCCAGTCCGTTATGGGCTGTGTCACCATTCTGATTGCGAACTGGGTCGTGCGCCGCATTGATCCGGACAGCGCAATGATTTAAGGAGGGTGTGAAGTGGCAAAATTGGCAAAGAGTAATTACCAGACCGGTCTGGAAAAGTTCGACCGGATTCATAAATCAACCAATGTTCTGTTCAATGTTATTTTTATTGCAATTTCCATCGTGTGCGTGGTGCCCGTGCTGTTTGTGCTTTCCATTTCCTTTACGCCGGAAAAAGCAATACAAGACTTTGGCTACCACCTGATTCCAAAGGCATTTTCGCTGGAATCGTACACGTTTCTCTTAAAGCAGGGAACTGTAATTACCCGTGCGCTAGGCGTTTCGGTGTTCGTTACGGTAATCGGCACCATCATCGGCGTGCTGCTCACCACAACAATGGGTTATGTTATTTCCCGCCCGCAGTACAAACTGAAAGGATTTTTGACCTGGGTCGTATTTATCCCGATGGTTTTTAACGGCGGCATGGTATCCAGTTATTATGTAAACGCAAATCTTCTGGGGCTGAAAGACAATGTTTGGGCGTACATTCTTCCCCTTGCGGTGTCTTCGTTCAACGTGATCATCTGCAAAACGTTTTTCCGTTCCACCATTCCGGACTCGCTGGTCGAGTCGGCTAAAATTGACGGCGCAACACAGCTTCGTATTTTCTTTAACATTGTGCTGCCCATTTCTCTGCCGGTTTTGGCAACCATCGGCCTGTTCCTTTCCTTTGGGTATTGGAACGACTGGTTCCAGGCGATGCTGTACATCGACAATTCCAAACTGAATTCACTGCAGGCACTGCTTACAAAAATTATGGATAACGTCGATTACCTTTCCCGCAACGCGGCTACCATGGGCGTTAGTTCCGCGGAACTTGCCCGCAGCATGCCGAAAGAGGGCGCCCGCATGGCGATTGCAACCCTCATCGTGATTCCGATTGCCTGTGCGTATCCTTTCTTCCAGCGTTACTTTATTTCCGGCCTTACCGTCGGTGCGGTAAAAGGTTAAAGGTTAAAAGGTTAAGAAAATAAAAGGATAAAGGGTAAGGAATAGCAAATAACAATTTCAGGTCATAAGGCCGTATTAGCGGCCTTAAGAATAAAAGGAGGAATTTTACTTGAAAAAGAAACAAATTGTTTCCATGCTTTGCACAGCTGCCCTGTTACTGGGTGCTGCAACAGGCTGCGGAAACAGTACAGGTACGCAAAGTGCAACCTCGCAGGCAGCAACTTCACAAAGCGCCACACAAACAGGCGACGTTCCGACTCTTACCTGGTGGTTAATCGGCAATCAGCCGGAAAACCTTCAGGCCGGCCTTGATAAAATTAACGAATACATCGCACCAAAAATCGGAGCAAAAATCGACATTAAAATTTCCGGCTGGGGCGACTGGGATCAGAAGATCAACCAGGTTGTAAACACCGGTGAAAAGTTCGACATTATGTTCACCAACAACACAAAGTACAGCAAACAGGTACAGCAGGGCGCATTTGCCGACATAACTGACCTGGTGCAGAAAGAAACCCCCGACCTTTACAAATTTATTCCGCAGAACGTATGGGACGGCGCAAAAATCAACGGCAAAATCTCCTCCGTACCGACCTACAAGGATTCTTCCGTCAGCCAGTACTGGGTATTTGACGACACTTATGTAAAGAAGTATAACATTGACGTTGCCAGCATTAAGACATTCGATGACCTTGACAAGGCAATGACTACTATTAAGCAGGGTGAAGGCAAGTCCGTTTACCCGATGACACTGATTCAGAACGACGCGTTCTCCGGCATGCTGAACAACTACGATGACCTTACCCTCGGTCTGCAGTTCCTCGGCGTAAAATACGACGACAAAGACCGCAAGGTTGTTTCCGTTCTTGAGCAGCCCGACGTTATGGCACAGCTCAAAATGATGAACAAGTGGTACAAAGCCGGCATCATCAATCCGGATGCTCCGACTTTGAAGGACTCCCCGAAAAACAAAATTTTCTTCTCTGCACAGGGCTTCCCGGGTGCTGAAATCGGCTGGGCTGCCGACCAGGGCGTTGCAAAATATGACATGACTCAGGTATTTGGCCCGCTGTACAGTGACAGCACCATTCAGGGTTCTTTGAACGCAATCTCCGCAAATTCCGAGCATAAGACCGAAGCAATCAAATTCCTGCAGCTGGTCAACACCGACCAGAAGCTGCGCGACATGCTGGCTTACGGCGTGGAAGGTACTGACTTTAAATATGTCAGCGACAAAGTTGTAAAACGTTTGACTGACACATGGGACATTGCAAACTATGCAACCGGTTCTTTCTTTGACATGGCCACACAGGAAGGCTCCCCGGCTGACCAGTGGGAGCAGGTTCAGGCTCTGAACAACAAGGCAGTTGGCTCCGTTTGCCTCGGCTTTACACCCGACACCTCAAAGCTCGCTACCGAAATTGCAAACTGCCAGGCTACCTGGGACAAATACCGCTATGAACTGATGAACGGTGCTTCCGACCCGGAAACCACCATCCCGAAGGTTGTTGCGGAACTGAAAGCATCCGGCATGGATAAGATCATGTCCGAAATGCAGTCCCAGATTGATGCAACCTTTAAGAAATAATTTTTAAATCCCTTACTGCTTTTGAGAAAACCTGAACATCAGATCAATCTGGGTTCAGGTTTTCTTGTGCAGGGGAGCTTCGTTCTTACAGACGAAAAGGTACGGGTGGGAGTGTTTTGAAAGGTGGGGATTCTATGTATAAATTGCTGATTGTGGACGATGAACCGCAGATTCTGGACGGAATGAAGGCTACGCTCGACTGGAAAAAATACGGTGTTGGGCAGATTGAAACGGCCTTGACTTATCAGGAAGCCGTGGAAAAAGCAATCCGAATCCAACCCGACATCGGCCTGTTCGACGTATGCATCGGCAATCGGTACGGCTATGACATCATCAGCGAGCTGAATGAACTTCGGCTGAAAACAATTCCGATTATGATGAGCGGGTACAGTGAATTTGAATATGCACAGAAAGCGATTCGCTGCGGGGCAAGGGATTATATCCTGAAACCTGTGGAACGCGAAAAGCTGCAACCTGTTGTGGAAAAGATTATTGTACAGGATCTGCACGGAACCGTGGAAAACAATGAAAGCGTACGGGAAGAAATTGACCCGGTGCTCGGGGTACCCTACAGCGGCCTTTCTAATTTGACAAACCGCATTCTTGTTATGGTGAAAGCAGAATATAACCAGAATATTAATTTGAAGACCGTTGCGGAAAAGTTTAAAATGAACAGCACTTATTTGGGGCAGATTTTTCTGAAGGAAACGCACATGAAGTTTTCGGAGTACCTTATGGTGTACCGTCTGCTGCGCGTGCGCGACATGATACTTGGCTCGGACGAAAAAATTGCCTGTATTGCACGTTCCGCGGGTTTTTCCAACCCGAACTATTTTTACTCCTGTTTCCATGATTATTTTAATATGTCCCCCATGGATTTACGGGAACCGTCATTTGCGTAAAACACGCAAAAATCTTTACATATTTTTCATTGAAAAAACAGGAAAATCGGAGCAGAATAAAATAATCCGGTTCCATAAAAAGAAAATACCCTCTGTCACGATATATACTATAGAATATTCAAGAAAAAGAGGTTGACTGATATGAGTAAAATAATCGGCAAAGCACTTCCAAGCATCCCCTGGCAGGAAAAGCCGCAGGGATACATCGACCCCGTATGGCGCTACTCGGCAAACCCCATTATTCCGCGCAACGCCATTCCCAATTCCAACAGCGTATTTAACAGCGCCGTGGCTCCGTTCGGCGACGGCTATGCCGGTTTGTTCCGCTGCGACAGCCGCTCTGTCAGTATGGACCTGTTTGCGGGCTTCAGCAAAGACGCGATTCACTGGGAAATTGAGCACACCCCGATTCATTTCGAGGGGGATCCGACCATCACGGTGCGCGAATACCGTTACGACCCGCGTGTGGTCTTTATTGAAGACCGCTATTACATTACATGGTGCAACGGGTACCACGGCCCAACCATCGGGCTTGGTTATACCTTTGATTTTAAAACGTTCTATCAGCTGGAAAATGTATTTTTGCCGTACAACCGCAACGGGGTATTGTTCCCGCGCAAAATCAACGGCATGTACACCATACTGAGCCGCCCCAGCGACACGGGCCACACGCCGTTCGGCGATATTTTCTGCAGCCAGAGTCCCGACTTGACCTTCTGGGGGAAACACCGCTGGATTATGGGCACGATAAACGACGACCGTTCCGCTTGGCAAAGCAAAAAAGTCGGCCCCGGCCCAATCCCCATTGAAACAGACGAAGGCTGGCTGCTGATTTACCACGGCGTAATCAATACCTGCAACGGGTTTGTGTACCGTGTGGGCTGTGCGCTGCTGGATCTGGAAGAGCCTTGGAAGGTAAAGGCGCGTTCCCGTAACTATATTCTGGGGCCGCAGGAGCTGTACGAGTGTGTGGGCGACGTTCCGAACGTTACGTTCCCGTGCGCAACCCTTACCGATGCCGAAACCGGCAGAATCGCGATTTATTACGGATGTGCCGACACTGTGACCGGCCTTGCGTTTACTACGGTGGACANNCATTACTGGATTACATGAAGGCAAACCCGCTGGAAGCATAAGGAAAGAGGAAAGATATGGTATTTGCGAAAGAGAGGGCAGAGGTAATCTGCGCTCAGCTGAAAAAGTTTGAAAAAGTAAATAAACAGGAGCTGACCTCCTGGCAGATGAAGGAAGGCAACTTCCTTCGCCCGGTAGACGCCGAAGCAAGCGAAACACCGTGGCAGGCTTTTGACAGCCGCACCATGCATTGGTACGGCCCCGACCAGCACTACTGGTTCCGTACGGAATACACGGTTCCGGAAAGTGAAAACGGCAAACCCCTGTGGCTGATTCTTCACACACAGATTGAAGAGTGGGACGACGGCAAAAACCCGCAGTTCCTGCTTTTTGTGAACGGAGAAATTGTTCAGGGTATGGACATGAACCACCGCGACGCGCTGCTGACCGAATCCGCCAATACGGGCGACGTTTATCATATTGATATTCAGTCCTACACCGGAACGCTGCATTCCGAATTTCAGCTTTTAGGGGAAATCGCGGAAATCAGCAAGGCGGTTCGCCGGCTTCATTATGACCTGCAGATTCCCCTGTGGGCGCTGGAGCGCATGAACCCGCAGGACAAAACCCGCATTGATATTGAAACCGTTCTAAACGAAACCATTAACCTGCTTGACCTGCGTCAGGTTTATTCCGAGGAATTTTACCGCTCCGTGGACGAAGCGGATGCTTATATTCAGCAGAAGCTGTACACGGAAATGGCCGGATACGACGATATTATCGCGTCCTGTATCGGTCACACCCACATTGACGTGGCGTGGTGGTGGACGGTAGCTCAAACCCGGGAAAAGGTAGCCCGCAGCTTTGCAACCGTGCTGAAGCTGATGGAGGAATACCCGGATTATAAATTTATGTCGAGCCAACCGCAGCTTTACGCATTCCTGAAAGAGCGTTACCCCGAGCTTTACGCAAAAATTAAAGAGCGCATAAAGGAAGGCCGCTGGGAACCGGAAGGCGGAATGTGGCTGGAAGCGGACTGCAACCTGACTTCGGGCGAGTCCCTTGTTCGCCAGTTTATGTACGGCAAACGTTTCTTTCAAGAAGAATTCGGCGTGGAAAACCGCGTGCTCTGGCTGCCGGACGTATTCGGCTATTCCGGCGCGCTGCCGCAGATTATGAAAAAGAGCGGCATCGATTATTTCATGACGACAAAGCTTTCCTGGAACCAGTTCAATAAAGTGCCCAACGATACCCTTCTGTGGGAAGGCATTGACGGCAGCAAGGTGCTGACACACTTCATTTCCACACTGGGCGTGGGGCAGAGCACCGACCGCTTCTTTACGACTTACAACGGCATGCTTCACCCGGACGCCATTATGGGCGGCTGGGAGCGTTATCAGAACAAGGAAATGAACAACGATATTCTGATTTCATACGGTTACGGCGACGGCGGCGGCGGACCGACCCGCGAAATGCTCGAAACCGGCGAACGTATGCAGAAGGGAATTAAGGGCGTTCCGAAGGTGCGCCAGGCATTTGCAGGCCAGTATTTCCGTGAGCTGGAAGCCCGTGTAAAAGACAGCAAGCGCCTTTCCACCTGGACAGGGGAATTCTACTTCGAGTACCACCGCGGAACGTACACCTCCATGGCACGCAACAAGCGCGCAAACCGCAAAAGCGAGCTGATGCTGATGGATTTGGAGCTGCTTTCCGTTTTGGCGGAAGCACAGGGTGTTCCGTACCCGGCAAAAGAACTGGAAAGCATGTGGAAAGTTGTGCTTTTGAACCAGTTCCACGACATTCTTCCCGGTTCCTCCATTCATGAAGTATACGAGGTAACCAAAAAGGAATATGAGGAAATCCACGACCAGGGCGTACAGCTTTTGGCGGAGCGCGCTGCCGCGATCATTTCCGGCGGGGACGCGGTTACCGTTTACAATACCCTCGGCTTTGAACGCAGCGACGTAGTTGCCTTGGGCGACTGTGACGCGGCGGCGCTGACGGATGAATCCGGTAATGTTTACCCGGTGCAGAAGGGTGAAAACGGCGCGGTCGTTTACCTGACCGGTCTGCCGTCAAAGGGCTGGAAAACCTTCGCGAGAGCGGCCGCTCCGGNNAGCTGAAAATGCGGTGGAAACTCCGTTCTACCGCGTAACATTCGATGAAAACGGAACTATATCTTCCCTGTTTGACAAGGAAAGCCGCCGCGAAGTGGCACAGAAGGACAAGAGCCTGAACCAGCTGCGTGTGTTCGAAGACAAGCCGATTTACTACGACAACTGGGATATTGATATTTTCTACCGTGAAAAGTATTGGGATGTCAACGATAAAACCTCCATGCGCTGGGCCGAAGAAGGCCCGGTTGAAGCAGTGCTCGAAATTGAACGGCCGTATTCCAAATCTTTGATCCGTCAAAGAATTCATTTCTATGCCGACACGCGCCGCATTGACTTTGAAACCTATGTGGATTGGCATGAAAACCAGCATTTGTTGAAGGTTCTGTTCCCCTGCGACGTGCATACCGACGAAGCGACATTCGACATTCAGTTTGGTAACGTAACCCGCAAAACTCACACCAATACCAGTTGGGACATGGCACGTTTCGAAAGCTGCGGTCATAAATGGGCCGATGTTTCCGAAGGCGGTTACGGTGTTGCCGTACTGAACGACTGCAAATACGGCCATTCCGCACACGAGGGCGAAATTGACCTGACCCTGATTAAGTCCGGCATCGAGCCGAACGCTACAACGGATCAGGAAGAGCATTTCTTCACCTATTCGCTGTACCCTCACGCGGGCGCATGGAAACAGTCCGATGTTCCGCAGGAGGCGTACAAGCTGAATCAGCCTGCCTTTGCGGTGAAGGGCGCGGCGAAAGAACAGTCTTACTCATTTGCGGCAAGCAGCTGCGATGACGTGGTGATTGAAACTGTGAAGAAAGCGGAAAACGGCGACGGTTTCATCCTTCGCGTGTACGAAAACCGCAACACCCGGGCGAACGCGGTCATTACGCTGGCAAAGGAACCGAAGAGCGTAACCGAGTGCGACCTGCTGGAAAATCCGACCGAAGCGGTTGCCGTGCAGGGCGATGCGTTTGAATTTACGATTCTTCCCTATGAAATTAAAACCTTCCTGGTAAAATTCTAAGTTCTAGTGTTAATCCCTCGTCCGCCCCAAAGCGGGCGGGGGATTTTTTTGAAAGGATGTATTTTGTTGGAGCCATATCGGAACACGAATCTGTCGTATGAGGAGCGGGCGCGCGACCTTCTTTCCCGAATGACGCTGCGTGAAAAAGTCGGCCAGCTGAATCAGCGGCTGTACGGGTTTGCCTGCTACGAGCGCCGGGGCAGCGAATTTTGCCTAACGCCGGAATTTTTGGCGGAAGCGCAGAACTACGGCGGTGTCGGCACGCTTTACGGGCTGTACCGCGCCGATCCGTGGTCAAAGCGCAACGATGAAACCGGCATTCCCCCCGAGCTGGCACGAAAAGCTTACAACACGGTACAGCGCAGTGTGCTGGAGCATTCCCGCCTTGGAATTCCCGTTCTGATGAGTACCGAATGCCCGCACGGGCATCAGGCGTTGGGCGGGTACCTGCTTCCGGTCAACCTTTGCGCCGGGGCCGCGTGGAACCCCGCGCTGCTGAAAGAAGCCTATTCCGTCTGTGCACGGCAGCTTCGTGAAATGGGCGTTGACCTTGCGCTTTTGTCTGTGTTGGACGTGCTTCGTGACCCGCGTTGGGGCCGCTGCGAGGAATGTTACAGCGAGGATCCCACCCTGAGCGCACGGCTGGCGGAAGCCGCCGTAACCGGCTGCCAACAGAATGGCGTTACTGCGGTGGCAAAGCATTTCTGTGCACAGGGTGAGTGCAAGGGAGGCGTAAACGCAAGTGCCGCTTCCATCGGCATGCGGGAATTGCGGGAAATTCATTTTCCGGCCGCACAGGCGTGCTGCTGCGCCGGTACCGGCGGAATTATGGCGGCGTACAACGAAATTGACGGCGTGCCCTGTCATGGAAACGGGGAATTACTGAACGGCATCCTGCGGCAGGAATTTGGGTTTGACGGCGTGGTTATGGCCGACGGCACCGCTGTTGACCGCCTTGACGTTCTGACCGGTGACAATATCAAGTCCGGTGCGTTGGCGCTGCGTTCCGGTGTGGACATCAGTTTGTGGGACACAGGCTTTTCCAGACTGGAAGAAGCCGTACAAAAAGGATATGTTTCGGAACAGGAACTGGACAAAGCTGTTTCCCGCGTGTTAAAGCTGAAATTCAAGCGAGGCCTGTTTGAGCACCCGTATCTGGATGAAAGCGCACCTGTAGAAGAGTTTTCCTACAATGCCTATCCTCAGTCGCTGGAACTTTCCCGTCAGGGCATCGTTCTGCTGAAAAACGAAGGGAAGTTTCTGCCACTTGCCTCCGAGCATAAACAGAGTGTGGCGGTTATTGGCCCGAATGCCGATGATATTTATGCGCAACTGGGGGATTATACTCCGCCGGTGCACAGCGAAAACACCGTTACCGTCCGCAGCGGGCTGGAACGTTTGGCGGGGGAGCAACTGACAGTGCGGTATGCGCGCGGCTGCGGAATTTTTGACGGCACGGACGCGGAACTAATCGAAGCGGAACAGCTGGCCAAGCAGAGCGATGTGGTTGTGCTGGTTCTGGGCGGTTCCTCCAGTCGATTCACCCGTGCAAAGTTTGACACCAACGGCGCAGCCATAATCGGGGAAGAACCGCTCGAAATGGACTGCGGCGAAGGGGTGGACTGTTCCGACCTTCGCCTGTGCGGGCGGCAGCAGGAGCTTTTTGACCGTGTTGCAGCAACGGGAAAACCAATTGTTACGGTTTTGATCGGTGGCAGGCCGTACGCGGTACCTGAAATCGCGCAGAAAAGTACGGCGCTGCTTGCCGCGTTTTACCCCGGCCCGCTCGGCGGGCAGGCAATTGCGGAACTTCTTTTTGGTTTGACCGAACCCGGCGGTCGGCTTCCGGTTTCTCTGCCGCGCAGCAGCGGGCAGCTACCGGTTTATTATAATCCGCACGGTTCTTACCATGCCATGGGGTATCACGATTTGCCGGACACCCCACTGTTTGCTTTCGGGGACGGCCTTTCCTATACGGAATTTGACTGTAAGCAGGTGAACCTGTCCGAGGACGNNTGTTTTCTATATTAAATACCGGAACACGCGCGGGGTGGACTGTACCGTCCCTGTACATTCACGGCCTTACCGGCTCCGTTGTGCGCCGCGTGAAAGAACTGCGCGCTTTTGACAAACGTTTTGTCCAGGCGGGTGAAACGGTGGAATTTACATTGAAACTGGAATCCGATGCGTTTGCCGTGTGGGACAGCACCATGACCTTTACGGTGGAACCCGGCGCGGTGGAACTGCTGCTGGAGGACGGCGGTAGGCTGCTTTGGAAGGGCACCCTGCAGATTAAGGAATAAAAAAACAGCCGTGCAGCTGCAAATTTACAGCCGCACGGCCATCTTTCTGATTAATATTTGTTTGCGAATTCCATTAGGACGCGTTTGTTTGTGCGCCGTCATACTGCGCCATATAAAGCGCGTAGTAATATCCCTTTTTCGCCATCAGTTCCTTATGAGTACCGCTTTCCTTAATCTGGCCGTTATCAATGTACATAATACGGCTGCAGCTTTTAATGGTAGAAAGCCGGTGCGCAATGATAAACGAGGTACGGCCTTTCAGCAGCGTATTAATGCCCTGCTGCACCAGCTGCTCCGTGGCGGTGTCAATGGATGAAGTCGCTTCGTCCAGTACCAGAATTTTCGGGTCGGAAAGCAATGTGCGGGTAAAGGCAATAAGATGTTTCTG
>DFRY01000021.1 GCA_002378845.1 Ruminococcaceae bacterium UBA3451 | reverse complement strand
GCGGGTTTGTTTATGGCTGGAATGTATGTGATAACCGGCCGAACCGATGAGGATTCGCGTATGAGCGGTATTTTGATTGGTCATCTGTTTACCGCGATTATCGGCGTACCGATGATATTTGTATTTCCGACTCCGGTTACTTCAACCGCGGTATTAAGCATTTTAGCACTTGGCATTGTACAGCTAGGCATTCCATATGTTTTTTACGGTCTTGCCGTAAAAACGTGCCCTCCGCTTGCCTGTTCGCTTATCGGGGCAATCGAACCGCTGCTGAACCCTGTTTGGGTATTTCTTTTCAGCGGGGAAGCACCCGGGGTTTATGCTTTGTTTGGGGGTGCTATTGTAATATTTGCTGTTACGGGCTGGTGCGTATGGCGGGACAAATTTGTTGCCAGCCATTCTGTCGATAATTAAATACATAGATGTGAATTTCATATAAACAGACCGGAGTTTCTGAACTGCCTGAAAGGGAGAATGTTCATATAAACTCCGGCTTTTCTTTATTGTTTTATTTGGATTTGTGATATAATAGGAATCAATTCAAATGGAAAGTTGGAAATGGAAATGTCGGAAAAATTATATTATGAAGATACTTACTTAAAAAGTTTCTCTGCCATAGTATTAGAATGCAGTCAGGAAGGCGAAAGCTATGCAGTCGTACTGAATCGCACGGCGTTTTACCCGGAGGGTGGCGGCCAGCCTGCAGATATTGGGGTACTGAATACCGTAAATGTTCTGGATGTACATGAACAGGACGGAAAAATCATTCATACCACAGACCGGCCACTTCCAGTTGGCAAAAGCGTAACGGGCGGAATTCATTGGCCTCACCGATTGGAACTCATGCAGCAGCACTCAGGGGAACACATTGTTTCCGGTATTGTTCACCGTTTATTCGGCCTTGATAATGTCGGTTTTCACATGGGTTCCAAGTCGGTGACTGTTGATTTTAACGGCGAGCTGAGCGACGATAACATTCAGCTGGTCGAAACTCTCGCGAACGAAGCGGTTTACCGAAACATTCCCATTCAAGTCAGTTATCCGTCGCCGGAAGAGTTGAAACAGTTAGATTACCGCAGTAAAAAAGAACTTACCGGCCAAATTCGTATTGTTACCATACCCGGTTACGACGTTTGCGCCTGCTGCGGAACCCATGTTGCCCGAACCGGAGAAATCGGTGCAATTCGTCTTTTGTCTGCGCAAAAGTATAAAGGCGGAACACGAGTATCTTTGCTGTGCGGCAGCAAAGCACTGACCGACAGCAGAGAAAAAGCCCAAAGCGTAACTTCGGTTTCGGTGCTTCTTTCAGCCAAGCCGGAGGAAATCTCCGGTGCCGTCGAGCATTTGTTGGACGAAAACAATGCATTGAAACAAGAGCTCATGATTTTGCGCAATCAGATTTTTGACTCGAAAGCTGCTTCCGTAGCGGTCGGAACAAAGAATCTTTGTGTGTTTGAACCGAACCTGACGCCAAACGACCTGCGTAATTTCTGCCTGCTTTTGTGCCCGAAATGCAGCGGAACGGTTGCTGTTTTTTCCGGGGATGATGAAACCGGGTATAAATATGCAATTGGAAGCGCAAACGAAGACGTTCGTCCCCTTGGGAAAGAATTGAACCAGGCTTTTCAGGCTCGCGGCGGCGGTTCCAAGGAACTGGTGCAGGGGTCGATGAAAGCGAAGCAGGACGAGCTGAAGCAATATTTGTCGGACAACCACTCATTTTAAGTATTCGGAGGAATTTTTAATGTATAGCTTTAGAAATGATTACAGTGAAGGCGCACATCCGCAGATTTTAGAAGCGCTTGCCGACGCAAGCAGAGAACAAAGCGGGGGCTATGGCAACGACCGCCATAGTTTTCATGCGGCGGAACTGATTCGGGAACAGATTGGGCGCAGCGACGCTGCCGTGCATTTTTTGGAAGGCGGAACGCAAACAAACCTGATCGCAATCACCGCATTCCTTCGACCGCATGAAGCAGCAATTGCCGCAATAACAGGGCACATTAATTCACACGAAACGGGAGCCGTTGAAGCAACCGGTCACAAGATTGTCACCGCAGCTTCAACGGATGGAAAACTGACTCCACAGCTGATACAAACTATTTTAGAAGCACATCCGGACGAACATATGGTAAAACCGAGATTGGTTTATATCTCCAATTCTACTGAGTTGGGAACTATTTACTCCAAAACAGAGCTGCGGGCCTTGAGCGAATTCTGTAAAGCAAACTCCCTTTACCTTTATTTGGACGGTGCCCGGCTTGGGTCGGCATTGACTGCTGCCAAAAACGACCTGACATTAAAGGATTTAGGGCAGTTAACCGATGCATTTTACATTGGCGGAACAAAAAATGGAGCTCTGCTAGGGGAAGCANNTCTGCAACCCGGCACTCCAGGAAGATTTTCGTTATTTACTGAAACAGAAGGGTGCTATGCTTGCCAAAGGCATGGTGCTGGGGGTCCAGTTCGAGGTACTGTTTCAGAATAATCTTTATTTTGAACTGGCAGCCCATGCGAACGGGTTGGCGGAAAAGTTGAAACACGCAATCGCGGACGCAGGATTTAACTTTTATGCGAATTCACCGACCAATCAGCTGTTTCCCATACTCCCGGATTCTTTAGTCAATAAGCTGAAAGAGAATTATGAATTTGAAGTTTGGGCAAAACCAGACGACGCTCATACGGCAATTCGGCTGGTTACTTCCTGGGCTACCCCGGACAGTGCAGTGGAAGACTTTATTCAGGATTTTGGCAATTTATTATAATCAATTATTACGGAGGAAAAAGCAATGAAAAAGCTCAATTTTTCAATTTTAAGTGCAGGCAATATTGCCGATACCATGGCAAATACCGTTTCTCAAATGAGCGAAGTAGTCCCCTATTCTATTGCAGCGCGCGATTTAGGCAGGGCGCAGAATCTTGCGGACAAATATGGATTTCAAAAAGCGTACGGTTCCTATGAAGAGCTGGTAAACGACGAAAATGTAGACTTGATTTATGTTGCTTCTCCGCATTCCCATCATTACGAACATGCGAAACTTTGCCTGGAGCACGGAAAAAACGTATTGTGCGAAAAGTCTTTCACTGCAAATANNGGCAGAAGAGCTGTTTGCACTGGCGAAAAGCAAGAAGCTTTTCATCATGGAGGCAGTGTGGACTCGGTTCCTTCCTTTCGCAGCAAAAATGCACGAAATTATCGACAGTGGGGCAATCGGAACACCGCAAACGCTTACTGCGTCATTTGTTCAGAATCTAACGCATATTGAGCGTCTGGTAGCTCCTGAACTGGCGGGCGGCTCACTTCTTGACCTTGGCATTTATCTTTTGACTTTTGCCTCTATGTTCCTCGGTACCGAAGTCAAAGAAATTCATTCTGCCTGTGTCAAAACCGACCGCGGTGTAGACGGTCAGGAGAGTATTTCACTTATTTACAAAAACGGCAGTATGGCCGTTCTGAATGATTCCCTTTATACCAGAATGGAAAACAAAGGGATCGTATACGGTGAAAAAGGTAGGGTAGAAGTTGAAGATTTCTGGTGCCCGAAAGAAATTCGCGTTCTCTTAAACGACGGTTCGGAACCCAAGGTAATTCCGGTACCGTTCGAAATTACCGGTTACGAATATGAAGTACGTGCGGCTGTGGAGGCAATTTCGTCCGGTAAGCTGGGCTGTGTTGAAATGCCCGCCGAAGAAACGCTTCGTATTATGGGCATTATGGATCAGCTGCGTGCAGATTGGGGAATTCAGTTCCCCTTTGAATAATTCGGAGGGGTACAATTGGAAATTCAATATATACACAGCATTTCCGAAGAAGATTACAATCGGCTTAGAAAAGCGGTCGGCTGGAGTGAAATTCCAAGCAGACAGGCGGCGGCCGGGCTGAAGAACACAACATTTCAGGTGGTTGCAATTCATGAGAATATGCCGATTGGCATGGCAAGAGTAAATTGGGACGGCGGATATGCCGCCCTGATATCTGATGTTGTGGTTCAACCGGAGTACCAGGGCCGCGGAATTGGCAAAGTGATGCTGAATCAGATTATCGATTACCTTTACAGCAGCATTGAACCGGGGGAACGAATTATGATGAATCTTCTTGCTGCCAAAGACAAGGAACTGTTTTATAAAAAATTCGGCTTCGAGGAAAGACCCGATGAAAGCCATGGTGCCGGAATGTCACAGTGGATAATAAAATAAATCATTTGCTTTTCACATTGGAAACGGATGTCTTTTTTATCATTGATTCCATAATGCAACAATGATATAATGATATTACATAAAATCCCAATAATGGATATTTGTGTAATATGGAAGATGGAGGTTTTGTATGGAGAGCCGATCGATTCAGATTCAATCCAGCCGCAATAATAGGATGTCCATCACGATCATTCCCGGGCACTTTGCAACCACGCATTCCCATGTTAACTATTATATCGACATGACCAGTATTAAACATCATCACCTAATGGCTTTTCAGGCTGCGGAAGCCATGGCGGAAATGCATGCCGGCAGCGCAAAGGTAGACACCATCATTTGTATGGACGGCTGTGAAATTATCGGGGCGTTTTTAGCAGCGAAAATTTCAGCCGACGGAGGCAGTACGACTGACATTAATGTGGTAACTCCGGAGTTTAATTCCAACGGACAGCTGATTTTCCGGGACAATCTGCAGAAAATGATCTGGGGAAAAAACATTTTGCTTTTGGTGGCTTCCGCGACCACGGGGAAAACAATTAACCGCTCCCTTGAGTGCATTAAGTATTACGGGGGAAAAGTAATTGGCATTTCCGCTATTTTCAGCGCAATTACCGAAATGGCTGGAGTAAAAATCGATTCCGTATTTACCAGCGATGACTTGCCCAATTATGCGACATATAGTTTTCAGGAATGCCCAATCTGCAAGGAAAAGCAGAAAATCGACGCTATTGTAAACAGTTACGGCTACTCCAAAATTTAATCCATTACTTATCTGAAGCAGGAACATGGAAATCATGTTCCTGCTTTTTTTCATACTAAATATAGCTGATTCAGAAAAAACAGGAGTTTGCTTTGAGTCCTCTTTTTGGTACAGTGTTATAATATTAATTCCGCTTATAAAATTAATTTTAGTAATGTTATTTAAAAAAATTGGGAAATTTTTAACAAATTGGGATTATCTATCTTGAATCCCAAGATTGTTTGTGATATATTTAACATGTATTATCCTTTCGTAATATTTTTTGCATTATTAAGCTACCCGAGCGATTTACCCGTATTTGGAAATGATTGGAGGAAAAAAATTATGTCAAAAAAGATTGTACTGGCAGGAGCTGTCCGAACAGCAATCGGAAAAATGGGAGGGACTTTATCCACCGTTTCGGCGGTCACTCTCGGTTCCATCGTAATTAAAGAAGCGTTAAACCGCGCTCATGTTTCTCCGGATCAGGTCGACGAGGTGATGATGGGCTGCGTAATTCAGGCCGGATTAGGCCAAAACGTTGCACGTCAGGCTTCCATTCACGCAGGGGTACCCGACACGGTTCCGGCAATTACGTTGAATAATGTTTGCGGTTCCGGATTAAAAGCCGTTAACTTGGCGGCAGCTCTTATTGAAGCGGGCGAAGCAGAAATTATTGTTGCAGGCGGTATGGAAAACATGTCAATGGCTCCGTACGCTCTTCCACAGGCACGTTATGGCTACCGTATGAACGACGGCAAGCTGGTAGATACCATGGTAAACGACGCGCTTTGGGATGCTTTCAATAATTATCACATGGGAATTACTGCGGAAAATGTAGCCGAAAAATATGGAATAACCCGTGAAATGCAGGATGAATTTGCGGCATTAAGCCAGCAGAAGTGCGAAAAAGCAATGGAAGAGGGCAAATTCGAAGAAGAAATTGTTCCTGTCCCGGTGAAAGTGAAAAAAGAAACTGTCTTATTTGATAAAGATGAGGGGCCGCGTGCCGGTGTTACTGTGGAAGGTATTGCCAAATTGAAACCGGCATTTAAACCGGACGGATCCGTTACCGCGGCAAATGCTTCCGGTATTAACGACGGTGCAGCCGCAATAGTTGTTATGAGTGAGGAAAAAGCAAAAGAACTTGGCGTTGTTCCCATGGCTACCTGGATCGCCGGCCAGTCCGCCGGTGTGGATCCGGCAATTATGGGTGTTGGTCCGGCCTTCAGTACGAAAAAGATTATGGAAAAGACAGGCCTTACACTGAATGACATCGACTTAATAGAAGCAAATGAAGCGTTCGCGGCACAGTCGCTTGCGGTAGTTAAACTTTTGAATCTCGNNAATCTCGACACATCAAAAGTAAACGTTAACGGCGGTGCAATTGCACTCGGTCATCCGGTCGGGGCCTCCGGCTGCCGCATTCTGGTAACCCTTCTGTATGAAATGAAACGCAGAAACTCGAAATACGGTCTTGCCACACTGTGCGTGGGCGGCGGTATGGGCGTTTCCTCCATTGTAAAAATGGGCGAATGAGGGATAGGAGGAAGCTGCCATATGGATTACATAAAATACGAACAGAATAATTTTATCGGAGTTCTTACCATTGACCGCGAAAAAGCGCTGAATGCGCTGAACAGTCAGGTTCTTTCCGAACTGGAAGAAACAATTGATGCCGTTTCCATGGAGGATACCAGATGTCTGATTATTACCGGTGCAGGGGAAAAAGCGTTTGTCGCCGGGGCGGATATTGGGGAAATGAGTAAGCTGACGAAGGCGGAAGGAAAAGCTTTCGGGGAAAAAGGAAATGCCGTATTCCGGAAAATAGAAACCCTTCCTATTCCGGTTATTGCGGCGGTAAACGGTTTTGCGCTGGGCGGCGGATGTGAACTTTCTTTAAGCTGCGACATTCGCATTGCGNNAGTAAAAGCGGAGGAAGCGCTTGCTCTGGGGTTGGTCAATGCGGTTTATCCGGCAGAACAGCTGATGGAAGAATGCCTGAAGCTGGCAGGTAAAATTGCCAGAAACGCCCCGATTGCGGTTCGCGCCGCAAAAAAAGCGGTTAATGACGGAATTCAGGTTGATATTGATACTGCAATTGCCATTGAAGCGGAGCAGTTCGGAAACTGCTTCGAAACCGAGGATCAGAAAAACGCGATGGAGGCTTTCTGCGAAAAGCGCAAGCCCGATCCGTTTGTAAACAAATAATCTACATACAGGAGGATTATCATGATTATTGGTGTTATTGGCGCAGGAACCATGGGCTCCGGTATTGCGCAGGCATTTGCTCAGACAGAGGGTTTTACGGTAAAACTATGCGATATTAACGAACAGTTTGCGGCGGGCGGCAAAGCGAAAATTGCAAAAGGGCTTGGCAGGCTGGTCGAAAAAGGCAAAATGGAACAGACAAAGGCGGACGAAATCCTTTCCAAAATTACGACCGGAACAAAGGAAATTGTTTCGGACTGCGATTTAATTGTGGAAGCCGCTTTGGAAAATATGCAGCTTAAAAAAGAGCTGTTTCGTGACCTGCAGGGTATTTGTAAGGCAGATGCCATTTTTGCCACAAATACTTCATCCCTTTCCATTACCGAAATCGCACAGGGGCTTGACCGGGCTGTAATCGGCATGCACTTCTTTAATCCGGCTCCGGTTATGAAGCTGGTCGAAGTAATCGCCGGACTGAATACTCCTGAAGAAACCGTGGGAAAAATCAAATCTATTGCGGAACAAATCGGAAAAACCCCGGTACAGGTAAAAGAAGCAGCCGGATTTGTGGTAAACCGCATTTTGATTCCAATGATCAACGAGGCCATCGGGATTTATGCCGACGGAGTCGCTTCCGCAGAAGATATTGACACCGCGATGAAACTGGGTGCAAATCATCCGATGGGGCCCTTGGCATTGGGCGACCTGATCGGATTGGATGTTGTACTTGCTATTATGGAAGTGCTGCAAACGGAAACCGGCGACGCAAAATACCGCGCGCATCCCCTTTTGAAAAAGATGGTACGCGGTGGAATGTTAGGAAGAAAAACTGGCAAGGGATTTTTTGATTACACGAAATAATAGAAACAGTATTCAAAATCTATTTTACTGTTTTGCAACAACCAGTTACAAAAACGTCGATCAATTTTATACCGGTAAATAGGAATTGAAAGGGCAGCTTTCAAGGGATTTGCCGTAATTGACTTGATGAATCTCTTCTCCTGACTAGCTGACAGGAGAAGAGATTTCCCTGCATTGGTGGCAATTTAAAAAGTTGTATCATTTTTGTGTAAATATTTATTTGGAGGTACAAGTATGGACTTCGTACTTAGTAAAGAACACGAAATGGCTCGCACCCTTTTTCGGGAATTTGCAGAA
Source organism: Ruminococcaceae bacterium UBA3451 (assembly GCA_002378845.1). Classification (GTDB taxonomy): domain Bacteria; phylum Bacillota; class Clostridia; order Oscillospirales; family Acutalibacteraceae; genus Caproiciproducens. The sequence continues at coordinate 24,306 of DFRY01000021.1, read as the reverse complement.
GCAGAGGTAAAACCACTGGCACAGGAAGTGGATGAAGACGAACGGTTTCCGGAGGAAACCGTAGACAAAATGAAGAAGCTTGGTTTTATGGGAATTCCCATTCCGAAAGAATACGGCGGGCAGGGCTGTGATACCCTTGCATATGTGCTTTGTGTGGAGGAGCTTTCTAAAGTATGTGCGACGACCGGCGTCATTGTGTCTGCACACACATCACTCGGCTCCGACCCGATTAAAAAATTCGGTAATCCGGAACAGAAAGAGAAGTATTTGAAACGCCTCGCTTCCGGCGAGTTCCTCGGTGCATTTGCTCTGACCGAGCCGAACGCCGGTACAGACGCGTCCGGTCAGCAGACAAAAGCCGTTCTGGACGGCGACCATTATGTTCTGAACGGAAGTAAAATTTTTATTACCAACGGCGGCCATGCCGATACATACATCGTTTTCGCCATGACGGACAAGAGCAAGGGAACCAAAGGAATTTCAGCTTTCATTGTAGAAAAGGATTTCCCCGGGTTCAGTATTGGTACCAAAGAAAAGAAAATGGGAATTCGCGGATCTTCCACCACGGAATTAATCTTTGAAAACTGCATTGTACCAAAAGAAAATCTTTTAGGTGCGGAAGGCAAAGGCTTTGGAATCGCCATGACAACTCTGGACGGCGGCCGTATTGGTATTGCGGCACAGGCATTGGGGATTGCGGAAGGCGCTTATGAAGAAACGGTAAAGTATGTAAAAGAAAGAAAGCAGTTTGGAAAACCACTGTCCAAATTCCAGAACACACAGTTTCAAATCGCAGACATGGCAACGAAGATTAAAGCGGCTCAGCTTCTGGTTTACCGCGCCGCAATGGCGAAAGACACCTTAAAACGTTTTTCCGAAGAAGCTGCAATGGCAAAACTGTTTGCGGCCGAAGTTGCGATGGAGGTTACGACAAAAGCGGTTCAGCTTCACGGCGGATACGGTTATACGAGAGAATATCCCGTTGAGCGCATGATGCGTGACGCAAAAATCACAGAAATTTACGAAGGCACCAGTGAAGTACAACGTATGGTAATATCCGCGAATGAACTTTAATAAGGCCAGAAGGAGTGACAATCGTTGAATATCGTAGTTTGCATAAAACAGGTTCCGAATACCAATGAAGTAAAATTGGACCCGGTCACCGGTACCTTAATTCGGGAAGGTGTGCCAAGCATAATTAACCCGGACGACAAAGCAGGGTTGGAAGCGGCACTTCGCCTAAAGGATGAGCAAGGAGCACACGTCACGGTTCTTTCCATGGGCCCGCCGCAGGCCGATACCGCGCTGCGGGAAGCGTTGGCTATGGGTGCGGACGAAGCTATTTTGGTTACAGACCGCGCGTTTGGCGGTGCCGATACGCTTGCAACCTCGACTACAATCGCGGCGGCGATTAAAACCTTGGATTATGACCTGATTATCACCGGCAGGCAGGCAATTGACGGCGATACGGCACAGGTTGGCCCGCAAATTGCCGAACACCTTAGCATTGTCAATATCAGCTACGCGGAAGAAATCAAAGTGGAAGGCGACGAAATTACGGTAAAGCGCCAATACGAGGACAGGTACCACCTGATTAAGGCAAAACTGCCGTGTTTAATTACCGCGTTAAGCGAATTGAATAAACCGCGCTATATGACACCGGGTAGGATTTTTGATGCCTACCGCGAATCGGAAGTCAAAATTATTACCCGAAATGACCTTGATGTTGACGACATGAAAATCGGTTTGAAGGGCTCGCCAACCCGAGTCTGGCAGACATTCACCAAAAGCCTGAAGGCTGCCGGCCAGCTTGTTACGCTTGACCCGGAAGAATCGGCGGAATACATGCTGGAAAAACTCAGAGAAAAATTCATTATATAATTGCGGAAAGTGGTGAGCAAAATGGAGAATCAGGAATATAACGGGGTATTTATTTTTGTACAGCAAGTGGACAATAAAATTGCGGGCGTTTCTTATGAGCTTCTTGGAAAAGGCAAAGAACTTGCAAAAGATATGGAAACCGAAGTAACTGCGGTTTTGCTTGGGTATCAAGTTTCCGGCCTTTGCAAGGACTTGGCGCGCTACGGTGCGGATAAAATTATTATGGTTGACGATAAAGCCCTCGAAATTTATTCAACCGAACCGTATGCACATTGCATGTACCACATTATCGAGCAATATAAGCCGGCCGTGGTACTCTACGGCGCGACCGCAATTGGCCGCGACCTTGCGCCGCGGGTTTCCGCCAGAGTANNAGGACGGAACAAAAAATTTAATGATGACACGTCCCGCATTCGGCGGAAATATTATGGCTACCATTCTCTGCCCGGAACACCGTCCGCAAATGGCAACGGTTCGTCCCGGTGTTATGCAAAAATTAAAGCCGATTGACGGTGCGGAAGTTCCGGTAGAAAAGTTCGAACTTGAAATCGGCGCGGAGCATCAAAATATTGAAATTCTTGACATAATAAAAAAGGTATCCAATAAAATGGATATTCAGGACGCTAAAATCCTTGTATCCGGCGGGCGCGGGATGGGCGGCCCGGAAAACTTTCAGATTTTACAGGATTTAGCCGATGCAATTGGCGGAACCGTCAGTTCTTCCAGAGCAGCCGTAGACGCCGGTTGGGTAGAAAAAGACATACAGGTCGGGCAGACCGGAAAAACCGTACGTCCGAATTTATACATTGCCTGCGGCATATCCGGGGCAATACAGCATTTGGCCGGTATGGAGGATTCGGACGTTATTATTGCCATCAATAAGGATGAAACCGCACCGATTTTTGAAGTGGCCGACTATGGAGTTGTCGGCGATGTATTAAAAATTGTTCCTTTATTTACCGAGCAAGTGAAAGNNTTCCATATTTTCATATGGCAGATTCCTGCTTTATTCATCCGAATCTCATTAAAACTCCATTTATGAATTCAGCCTTATTTACGAATCTTAAATGGGGAAAAGAAGTGGCTATTAAAGTGTTATGTTTGAACTGTTTTGTTCCTGCTGTACCTCTGCAAGCTGAGTTTTCGCTTTGACTTTCAGGAAAGAAAATCTGGTTTCCGAAAGCAAAATCGCGGAAAAGATCAGTAGAAATCCAAAGAATGTTTTTACGGTGAGCCGTTCGTTCAGGAACAGTATCCCAAATAAGGAGCCGAACAGGGACTCAAGGGACATGATCAGGGAAGCTTTCGCAGGCGGAACGTATTTCTGACAAACGGTTTGCATTAACAGGGCAATCAATGTGCTGAAAATACCAATGTACAGCAGCGACCACACAGTTCCCGCTGCAAACGTTACGGGGAACTGCTCTGTGCAAAGCGCTACAGTCAGTGAAATTGCGGCGGTAAACACGAACTGGGTAAACGACAGCAGAATAGGGTCGCTTTTTTCGGTTAAAATACTTATACCAACCATTTGTGCCGCAAAGGCAAAACCGGAAAGCAGTGAAAGAGTGTCGCCAATATTCATGCTGAATCCGTTATGCAGTGACAGCAGTCCAATTCCCGCAATACAGACAAAGGCGGAAACAATATTATATATACCCGGTTTTTCATTTCGCACTGCCCAATATAAAAACGGTACGACAACAACATAAATAGCGGTTAAAAAAGCGTTGTTCCCGGCCGTTGTATATTCCACACCGACGGTTTGTACGTAATACGCCGCATAAAGCAAAACTGCAAGGATTGCACCGTTTTTTACGGTGCGAAGATCCATTTTTTTGATTCGCTTGAAAAAGATAATCAGCATTAAAATTGAAGCAAGAGCAAATCGAATTGCAATCATATAGCTGGTTGGAACCGAAGCCGTCGTATTTTTCACAACTACAAAAGCGCTGCCCCAAATGACAGTAATGGACAGCAAGCCCAGTTCGGCAGCCAGTGATTTATTTTTTATTTTCAAGGAATGCACCTCATATTTTTAATTCTTGTAAATTATAACATCATTGCATATTAAGTACAACCTAAAATATTACTAATTTCGGTTAATTAAGAGTTACATTTTGTATTTTCATGAATTTTTTGGGATAATATTTCTTTGCTAAAGCCACTGATTGTGATATAATAAAATTTGATTTTAACCAAGTTTAATTTGGAGATGAATTTTGAATGATAGAAATTGAGCAGCGTTCCGTTTGTAATGGCGTCAATTTTAGAAGTATTAAAGACACTAAGTTTAAAACAGTGCGTATGTCCGTTAACTTTATGCTGCCGCTGCAAAAATCCACGGCGGCCTCCAGCGCGATTCTTCCGTTCCTGCTGAGCCGTGCCAGCAGAGAATACCCTGACTTTACCAAGCTGGGCGAACGCCTGGAAGAACTTTATGGTGCGGAAATCAACGCAGATGTGCAAAAGCTGGGTGACGTTCAGCTTTTGTCCGTTTCGGCGACCGGCATTTCCGACCGGTACGCATTGGAAGGGGAAAGTGTTTCTGCAGAGCTTTCAAAACTTCTTTGCAGCGTAATCTTTGATCCTCCGTTTGAAAACGGGAAGTTCTCGGAATCCGGTTTCGAACAGGAAAAACGTCAGACCATTGAATTAATTGAATCTGAATATAACGATAAGCGTTCCTACGCAAAGCTGCGCTGTGAAGAGCTTATGTGCAAAAACGAACCGTACGGAATTAACCGTTACGGAAGCAAGGAAGACATTCAAAATCTGAAGCTGGACGAGCTTACCGACGCATGGCAGTATTTAATCCGCAATGCAAAAATTGAAATCGTTGTTTTAGGCGACTGCGATACAGAACAGGCCTATGACGGTTTTTTCCAGGCTTTTTCTAAGCTGGGCAAAAACGAAACGGTACCGTGTTCCACCGAAAACGTAAAAAAGGCGGAAAAGGTAAACGATGTGACGGAAAAAATGAATGTAGCCCAGTCAAAGCTGGTTCTTGGCTTCCGTACCGCCACTGCAGTACCGGACGATAAAACTTCCGCAGTAAAACTCATGACCGCGTTATTCGGCGGAACCCCAAGTTCTAAGCTTTTCCTGAATGTTCGCGAAAAGCTGAGCTTATGTTATTACTGCAGCGCGCAATATAATTCCATGAAAGGAATCATGCTGGTACAAAGCGGCGTAGAAACCAAGAATGTGGAAAAAGCAAAAGAAGAAATTCTTATTCAGCTTGATGAAATTCGAAAAGGTAACTTTGACGAGAATGAATTGAATTCCGCAAAACTGTCTTTATGCAACAGCTATCGTACGGTTTGCGATTCGCTTGGCGGACTGGAAGCGTGGTACCTTTCGCAGACTTTTGCAAATGAAACAAAGCGGCCGGAGGAATCTGCGGCAATTATTCAGGCGGTAACGCGTCAGGAAATTATCGATGCAGCCAACAACGTTACACTTGATACGGTATATCGTTTGATAGGAAGCGGGGAAGTAACGGAATGAATCAGATTAAAGAAATAAAAAGTGATCGCATCGGCGATAAATATTACGAAGTTCAGCATTCTTCCGGATTGAAAATTTTTATTTTTCCGAAAGTGAACAACACCTCCACATACGCTGTATTTGGAACCAAATACGGCTCTATCGATATGTGCTTTAAAACCTCTGAACAGAATGAACCGAACAAGGTTCCCGCAGGTATCGCGCACTATTTGGAGCATAAGCTTTTTGAAAGCGAAGACGGCGATGCTTTTGAGCGCTATGCAAAAACAGGGGCCTCCGCAAATGCGTATACCTCATTTGACGCCACGTGCTACCTGTTCTCCTGCACAGAAAATGTGTACGAATCACTGGAAATCTTACTGGACTTCGTCCAGTCCCCTTATTTTACCGAACAGACCGTTCAAAAAGAACAGGGTATTATCGGTCAGGAAATCAGAATGTATGACGACGACCCACAGTGGCGCGTTTTGTTTAATCTTTTGGGCGCATTATACCAAACCCATCCTGTCAAAACCGATATCGCCGGAACAGTGGAAAGCATTGCAAAAATTACACCGGAATTGCTTTATCAGTGCTACCATACGTTCTATAACCTAAATAATATGGCTTTAGGCATCGCAGGAAATGTAGATGTCGATAAGGTTTTGGAATTGTGCGATAAAATGCTGAAGCCGTCCAAACCGACCAGCGTTGACAGAATCTTTGAAAAAGAACCGATTGAAATCGTAAAAAGCAGAGTGGAACAGAAGCTTTCTGTCGCTGTGCCGATTTTCGAATTGGGGTTCAAGGAAGATGCAGGTAAAGATCGTTTAACCGTAAAAGAAATGGCGGAGACGGAAATCCTGCTGAATCTGCTGGCTTCCGATGCATCGCCGCTGTTCCGCCGTCTGCTTGACGCGGGACTGATCAATCAATCCTCTTTCTCTTACGAATATTTTGAAGGCCCGGGCTATTCAACGGTTATTTTTTCCGGTGAATCAAAGGATCCGGACACTGTTGCCGAGGAAATCAAAAAAGAAATTGCAAGTATTCGTGAAAACGGCTTGGACAAAGCTGCGTTTGAGCGTTCCAAAAAAGCGGTTTACGGAAGAATTGTTTCTTCCTTTAACAGCGTGGATTATCTTGCAAATTCCATGGTATCCGATGCGTTTTCCGGCCGCGATGTGTTCAGCTACCTTGATTCTGTTGCGACTGCAGAGTATGAAGACGTACAGAACCGTTTGAAATGCCAGCTGAAACCGGAATATTCCGCTTTATCGATTGTAAAACCTTTGGATTAATAAACAGAGGAACTGCCGGCGTTCCCACGCGATTGTCGGCGGGCAAAATGAAATAGGTGAACGCGTGGAGAAATGGTGGAGAATATGTATCATGTACAATTTCCGGGTCTAGGAATTAATTTGGACATCAGCCCCAGAGCTTTTTCCATTGGTAATATGTCAATTGCCTGGTACGGTGTGATTATTGCGGTAGGATTTCTGCTTGCTTTCCTGTATGTTATGGCAAGCTGCAAAAAGTTCCGCATGGACGACGATAAGCTGCTCGATGTTGTAATTGCCGGAATTATTGCCGGTATCATCGGTGCAAGGGCATATTACGTTCTGTTCTATACCGGAGATCAATACATTAAAAATCCCATCAGCGCCTTGTATATTTGGGAAGGCGGTCTGGGCATTTACGGCGGTATCATCGGCGGTTTAGTCATAGGCGCGCTGGTAGCAAAACTGCGTAAAATCAACGTGGCTACCGTTTTAGACCTTGCTTCCCTTGGCTTTTTAATTGGTCAGTCCATCGGCCGCTGGGGCAACTTTGTTAACCAGGAAGCCTTTGGTGTAGAAACCAACCTGCCCTGGGGCATGGTAAGTGAAAATACCGCGAAAGTGGCAAACGGCCCAGTACACCCCTGCTTTCTTTACGAGTCGCTGTGGTGCCTGTTAGGCTTTGTTTTGCTACATATTTTCTCCCGTAAATTAAGAAGATATGACGGACAGGTGTTTTTGCTTTATTTAATTTGGTACGGAACAGGCCGTTTCTTTATTGAGGGTTTAAGAACCGACAGCCTGATTACTCCTATGCTGCCGATTCGCGTATCACAGCTTGTCGCGGCGGTCACCGTTCTTACCGCGGTCATTCTTCTGATTGTATTCCGCAACAGAACTTCCCTGGTCGGCTGCGGTTCCAGAAAAGTAATGGAACTAAATGCAATCGTTGACGAAGTTCCGGAAGATATGATTGACGACGGAACCAGCACCATTTTTGGCGATGAAGCGGATGAATCCGTGGAAGATGAAACAAATCCGGACGAAGCAGTTGTAACGGAAAATGAGGAAGAGACTTCTGCCGAGGAAACTGCCGAAACTTCGGAAACGGAAGAAACAGCAGAGCCGGTAGCACAGGGTTCCTCTGCAGAAGAAACAGAACCTACTGCGGATCATACCGAAACTACTGAAGAAACTGAAACGAAAGAATAAATCATCGGGAGGCATACTATGGCAAAGCGGATCGATGGAAAGGCTATTGCAGCTGAAATTCGGGAGAAAGTCGCACTTGATGTTCAGAACTTGGCAAAAAAGGGCATTACCCCCGGGCTAGCGGTTGTTATTGTCGGCAATGACCCTGCTTCCAGAACTTATGTCAACAACAAGAAAAAGGCCTGCGCTCAGGCAGGCCTTTTATCTGAAGAATATGCGCTTCCTGCTCAGACAACACAGCAGGAATTAATGGAACTGGTACAAAAATTAAACAAAAAAAAGGAAATACACGGAATTTTGGTGCAGTCACCGCTTCCTAACGGTTTGGATGAAGAAGCAGTTGTCGAAGCGATTGACCCGGAAAAGGATGTGGATGCATTCCATCCATCTAATGTAGGCCGAATTATGATTGGCAACTATCATTTTCTGCCCTGTACGCCCGCCGGAGTAATTGAACTGCTCCGCGCAGAAAACATTGAAATTTCCGGTAAAAACTGTGTCGTAATCGGCCGCAGCAACATTGTCGGGAAACCCATGGCAATGCTTCTTCTGCACAATAACGGTACGGTTACAATCTGCCACAGCAAAACAAAGGATTTAAAGGAAATCTGCAATAAGGCAGATATTCTTGTGGCAGCCGTGGGAAAAGCAAAATTTGTTACGGAAGATATGGTAAAGCCCGGTGCGGTTGTCATTGACGTTGGTATGAACCGGGATGAAAACGGCAAGCTCTGCGGTGACGTTGATTTTGACAGTGTTGAGAAAATTGCTTCGTACATAACGCCGGTTCCCGGCGGGGTTGGCCCAATGACGATTGCAATGCTGCTGAAAAATACGGTTACTGCCGCAAAAAGGCAAAATATTTGATTGATATCATATATTATGATATAATCTTCGCATGAATTCGAAAACTGAGGTTTACAAAATGGACAACCTTTTAAACAAAATAGATTCTCCCGAGGATTTACGAGGACTTTCGTTATCCGAATTGAACGAATTGTGCGGTGAAATACGCGAGAAAATCATTCAAACGGTTTCCAATAACGGAGGTCACCTTGCTTCTAACCTCGGCGTAGTTGAACTTACGGTCGCGTTGCACCGTGTTTTCGGTTCCGTTGACGACAAAATTGTATGGGATGTAGGGCACCAGTCTTACACTCATAAAATTCTGACTGGAAGACGGGATCAAATTTCCACAATTCGTACTCAGGGCGGTCTTTCCGGTTACCCGAACCGGGCAGAAAGTAAATACGACGCATTTAATGCCGGGCACAGCAGTACCTCTATTTCTGCAGCGCTCGGCCTTGCCAACGNNAACTTTAACCGGCGAACCGGGGCATGTTGTCGCCGTAATCGGTGACGGTGCCTTGACCGGTGGTTTAGCTTACGAGGGGCTGAACAACGCAGGACGCTTTACCAAGAATTTTGTTGTTATATTAAACGACAATAAAATGTCTATTTCCCGCAATGTCGGCTCGATCGCCCGTTATTTGGCTCATATCAGAACAAAACCGGGCTATTTCAAGGTAAAAGGTAATGTGGAAACTATTCTGGATCATGTTCCGCTTATCGGAAAGCCGATTCATCATGTACTGTCCAAGTCAAAAACAGCGCTGAAACAAGTGCTGTATGACAACACGATCTTTGAAGATATGGGCTTTTATTATTACGGCCCGTTTGACGGACATGACCTGAAAAAACTGATTGCAGTTCTGGAAAATACCAAGAATATCGACCATCCGGTCTTATTGCATGTATTGACGCGAAAAGGCAAAGGGTATCCTTTTGCAGAACAGGACCCGGGTGTTTTTCACGGCATATCCAGTTTTGACATTGAAACCGGAAAGTCTGAATCGTCCGGCGAAAACTTCTCCAGTGTTTTTGGAAATCATATTTGCACACTGGCTTCCCATGACGAAAGAATTTGCGCNNATGGAACCGGTTTAACCGGTTTTGGAAAACAATTTCCTACGCGCTTTTTTGACACAGGAATTGCGGAAGAACATGCGGTTACTTTCGCCGGCGGACTTGCCGCGGGTGGAATGCTTCCCGTTTGTGCAATATATTCTTCTTTCCTGCAGCGCGGTTACGACCAGATTATTCACGACGCGGCAATACAGAAGGTAAAGGTTCTGTTTGCCATTGACCGTGCGGGCATTGTGGGGGAAGACGGTGAAACACATCAGGGAATTTTTGATGTCGCTTTTCTAAACTCTGTTCCTAATGTAACCGTTTTTTCTCCTTCTTTTTACGATGAACTTTATTTTGATTTTGACCAGGCGCTGTATCACTGTGACGGAGTGGCGGCAGTTCGCTACCCCAGAGGAAAACAGCTTTTCCGGCCGTTTGACTTTGAACCAAGCTGTAAAGCATTTGACACTTACGGAGACAAGAATGCGGAAATTGTGATCGTGACCTACGGGCGGCTGTTTTCGTACGCCTGCAAGGCACTTTCCAGTCTAAAAGAAAAAGGAATTCCGATTCGGATTGTAAAATTGAATCGGATTAAGCCGGTTGACCCGGATGCGGTTGTCGATGCAGCCAAAGCAAAACAGATTTTCTTCTTTGAAGAAGGAATTGAACAGGGCGGAACCGGCGAACATTTCAATTATTTATTGAATGAGAATGATTTCCGTGGGAAATTCTTCTTGCGCGGAATTACAAATTTCGTTCCCCATGCCACAATGCAGCAGTCTTTAAATGCACTGGGACTGGATGAAAAAGGGATGGAGAATCTGATAATGACGGAGTATGCGAAGTGATAGAAAAGAAAAGACTTGACTGCCTGATTTTCGAGCAGGGGCTTGCCGAAAGCCGGGAAAAAGCCAAGGCCATGATTATGACAGGCATTGTCTATGTAGACAATCAAAAATCAGATAAACCGGGCACTATGCTTCCGGAAGATACTAAAATTGAAATTCGCGGCGAAACCCTTCGTTATGTGAGCCGTGGCGGTTTAAAGCTTGAAAAAGCCATGGCGGTATTTCCGATTGATTTAAAAGATAAAATCACAATGGATATTGGCGCTTCCACCGGAGGATTCACGGATTGTATGCTTCAAAACGGAGCAAAAAAGGTGTATTCTATTGACGTAGGCTATGGGCAGCTTGCCTGGAAACTGAGAACCGATGACAGAGTGGTGAATTTAGAACGGACAAACGTACGTTATCTTACCACCGAACAGGTTCCGGATTCAATCGATTTTTTCAGCGTGGATGTTTCCTTCATTTCGCTTTGTCTTGTTCTTCCTGTTGCAAGAAATTTTATGGCGGAAAATGCACAGGCAGTTTGTCTGATTAAACCCCAGTTTGAAGCAGGACGTGGTAAAGTAGGCAAAAAAGGTGTTGTACGGGACAAATCGGTCCACGTTGAAGTAATAGAAAAAATTGCAGCATTTGTATTAGAAAACGGTTTTTCCATATTGGGCTTAACCTTTTCCCCTGTGAAAGGGCCGGAGGGAAACATTGAATATTTGATTTATCTGCAAAAGTCGGAGAAACCGGATCATGTGGAATTAAACATTCAGGCGCTTGTGGAAGAGTCGCATAATCAGCTAAATGGCGGTGAATAATTTGAAAGTCGTAATCATGCCGAATTTGAGCAAAAAAGACGCTCAGTTCCATACAGCCAGAATCATCGACAAACTGCACGAATTCGGTGCAGAAGTACTTATGAAGTCTGCATTCCAGGAAAATTTTTCTGGGTGCGAGATTGCGTTTTATGAAGATTTTCATAAAATGCTGCGTGACGGCGATGCAATTATTGCGGTAGGCGGCGACGGAACGATTATTCATTGTGCAAGGTATGCCGCGGTCGCAGAAAAACCGATTTTGGGTATTAATGTCGGTCGCCTTGGATTTGTTGCCGGATTGGAAACTGACGAACTCGACACCCTGAAAAAGCTGGTTGACGGGGATTATACGGTTGAAAACCGCATGATGTTGGAAATCGAAGTTGAAGCAGAAGGCGAAATAAAAAAGTATCTTGCTTTGAATGACGCGGTTCTGGCGCGCGGGTCGTTATCTCGTATTTTGGACTTGAAAGTTAATTTTAACGATAAGAACGTTTGTGATTACCGTGCAGACGGATTGATTATTTCCACGCCGACCGGTTCGACGGCGTACGCCTTATCCACCGGAGGCCCCGTCATTGACCCGAGCATGAACTGTATTTTGCTGTCACCGATTTGCCCGCATTCCTTATTCACACGTTCGGTCGTATTCGGGCCGGAAGCAAAATTGAGCGTTCAGGCTTCTTCGAATTACGACAGTGAAATCTTCCTTACAATTGATGGTGAAACAGCCATAAAAATAAAGGACGGTCAAACCATTGAGTTTTACCGTTCTAACCAAATTGCACGGATTATCAAGCTGAAGCAAAATAACTTTTACGAAGTAGTCAATGAAAAATTAGCAGAGGGGCGAAACTGAATTTGAAAACACGACGACACGCGAAAATTTTGGAACTGATTAATGCGTACACAATTGATACACAGGAAGAACTGCTGCGCCGTTTACGGGAAGACGGTTTTGACGTAACCCAGGCAACGGTTTCCCGCGACATCAAAGAATTAAGGCTGATTAAAACACTGTCCAACGACGGAAAATATAAGTACTCCATTGGTAAGGATAATACGAAAGATTACTCTTCAAAATTTTATTCTTTGCTTGCCGATTCCGCGGTGTCGATTGATAATGCGGGAAATTTAATGGTAATTAAATGTCTTACCGGCATGGCACAGGCCGTGTGCGCCGCCATGGATTCTATGCATTGGGAAGGCGTAGTTGGTACGCTGGCCGGGGACGATACAATTTTTGTTGCATGTAAAAATGAAATGACTGCGGAGCAGCTTGTCGCTGAATTGAAAAAAATGGTTGGGTGATTGCTATGCTTTCTCAGCTGTATATCGAAAATATAGCCGTAATTGAAAAAGCGGCGATTGATTTTCACTCCGGTTTAAACGTTTTAACCGGAGAAACCGGCGCGGGCAAATCAATTGTAATAGATTCTATTAACGCGGTTCTTGGGGAGCGTACTTCCCGCGAACTGGTTCGCTCCGGCGCCCGCTCCGCCTTTGTCAGCGCAACATTTAGCGATTTCGGCGCCAAAGCTTTTGCTAAATTAAAAGAGCTGGGCTATGAACCGGAAGACGACGGCACGGTAATTATTCAGCGCGAAATTAACTCGGAAGGAAAGACAATCTGCCGCATTAACGGTCGGCCGGCAACAGTCTCCCTTTTAAAAGAAATCGGTTCTTTTCTTATTACAATTCATGGGCAGCACGAAAGTTATGATTTACTTTCCCCGGAACTGCATATCCGTTATATTGACAGCATGGGGGTTTCGCAGGAATTGTTGACCCGCTACCGTAGCGCATATGATGAAATGCACCGCATAAAAAGCGAGTTAGCGTCCTACAGCATGGATGAAGCGCAAAAAGCAAGACGAATCGAGTTGCTTTCTTACCAAATTGACGAATTGGAAACGGCTGATTTACATATCGGCGAGCAGGAAGAACTCAGCGGGCTACGCACTATGTATTTAAACAGTGAAAAAATTGCGGGCTTGCTTAATTCGGCAAAAGCTGCGTTCGACGGAGACGATTCTGTGGGTGGCGCTTTGGCTGCTGTGTCTGCTGCCGCGTCCGCTTTAGGCGAAGCGGAGCGATATTTGCCCGAACTGCACAATGTGGCAGAACGGGTGAATAATATGGTGTATGATTTGGAAGACTGCAGCGCGGAAATACGCGATTTTTCATCTCGCTTAGAATATGACCCTGAAGAGTTGGAACGTATTGAAGACCGGCTTGACATGATTTACCGGCTCGGTTTGAAATACGGGAATTCTGTAGAAAATATGCTTGATTTTCTTGCGCAATCAAAAGAGGAACTGAACAATATTCAGCTTTCCGATGAAAACACGGCGCGCCTTTCGGAAGAATATAAAAAGGCGACGTTGGAAGCACAAACGCTGGCACAGGAAATTTCGGACTGCCGTAAAAAAACTGCGATCGTATTTACAGACAAAGTAAAACAGGAATTAAAATTTCTGGATATGCCAAATATTGATTTTGAGGTAGAACAGCAAAACTGCCCGCTAAACGAACTTGGTTGCGACAAATTACAGTTTTTAATTTCAACCAATGCGGGGGAACCAGCAAAACCGATTGCAAAAATTGCATCCGGGGGCGAGCTTTCCCGTATTATGCTTGCCATTAAAACTGTGCTTGCAGGCAAAGACGATATTGATACGCTGATTTTTGACGAGGTAGACACCGGAATCAGCGGAAGCGCAGCACAAAAGGTCGGGCTGAAACTGCGGGAAGTTTCCGGAAACCGTCAGGTCATTTGTGTAACGCATCTGGCACAGATTGCCGCTTTGGCGCACACCCAATATTTAATTAAGAAGCATGTTCAGGCGAATAAAACATATACTGATGTAATACAGCTGGATTACGACGGCAGGAAACAGGAACTGGCCCGTATTATGGGCGGGGCGCAAATTACACCGCTCATGCTGGAAAATGCCGCCGAAATGCTGGATATGGCACAAAAAAATTCAAACTCTTGACAAGGCGAAGTGGATTCGCTATAATGCATTATAATGGCATTGATGGGAAAAAGTAGGCTGATGGAGTCGGCAAAGAGAGTTCGCGGTTGGTGTAAGCGGGCGCGGCAGTCAGTTGAAATACATTCCGGAGCCGCCAAATTGAACGATTTTATTAGATTTGGCCGTAGCAGCGCACGTTACAGCGCTTGGGTATGTATGTACCCGTAAGGCCGTACCTGTGAAGATACGGCGAACTGAGGTGGTACCGCGGTGAATTCCGCCCTCTGCAACAATGCAGGGGGCTTTTTTTATGCCCCCGGAAATTTTGGAGGAATAACTATGGGAGTTTATGAAGAACTGAAAAACAGAGGCTTAATTGCCCAAATGACGGATGAGGAGAAAATAAAAGATCTTCTCAATAATCAGAAAACCACATTTTATATTGGTTTTGACCCAACCGCAGACAGCCTTCATGTCGGCCACTTTGTTCAGATTATGGTTATGGCACACATGCAGCGCGCTGGGCATACCCCAATTGCCCTGTTCGGCGGCGGTACCGGTATGATCGGTGATCCTTCCGGAAAAAGCGATATGCGCAAAATGCTTACGACGGAAGAAATTAATCACAACATTGAATGCTTTAAACAGCAAATGTCCCGATTAATTGACTTTTCAGAAGGAAAAGCAATTATGGCGAACAACGGCGACTGGCTTTTGAATTTGAATTATGTTCAGTTTTTACGCGAAGTCGGCGTGCATTTTTCCGTAAACCGCATGCTTGCTGCAGAATGCTACAAACAGCGTTTGGAAAGAGGTCTTTCTTTCTTTGAACTGAACTATATGATCATGCAGAGCTACGACTTTTTGGAACTGAATCATCGGTACAACTGCCAGCTTGAGCTTGGCGGCGATGACCAGTGGAGCAACATCATCGGCGGGGTAGAACTGCTTCGCCGGAAAGAGGGGAAAGATGCGTACGGCATGACCTTTACGCTTCTAACCACCAGCGAAGGCAAAAAGATGGGTAAGACGGAAAAAGGCGCCGTGTGGCTTAATCCGGAAAAAACTACGCCGTTTGATTTTTACCAGTACTGGCGCAACATTGGGGACGCCGATGTTATTAAGTGCCTGAAAATACTGACCTTTCTTCCGTTGGAAGAAATCAACGAACTGGCAAAGCTGGAGGGCGGCGAATTGAATCGGGCAAAAGAAATTTTGGCTTATGAAGTTACCCGCCTGATTCACGGTGAAGAAGAAGCCAATAAAGCACAGGAAGGTGCAAGGGCACTGTTTGGCGCGGGTACAAATACCGAGCATATGCCTTCGACTGACATTACCTCCGCCGACTTTTCTGACGGCGAAATCGGCATACTTGACCTTCTTGTAAAGACCAAGCTTGCTCCTTCCAAAGGGGAGGGAAGACGCCTGGTTGATCAGGGCGGTGTAATGGTAGACGATGTGAAGGTAGCTTCCGCGACTGCAAAACTTTCCTTGAGCGATTTTGAGAAGAAATATATCATTATTAAAAAAGGAAAGAAAGTTTACCACAAGGTAAATCTCGCAGAATAAATCTATATCAAATGCCTATGCTGAAATCAGATACAGCATAGGCATTTTGATTGCTTTTTTTATAAGATTTCCTTATAATAGTAGCATTGGTCATTATGGAGGTAAATACAGATGAAAAAATCTTACTCCGGCATCATTGCGCCCGCCACAGTTATGGTATTGATGCTGACTGTATTTTACTATTACGGAATGTTCCCCTTCGGAGATAAAACCTTATCCTGGTGCGATATGAACCAGCAGGTCATTCCGTTCCTGATGGATTTTAAAGATATTCTGTCAGGGAAAACAAATTTGTTCCTTAACCTGCAAAACGCGGGCGGCATGAGCTTCTGGGGAGTTTTCTTATTTTTCATATCCAGTCCGTTTACATTTCTGGTTGCACTGGTAAACAAGTCGGACATGTATCACCTGGTCAATATTCTGGTTGTTTTAAAAATGATGACCTGTGCGTTGACTGCCAGTCTGTTTTTTCGCCGTCAGTTCAGCAAGCTGAGCGTAATGCAAAATACGGCTCTTTCCGTAATGTATGCATTTTGCGGATACACCATGTTTTACTACCAGAATCAGGTATGGATCGATGTGATGTATCTTTTCCCGATTTTGCTGCTTGGGTTAATCAAGCTGGCGGATGAGGAAAAGGTTTGGCTTTATATTATCGCCTTTTCAGCCATATTAACCGTGAACTTTTATTTGAGCTATATGGTTTCCATATTCCTCATATTGGCCTTTGGCATTTACCTGATTCAATGCGCACCAAAAGAAAACCGACGGAAAATCACCGTATTGCTTTGTATTTCCACCATGGTTGTGGCTCTTCTTACCGCGGTTATTTGGCTGCCCTCGTTAATGCAGTATGTAAAATCGGCCAGAACGGGCGATTTAATTACAAGCCTTACCGTCGGAAAATTATTTACGCGGTTTGATACAACCCTTGCGGTTCTTCTTTGTACGGGAGCCATCTTTTCCGCTGTCATTCTGTTTTTGGGGCGAATCAGGCACTCAAAACAATCCATCTTTGTTTTCAGTGTATTACTCTTCACTTTTATTCCTGTATTAATTGAACCAATTAATAAAATGTGGCATACAGGGAACTATCAGGCTTTTCCCGTACGGTATGGTTATATCCCGATTTTCTTCGGATTAATTCTTCTGGCGGATATGATCAGCACCATGAATGACGGTCCCGCCCTGCGGCAAAGCAATTCCGTTTCTCTTTTTGGCGGAATGCTTGCAGTCGGAGCGATGTTTGTCGCCGCGTGTGTTTTAATTACAAAAGATTTTGATAAAATTACCGCTTACACAAAAACTCTGTGGGGCAATTCAGACAGCCTGACCTTACTCTTAGCCTTTTCTTTTATCGCCGCACTGGCTTATCTTGTTATTTTGCTGCTGTACCAATTCAGGCAATTGAGCAAAGCCGCTTTTTCGGCTTTCTTATGTGCTGCGGTCGTTGTGGAATGCATTTTCAATACCTGTGTTTACGTTGCTTCCCCCGCAAATGATGCGGCCGTTTATAAGCCGGTAATCAATTTGAGCGATAAAATCACAGATACCGGTTTTTACCGGGTGAAAACAGATCAAAAATATTTTGACGTCAATTTAGCAGGAAGCCTGGGGTATAACACGTTAAGCCACTACACCTCATTGACAAATGAAAGCTTTATGTACACCATGAAAAAGCTTGGTTATTCCTCTTATTGGATGGAAATCAATTCCAATGGGGGAACCGAATTCACGGACGCAATTCTTGGAAATAAATACAGCATTGTAAATTCAGGCGGAATCACAAACTCCGACCGCATTGTTTATAAAAATGAAAATTATGCAATAAAGCAAAACGACTTTACACTTCCGATTGGTTTAGTCATAAACTCCGATACTATACAGGCTATGGAAAAGCTGCCGGATACCACCCGGCTGAATCTTCAGCAATCTCTTTTTCAATCTGTTTTTCACACAGATCAGAGGTTGATTACCGATTATGAACCGAGCGAATTGAATAATATTGAAATCAGCAACAACGGCAAGTATGAACTTACCTTTCCCAATAACTCAATGAATGGAATCATCAACTATAGCGTCCCGGTTACGGGAACCCAAATGCTGTATTTTGATTGTTTTGACCGCTTATCAAACAGTCTGATTGAACACATCAATTCCAGCTTTAACATTTTTGTAAACGGCATGGTTGTCCAGTCAGATTACCCCAATCAGTCGCAAAATGGTCTTGTAAAGCTAGGAACATTTACAAATGAAACCGTTCAGGTTCAGGTCGAAGTATTAAAAGAAGTCAGCGCAAAATCATTTGGATTAGCAGGACTGGATTTGGATGTACTGAGATCCGCAATCAGCAATACGGTTCCGGCCCAGCTGAAGCAACAAAACAATCAAATTGTCGGAACTGCCACGGCACAAAGCGACAATGCATATCTTTTCCTGCCGCTGACTTACGGCGGCGGTTATACCGCTGTGGTTAACCAGAAAAAGACCGAAGTTATTCCGGTTTTTGATTCAATGATCGCCGTTAAACTGGAAAAGGGGGAGAACACTGTTTCGGTTCGCTATGTGCCGCCGGGGTTCTCGTTAGGAGCAATCCTTTCTATTNNCTCTGGGCGTAGTTTTGTTTATTGCTTTCCTGCTTCTTTTAAAAAAAGGCTGGTACCGTAAAATTCAATTTCTTGAAATACCGGTTTCGGTACTGTTCTGGATATTATGCGTTGGCGTTTTCACGGCAATTTATATTTTCCCGCTTATCGTTTATTTTCGAAGATAAGAATGAGATAAAAAACATGCCTGCATATTAATGCAGGCATGTTTTTAAATATATTTGTTTAGAATTTTCGGAAAAAAGCAACCCCGGTATAACCGGGGTTGCTAAAAATTGACTTACTGTTTGAAACTGCTTTCAATCGCATCAAGTGTTTCATGAAAGTCTGCTGCGGTAACCAACAGAGAAATATCTACTTCCGAGGTGGTAATGATTCGAATATCCGTTTCTACCTTGGCCGCCGCGGCAAAAACTCCTGCGGCAACGCCGGGGGAATTTTTCATTCCCTGGTCATAAACGGAAATTTTGCAGTTCCCGCTGCTGACGATTGTTTTTATATTAGAGTTATCATGAAGGTCGGATGTAAACGCAAGAATTTTTCCCAGGTCGTTGTCCGCTATCGTAAACGATATGGAAGTAAACGCGCCGTGCGTCGGCGCCAGTGAAATCATGTCAACATCCACGCCAAATCCGGCAATTTTACGGAATACATCTGCGGTAAAGCTTAGATCAGACGGGCAATTTTGCAGTGTAATCAAAGTAATGTCACTGGTAGTCGTAATAGTCGGAGCCGTAATCATAATAAAAGCCTCCTTATTTTAATAAATCGGACATGTTATAAAGTCCGGCGGGCTGCTTGGTTAAGAAAGAAGCTGCATTCACCGCCCCCAACGCAAAAATCTCTTTCGACTGTGCGGAATGGGAAAGGGTAATCACTTCGTGCGGGCCGGCGAAAATCACTTCGTGTTCCCCGACGATGTTGCCTGCACGAACAGAATGAATTCCGATTTCTTCGGGTTCCCTTTTCATTCGCTGGGAATGGCGGTCATAAGTGTAATGCATGTTTTCCTTCCGAACGGAGGAAATCCCGTCAGCTATCATCAAAGCGGTTCCGCTTGGCGCATCAATTTTCTGATTATGGTGCTTTTCAATAATCTCAATGTCGAAATCATTGCCCAATACCTGCGCTGCTTTTTTGGACAGCTCAATCAGCAAATTTACGCCGAGCGACATATTGCACGAATAAAAAACAGGAATACTTTTCGAAATTTTAGCAATTGATTCCACTTGTACGCTCGTATAACCGGTTGTACACAGAACCAGAGCAATCCCCGTCTGCTCCGCGTATTGAAGCAAAGAGGGGAGAAGCGACGGATTGGAGAAGTCGATAATTACGTCTGCTTCCACATTAATTTCCGACGGCTTTGTAAAAACCGGAAAATCATTTGCAATATCGGTATTCCGGTCAATTCCGCCAACCACAACGCAATTTTCGCGCTGTTCTACACAGGCGGCAATTTCTCGTCCCATTTTTCCGTTGCATCCGCTGATAATAATCCTTGTCATTTAAAACGTCCCTCCGAAAAGCGGTAAATTATATAATCCGTTATCGCTATGCTGTTTGTAACCGACTTAAAGCAGTTTGTATTTTTTCAGTACCGCTGCAAGCTTTTGCAGCGCATCTTCGCTCATGGCGGTAAGCGGCAGCCGGCAGTCGCCGCAATCGGTACCCAGCATTTGCATTGCCGCTTTTACGGGAATCGGGTTTACATCCATGAACAATGCGTCCATCAGCTCGAAATAGTTCAAAAACGCTTTTCGGCTCGATTCAATATTGCCGTCAAAATAGTCCTGGCAAATCTGATGCATTTCCTTGGGCAGAATATTGGAAAACACGGAAATAACGCCTTTTCCGCCCAAAGCAAGAATGGGGAAAGTCTGGTTGTCTTCCCCGGAATACACGGTCAGGTCGTCCCCGCAAAGAGAAATAGTTTTCGCAGTGGCTGATATGTCGCCGTTTGCTTCTTTTGTCGCTACTATATTAGGATGCTTTGAAAGCTCTAAATACGTCTCCGGCTTAATGTTGCATCCTGTTCTGGACGGCACATTATAAAGGATGATTGGAAGGTCAACCCGGTCGGCAACATAATGGTAATGCTTTACCAAACCGGCCTGAGAAGTTTTATTATAGTAAGGAGTTACCATTAAAAGCGCGTCGGCACCCAGCTCCTGCACAGAACGGGAAAGCTCTACCGCGTAATTCGTGTCGTTGCTGCCGGAACTGGCAATAACCGGGATTCTTTTATTTACCTGTTTTACAACAAATTCAATGGCTTTGCAGTGCTCCTCATGGTTTAATACCGGGGATTCCCCGGTTGTCGCACACGCCACAATCGCATCCGTGCCGTTATTGATATGAAATTCAATTAAATCGTGCAGAACTTCATAGTTGATGGAGCCGTCTTTTTTCATTGGAGTTACCAGTGCAACGCCGGATCCGGTAAAAACGAGCTTTTTCATTATGAAAGACCTCCTGTATTGAAGTATGCTAAATTACTCAGTCAATATAACCTTTTGCACAAAGAAGTTCCGCCATTAAAACAGCCCCGCCGGCAGCGCCGCGCAGTGTATTGTGGGACAGGCAGACAAATTTAATATCGTATTGTGTATCGGGGCGCAAACGGCCGATGGAAACAGCCATTCCGTTTTCCAAGTTACGGTCCAGCCGCGTCTGCGGACGGTCATCTTCACGGAAATAGTGCAGGAATTGCTTCGGCGCGCTGGGAAGCTGAAGTTCCTGAGGGACGCCTTTAAAGGTTTCCCACTTTGCAATAATTTCTTCCATTTCCACTTTCTTTTCATAAGAAGTGAATACAGCCGCGGTATGCCCGTCAGAAACCGGAACGCGCAGGCACTGGGAAGTGATACATGGGGAAGATGCGTTTACAATCGCACCGTTTTCCACGTGGCCCCAAATTTTAAGCGGTTCGTTTTCCGATTTTCCTTCTTCCCCGCCGATGAAGGGAATTACGTTATCCACGCTTTCCGGCCAGGTTTTAAATGTTTTGCCTGCGCCGGAAATTGCCTGATAGGTACAAGCGAGAACCTTCGTAACGTTCAGATCAAGCAGGGGGTGAATTGCGGGAACATAGCTCTGCAGGGAACAGTTAGATTTTACCGCAATAAAGCCGCGTTTTGTACCCAGGCGTTTCCGCTGGGAATCGATTACCTCAGCATGGCTGGAATTGATTTCCGGAATAATCATCGGAACATCCGGCGTTCCACGATGGGCGCTGTTATTCGACATAACCGGAATTTCCGCCTTTGCGTAAACCTCTTCCAAAGCCTTAATTTCTTCTTTTTTCATATTCACTGCACAGAATACAAAATCCACAAGGGAAGCCATTTTTTGTACGTCTTCTTCCGCATTGAAAACGACCATTTTCGCCATGCTCTGCGGCATGGGGGAGGTCATCAGCCAGTGGTCTCCAACCGCTTCCTCGTATGTCTTTCCGGCGGAACGTGCGCTGGCAGCAAGTGCGGTGACGGTGAACCATGGGTGATTTTCCAGCAGCGTTGCAAAGCGCTGTCCAACCATTCCGGTTGCCCCAATAATTCCTACATTATACTTTTTCATTGATTGTTCCTCCTAAATATATTATATGATGCTCTCAAATAAAAATATCAAACTAACAAAAAAACCGGTTGAAAACCGGTCGTCAATAAAATATAATAGAGCTGTTCGTCATTTGCCGGAAGAGGATGCAAATCACCCGCAGCCGTAGTGCCGAGATAGCGCTCCATCATAAAATATGACGACAGTTACGCTGTTGTTCACAGACACAACCAGGCAAATATCCGCCGCGATATTTCCCTTCGGCGAGTTTCCCTTTTACAGACCCTGAAACGGCTTCGGCAGCCTAAAATCTGTTACTATTGAAACCCGCGCCTCTATCTTTGATAAATTATTATTTATAATAACATGGCTTGCTATTAATTGTCAAATTATTTATAATTAACAATTGGTAATATTATTTATAGGAGATAATGAAAAATGGAATTAAATTTGCAGAACATGCAGACAAAGGATTTCTATTATGATTTGCCAAAAGAGCTGATTGCACAAACGCCGCTGGAACCGCGTGATTCTTCCCGGCTGTTAACGCTGAATAAGGAAACAGGGGAACTGTCGCATCAGCATTTTTACAATATTATAGATCTTTTAAATCCCGGGGACTGCCTTGTATTGAACGATTCCCGTGTTCTTCCCGCACGCCTGTACGGCGTAAAAGAGGATACGGGCGCAAAAGTTGNNGCTCCCGTTTTGTATTCGGCGACGGACTTTTGAAAGCGGAAGTACTGGAAATTGTAAATGAAGGGAACCGTCTTGCCCGTTTTACTTATGATGGAAATTTTTACGAAATACTGGATAAAATAGGGCAGATGCCGCTTCCGCATTACATTACAGAGCATTTGGACGATAACGAGCGGTACCAGACCGTTTATGCCAAAGAAGTCGGTTCCGCCGCAGCACCGACCGCAGGGCTGCACTTTACCCCGGAACTGCTGGAAAAAGTAAAAGCAAAAGGCGTAAAGGTTGAATTTGTAACCCTTCATGTTGGCCTTGGCACATTCCGTCCGGTTACCGCAGACAAAGTAACAGACCATAAAATGCACTCGGAGCATTATTATCTTCCGAAAAAAACGGCAGATGCTATTCTGGAAACAAAAAAGAACGGCGGCCGCGTAATTGCAGTGGGTACCACAAGCTGCCGTACCCTGGAATCAGTTGGAACAAAAGAAGGCTGTATTAAGGAAAGCGACGGCTGGACCGAAATTTTCATTTACCCCGGTTACCAGTTTAAAGTGTTGCACGGGCTGATTACCAATTTTCATTTGCCGGAAAGCACCCTGATTATGCTTGTATCGGCATTGGCCGGCTATGACCATATTATGAATGCGTATCGTACCGCGGTAGAGGAAAAATACCGTTTCTTCAGCTTTGGCGACGCTATGTTTATTTACTAATGCTGTAGAACGAATCATTATCAATGGGATCGAAAGGAATCAATTGAATGTACAAATTAATCAGCAGCCACGGCACGGCACGGCGCGGCGAATTTGCAACACCGCACGGCACCATTCAGACCCCCGCGTTTATGAATGTTGCCACCTGCGGCGCGATTAAGGGCGCTGTTTCTGCACTTGACCTGAAAGAACTGAAATGTCAGGTTCAGCTGTGCAACACGTACCATCTGCATTTACGGCCTGGGGACGAAACGGTAAAAAAACTGGGCGGTCTGCATAAATTCACCCGATGGGACGGCCCCATTTTAACGGACAGCGGCGGATTTCAGGTTTTCTCCCTTGCAAAGCTGCGCAATATTAAAGAAGAGGGCGTAACGTTCGCTTCCCATATTGACGGGCACAAGATTTTTATGGGGCCGGAGGAAAGCATGCGGATTCAATCGAATCTGGCTTCTACCATTGCTATGGCATTTGATGAATGCGTGGAAAATCCGGCGGAATACCAATATGCAAAAAATTCCTGCGCACGAACGGTTCGCTGGCTTTACCGCTGCAAAACGGAAATGGATCGTTTGAATTCGCTTCCGGATACCATTAATCCAAAACAAATGCTTTGGGGCATTAATCAGGGCAGTACGTTTGAAGACCTGCGCATTGAAAATATGCGGCAGATTCGTGAACTGAACCTTGACGGATATGCAATCGGCGGCCTTGCAGTTGGGGAAAGCGCAGAGGACATGTACCGGATTA
>DFRY01000030.1 GCA_002378845.1 Ruminococcaceae bacterium UBA3451 | reverse complement strand
GGCCGCAGGTACGGGTCGACTTTCTGCTGCAGGTCGCCGGGCAGAAAGCCCAGCTTTTCGCCTGCTTCCACAGCCGGGCGTGTCAGGATAATCCGGTTCACTTCCTGCGCACGGAATGCCGTGACGGCGAGCGCCACAGCAAGATAGGTTTTGCCGGTGCCGGCAGGGCCGACACCGATTGTAATTGTATGATTTTTAATCGCGGTACAGTATTTCTTCTGCCCCAGCGTTTTGGCTTTGACCGGCTTGCCTTTGGAGGTAATGCAAATGCAGTCACCCGCAAGCGTATCGATTTTTTCTTCGCTCCCCTCGTTGACAAGAGAGATGCAATAGCGGACATTCTGTTCACTCAATGCTTCGCCGCGGTTAATCAGGGAAAGAAGACTGTCAATTGCCCGGACTGCCGATGCAACGTTTTCCGGTTCACCCGATACCTTAATTTCACTTCCGCGGCCAAGGATAGTAACATGGTACTCTTTTTCGACCAGTTTGATGTTTTCGTCAAAGCTGCCGAAAAGAGCAACTGCCTGCTCCATACGGTCAATATTGATCCTTTGTTCAAACATTCTATCACCTTTAAGTTCTTTTACCGCCTAAAAGATATACTCCTTCACGATAAATTATTTTTATTATAACATAATAAATATCATTCGTCACCATAATTAGTAACAAAAAATGCATCTATTTTATCAGTATTTCCGATTCTTGGGCGATATTCTGCTCACATTTGACGTTTTCGGTGAAAATTAGTTTGGAACCGGATACCTTGTCGCTTTCGCTGGTCGAAATTATTTTCGCATCCCCCAGTTCCTGCTGCAGTTTCCGCTTCAATTGCTCTTGGGCTTCTTCCCTTGCCTGTTCTCTGGTCAGCGTAACGTCCACCGTATGTTCCTCAATCCAGTTTTCCTCATATAAACTAACCGGCAGCACCGAATTCATCAGCTTTAGTTCGGTAAATACCCCTTCCGCTC
This sequence comes from Ruminococcaceae bacterium UBA3451, assembly GCA_002378845.1. Lineage (GTDB taxonomy): Bacteria > Bacillota > Clostridia > Oscillospirales > Acutalibacteraceae > Caproiciproducens. The sequence continues at coordinate 10,726 of DFRY01000030.1, read as the reverse complement.
GGTAATTTCCGTCCGGTTTGCCGACTAACGTAAGCGGCACGCGCGCTCCGAAAAAGTTCATACTTCGCTGAGTGACGCTTTTCCCCGTCGGCATGACTACGCTGCGTTTCAGTTCAACTTCAGTAGTAAAAGTCCGGTTGGTCGCGGCAATAATCTTACCCGACGCGCGTTTCAGAAAAGAGGCGCCCGCGGCGTCTTCCACAACGCCGCTGATTAAAAGCTGCCCTTCGACCACCGCGTCGCCTTCTTTGACCTGCGGCGTCCCGATATAGACCTCCATAAAAACGATTTGCCCCGTAGCGGCGGCTTTAATATTGCAGGGCCGGGTATCTTTCACAGCGATAGGAGGGCGTTCCACTTTCTCCTGAAGCCGCACCTCCGCCGTACAGCCACGGGTGTTTACACTGAGCCACCCAACCTGCGGGAATTTCAGCATGAGCGCCTGCTGCAGCATCTGCGGGTTAACCTGGCTTTTCATAACCCCGGTCGTAATTCCCATTTCGGCAAGCTCCGCTTTGATTTCCGCCGTCGGAATTGTTGTGTTGCCGACTACTTCAATGCACCATACATGCATGGAAAGCAGCCCGACAATAAGCGCAAAAACAGCCGCGCCCGCCAAAACACCTTTCCTCTTCCGAATCCCCTTGGTGGCAAACGGAAACCCAAATTTTTTCTCCAATTTCAGCTTGGAGCCTGCCCGCCGCGCACAGGCGCGTAAGTCGCGGTAGCTGCCCGCTGCAACACGCGCGCCGCAATTCTGCCCGCCGCGGATGTCCCACAGATAAATGCCGGCGCGGGCACATGCGTTTAAAAAACGTTCCGGACTGCCGCCGATAAGGCAAAACTGAACATAGCCCAAAAGCCAGCGTGTCAGCTTTAACGAAAACATTCCATCACCTCACATTAAAAACTCAATTCCCATAATAAACCCCGTTACCACAAGGGAGTCTGCAGTAAGGCATTTAATCACCAGACCACGGCCCGTAAACTTAATATTCATTTTGCCTGCTTTAATACGCACTACGTCGGTGTCGTATTCCAGCACTCCTCCGCAGCCTTCCAGCACCACTTCCGTGTTCCCGTTTATTTCCATATGAGTCGGCATATTTACCGGTAATTTCAGCCCTAAATTTTTCGGTTTCTTAGCCAAATTAATCCCCGCCCTACTAGTATTTGTTCCCATAAAGCCTATGCGGCGCAAGGCGTAAATATCCGCACTGCAACATATATATAGTCGGGGTGATACAATGAAATTAAAACAGGGACTGCTGCTTACCGCTACCTTTTCAACCGCCTGCGTGCTGTTGATCTTCCCGGCGGCGGCGTCTGACGGAGCAAGAAACGGAATTGGGTACTGCCTTCAGATTTTAGTGCCGTCGCTCTACCCGTTTATGGTGCTTTCCGTATTTGTGGTCAAAAGCGGACTTTCTGAAAAAATCGGAAAAGTATTTGAAACACCGGCGCGTATCCTGTTGAAGCTGCCGGGCAGCTCTGCCGCTACGATTTTAATGAGTATGATTGGCGGGTACCCGACCGGAGCGCGCAGCGTTGCCGCTTTGTACGACAGCGGCGCAATTACGGAAAGCCAGGCGGCAAGAATGCTTTGTTTTTGCGTAAATTCCGGGCCTGCGTTTGTCATCAGCGCCGTTGGGGTCGGTTTTCTGAAAAGTCAGCAAGCCGGCTTTATTTTATTCGCTTCACAGATTTTGGGCTCCGTTCTTCTCAGTCTGTTCAGCGGCATTACGGCCAAAGCAGAACCGCTGCAAAAATCAGGGAAAAAGAGTTCCGCTAAAAAGTCGGGCAGCGCATTTATCGCTTCTGCGGCGGACGCGGCACGCGGAATGATGAGTATGTGCTGCTTTGTTGTTCTGTTTGCTGCTTTGATGAATCTGCTGCGGCTTTGGGTGAAGTCGCCGCAGCTTTCGGCCGCGCTTTCCGGCCTGTTGGAAGTAACGGGCGGATGCGCGGATTTTTCCAAGCTTAGCCTTCCGCTGTGGGCGGTTTCACTGATAATAGGATGGGGCGGTATTTGCGTTCATTTTCAGGTTCTTTCCTCCGTGGAAAAAATACACGTCAATTTGCCCCGCTTTTACTTTTACCGCGTTTTACACGGGGTGCTGGCAGCAATAATTACGGTGGGACTTTTACGTTTGTACCCCATCAGCGAACCGGTGTTCAGCAACACCGCGGCCCCCCTGGTGGCGGGATTTTCGGGCTCTATACCTGCTGCAACCGCGCTGATTGCGCTTTGCGCCGCATTTGTTTTCAGTCTATCGCATGAAACGCTGGAATTCGAGGAATAGGAATGCTATAATACTTATATAATAGAAAAAATAAATCAGCAACCTGATTTTATCCGCTTCTATTAGGTTTTGTTCGTTTGTTCGCTTGACGCACTTAGAATCATATTATAAGATTCGGGAGATAGAACAATGTTAGGCAAAAAGAAAGCAAAACTGTTTGGGAACCACATTGAAGTAAAATGTGAATACTGTGAAAATTATATGGTGGCAGAAGGCAAAAACGTGTGCAGACTGAACCGTTCCGTTCGGCCAGACGGCAGTTGCCCCTGCTTTTCCTACGACCCGCTGCTGCGTGCGCCAAACAACACACCGTTTCTGCGGTCACATGACGCAGAGGAATTTAAACTGTAATTGATACATATATATGGAAAGGCAGCCAACCGGCTGCCTTTTATCTTTTGAATCCCTGTACTATTGTGCAGTTCAGTGCAGAGGCTTATACCCGATTCAAAATAATTAAAAAATTTTCGGGCAAGATAAAAGAGCACAAGAATTCATACAGCGCAAAGCACAGAAATATAATATGAGCAAGGGAGAAGTATAGATGAGTAAAGATATTAAAAACGAGATTCTGCAGGAGCTTGACCGCCGCATTCAGCTTTTGGAAGAACATCGGGATGAAAACATTATTGTTACTGGAAATCAGTATGGGGAATTGAACCAGGCTTTATCAAAAGTAATCGGCACCCCGTTAATCGGCGAGTTGCAAAGTATAAAAGAGTTTGTCGGCAGGCTATAAAACAGGCCTGCCGTTTTTATTCCTGATTTCTGAAATTTTTTCAAAAAAAATTGTAAAAAGCACTTGCAATTTCTGGGAAGATGTTGTATATTAAAGACAGGAAATCAATAACAGTAATCATTATTAAATTAGGAGGTCGAAAAAGATGCCAAATTTTGCAAATCCGTTTCAGGCAAACGTCAATCGCAAGCTGACAGACGAGGAACTGGTTCAGGCAATCCGCCTTGATATTGCAGGCGAGTTGGAAGCGATCTATCTTTACGATGCACATGTTCAGGCCACCGACAATGAAATGGCCAAAAAAGTCATCAGCGACATCCGTGATGAGGAAAAAGCCCATATCGGTGAGTTAATGACTTTGCTGCGTACTTTGGACCCTCAGGAAGCCGAGTTTTTTGCCTCTGGCGAAGCCGAGGTACGCGAAATGCTTGGCGAACCGGAACCCGAAACGGGGCCCGATTCCGAACCAAATACAATAGGAAGTCTTCTCGGCAAATAGAGCCGAATATTAATAATTACAAAAGGGAGTTGAACTTATGAGCTACTTATCGAGGGAGGGTTCCCCTATAGCCCTTGAGCTTTGGAAGCAAATCGATTCCGCCGCAGTTTCTACGGCGTCCGGCATTCTTGCAGGCAGGCGGTTTTTACATATATTCGGTCCTTTGGGAATCGGTGTGGAAAGCATTCAGATTGACGAGGCCGAAACACTCGGCGAGGTTTCCGAAGACGGTTTAATCACTACAAAAGGCAGAAAATATGTTGAAATTCCGACTATTTTCAGCGATTTTACGCTTTCGGCCAGGGACTTGGAAAACAGTAAAAAATCCGGGTACCCGGCAGATTTGTCCGCAGCCGTAAGTGCTGCACAGCAGCTGGCGCTTAAAGAAGACCGTCTTATTTTCTTCGGAAGCCCGGAAAACGGATATGACGGACTGTTTACAGCCCCGGGTACCGCAAAACTGGAGCGAAAAGACTGGACAAAAGGCGAAAATCCATTTTCCGATGTTGCCGCAGCAATTGAGCTGCTGACTTCAAAAGGAATTTACGGAACTTATACGTTGGCTGTCAGCCCCGACCTTTATTTGCAAATGCAGCGACTGCAGCCGGGTACCGGTTTACTGGAAATTGACCGGGTAAGCAAATTGCTGGACGGCCACATTGTTAAATCTCCGGTTCTGGGCAGCGGAAAAGCAATTCTTGTGTGTGCCGAGCCCGGAAATATGGATTTGGTAATTGGCCAGGATATGGCTGCCGCGTATTTGGAACAGAAGGATTTAAACCATAGTTTCCGAATTCTTGAAAGTCTTGTCCTTCGGATTAAGCGCAGCTCTTCAATCGTTGTCTTAGCATAACGATTGTTTCACATACAAATTAAATTTTAAAAAATGAAAAGGGGAAATTAAAAATGTCAAATGTAACTTTTTATCGCTGTGAAGTGTGTGGGAATATGGTCGCTCAAATTAAAAACGGCGGCGGAACGCTGACTTGCTGCGGTCAGGCAATGACAAAGCTGGAAGCAAACAGCACCGATGCAGCACAGGAAAAACACGTTCCGGTTGTCACCAGAGAAAATGGCAAGCTTAAGGTCGCAGTTGGTTCGGTACTGCACCCCATGGTTCCCGAACACCACATTGAGTGGATTGCACTTGCTACCGACGACAAAGTTGAAATTGTATACCTGAAACCCGGTATGGAACCCGTAGCGGAATTCAACGAAGTTGCATCCGGCACCGTATACGAATATTGCAATCTGCATGGACTTTGGAAGACCGATTTTTAATAGATTTCTATTATCATCATGAAACAGAAAGAGAAATCTTTCCCAAAAGATTTCTCTTTCTGTTCATCCAATCGGTTTAACTCCCTTTACAACAATCCAATTGAAAATTCAGGAGGAATTTCCGATGTACAACTTACTAATCGGCGGTGCAGCCGGACAAGGCATTGATACCACAGCGGCAATATTGGAAAAACTGCTGAAAAAGTCCGGCTACAACGTCTTTACCATAAAGGATTTTATGTCGCGTGTACGCGGCGGTCATAATTTTGCTTTAATCCGTTTTGGGGTTGAACCCGTACTGTCACACAGCAACAAATTGGATGGAATTATCGCGCTGAACGACGAAACCGTCGAATTACATAAGGCTCAATTAAATCAAAACGGCTTTATTTTGTGCGACAGTAAATTAAACACACAGGATTCCAGAGCAATTAAAATCAATATGACAGAAATTGCGAATGAAATCGGCAATCCCCGTGTTTCCGGCAGCATTGCCGTTGGCGCTGTACTGAAACTTTTCGGGGAAAATACGGCTGATGCAAAAGACGTTCTAAAAGATTTTGTAAAAGAACAATATCTTGAAATGAATGTGAAAGCGGTAGAAGCCGGGTACGAAATTCCCGAAGAACGGTTTGCTCATTTGAACGGCAATTTCAGTGACTGCATGATTCTTTCAGGCACAAAAGCTTTGTCACTGGGCGCAATTGCCGCCGGGCTTCGTTTTTATTCCGCTTACCCCATGTCCCCCTCCACCTCAATTATGGAGTATCTTGCCGATAAAGGGGAAGATGCAAACATTATGGTGGAGCAGGCGGAAGACGAAATCGCCGCTATTAATATGGCGATTGGTGCTTCTTATGCCGGGGCAAGGGCAATGACCGGTACTTCCGGCGGCGGCTTCTCCCTTATGGTAGAAGCACTTGGGCTTTCCGGAATGGCCGAAATTCCGCTTGTAGTGGTTGATGTGCAGCGCCCCGGCCCGGTTACCGGTTTGCCGACCCGCACCGAACAAAGCGACCTGAAATTTGTTATTTCCGCTTCACAGGGAGAATTTCCGCGTATGGTAATTGCCCTGCGTAATCATGAGGATGCATTTTACCAAACGGTTCGCGCATTCCAGCTTGCGGAAAAATACCAGATTCCCGTCATCCTGTTAAGCGACCAGTACCTTGGTGACTCCACCGCAACCGTAAAACCGTTCGATCTTACCAGCATTCCTCCGGAAAAACCGGCCGAACAAGCCGCAGAAGGTGAATACCTGCGTTACCGTTATACGGAAGACGGTATTTCCCCGCGGTTGATTCCGGGTAAAACGAAGAATTTTGTTGCCATAGACAGTGATGAACACGACGAGCGCGGATGGATTACAGAATCCGCTGAAGTTCGGACGAAGATGATGGACAAGCGGATGAAGAAACTTCAAAAGCTGGGTCTGGAACTTCAGGAGCCGGAATTCCTTGGTTCGGAATCTTTTGATACCCTGCTTCTTGGCTGGGGTTCTACTTACGGTTCGATTGCCGAAGCGGTAAAACTGCTCAACGAATCATCGGGCAAGCATTACGCCGCATTAGTATTCGGGGACATTTATCCCCTGCCGCAAAAACTGCTTCGTGAAAAGGCTGCGGCCGCAAAACAGATAATCAATGTGGAACAAAATGCAACCGGCCAGCTGGCAGACCTCATTCGGGAGCAAACCGGAATATCCTGCAGTTCCAGTATACTGAAATACGACGGAAGGCAAATATCCGGCGAAGAAATTGCAGAGCTTGTCTTAAAGGGGGTTCAATCATGAGCACAAATACTTTTTGTACATATGAAACCGCGTGGTGTCCGGGCTGCGGAAATTACAGCATTCTGGAGTGCCTGAAAACCGCCCTTGAAGAGCTCAACATGGACCCCTATCAGGTGTTGATGGTTGCCGGTATTGGTCAGGCAGCCAAAACGCCGCAATATATTAGTGCAAACGCGTTTTGCGGTCTGCATGGAAGGTCGCTTCCCGCAGCAGTTGCCTCAAAAATGGCAAATGAAAGTCTGACTGTAATTGTCGACACGGGCGACGGAGATACTTACGGCGAAGGCGGAAACCATTTTATCCATAACATTCGCCGCAATGTTGATATTACCCATTTCGTCCATGACAATCAGATTTACGGTCTGACCAAAGGGCAGGCCTCCCCTACTTCCGTGGAAGGAATCGTAACGGATGTTCAGGTCAGCGGAAACATGAATACTCCGCTGAACCCAGTGCTTTTAGCGATTGCATCCGGTGCAGGTTTTGTTGCCCGTGCGTTCAGCGGAAAGAAAGAGCACCTGGTCTCCGTAATGAAACAGGCGATTCAGTATAAGGGGTACGCTCTGGTTGATATTCTGCAGCCCTGTGTCAGCTTTAATAAGGTAAATACCTTTGCTTATTACAATCACCGCGTTTATGAACTGGGAAATGATTATGACGCAACGGATAAAGCAGCCGCCATGCAAAAAGCGATGGAATTCGGCGATAAAATTCCGATTGGAGTACTGTATCAGGAGCAAAAAGATACTTTCCACCAGAAAAACAACGTGCTGAAAAGCGGCGTCCCTTTGATTGATCAGAAAAGTGATCCGGCTGTAATTCAAAAATTTATTAATGAATTTATTTAAAATAGTAGGAGGTAATTCTTATGTCAGTAAAAAATCCAATGACAAATGATTTTCTTCATTCCGCTTACGGCGGAGAAAGCATGGCACACATGCGTTACTTAATTTGGGGCAAAACCGCCGAAAAAGAAGGCTTCCCGAATATTGCAAAATTATTTGAGGCAATCGCACATGCGGAACGAATCCATGCATCCAATCACTTCCGTGAGATTGGCGGCGCTACTTCCGACGCCACTGTAGTAACCGCAGGCGGGGTGTTCGGCACAGGGAAAACAGTAGAAAACCTTCAGGGCGCGATTAACGGCGAGCTGCATGAGGTTGAGCAAATGTACCCGGTATACTTGAATGCCGCAAAATTCCAGAATGAAGCAGGTGCGGAACGTTCTTTCCATTTTGCTTTGGAAGCCGAAAAAATACACGCAGCACTGTTTAAGCAGGNNGCAAAAGAAGGCAAAGATATGGAACTGAAAGCGGTTTATATTTGCCCTGTATGCGGCCACACAATTTTAGATGGTGCGCCGGATAACTGCCCTGTTTGCGGAGCAAAGAAAGAAATGTACGTGAAATTCTAATATACTCCAAAATGAATACTGGCCGCAGCCTTTGCTGCGGCCAGTATTCATTTAACAGGAAATGAGCAGGAATTCATCCAAATAAAAATGTATTCTGCGAAACGTAATCATGTATTGAATATTTACAATAAAACAAAGAAGGTGCAACTTTGACGCAGAATGAAACCAAAAAGCTTGATAAACGGATTCGCGGCATTCCAGACCCGTTCGGCGAAGGTTTTCCCTGTGTGAAAAAGATTATTTTAGAAATGGCCGGCCGCAAAGAAGTAAATGAAATGAACATATGGAACGAATTGTTAGGCTGGAAGTCAAGCCGAATGTGGTAAAAGTTTTGCTTTATTACCATATGGTTCAAACTGCTAAATGAGAGGTTCCTTACTCCGTAAAAGCAATCAGCTCTTTATTAAACTGCTCCAGCTGATCGTAGAAAAGGAAATGGCCGCACTGTGAAAATGGAACCAGCACAGAATTTCGGATTCCTTTATTTTGCGCTACCGCCAGAGGATACAGGCACACCTGGTCGTTTAGCCCTTGAAGAATCAGTGTGGGAACATTAATTTTTGCCAGATCATCAAACAATTCTTCCTTGATCCATGTTTCTGCAACTGCCGCCGTTGCCCAGCTTGCCGCCTGTAACCCTAACTGGAAAATCCAATCGGAGAGCGCGGGGGTCACATGATGATAGAAAATCATATTCCCGAAATTTTTCAACATGGTTGGGCGGTCTTTATACGTTCCCTGAATAATGTCCAATACAGCCTGCTTCTGCAGCCCGTGCGGGAAGTAAGGCCGTTGGATAAGGCTTGGTGCAGCCGCGGCAAACAATGCCAGTTTGGAGACTCCGTATCCGTTATGTCTTGCCATATAGCGTACGCAAATGGCGCCGCCTGTGGAGTGACCGGCCAATGTAATGTTTTTTAACTGCAGTGCATCAATTATGATTCTTACATCATCTGCCAATCTGTCATAATCATATCCGCTCCATGGCTTATCCGATAAACCGAATCCGCGGCAGTCCATAGCGATGCAGCGGTACCCGAGCTTCGGAAGCTGATTCAGCTGATATTCAAACAGATTATGGTTGCCAGGCCAGCCATGAATAAAGAAAATTGTCTTGTTGCCTGTAGGGTTTAAATCCTCGACAAACAGGCTTACATTCGGTTCCACCGAAACATAGTATCCCATATAATCACCTTCAGCATAAATATTAATATAATATGCGATGCGGCAATTATGTTACCATAGCAACCGATTCCAGACAGCATGGAAGAATTATGATTTATAAGTTTTGTTTTCCCCTCTCCCATATTGACAAGCCTTAACGCAAATTCATAATATAATAAGCCTCCTTTTGAGAGGAGAGATAATATGTGTTGGGAGTTTTTTCGGTTTCCTTGCTGCAGTTGCTGCCAATGCAGATGTAATTATAACCAGTATTGCTGTCATTGTTGCAATTGGGATCGCTTTGACCTTGGCAGTTTTGAACGACGCTTTTTTCATCAAGGATGTTTCGAACATTGTCTAGTTGACGGCGGGTGCTGCAGACAAGATTTTTGGTGGTAATCAATCAAGTTATAAGGTGCTTGCTCATTTCAGCAAGCACCTTATTTAATTTACTGTAAATTCAATTCATTTGTAACTTCTACGCGCATATATTGAAATTATCTAACTAGAAATGAGGGAACCAAATGAATGGCACATACAACATTACTCTTCATACCCCCATGGGTACGCAAAGCGGAATCTTAACCTTGACGAATCACAACGGAGTGCTAAACGGTTCTATCCGCACAATGGGAAACACAAGTGCATTTAAAAACGGAAAAGTCCGTGGGAATTCATTTGAATTTTCGGGGATTTTAGACGTTGGATTTTTTAAAATTAATTATGCCGCAAAGGGTACTGTCGAGGGAAACACACTGAAAGCGACAGCAACTACCAATTCCGGAGTATTCCATATAAACGGAACACGGGTAGCATAAAACGAACTTTGCAATATTGAAAGGTATTTTACATGAATTCTTAAAATCAGGGGATGATAATAAAAAGCTTTAAGGAGATAAATTATTATGGGTGTTGTAACAACTAATACGGACAAATACCAAACCTGTATTGATGAATGCAATAAATGTGCGCAGGCTTGCTTAGAGTGTACTACGCTTTGCTTAAACGAACCTGATGTAAGCGCACGTAAGAAATGCATTTCAAAGCTTCATGAATGTGCCTGCATTTGCAAAGAGTCGGCGTCCTTTATGGCCATGGAGGCGTGTCATGCGGCGGATCTTTGCAAATTATGTTCGACTATTTGCAATGAATGCGCGCAGGAATGCGGCATGTTTAAAGACGACCATTGTACTAAGTGTGCAGATGAGTGTAAAAAATGCGCTACGGAGTGCCAATCCATGCAATGATAAATCATCACGGTTCAAAATACACTAAACAAAAAACCGCACCAAACAACCAACAAATGGCTGTCTGATGCGGTTTTCCTATGGTGGGCCATCAAGGACTCGAACCTTGGACCGACCGGTTATGAGCCGGTTGCTCTAACCAACTGAGCTAAAGATCCAAATGACCTGGCAACAACCTACCCTCCCACACAGCTTCCCATGCAGTACTATCGGCCTCTTGATGCTTAACCTTCGTGTTCGGTATGGGAACGGGTGTATCCATCAAAAGCATAATTACCAGATTT
>DFRY01000027.1 GCA_002378845.1 Ruminococcaceae bacterium UBA3451 | reverse complement strand
CAGCTTACCCGTCAGAGCGGCTGCAATCACTGCGACAATCTCCCGGTCCCCAAGCGACAGGACCATATCTTTTTTCAGTGTCTGATAGCGCCGCCGTTCTTCCGAGGACAGCCGCACGGGGATTTCATTGATGATAAGCTCCGGCAGTTTCAGGTAGTCGGTATTTTTCATGCTGATGGTGATGTCGGAGATGAGGCGATAGATTTCCTCTTCCGCTCCGGGCTTTGACTTGTAACTGAACACCGTCTGCTGGTTTCGCTTGTCCGGAACAAAAAAGCTGTCGCGGAAATGTGTAACATACCGCCCGAGCCGTCGGCCCATGTCGAGAATTCCGATTTCCGCCCACAGGTCGATTAATCCGTTGGACGAAGGTGTTCCGGTCAGACCCACCATCCGTTTTACACCCGGCCGGATCTTTCGCAGTGCCCGGAAGCGCTTGGAGGAATACGCCTTGAAGGACGAAAGCTCATCGATCACCACCATATCGTAGTCGAACGGTAGCCCGCTTTTGTTTACAAGCCAGTCCACGTTCTCCCGGTTAATGAGGTAGACCTGCGCCCGTTGAAGCAGCGCCGTCTTCCGTTCCGCTTCACTTCCGATTGCGACCGTGTAGCTCAGCCCTCGGAGATGATCCCATTTTTCGATTTCCTCCGGCCATGTGTCCCGCGCCACACGAAGCGGAGCGATAACCAGAACCTTGCGGATGAGAAAGCTGTCCAGCGTCAGGTCGAAGACGGCGGTCAGCGTAATGACGCTTTTGCCGAGACCCATTTCCAACAAAACGGCGGCGATCGGGTGGCCGAGGATAAAATCTGTTGCAAAAGTTTGGTATTCATGTGGCTCGTATTTCATCCAGCATCCCTCCGATTAGCCTCTCATCGTCAAGAAGATCCACGGTAAAGCCGAGTTCCTCCAGCTGCTTTTTTCTCCGCTTCTGCAAAGGACGCGGTTTTTTACCTGTCGCCTTAGTTTCAACAAAGGCAATTTTTCCGCCGGGTAAAAGCAGCAGCCGGTCGGGCATGCCATTCATTCCCGGACTGACAAACTTCGGAGCAAGGCCGCCCATGGCTTTTACGGCTTTCACCAGTTTTTCCTCAATTGATTTCTCCCGCATGGCATTTCAACTCTTTCCACCTCTGTGAACAAGAACAAGAAAACAAGAATTTCCTATATATCCTATACGCGTGTAATACGTGGACAGGATTACTCTTTTTTATTTCACACAGTACTCAGGGGGGGATTTCTTGTTCACTTGTTCTGTACCAGCGTTTTTTCTAGGAAACACCGGCTTGTTCGCAAGAACAAGCCTTGTGAACAAGAATCAGGCTTGTTCCGCTTGTTCAGAAACATAGGCCCGTTGCCTGCCATAAATCGGGAACACGTAGAATCCTCCGCCACTGCGATATTTCTCCCATTCGGTGATGCGCCGCATGATCGCGCCGATCTCGTAGGAGTCGATTTTTCGCATTGCCGCCGGCTCCCGGCCGAAGCATTCCGCCCAGATTTCCATATTGCAGACATATTGGCGCAGTTTAATGCCTTTATGGGTATCCGCGCCGAACTCGCTGCCGCTTAAAAAATTCCGGCGTTCATACAGCGACATTTCATCCCATGCCTCCGGCAGCAGTGTATTGAGATAGGCGCGCACCAAGCCCTCACGGTCGTCGGTTTCCATCGCGTCCGCCTGTTTCGCGATTGCCATTTCAGCATCGCCGTCCTCCAAATATAGCTTTTCGCCGGCGCGGTACAACGTCAGGGACTCCGCCCAGATCTGCCGCACCTCTTCCGCCGTCATCTGCCACGGCTTCTTCGTGCCGCATCCATCCACGCGGACCGGCCAGAAACGGCGGTTGCCCGTAATATCACGCAGAAAGCCTCCTTCTGCGTTCGTCGAGCCAACCACGATGCACTGCCGGGGATGGTTTTCCACCGTGACCCCATAGCTGGCCCGGTATTTATCGTCTACGCGGGAAAGAAAGGACTTCACGGTTTCCACATCGGTTTTCCGCATGCCCGCAAGTTCGCCCAACTCGAGAATCCAGTAGCCCTGCAGCTTTTCGGGACCGGCTTTGTCTTTCATATCGGTGATGGTAAGGCTGTCGGAAAACCAGTCTCCGGCGAGCTTTGCAAAGAAGGTGGATTTGCCGATACCCTGTGGCCCGTTCAGGATGAGAACGCTGTCAAACTTGATGCCCGGAGTGTAAATACGAGCTACAGCGGCGGCCATCGTTTTGCGGATGACCGCTCTGACATAGGACGTATCTTCCGCGCCGAAATAGTCGATCAGCAGCGCTTCCACACGTAGCTGGCCGTCCCATTTTGGCAGACCGTCCAGATACTCCTTGATGGGGTGGTAGGCTCTCTCCGCGGCTACCGCTAAAACGGTGTCCTTGGTTTTCGTTGGGGAATAGATTTTATAGAGCTTGCTCAGATATACCTTGAGCGCGGCGTTGTCCGAATCGTTCCATCCGTCCTTCATCTGCTTCCAAGGAAGACCGCCCTTCGCGTCGATCCCGTCGCGGTGGCGGTTGAACGCGATATGCCGAAGTGCCTCGTCATGCCGCAGAATCGCGACAATATTGTCAAGCGTATCCTTCACACTGCCGTTTTTCTCATATTCGAGTTTCTTCTGCCAGTCCTCATCCGCAAATTCCGATTCCGCCTGCTGCCGATGCTCCTCCGCGAACTGCTCCTTGACGCGCTCATCCCCGATCGCCAGCTCTGTCATCGCACGAAACGACGGCAACTTTCCGGACGGGGTATCCTCCGAGAATTTGTCGTCCAGCTCCCGGAAACGATGGATACGCACAAAGTCGAAGGCGTTGAGCAGCTTCCCGCATGCCGGATCGGTGGCGTGGTGGCTAAAGGCGAATTTTCCGTCGTACAGCACCAGCCCGGCGGAGGAGTCGGCGGGGATGTAATCGTAACGCCCGTTTATCGCGCTCGGCTCGTAGACGTCCGAAAGAAAGGTATCGATCGCGTCCTCAATGGAATACGCACGGCAGAATGCACCGACCGCACCGCTTTTCGTCAGCGGGTCCGCCTGCTTTGTGATCTGCCGTCGCACAGCCTCGGACTGTCGGGAGGAAACCGGCCACAGAGATGCATCGCGCCAGTCGGCGTATTTTGCAAGGTACACGTCCGGGTCAAGAAACTGGCCGTCCTTTTCCCGGAAGAAGAATTCGCCGTCGGCCGGAGTGGACGGCCAGTACATCAGACGGCAGGCTTCGTAGGTTGTGTCATCGAACAGATTGATGCCGATTTCCTTTGCTACCATCCGTCCGAGCGCGGGGTACTCATCCTCGCTTACCTCGCGTGCAAGCGGCAGGATGAGCCGCAGCCGAGGTGCTTCCGGGGTATGCTTGTGGGTCGAGTAAACGCAGCAGGCCCATTCGTGGAGTGAATCAAGCTGCTCACAGATGCCTGGCTTCGCGTAATCCATATCGAGCGTCAGAAGGGAGCGGCAGAGTACAAATCCATTGCGCCGTTTCCCCTCACGCAGAGCGCCGCCCACAAAACCGCCGACATCCTTAATGGAATCCTGTCGGGCGCGGCTCAGCTTGCGGAATTCCAATACCGTCTCCGTGGTGCGGCGGGTCTGCCGGACGCTGCTTTTGAAGTTCTCCCATGAAACATCCCTGTTCTTCCATCGCTTGTCCATACGGCTGTTGCCGACCGCTATCTTCATGGAGCGTCGACCTCCTCAAGCTGTTCGGTGAAATACCGGATGCGGATATCCCGCTGCTTCGCCTTTGCCAGCTCCACGGACATCCCGGTGGTGACGGTTTCACCGAACACCCACAGCTCCAGACATTTTGACAGCAGAACAAGCCCCATGAAAATGGCAAGATCGCGCTGGAACGGATCGGAGTCGTCCATGAACTGCGGGAACAGCAGATGGGGTGCAATAGGAATGCAATTTCTCGTTACAGCAAACCGGGAGTAGAACCGTGCCTTTTCGGTGTTGCCGGCGATATCCCCCGCAAAGGGGCTACAGATGAAGACCATCGGTCGGAAGGCGGATGCCTTCGCTGCCAACTCAATCCGAAGCAAAGCTTCATATGCCGTTGGGTCCGGGTAGCCTTCGGAGTTGCGTTTCTCCAGCATGTGGTTCAATCCTTTCTGTAAAATGGGCACTCATATCCGTCAGCGCGCAGCAGAAGGCCGGGGGCCCATGACGGCGTTTCTCCCATCAGGCGGCAGACTTCGGATACAGACGCGTCCAAGGGTGCTTCCACCACGATTTCGTCATGGACATGCATCACGATGGGATACCCCGCGTCTTCGACCCGGCGCATCGCGTGGCAGAGGATGTCCCGGCTGATCGCCTGTACAATGTTCTCCACGAACTTCGGACCGTAACTTTCGATTCGTTCCCATTTTTTCATGGCACCGATGCCCATATAGGTGACCGAATCATTTCCAAAGGCGTTCGGCTCGACACGCGGCCGAACATATGCGAGCCGCCGGCCGGAAAGGAGTGTGATGAACAGAAATCCGCTTTGGTAGGAAAAACGGATGCCATGGGTCTGAGTTTCAGTCTTCTCACGCACCGCTTTTACTACTACCCGGTCCACGTTCCACCAAAGCAGGACAATGTTTGGGTTAGCGCTGCGCCACGCGGCCACCAGCGGCGGCAGCTCCTCCTCGGAAAGACCCATGTCGAGCGCACCCATTGCCTTCAACGCGCCGACTGAGCCACCGTAACCGAGGGCAAGCTCCGCAACCTTGCCTTTCTGACGCAGTGGGCTTCCTTTGGTGATCTCCTCAATCGGGACGCGGAACATCTGACTCGCCGACGCTTCGTAAATCTTTCCGTGGGTGGCGAATACCTCGTTGCGCCAGCTCTCTCCGGCAAGCCAAGAGATGACACGCGCCTCGATCGCGCTGAAATCGGATACGATGAACTTACAGCGGGGCTTCGGAACAAAAGCGGTGCGAATCAGCTCCGACAGGACGGCGGGCACGGAATCGTAGAGCGTCTCCAGCGCCGCGAAATTGCCATCCTTTACAAGCTGACGCGCCTGCCCTAGATCCGACAGATGGTTCTGCGGAAGGTTCTGCACCTGCACAAGCCTTCCCGCAAACCGCCCGGTGCGGCTGGCCCCGTAGAACTGCAAAAGGCCTCTGGCTCTTCCGTCCGCACAGACAGCGCTTTCCATCGCCGTGTATTTCTTCACGCTGCTCTTGGCAAGACTCTGGCGGAGAGTCAGCACTCTGCTTAACTGTTCCGGTGCTGTTTTCAGAAGTTCCGCGACCGCGGCCTTGCCGAGCGTGTCGGTCTCCAATCCGTTTTGGGCGAGCCAAGTCTTCATCTGCACGACCGAATTGGGATTCTCCAGATCGGTCAGCTCCCGCATGGCAGCGGTAAGCTGTGCTCTGGACTGCCGGTCGCNNGAGGGCATAGTTCTTCCACTCCTCTTCCGGCACGGGAAACCGAGAAAGCCTCTGCGCGATCGCCTGCTCTGCTTCCACATCGCGGAGATTGTAGGCTTTGAACCGCTCCCATTTCTCTGGGGCGTGGGACGGCAGGTTTCGTGTTCGGCCATCGTTTGCCTTGGTTGGCCTGCAGGGGGAGCAGAAGTATCGGACCAGTTCTTTCCCGTCGGACAGCTTTTGCTTCTCTGCGCCCGTTACCAGCGCCGCGCCTTCCAGTGAAAGCGGCAGACCGAGACAGGCGGACCACACCATGGTGCAGCGCCACGAATCCGGCCTCAGCCGCTCGCCCAGATACCGCGATAGGCAGACGCGCTCGAACTGCGCGTTGTGCGCCCATTTCAAAACGGAATCGTCCGTCAGGGAAGAACGGATTTCCTGCGGCAGAGTTTCGCCGGACGCGAAGTCTATGACCTGAACCGCATCCCCATACACACTGCAGCCGAAAAGCAGAATCTCAAAATCGGGTGATTCCGCGTACCGATATACGCCGCATTTGGAGAGGTCGGCCGACGAAAAAGTTTCAAGATCGATCGAGAGCGACCTCATGACAGAAAATCGTCGTCAACGTCGTCGACAAAGTCATCCTCCGCATTGGTTCTTCCGCCAAGCGGTTCGCCGTCTCGGATTTTCTGGATATTCCCCAGCCCGCAGGCGATGCCCCTGTTTCCGTTCGAGTTAAAGGCATAGAAATTGACGGATACCCTCGCGTAGACGCCGGAATAAACTTCTGAGTGGTCGAGAACTGGCTCCAACTGCCGGTTCACGATTTGGGGTGCGGTGTTGCTGTTGGCGTTGACAAAATAGCAGTTGGCGTATGCTTCATCGTCCGGGCGATCGATGTCGCCGTCCCGCAGGGGCAGTTTCAGCGCGGCCCGGTTCGGAATCTTGCCGCCGAATTTGCTTTTACCCTCTTCGATGGCGGCATCCACGGCCTCATTAATCGCCGCGACGGTTTTGGTATCGGTCTTGGGGATGATCAGGCTGACGCTGTATTTTTCGGCACCGCCGTTGATGGACTTTGGTTCCCAAACGTTGGCGTAGGACAGGCGGACGATGCCGGTGACGACCTTCATGGGATTGGCTTTGTTTTCCGTATTTGACATGTTCATTCCTCCATAAAATCAGTGATTGCGCTCGAAAGGTTCAAGGCCGGGCGTTTATCAGACTCGGGCACCAGCGTTGGCTTGCCTTGCGGTTTCACAATCAGACCACCCAGAATTTCCTGAAACTTCGGTTTGCCCAACAGCTTCTCCATCTCAGTGATGGTGATGAGGGTCTGCCGGTAGATATCGCGGTAGCCTGCCGCCCTCGCCGCTTCCGCAACGGCTTCCTCGTCGGAATATTTGCGGTTGGAGCGACCCTCGACCACCTTGAAGCCCGGCCACTGCTTGCCGTGGCTTACGGCGGCATCGGTAGCATAGGCCATGATCTCGTTTGCCCAGTTGGTCAGATCACCGATGGAAGCAAGCACCTCCGCGATTTCCTCATCGGAGAGCAACGGAGGCAGAGCAAAATCCAGCGCCGCCAGCTTCAGCTTGCTTTCTGCTCTTGCACGGCACTTGACCGCCGCACGGCAGAACTGGCACCACTCGCCGGGCATGTAGTCCCCGCCGCCGTCAAAAGCAAGCCGCGCGGTCGGCTTTAGAACATTCTCGGCCCATTGGTACAGCGCTTCCTTCGTTACAGTAAAGGTTCCGACATTCTCACGGCGCGGCTGGAAGATGGTCATGGACACCGTGTCGATGTCGTAGATACCGTCGAAAAGTGCCAGCGCGCCGAGGGCATACAGCTTCATCTGCGGATTTTCCTCAGCATTTACGAGAACGCCCTGACCGTACTTGAAATCCACGATGTGGAGCGTCCCGTCCGCGATGATCACGCAGTCGCCGGTACCGAAGCCGTCCGGCACATACTTTGAGAAATCCAGCTTCTGCTCGATGAGGACAAGTGGATCGGAGCAGAACAGTTTCGCCTGAGAAAGGGCTTCCAGTACAAAAGCCACATAATCGTCCGTGTTCGTATCCATCTCATCGGAATCGAACGGTGAAGCAGGCTTTCTGTAACGCATTTTCAGAGCCCGACGCAGCTTGTGCTCGGCAAGGGCATGTGCCGCGGTGCCCTCGGCGGCAGCTTCTCCGCTGTTGTCCTCAAATTCCAGTTCCAGCCGTGCGGACGGGGTGCAGGCCATCCATCGGTGAGCGCCAGAGGCGGACAAAACGGCATGGCGGCTCATTTCAGCTTCTCCGCGTCCGCGAGAAGAGCGGCATAGTTGGCCGGGTCGATTTCGCTGAGCTTCTTTGCGCCGTGTTTTTCCAGCAACACCCGAACATCGTCGGTGAAACCGTCATGACTTTTGTCTGCCAGCACCGCGCGGACTTGCTCCAGCGTGACCGTTTTTCCCTCTGATTTAGGAGCTGGCTGATCAGGCTCGTTGACGGGTATGCCGTCTGCTACAGCCTGTACGCTGTCCGCCAGCTTTCGCAGATCGGACGCCACGTCCAGAAGCAATTTGACTTTGTCCATCTTTTATCTCCCTCTTTTCGATTGGTTTGAGGCCCTTTCGATGACTCCAGCCTGATCGTAACAGAAAAAAGGACGTTTGACCCGGACATGAAATGTCCGGCTGAACGCCCGAAAAACCGTATTCTACCTGATGCCCCAAAATAGACAGGTCTAGAAAATGGCTTATATCCTAAAAAAGGACCGGACAAAAAATGTCCGGCTCGCAGAAAATATTTTTTCAATTTTTAACGCTCGCTGAGGGTATGAAAAAAGCCGGACAAAAATGCCCGGCGTAGGATTTTATCGCTCTTTTCCAATCGGTCCAATCCCGCAGCGCTCAAGGTGCCTGTTGCAGTCGTAGATGGAACACCGAAAGTGAGTCGACAGGAGAAACAGGTAAGCGGTGTGTTCTTCTGTGTATTTGAACGATAGCCCCGCTTTCCGAATCAGGTCCGCGCTAAGGACCGGATGAAGCTGAAGCCCGATGCAGATGGCTACAATGGTGCCGAGCTTCGGAGCGTAACTTTCGTCGCTGCGCATTCTCTGAATTGTTTTCGAACTCGCCAGAGAGCTTTCTGCCAACGATTCCACGGTGTATTTTTTCCGCGTCATATGCTGAACAAGTGACCCGGAAAATGTACCGGGAAGTGAACGAAGAATTTCAGATAACTCTTTTAAAGCGTCCGGCGAAAGATTCAATGCCTGTATCGACGCGCCAGCGCAGAGATTCTCATTGGACGCGCAGTTTTGGCCCCGCACATTTTCAGTATACGGCGTAGCACCGTCCTGTAGATTTTGCGTTTCTGTGGCTGACCCACCACACGGATTGCTCAGGCCGCATGACCATCAGATCCAAAATGGAAGGGTTACAATCGAACAACTCCGGTGCGACGGTAACAAACATTACCGCAATGATACGGAGGTTGCCGTGGAACAGTTTGTCAACATCATTTCTGAAAAAGCGGATTGTGGCCACATTAATCATCCTCCAGTCAATGTTTCGGCCTCTCTTCGGTTGGTTTCAGGAAAGTTGTGTTGATTTATACTCCTATTTTTCCAGTAGGACAAGTGGTATACATTAGACTTATAAAAAACACTAATCACCTTATTGCAGACATGTAATAACGACTATTACATGCGATAGAACCAAAAATAGAAAAAGATGTTCGTTTTGTCAATAATAATTGAAATATAGGGAAAAATGTGATAGGATAAATATGGATAATAATGGCAAGCTAAGAAGGTTTTCTATATGAGTAAAGGTTTATTATAATCATCGACTTTATTCCACAGTAATACGGGATAGATTACTCTAAAATGAATATGATAGACATATTATACAAAGCCGGACTTAGAGGAGGCAACATAATATGGAAAAGACATATTTTTTTAGAGATATATGCAATTTAGTGGAGCTGCAAGAAAAAACATCCATAAAACGTGAAAATCACAGCATGAATTTTCAAAAATACGAAGTTATTAATACAATACACCTTGATGAACCACTTTTTGGACAATTTTGCAGTAACTTTAAATATAATTATGATTTTCTTTTTCCATACATTGAAGGCATGCAAATAATTAATAATGTATGGAGATGCATTCTCATTATATCAAATGGTAATGATGGGATTTTAGTTTTTAATAGTGGCTATTTGTTTCCTAAATTTACTGCTCTTCCATTAGTAGCACCATAAAAAATGTGAATTTACTATAGTGATTTTTAGAGGAAGTTGATGACAAATGAGCGAAATATTGCATTTTAGAATAAGCTCAGGTCTTAAAAATATCATTGGTCGTGAGCTAATAAATGATAAATATATCGCAATATTTGAACTAGTTAAAAATTCATATGATGCATATGCTAAAAATGTAATAATTCAATTTCAAAATCTTTCTCAACCAGATGCCCGAATTATTGTTCAAGACGACGGTCATGGAATGAATAAAGATTCTATACTTAACAAATGGCTATTTGTCGCGTATTCAGAAAAAAGAAAAATTTCTTATAGAGATGATATACTTACAAGGAATTTTGCAGGTGCCAAAGGTGTAGGCCGGTTTTCGTGTGATCGGTTAGGAGCCAAAGTAGTACTTAAATCAATGTGCGAAAATGAAGATATTGGACATGAAGTTGAAATTGACTGGAATAAATTTGAATTAAACAGTGAAGATAACTTTGCTGATATTGATATTAAATATCAGCAACTTAATGAACTTAATTTATCTCATGGTACTATTATCGAAATCGATGACCTACGCGAACCTTGGAATAGGAGCGACATTCTAAATTTAAAAAAAGCTCTTGCCAAGCTAGTAGATCCAAATGCAACAAATAATTACGACTATTTCAATATTTCTCTTGATGTTCCTTCTGAAGCTGCAAATGATAAGTTGCAATCTGAAGAAATGCGTATTGTAAATGGTGTTATTAAAAATACTGTTTTTGAGACTTTAGATATAAAAACCACTTGTATTAATGTAAGTATTTCAGAAGATGGTAAATCTATAACCACTATACTAAATGATAGAGGAACTGAGATTCTAAGATTAACAGAAAAAAATGAATTTACATTAAGAAATATTAAGTGTACACTCTTTTTTCTCAACCGAATTGCAAAATTTAATTTCACTAAAATTATGGGTACAAATCCCAAAAACTATGGTTCTGTTTTTGTATATAAAAATAGTTTTAGAATATATCCTTATGGAGAGCCTGGTCAAGATTTTTTTCAAATCGACCAGAGAAAAGCTCAAGGCCAACGGAGGTTCTTAGGTACTCGAGATATTATAGGTCAAATCGAAATTATTGGTGATCATAACAAGTTGATCGAGACAACTAGTAGAAATAATGGTTTTATAGTTAATAGCGATTACAATCAATTAATTGATTTTTTTTATGAATATATTCTTAAACCGCTTGAAAAAATTGTAGTGAATTTAATACGTTGGGGTACAGTAGAAACTATATTTGACAAAAAAGAATGGTTGATTGAAATACCAACCAAAGATGATTTTATTAAAAGAATTAAGCCTCGAACTAAAGATGAAAACATCTTATCCCTTAAAATCAACGATGAAATAATTAAGAATATTCAAGAAACAGACGAAAAAACTTCATATTCCGAAGTTACTGAGCTTAAGGCAATTGCTTTACAAAAGGGTGATAATGAACTTTATGCTAAAGCTTCTGCCGCTGAGAACCAAACTAAAGAGCTCACAAGAATGGTTCAACAAATGAACCATGAACAAGAGCAAACGCAAGATCGTCTAGATAATGCAATTTCACAACTGCATACTACACAGCAACAGGTCAATATATTAACAGCTCGAGCAAACTTAACTGTGGATGAAGCAATATCTGCACTGCACATAATGAAAGGTTATGCAGATACAATTGATTCAACAATTTGTGAAATTTATGATGAGCTAGCCAAAAGCAAAGAACTGGAGAACATAATTAGTCCTTATATGGTCGAAATTAAAAGGACTTGTGCCAAGATGATGAATAGTTATAACTTAGTTATGAATACAAATTATTCAGCAAGTAATGATATTACAAAATCTAGTCTTTCCAGTTTTATTAACGAGTATATTAATTCATCAGTAAATAAACATATAAAAATCGCAATAAGTAGCACAGATGATTTAGATACGAATGTTAGATTCAATCCATTAGAATTTAGTCTTATACTTGACAATATTATTTCTAATTCAGAGAAAGCAAATGCTAATAATCTAATTATTTCGTTTGAGAAAGATGAAAATGATCTATTAATAAGATTTGCTGATGATGGTGTTGGACTTCGCGATAGAGGAATAGACCCAGAAAAATTATTCGAGCGTGGTTATTCAAATACTGGTGGCACCGGTATAGGTCTACCGACAGTAAGAAAATACATTGAAAAGGCTGGCGGAAAGGTCTACTACAATAGTGATTATAAATCTGGATTTGAATTAATTGCGAGGTTAAAATAATGGATATTAATTATAATATGCTTTGGTTTGAAGATACAGATGAGGCTTTTGACACCTTAAGTAGAAGGATCAAACATTATATTGAGTCTAAAAATTTGATTTGCAAAATTAGTCGTATACATAGCGAAAAAGAATTTGATTTAAAGAAGTTCCCACTAAATAATTATGAAGTTTTAGTTATTGATTTAAGATTAGCTAATGATACATTCGGCTATAACGTGATACAAGAGATAAGATCCGGTCATTATGTTAATGATGTTTTGTTTTATTCTGCGGAGGGTGAAAAGCGGTTAGTTGAAATAATGAAAGAATATCAACTTGAAGGAGTGTTTATTTCGGATCGAGATAATAAAGAATTTATACCTAAACTCGAAAAGTTGATTGATAAGTCAGTTAGAAGAGCAGAAAATGTCATTAATATTCGTGGAATTGTTATGGATATTACAAGTGAGTTCGATAGTAACATGGTTGATATAATGAATATATCAAGAGGTTTATTAAGTGAAAATGAAATTGATGAATTGAAAAAATATATATGCAGTGAGCTGTTAAGAGATAAAAAGCATACTACTGACACATTATTGGAGAAGTATAGTTTAGCTGCCGATTGGAAATTGTCTGATATATTGGAAGAACGTGAATTTACATCAATGATGAAAGCACGTTTATTAAATAAGTTATTGAATCTTCCTAATGAAAATATAAGGTCATCAATAACGGATTTTGATGATACTTTACCTGAAATAAATAAGGATGGGCATATAAATTTTTATTCATTATACAATGATAAAATCATTCAATTTAGGAATGCCTTAGCCCATGTTAAAAGCACTAATCAAAGCGCAGGTGGTCCAATTTTTATTAAAAAAGTTGGGGATAAAGAATATTATTGCGATTCGGAATTTTGCATGGAAATACGAAGTAGCTTAATTAATTTTGCGGAATTTTTTACTGCGTTGTATAAAACACTAGAGTCGATATAAGAGAGTAGTATCAATTTTTCTATAATGTTTTTGTGGTAAGTCCGTTTCAAGTAAAATCTAAACAATTAATTATTTTCATAATCATTAATTGTCAAAATAATAAATCAGTTATTTTTAAGAATAGAGCCATCTTTAGAAACAATGCACTTGTCGTAGTTCTTTCCAAGCTTAGGGAAATGTCCCCAAAGATTTTATAAATCCGCATGGCTACTGGGTTGATAGGAAAATGTAAACTTTATATTTATCAATTGTAATAATGAACGTTTCCGATACTATTGAACGATTTCTCCTTAAGGTTTCATTTGGTATGACGGCAGAGCTCAGAACATGAAAATAAAAAAATGTTGCCCGGAAAAACACCGGACAGCAATAAGCAAAAATCGAGAAAAGCTCAGCAGTGCTGGGTTTTTTCCGCGTTCAGGGCAAAAAAAGAGAACCAACAATTGTATCAATCATTGGTTCTCTTTTTGGTGGAGATGACGAGAGTCGAACTCGTGTCCGAAAATCACTTACCAGAGCTTTCTACGAGTATAGCCTGTGATTTTACATTCCCTCTGCGCTGCGCCCATAGGCAGGCTCAGCGTTTCAGTAGCCTTTAAACCGTGACAGGGGTAAAGGCGTTCCCCCGTTCACGTTCACCGCTAATCGACGCCTTTATCCGGGCCGCGGTGTTCCCGGTAAAGACGGCAGCCTAATTAGGCTGCGTACGCAACTGTATTGTTGTCGTTTAATTTTAAGTTTGCGGATTTTATAGCGGTTCCGCACCGCTACTCGCTTACTAAGGCTCACAATCCCCGTCGAAACCTTTACATCCCCATATAAAATAGAAATTCAAAAATTCCTGGGAAACTCACTATTAGGATGCCCGAAAAATGGAACTCTAACGGTTTTTTTCTTTTATGGCGCGGTCAATGTCTCGTTTTGCGGCTTTTTCCGCCATATCGGCACGCTTGTCATATAGCTTTTTGCCTTTGCACAAACCAACCTGCACTTTAACCATGGAACCCTTCAGGTAAACCGAAATTGGAATCAGAGAATACCCGTCCTGTTTTACCAACCCGAACAAACGCATAATTTCACGCTTGTGCATTAACAGCCTGCGCACCCGCATCGGATCCTGATTAAAAATATTGCCATGTTCATACGGGCTGATATGCATTCCGTTAATCAACAGTTCGCCGTTCACAATGGAACACCAGGAATCTTTTAGGTTCGCCTGCCCTTTCCGAAGGGATTTCACTTCCGTTCCGCAAAGCTCAATGCCGGCTTCCATGCTTTCTTCAACAAAGTAATCGTGAAAGGCTTTTTTGTTTTGCGCAAGCGTTTTTAAATTTTCCTTTGCCGTAAAAAGCCCTCCTCTGATCTCTGTTGGTACATAAGAATACTATAATTTTTGAGAAATGTCAAGATAAAACCTGTTTGAAAGGTTTGCCAGCATTACCATAGAAAACATCCGCTTCAATGCAAAGGGATTAAACTATGTCCCCCTTTGCATTGAACGGTAAGAACTATCTAAATTTTTAAATTTCGCTGCGCCCCTCAATCGCACGGGAAAGCGTTACTTCGTCGGCGTATTCCAAATCGCCGCCGACCGGAATTCCATAAGCAAGGCGCGTAACCTTTACGCCGAGGGGTTTGAGCAGCCGGGAAACATACATTGCGGTTGCTTCCCCTTCTACCGTCGGATTGGTCGCCATAATAACCTCTTTTACGGTATCGTCGGTAACGCGGGCCAGCAGTTCTTTTATGCACAGCTGATCGGGCCCTACTCCATTTAACGGAGAAATCGCACCGTGCAGAACATGGTACGTTGCGTTAAATTCATGGGTGCGTTCCAGTGCGACGACGTCGCGCGGGTCTTCCACCACGCAGATAATTGACTTATCGCGCGATTCGTTGCGGCACACGGGGCAAAGCTCCTGATCGGTCAGGTTGCAGCAAACCTTACAATAATGTATTTTTTCATGCGCTTCCAGAATCGAGTTCGCCAGATTTTCAGCGCCTTCTTTCGAAAGCCCCAAAACATAATAGGCTAAACGCTGCGCACTTTTATGTCCGATACCCGGAAGGCGCTCAAACTGTTCGATCAGGCGCGAAAGCGGCGCTACATTATACGAAGGCATAATTAAAACAGACCCGGCACATTCAGTCCGCCGGAGATTTTTTCCATGCGCTCGCTCTTGTCAGCCGCTGCGGTGCGAAGCGCTTCGTTTACCGCGGCAATTACAAGGTCGGAAAGCATTTCCACATCTTCCGGGTCTACAACTTCCGGTTTGATTTCAATTGCTTTGACTTCCATTTTTCCGGTTACGGTCGCTTTTACTGCGTCGCCGCCGGCTGTTGCGGAATATTCCTTTACATCAAGTTCATTGGTAATTTCATCCATGTCATCCTGAAGCTTCTGAGCCTGACGTGCGAGCTGCTGCAAATTGTTTGCTCCGCCTCCGCCATATCCTTGTGGTAATCTTGCTTTCATACAATTTCCTCCTAGATGTTGAAAATATAGAATATCATTAAATTTAGGTTTTGATAACTTTAATGCCTTCTTTTTGCGCAAGCCCGGCAAGCTGATTTAGGGGGTCTTCTTCCGGCGCATCCGCATTTGGCCGTTTGTAGGGGCCAAGGCTATAGGTTTTGCCGGTCACCTGCTGAATGGCTTTGCGCATATTATCACGCTGGGTTGGTTCCCGAAGCAACTTAAACGCAATTTCATTCGGCGCGTCGATCAGCACATAGCCGCCGCTGAGGTAGGCCGTGGAACCGTTGAACGCCGTGGCAATCACATGGGAATAGCTTTTCAAAATCTGCAGGATTTCCGGCCATTCCGCAAGGCGTTCCGCGCCGTTCTGCAGGGCGTTCACTTCTTCCTGCGGAACTGCCACGGCAGGGTTCCGAACCGATTTTGACTCCGAAGCTTCCTGTAACGGCTGGACCGGCTGTGCCGGTTGTACCGGAAGTTCCGGCCCCGGGGCATCCTCGTTGCTGCTTTGAGGTACGCGAACCGGTTCTACCGCTGTTGCCTTTAGTTTTGCAGACTGCGGTTTTACAACACCGCGCTCCAATGCCTCAATCCGGCGAATCAGCGCATCCTGTGAGGCATCCAGTTCCGGCGTGCAAAGACGGATCATCGCCATTTCAAACTCGATGCGGCGGTCGCCGCCCCGGTACATTTTTTCGAGCGCGGACTGCATGGTGTCAAGCCCGTGCAGAATTGCCGGCAGCGGAATGGCAAGCGCCTGTTTTGTCAGCTTATCGTACTCCGCTTCGGACACGACAATCATGTTGTGCGCGTCCTTCATGGTTTTAATCAGCATTAAATTGCGAAAATGGGCGGAAAGCTCCTCGCAGAGCCGTGCCATATCTTTTGATGAATTGTGCAGCCGGTCGATCAATTCCAGCGCAAGCGAAGAATCGTTCTGCTGAATAGCAGATATAAGGTCAAAAAGGTGGTCGCGCCCGACAAGTCCCGCCGTTTCGTTAACCACCTCAACCGTAATGGTTTTGCTTCGCCCAAGACATTGGTCTAAAAGAGAAAGCGCGTCGCGCAGGGCGCCATCGGCCAAGCGGGCAATCAGCAATGCCGCCTGCTGGTCAATTTCAGCCAATTCCTGCTGCGTAACATAAGTAAGCCTGTCCGCAATATCCTGCGGCGGAATGCGGCGGAAATCAAAGCGCTGGCAGCGCGACAGAATGGTAGCAGGCAGCTTATGCACTTCGGTTGTGGCAAGTATAAAAATTACATGCGCAGGCGGTTCTTCCAGCGTTTTCAGCAGCGCGTTGAACGCGCCGGTGGAAAGCATATGCACTTCATCGATAATATACACCCGGTACTTCGCGGCGGCAGGCGTAAAATTTGCTTCCTCCCGAAGGGAACGGATATTGTCCACACCGTTGTTGCTGGCGGCGTCAATTTCGACGATGTCCATAACGGNNCCGCTGTCCACGCCGCGGCAGATTTCGCATTCGCCGCAGGGATCGCCGTCCACGGGATGCAGGCAGTTAACCGCCTTCGCCAGGATTTTGGCGCAGGTGGTTTTCCCTGTTCCTCTGGAGCCGGTAAACAAATACGCATGCGCGATACGCCCGGCCGTCAGCTCATTTTTCAGCGTTACGGTGACTTGCGGCTGACCGACCACGTCGGCAAACACCTTCGGCCGCCATTTCCGATAAAGCACCTGATACACGAACACACCCCCAGACAAATGGAAAGCAAGACAGACCGCTTTCAAACGGTAATCATGCACTAGGATATGCAGACGAACAGACAACCTGCATCGCACGCGGCAATCCGCTTAATGCTGCTCGGTTCCCCGCCTGACATGGTTCACGGCGCTGCGTCGTACAGAGCCCGCCCGCCTGCATATCCTATGGCACGCATTTCTGCCTTGCTTTTCGTAATCTAACTTAATTATTATAAACTATTTTACCCAAAAAGACAAGCTGTATTTATTGACTGCCGTTTTCACGGGGTTAATTCAGGAACAAATAGTATCATAACTTTTAATTGTACCGTTGCATTTTGTAATAAGGGTCGACGAATACGTATTATACCCTTTTCCCCAGTTCAAGTCAAGAGCCAGTCATTTAGAAAATATTCGAAATGATATTGACAAGAAAAGAAAACGTGATATGATACATTTAGATGAATTTCTAAATGAAAAGAGGAAGATATTTTGTCACTGCCGAACACGTTCAAGGCTTTGTCCGACCCTACCCGGCGTGAAATATTGAACCTTCTGAAAGAGCGGACTATGTCTGCCGGGGAGATTGTAGAACAATTTAATATGACGGGTGCTACAATATCGCACCATCTGTCTATTTTGAAGGATGCTGATCTGATTTCCGACCGGCATGAAGGGAAGTATATTTATTACGAACTGAACTTATCGGTATTTGAAGAAATTTTAAATTGGTTTAATGATTTTTTAAACAAGGAGAATCTCACAGATGAAAAATAAACTGATTAAGGTGCTGTACTGGCTGCTTGCGGTGTTTCCGTTCGTAATTTCCGCAATTTTTTATAATAATATGCCTGACCAAGTTCCGGTCCATTGGAACGCGGCGGGCCAGATAAACGGATACGCTTCCCGCCCGGTTGCCGCGTTCGGTGTTCCCGCATTGCTGTTAGTCTGTACGATCTTTGTAAATTTTCGAATGTATGCGGACCCCCAAAAGCAAAACATTAACCGTTCCCCGCAGCTGAGGTTTCTCGGCAGATGGATTATTGTTATCTTAGCAAACGTACTGCAGTTTTTAACGGTTACAAATGCCTATCAATCGTTTAATCACGCGAAGCTCATTTTCATTGTAATCGGTATTCTGTTTATTGTAATGGGCAACTATCTTCCAAAGTGCAAATACAACTATACCGTTGGGATTAAGCTGCCGTGGACACTGGCCAGTGAAGAAAACTGGCAGAAAACGCATCGGATTGCCGGATTCACATGGGTGCTCGGCGGAATTCTAATGGTGGGAAACGCATTTTTCCCTTCCCAGTGGCTTTTCTTTGCTGTTATGGTTTTGCTGGTTGGTGTTCCCGGTGTTTATTCCTACTGCATCTTTCGAAAAGAAAAACCGAAAGTGTAATGTGGCCAAGAACTGATTTAAGATCAATAGAAAGGAGTCTTTTTTATGACCGTATCTCCCTCTGTTTTCGGCGCATTTATTTTTGCGGCAGCCGCCGAGCTTTTGTTTCCGGTCGTACTGCTTCTTATCCTTTGTATCCGCAAAAAAATCAACGCAATTCCCATGTTCCTTGGTGCGGCGGCATTCTTCGTTTCTCAAATCTGCCTGCGCATTCCCATTCTGCAGGTACTTGCTGTGCAAAACTGGTACATAACCTTTGCGCTGAACACTGTTCCTTATGTATTAACACTTGCCTTCACGGCAGGGCTGTTTGAAGAAAGCGCACGTTACATATGCGCGGGATGCTTTCTGAAAAAGCACCGTCAGTTTCGCGACGCGATTTCCTTTGGGCTTGGCCACGGATTCTGCGAGGTTATTTTCTTAACCGGAATGGCACAAATCAATAATATTACCTACACCGTTATGATCAACAACGGCAGTTTCCAATCTATAACGTCAAAGCTTCCCGCAGGGCAAGGGCAGCAAATTTTGGACGCCATGCTGAAAGCAACGCCAATCCTTGTTTATCTTGGCGTTTGTGAGCGCGTTTTTGCCGTGACGTTCCACATATTCGCAAGCGTGTTGATTTTCAAAGGCGTAAATGAGCATAAAACACGTTATTACTTCCTGGCAATACTGGCACACGCGGCATTGGATTTTGGCAGCGTAATGCTGGCAAACGTGAACATTTGGGCTTCCGAGGGGTATGCTATGCTTTTCGCCATTGCCGCGCTGGTGCTAATATTTAAAATGAAAGCGTCGTTTAAAAATGTGGCTGAAGAACCTCTGCCTGCCGCGCCGATTGACCAAAGTGAAGCATAACCGGATAAACCAACCCAAACAAAAACAAACCGGAGCATTTCTGCTCCGGTTTGTTTTTGTTCCAGCTCCACTTTTCGGTATTTGACACATCCTTCTTTCGGAATGTCCTCCAACCGGTTTACGCCGGCGTTTTCCCTGTCGGGAAACGGGGAATTTTATCTATTAACCTGCTTGAATTTATGTTATAATAATTTGGACAGACAAAAAGGAGGCCGCAAAATGTACCAGAATTGGGAAGAGCTTGAAACCGCCTGCCTTGCCTGCAAAAAATGCGGCTTGTGCGAAGGGCGCACCCATGTGGTGGTAGGCGAAGGAAACCAAAACGCGAAGGTAATGTTTATTGGAGAAGGGCCGGGCGAACAAGAAGACCTGCAGGGAAAACCGTTTGTCGGAAGAAGCGGTCAGTTGCTTGACAAAATGCTGGCTGCCGTTGATCTA
>DFRY01000025.1 GCA_002378845.1 Ruminococcaceae bacterium UBA3451 | reverse complement strand
ATGATTTGCGCGTGGTAAGTCAAAGTTTGTCGATTGTGTTTGAGAAATCTGCGGATTCACTGCAAGCCGCTTTGACAACATGGAATGAAAAAGAGGTGGAAAAGGCATGAAAAAACCAAAACAACTAACTTTGTGCGTAATTACGCGCGGCGACGATACATACCTTTCCGACTGCCTGAATGACATGAAAGATATTGCCGACGAGATTTTGGTGGTGAAGCTTGGTACTGAAGACTGCTTATCGCAATTACCAAAGCAGGCGGAGGTAACAGAATATTGTTTGGATTGGAAGGAAGATTTCAGTCAGCTTATGAATTTCTGCATGGATCATGCACTGGGGGAGTGGATTTTATTTCTGCAGGCTGACGAAATGATTTCTTTGGAGCAAAGGAAACGAATAAAACCGCTGCTTCATAACCCAAATGCGGAAGCTTACCTGTTATATGTGGATTACGGTTCGGCAAAAAGGGAATTTTCATCCCCTGTCCAATTCCTCCGGCTCTTACGTAATCGGCAGGAGTATCGGTTCCGATTCTGTTCGTTTGCCTGTATACCGGATGAGAACCTGTATGCCGTTCAAAGTATTGGTATTCATATTCAACGCAGAAAGAATGAAAATGCCGACTGGCAGCTTCAAGAACAGATTCGGTTGTTGGAAAAGGATTTGGAGGAGAATTCTGAAAACAGTTCTTTACGCTATATGGAAGGGATTGAGGATTTAAACAAGGGAAAAGTGGAGCAGAGGATTACTCCTTTCGAAATTGCTAGCCAAACAGCAAAATGCGGGTATCTTTATGTTCCGCACCTGTATAAATGCCTTGCTTTCTCTTATCTTTCCTTGGAACAGTACGACAAGGCTGAGGAGGTTTTAAACAAAGGCATTTCTGTTTTTTACGACTATAATGATTTATTCATTTTGCGTGCGGAACTGCTGCGCAGGCAGGGAAGGGAACGGGAAGCTTTGAAAGATTTGGAAATATGCCTTGATATGCGAAAACATCAAAGTACCTTTGTACCAGTACCGGAAATTGACAACTCTGTCCTGACCGAGCTGGAGGAAGAAATTAAGTCCGCTATAAAAACAAAGGAAGAGATTTAACGGACACCGTTGTCATGGAAAACGTCCTCGGCATAGAATAGGATAACTTAGTGCGGAGTCCCTGTTACCGGTGTGCCGGGCAGCTGCCTCCGTGACAATTCTGCCTGCGGTATACGTGGCGGGTTCATTCCGTGCTGAAATTTGATAAGAAAGGAGAAAATGGAGTGTCTGTTAAACTATTTAAACTGGCTTCCACAGCTCCGACCATTTCGGATACCACTTATTTTCTTACACTTTCTGCAGCAGTAACAGTAGCAGTAAACAGCCATTATACGATTTTAAGGTCAAGATGGTTTACCGGCAGCGGCGGAACGGCTGCTTCCGGAGCATTAACAACCAATGCAAACGGTTATTATAATTTATGTATTAACGGCGTACTGCAGCAAAGCGCTTTGTACACCATTACAACGTCCACTTCGAAAGTCGTACTGAACAACACGGGTACCGCAACTTATACGATTCCGAGGAGTGCTCCGCTTACGCTGTCTCTTGCAAATATTTCTACGGAAGTTGTTGTTCCGTAACTCAAAAGGGCTGCTCGAAAGAGCAGCCCTTGAAATTAAGGAAAAGGATGACATGTATGAAAAAGCGAGTGCTTGTATACCCGTGCGGAACCGAAATCGGTTTGGAAATCTACCGTTCTGTCTGCCACTCGACTCATTTTGAACTGTTTGGCGGTTCAAGCACATATGATCACGGAAGATTCGTTTATAAAAACCATATTGATCATTTACCGTACCTTACAGACGGGAGTACGGAAACTGAAATAAATAAATTCAGACAGGAAATTGAAGCGTATCATTTTGATTTGATTTACCCCGCAATGGACGGTGTGCTGTATAATTTTTCAAAATATGCTCATTTGCTTGGAACGGATGTGGTATTGCCAGTGGGCGATACGGCGAAAATTACCAGGTCAAAACGGCTTACTTATAAAGTGTTTGAAAATATCGTTTTGACCCCGAAAATCATTGATGTTACGCAGCCCACTTTGCATTATCCTATCTTTGTCAAACCGAACGTAGGTCAGGGTTCTGTTGGCGCTCAAAAAATCAACAGTGAAGCCGAGCTGAACCAATACCTTTGCAGCGGTGCAGCAGATTCTGTTTTTATGGAGTATTTGGCCGGTCGGGAGTACACGATTGACTGTTTTACAAACAATGAAGGCAAATTAGTGTATGCCGGCGCCAGAATGCGCAGAAGCGTAAAAAACGGGATCAGCATAAATACGGTTGCGGCAGAAGATAGCAGATTTCGGGATTTTGCGGAAAAAGTGAATGCGAATCTTCAGCAGCGGGGCGGATGGTTTATTCAAGTGAAAGAAGAGGAAAACGGGGAACTGGTGCTTTTGGAGGTATCCTCCAGAATTGCGGGTACGTCCGGATTCGCGCGCAATAAAGGGGTTAATTTACCGTTGCTTACGCTGTTTCTTTTTACTGGGCAGAAAATCGATTCTGTAATTTTGAATCCTTATCAAATCGAAGTAGACCGGGCGCTTTATAATTCAGTTAAAACCGATTTGAAATACGATGTGGTTTATTTGGATTATGACGATACCCTGGTTGTAAACGGGAAAATTAATCTGCAAATGACAGCATTTCTTTATCAATGCGTTAACCGAAGCATTCCGATTGTACTTCTGACCCGCCATTCGGGCAATTTGGAAAAAGAACTGGAAAAGAAAAGACTGCTCCAACTTTTTGATAAAATCGTTTGTATCACCGAAAAAGAGGAAAAATGTAATTTTATTCAGGGAGAACACGCAATTTATATTGACGACTCTTATGGGGAGCGGCTCCGTGTTTTTCAGGAAAAGAAGATTCCTGTATTTGACACCCATATGCTCGAATGCCTTTTGGATACCAGACTGTAAGACCGACTGAGGCGGAAAATACCGACACAAGTTTCTGTTTCAGCCCACTTTTAAACGGACAAACAGTTGAAATCAATAATTACATATATTTTTTATAATAATTACTTGACAATAAGACGGAAAAACGATATGATACTAAGCATACTAATAATATATGTAAAGAGGGATTATTGTGAAAAGTTTTGTTACCATGCGATGTTGTTTCAGTTTATCAAATATTTGGGGCACAAATTTTTGTTTTTAGTTCACTAACATGGTGATCAACTTAACACATAAAGGAGAATTCCAATGACTGTAATATACACAGTTTTATTTTTAGCTATTTTTGTTGCTTTGGAAGCGGTTTTACTTTTCTTAAAGAAAAAAGAGGTTACATTCACTCTGCGAATTATCGCGGGCTTAATTCTTGGTCTAGTTTATGGTGTGGTGCTCCAGTCATCTTTTGGCGCGACCGGTGACGTTACAAAACTGGCGAATCAGTGGTTTGGTATTGTTGGCAGCGGCTTTACAAAAGCACTGCAATTCTTAATTGTTCCGGTTGTTCTTGTTTCTATAATTAATGCCATTACAAAAGCGGGAACAGGCTCCAATGCCGCCAAGTCCGGCGGAAAAATTCTGGCAACACTGTTAGGTACAACCGCAATATCCGCTTTGCTTGGCTATTTTACAGTTTTGATTTTTCAGTTGGATGCCGGAAAACTTGTGTCGGCAGTTACCGAAAAAACCGACCATGCGCCGGCTGATATTCCGACCTCGATTCTAAACTTTATTCCGTCAAATCTTTTTGAAGCGCTTTCCGGTAATTTTGCAATACCGGTCGTGTTGATTTCGGCACTGATTGGCATTTCTATTTTGACGATTAAAAAAGAAAATGCACAGCTTGGTGAAAAGTTCATCGGCGGCGTAAACGGTGCAAACGAATTGGTAATGACAATTACCGATTATATTATTGGCTTTACTCCGTACGGTGTTTTGGCTTTGATTGGAAAAATTACTTCGACGAAGGATTTTAAAAGCGTATTGACTCTGCTGCTTTTTGTCCTTGCTATTTACGTGGCAATTCTAATCATGTTTGTGATTCATCTTTTGATTATCACCAGCTTTAAGCTGAATCCTGTGCAGTACCTGAAAAAAGTTCTTCCGGCTTTGGTGTTCGCGTTTACTTCCAGAAGCAGCGCGGCAACTCTTCCGCTGACGATTAAAACTCAAATTTATAAGCTTGGTGTGGACAGCGCCGCGGCGAACCTTTCCAGCGCGTTTGGCACGACTATCGGTCAGAACGGATGCGCGGGAATTTATCCGGCGGTTGTAGCTACGGTGGTGGCGAAGGCACTGGGCTGGGATATTACAAGCATTGGGTTTATTGCATTGCTTGTTGTTTATATTGTAATTACTTCTTTTGGAATTGGCGGGGTAGGCGGCGGAGCCACGAACGCGACTATTTTGGTGTTGTCATTGTTTGGTCTGCCGATTGATTTGGTTGCGATTTTAATTTCAGTCGATTTTATTATTGATATGGCTCGTACCGCATTGAATGTGAATGACGCAATTCTTGCGGGCGTAGTTACCTCAAAGCTTGAAAAAACATTCGATGATAACATCTTTCAATCAGACGCAGCGCTTCCGGAATAAAAATGACGTTCCGGTTTAAAAAAGTCTCCCCGCAATTTCTGCGGGGAGACTTTTTGTGTAAGCTAATTTTTATTTTGAGGCTAATTGACTTAGAATATTTTCTGCAAGTCTGGCAAAAAAGCGGGCGCCAACGGGAAGAGCCTGCTCGTTTACGGTGAATTCCGGGTGGTGCCATTCCGCTTTTCCGTCGGTTCCGACCCATACAAAATAACCCGGAATCAGGCTTTGGTAATATCCGAAATCTTCGCCGCCTAAATTCGGCTTTGCGGCAACCACATCAAGCTGTTCTTCTTTTGCGGAACGGGAGATTACTTCCGTAAATTGCGGGTCGTTACAAACCATTGGCCAGTTGTCTGACCAGCTAATCTCTGCACGAACTCCGTTTGCCCGGGCGGTTCCTTCGGCGATTTCCTGCATGCGCTTAAGAATCAGCTTACGTACGGTTTCATCCAATGTTCGTATTGTTCCCTCCAGCTGAGCCTGACCGGGGATTACATTCCATGTGTTTCCGGATGTGAAACGGGTCACGCTAACCACCGCGCTGTCAAGCGGGCTGAGGTTCCGGCTGACAATGGTCTGTAATGCGGTGACAATCTGGGAGCCGGCAACAATGGGATCAACGCAGTTTTGCGGCATGCCGGCATGCCCGCCTGTTCCGTAAATATCAATTACGAACCGATCCACGCTGGCCATGAGCCCGCCGTCTTTTACGCCGATTGTTCCAACCGGTAAGTCCGGCCGGTTGTGGCACCCGAATATTGCGGCAACGCCGTTCAGTACGCCGCGCTGCGTTACCCACATTGCGCCGCTGGCGCTTTCTTCCGCAGGCTGAAACAAAAACCGGACGCAGCCGTGCAGAGTTTCCTTTTTTTCCTGGAGCAGCATTGCTGCTCCTATCATGACCGAAGTGTGAAAATCGTGCCCGCAGGCATGCATCACTCCCGGTACTTCAGAGGAAAACTCGACCCCGGAGCATTCCTGTACCGGCAGTGCATCAATATCTGCCCGCAAAATAATGGTGGGCCCCGGCAAACGGCCCCGAACTTCGGCCACAACGCCTACTGTCAGGTCAGGAATTTCCAAAACGGAGATTCCTGCTTGTGACAGCCAGTTTTTTATCTTTTCCGTGGTTTTGTATTCCTGCATTGCAAGCTCCGGAAAACGGTGCAGCGCGCGGCGGAATTGTATCAATTGATCCTGTAGTTCCATCAAATCGGCCATCTTTCTGTAATGTTTGTTTGTTATCATCTTACCCTATTCAAAAAGAATTGACTAGGTGTACACAGCATTTGTTTTTGTGTAAAGCTTGCGGCTACAATATTATCAAAAAGGGACAAAGTCGGCCTAATAATGAAATGTTCCGGCAAGCGGTACCTTTTTCAATAAAGCGTTCTCAAAAAATAAAGCGAATGTTATTGCAATGCCTTTTGTTTAGTCGTTGTCATTGCCCAATAGATTGGGGTTTGATTTATACGTTTTTGGAGAAATACCCATAATCCGTTTGAATATTTCGGTGTAGTAACTGGCATTGAAAAAACCGACGGCCAATGCGGCTTCGGTAATGTTTTTATTTTCGTCCAGCAAGATAGGAAGGCTTTTTGCAATACGGTAGCGCAGCAAATATTCAAACGGCGTTTCATGCATGTATTGCTTAAAAAAATGACTGCATTCACTTTTTGAAATGTTTGCGGAACGCGAAATATCATCCAGTGTTATTTTTGAGGTATAATTTTCGTGGAGAAAACTTAAAATGCTTTTTATTTTATCCAGCCTTTTGTTCGGCGAATTCTGCTGCTGAAGCAGTTGGAACGTATTCCTATAAAATAAACTCCACGCTTTTAATAAACCGGAAATCACCATCATCTCGTAACAGTCTTCTTTTTTCAGGAAAAGAGAATCAAGTGCCCGTATTTCATCTAAAAACGCTTTTTGCCAGTTGTTGTCGGGACGAAATACATAAGAGGTGAATGACCCGCTGTCCAAGATACTGTCGATATATTGGAACCGCAGCTTGCCGTTTTCTTTTGCTAAAATGGATGGGTCGAATGTAATTGCATGGTAGCTGCAGGGCTGGTTTTCTATACTCCACCCCATATGAAGTGCGTTGGCATTTACAAACAGGGCATCCCCCGCAGAAATGGTGTATTCGGTTTCGTTAACCCGGTACACCATTTTCCCTTCCAGAACAAAGGCGATTTCCACCTCTTTATGCCAATGGCAATTGAACCGTTTGTTATCGTACTCGAATATATTCTCTATCCCAATGTGAACAGGAAAATCCACTGTTCCGTGCTGCTTCAGTTCCATTTGGTTTCGGTCGGTATAAATGTTTTTTCCCAAATTTATCACCTGCGCTATTGTTATAGAATCTTGCAAGATTCATATATATCTGGCCTAATACATGCATTATACTTTGTAATAAGGAAAGATACAAGGGATTTGGTCAAAAAACCAAATCAAAAATATAGTGCAAGTTAATATACAAATAGGGAGATTACAATGAATACGTTGGGTGTTATTTTTGATTTTAACGGGACTTTGTTCAGTGATTCTGAAAAGCAAGAGAGGGCATGGAGGATGTTTTCTGAAACAGAGTTCCACAGGCCGATTACAGACGATGAATTTTTAAACTTTGTACATGGAAGGAACAATACCTTCATTATGGAATATCTGTCCGGCGGGCCGCTTACCGACAGAAAATGCAGTGAATATGTCGAGAAAAAAGAAACAATTTATCGCGGGCTTTGTACTGAGGATAAATTTCATTTTCATTTGGCGTGCGGTGCGGTAAAGCTGCTAAACGAACTGGAAGCACGCCGCATTCCCCGCACCATTGCGACAGCGTCCAGAAAAACAAACGTGGATTTTTATATCCATAGCTTTGGCTTAGCCAAATGGTTTGACACGGACAAAATTATTTATGACGACGGCACGGTTTTGGGTAAGCCGAACCCGGACTTTTATCTTCGCGCGGCTCACGCAATTGATGTTCCGGTTCAGAATTGTATTGTGGTCGAGGACGCGGTTTCGGGTATTTTGTCCGCTTCCAATGCGGGAATCAGAAAAATAATTGCCATTTGCCCCAAAAGTAAACAGGCTTTTTTTGAAAAAATGCCGGAAGTATACGACGTTATTTCCAACTTCCATGAATTTGACCGCCTTTTGCTTCGGTAAAAAATATTTTTAAATATTACTTGACTTTCACATTGTGTTAAGGTGTAGTATAGTCGTGAACTAGTTCAAACCACCCAAAGGAGTGCTTTATGTATACGATTGGAGAGTTTTCAAAGTTGTGCCATGTATCTTCACGCATGCTTCGTCACTATAATGCAATCGGTCTTCTTTGCCCGGCATATGTCAACGATGACAACGGATACCGTTACTATGACGAGGCGCAGCTTCCTGTTTTGATGCAGATTGAAAACCTGAAGGAATATGGGTTTTCGCTTGCACAAATTTCGGAATTGCTTACGCTTTCGAAAGAAGAACTGGCCATGCGCATTCATGCGCAGCGATTAAAGGCTTATGACGAGCTGCGTGTGCTCCGCGAGAACCTCCGCCGTATGGAAGACGACATCATGAAAATGGAGGGCAAGAGTATGGTTCAGGACAAATACCACATTATTGTTATGAATACCCCTTCGCAAAGAGTGTTTGGAATTCGGAAAAAAATCAGCATTGCAGAAATTCACGATTTATTTCAGGAACTGTTGCAGAAAATGAAAGCACAGGGCCTGAAACGAGCCGGTGCCACGCAGCTGCTTTACCATGGCAAGGAATTCTCCTATGAAAATATGGACGNNTATGGACGTAGAGGCACAGGTTCAGGTAAGCGGGGATGGGGAAGAGGTACAGGAAATTCCCGCTCAGCTGTGTGTAGCCACAACGCATATCGGGCCGTACGAAACGGTGAAGTATGCTTACGACGCAATTGCTTTTTGGCTGACGGAACACCCGAAATATAAAATCAGCGGCCCGGCAATAGAACGATACCTGAAAGACGAGAACTCCGTTTCCGACCCGGAGGAGTATGAAACCGGCATTTTGTTTCCAGTTGAAAAAGCAGAATAAATAAATTGTTATAAAAAAGGAAGAAAGGTCAATAGCCTTTCTTCCTTTTTTAAGCTTATTAAACTGCAGATGTATTATGCCTCTTCAACAATAAACTCCTTAATTTTGTTTAAGATTGTTTTGTCGTCGGAATGGATGTTCAGCTGAATGGGTTCTTTTAAATCCAAGCTGAAAATTCCCATAATCGATTTTGCGTCAATAATATGAACGCCTTCGACCAGTTCGCAATCCACGTCTTCCTTCGAAATAGCGGAAGAGAAATTTTTCACCTTTTCAACACTATCAATCAGTATTTTTACAGTAATCATTCAAACTCATTCCTTTTATTTCAATTTATCGTTTACACGGTTAATTATTGATTGCTTAAAGTTGATAACCTTATGTTCGTATTCCTGATTCATGAAAGTAGAGTGAATCATAAAATCGGCAGTTGCTTTATTGTTAGCAATCGGAATATCGTATACCTGCGCGATTCTTAATAAAGCCTTTACATCGGGGTCGTGAGGCTGTGCTTCGAGCGGATCGGAAAAGAAAATTACGAAATTAATTTTGCCTTCTACGATTTTAGCGCCAATTTGCTGATCTCCGCCCAAGGGGCCGCTGTTATAACCCTTAACCGGAAGCCCCGTTTTTTCGGCAATCAGTCTGGCTGTTGTTCCGGTTCCGCATAAGAAATGATTTTTCAGAATATCCTGATTTTCCAAGCACCACTCAATGATCTCTTCTTTTTTTCCGTCATGAGCGATCAAAGCGATTGTTTTTTGTTTTTCAATTGTAAATGTAATAAATTCTTCATTCATAATTTTTACCCAACTCATTTCAATTTATAATTTGAGAAGTGTTTTTCACTTCCTTTTTTACGGAATATAGAGCAGACATGTTCGGCATGTCTTGCTTCATTTTTCATTATACAGGATAAATTTGCAAATATCTATATAGTATTCAAGATTGTTTTGAATTCAAAAGATTCGGTTTAGAAATATAACTGGAATCCGATTAGTCCGGGCAT
This sequence comes from Ruminococcaceae bacterium UBA3451, assembly GCA_002378845.1. Taxonomy (GTDB): domain Bacteria; phylum Bacillota; class Clostridia; order Oscillospirales; family Acutalibacteraceae; genus Caproiciproducens. Next base: position 48,660 of record DFRY01000025.1, on the reverse strand, counting down.
CCGGCTTTTCGGGTTCCAGCTTTTTAGTTCCATGAATATAATAACGGTATCATTCATCCAGTTCTTGATATGTTTTGTTACTCAGACAAAAAAGGCTGGAGATTCCACCGACAAATCCGGTGATTAAAAACATAACTGCAATACCGGAACCTTTTCCGGTTCCCACCCAAAAGGAAAGGAACTGCTGTGCAGGGGAGGGGTTCAGCATAAAAGGCTCGAAAACCCGGTCTGCCAAAAAGCCGCCCAGGAAAAGGCCAAGGGGAATGGTGCAGTGCTGAAGGGTATTGCGCGCCGAGATAACCCGCCCCTGCATTTCCACCGGTACTTTTGTCCGCATGATAGAAGTTAGGTTTGCGTTGATAAACGGAACCGGAAGATTTCCGGAAAAAGCGGCAAACATCCAAATAGCAGTGTTTCTTCCAAGACCTAAAAGGACATCGCACAACAGAAAGGAAATTCCACAGGCAATAAAAACAACTTTTGTCCGTCTGTTTGACGGTTTGGCCAGTGTAACCAATATGCTTCCCACAAGCGTACCGATCCCGATTGCGGAAGAAACAACCCCTAAGATGGTTTGGTTTTGATTTGTTCTGGCCAAAATCATTGCGGAAACCAAGCTTCCTCCTCCGCCGACGAAAGTTAATAAATTGATAAACGAGAAGAAGAACACAAGGTGCAATAAAGGTTTATTTTTCCTTAAAAAATTCAGCCCGACAAAACAGCCTTCTAAAAACGGTTCTTTCACTTTCGCATTGTTTGGTACGGAAGGAATCTGAATAAAAAACAGCAATGCGGTAAACGCAATGCCAAAGGTGATAAGGTCAATGGAAAAAACGGTTTGTATTCCGCCGAACGCTAATACCGCAGTTGCAAGCGCAGGGGTCATAACCGTAATAAGCGAATTGGAAAGAGCCTGCAGTCCACTTGCTTTAATATAATATTGCTTTGGAATTAGCAGTGATTCCGCAACATAAGCCGCTGGATCCTGGAAGGCGTTCATAAAGCTCAGCAGAAAATTTATTCCATATAGGTGCCATATTTGCAAACTGTTTGTGTTGTATAAAACGAAAATTGTTACGGTTCCCAAAGCCGCAACCGTGTCGCTGAGCAGCATAATGTTCTTTTTGTTCCACCGGTCTGCAAGTGTTCCGGCGGCAAAGCAGAACAGGATGGAGGGTAAGTACGAGAACAGGGATAAAAGCGTAATGCTGGATGCGGTGCCTTTTTGGCTGTATGTCCAGATTATAAGCGCATAATTGGTCATGGCAGTACCAAGCGAGGAAACTGCCTGACTGCTCCAAAGAATGAGAAAATCGCGTAAATCAGAATATTGATGTAAAAACTTCATGGCTTTGCTCCTTAATTATAATGATTAAGAATGCAAAGTCCAGTTTAGGACGGTTAATTTACCGCTCCATGCTTATCCGTCCTATTTCAGACCTTGCATGGAGCAAAAACGGAGCAATTGTAGTATGTCACGGTTAACACCTCGTTTCTGAAGCACTGGAAATAATATTGAAAGTCTTATGATAGAATGAGAAAATCTGTTTTAGGTGGTGAGCATTACTGCTTACCGCCTGTTTTTCACCACTTACCGGGTTTATATATACGCAATACAGGTTTGCCATTGTAAATGTCTTCCTGTGACAGTAAAGTAGACGTATCAAAAAATTCACAAGGAGACAAGGGTAAATATGAAAAATGAATCGAAAGAGAAGCTTTGGTCGCCCAGCTTTTTGATTTTATGGCAGAGCCAACTGGTATCTACCGTAGGCGATGCGATTTACAGCATTGCATTGGGGTTTTGGGTGCTTTCCGTCACGGGTTCTACCGCTTTAATGGGAACGCTTATGGCCGCGTCCACGCTGCCGGGGGTATTGGTATCGCCTTTTGCAGGGGTGCTGATTGATCGGTGCAACAAAAAACGCCTGTTTATCCTAATGGATGCATTGCGTGCGGGTTGCATTTTGCTGCTTACCGCGGCGGCGTATAAAGGGCTGCTTGCCATATGGATGGTTTTTGCGGCGGGAATTATTTTAAGCATTTGCGGTGCGGTATTTAGCCCGGGGGTTCAATCTATTGTACCGGATTTGGTTCCGAAATCTAAAATTTCCAACGCGAATTCCGTCTTTTCCGTTGTGCTTTCGGGTTCCAACATGTTGGGAAATATAGCCGGAGGATTTCTGTTTCAAACATTGGGCGCTCCGCTCCTTTTTCTAATCGACGGGCTTTCTTTCCTGTTTTCCGGAGCTTCCCTGCCATTTGTAAAAATACCAAAAACGGTTCGAAAGGAAGATGTTCACTTTTTTCAGGACATGGCGGACGGTTTCCGTTATATGTGGCGGCAGTCCGGTCTTCGAATGATTTTGATTCTGGCGGCAATCATTAATTTCTTTTCCTTTATCGGAATTGTATTGTTCCTTCCCCTTTGCCAGACTACGCCATCTCTTGGCGCAGGGAAATACGGCGTGGGTATGGGCTGTTTTATGGCTGGAGCCATGGCGGGATTTTTGTTCCTTTCTGTTATTTCAGTAAAACCGAAAAATAAAATGAAACTGTTTATTTTATCGAATATTATTTGCAACCTCAGCATCATCATTTCATTTAATCAATCGAATTTTCCCGTTATGCTGCTGTTTCTTATCTTAGGCGGCTTCTTTAACTCCATTTTAAACGTATTGCTGATTTCCACGGTTCAGGCTTCTACACCGCAGGAGGTACGTGGAAAAGTTATGTCTTTTATGAGTATGACGACGCAGGGGCTTACCCCGTTTGCAATGGCGTTCGGCGGAGTGTTGGGCGGTCTTTTCCCAATTCGGCTTGTTATAACNNCGTACTTGTAATAACAATACCTTCCTTTTTTTCAAAGTCCTTTCACAGCTTTCTTTGCAGTGAGCCGGAAAGTGAACCCGTCAATTCCTGTGCTGACGCAGAAATATAAGTCGCGTTTTAATTACAACTCTTTCTGCATGCAGACCGACAAAGGCATTCCTTTGTATTGCCCGTAATTTTCAATTGGGTGAAACCCCATTTTCTGATACAGCCCGATTGCCGCGGCCAACGGTTTTCCTGTTTCTAAAATCAGGCTTGTGTAGCCGCGAATTTTTGCTTTTTCTTCCAGCGCCAACATCAGTTGTTTTGAAATTCCTCTGCCGCGGTATTCCTTGCGCAGAAATACACGCTTTATTTCCGCAATACCGTCGTCGTAATGCTTAAAGCTGCCGCATGCAATGGGCAGACTGCCGTCATAAATAAGAATTACATCATGAATGTGCTCCAATGTATTGTACTGAATGTACTGTTTACGCTGTGCTTCTCCGCCGACAAGTTCGTTCAGATTATTGTCCAGCATCGCACATAAAGCCACGAAATCGCTGTTGTTTCCGTCGGTATGTAAAAATTCCATATTTAATTCCTCTTTTACCTCTTTTAATCGAATGCTTTCGTAGTACCGCTACAATATATCTTCAGCCCAGTCTGAAGGATAGGAAAGGAATTTCGGCAATTTTGTGCCGGAATCTCCTATGGCGGCATTAACTTGGGACTGTGTGAGAAAAATACTGTTGGAAAGATCGGCTCCCTTTAAATTGGTATCCCGCAGATCCGCCCCAAGAAAGTCCGTCCCGTTCAAATCGGCGCCTTCCAGATTTGCAGCAATCAGGCCNNAGTCTTTTTTGCGTAAATCCTTTCCAAAATAGTCCGGTGAATTTGGCCGTTGTTCGGGGCGAAAAGCTATGTGGTTTTTCCGACTTATCTCGCTTCGTGTCATCTGGCTGACAACCCCAAGCAATTTGCCGATTTTTGCATGATGAGCCGAAAGATCCAGTTTTGTTAAGGCCGCCGGGGCAAGTCTTGTCATGTTTTGCGTATCCGCGAAAGCTTTTGAAACGCTTTTGTATGTTGATGGACTTAGCCGATACGAAGTGGCTTCCAGCAGGTACCAGCATATTTCATGCAGATTCTGCATGACCCGAAAAGCTTCAAATTGGGATGCAGCCAGTTCGGGTTCGGTGCGCCAGTCCCGCCCGGCAAAGGTAACCTGTGAAACCTGCTGCCCCGCGCCAAAACATTCATAGGCAATGCAACCCTTCAGCCCGGTTTCCTTCAGCTTGTTATGAACAGAGCAGCGGAAGTCCGAAGTCAGATTTGGGCAGGGCATTCCGGCAATTTTATCAACGGGGAAGCCGTCTTGCTTTGAAAAATAAAGTGCGGTACAGCAAAAGCCAAAGCAATTTTCACAGTTTGGTTTTAGGTGTTCGCGCGTTATACGGTCAACTGATTTCAGATTATTGATTTGTTCCATTACGTTACACTCCGTTATGTGTTTCATCTTATTTTAAACGTATTGATATAGACAGATACTGGCGTTTGTTTTTTATTATATTCTGCTTGAAGAATACTTTCAACCGGCGAAGCGTATCGAAATGAAAAACGCAGAGAAAACGACTGTTCTCTCTGCGTTTTTACCATATATGAAACCGTTATTTCGCCAGCTTATAAATTTCGAGCACATCCTGCCTGTACAGCTTTTTCAGGCCGCCAAGCGGATGCTCGCTGCCGTTGCCCGCACCGGTTGCTTTTTTTGCCATCAATTCAAACTTGCTTTCTTCAATCCCAAGTTCGGTCAGAGTAGAGGGGAGACCCATCTTCTTAAAGAAGTCGCGAAGGCGTGCAATACCCTCCATCACAATGGCGTCTGGGTCGCGGTAGCTTCCGTCCACACCCATTACCTTAACGGCAAACTGAACGAACATGTTTCTATTTGTTTTGTACACATACTGCATCCAAGAGGGGGTCAGCACGGCAAGTCCGGCTCCGTGCGCCACGTCGTAAATTGCGCTGAGCTCGTGCTCCATGCCATGGCAGGCCCAGTCCTGTTCACGGCCAAGCCCCAGTAAATCATTATGGGCAATGGTACCGCCAAAACCGACCTGGCACCATGCGTCATAATTTTGAGGATTCTGTATGACAATCAGCGCGTTTTTCATAATGGTTTTCAATGTGGTTTCGCAAAGTCCATCGGTTAAATCTGTTTGCAGGGTATTGGTAAAGTAGCGCTCGAAAATATGGCTCATCATGTCCGCTACGCCGTTTGCAATTTGATTTTTAGGCAGCGTATAAAACAGCTCCGGGTTCATTACACTGAGTAGGGGACGCATCAGGTTGCTGCCAAAAGCAAGCTTCCGCTGTTTTTCTTCATTGGTAATTACGCTGCCGTTGCTGGATTCACTGCCCGCCGCAGGTATTGTCAGCACGGTGGCAACCGGCAAAGCGGCTGAAATGGACTTTGCGTGTTCATACAGTTCCCATACGTCGCCGTCATAGCAAAGACCCACCGCAATGGCTTTTGCAGAGTCAATTACGCTGCCGCCGCCTACGGCAAGAATAAGGTCAACGCCTTCTTTTTTGCACAGATCAATTCCTTCGTGAACAAGGGATAGGCGGGGGTTTGGCACGACTCCGCCAAGTTCAACAAATTCCAGACCGCTTTCTTTTAAAGAAGCGGTTACCGTGTCATAAAGGCCGCTTTTTTTAATGCTGCTTCCGCCGTAGTGCAGAAGCACTTTTTTGGCATGCGGCTTAAGAAGGGCGCCAATATTCTTTTGGGTGTCTTTTCCGAAAATAATTCTGGTTGGAATGTACATATCAAAATTCAGCATAGTAAGGGTTCCTTTCTTTCTGTTTTTAGTTTTCTTGAAATGAAAAGAGGTTGCAATATAAGTAAACTATAAACCATAGAGTGAACTTTAAGTCAATAGGAAAATAGCAGCTTTTGGGAATACAGAACGATCCGGTTTTGAACCGTATTTTGATGAATGAGAAACATAGTGCCCTTACTGTCGGAAAATAACGTTTTTCGCCTTTATACTGGCAGGAAAAGCTTCGAAAAGATTGACAGCACAGTATATCGATATTATAATATCGATATACTGTCAGCGTTAGGGGGAAAACCGAATGAACAGCGAATCCCCGGTTGCTATTTCCACACAGGCATTGCAGCGCATGCCGTATTACCTTCAATATTTGAAACAGCTTCAAGGGGACGGCGTAAAATTGATAGCCGCGCCCGCAATTGCAGAAGCCTTGGGGCTGAATGAAATTCAGGTTCGAAAGGATTTTGCCGCCGTAAGCACCGCAAAGGGAAAGCCCAAAACCGGTTTTATTGTTCAGAATTTGATTGACAATATGGAAGAGTTTTTGGGGTATCATAATGTAGACGACGCGGTACTGGTTGGGGTTGGTTCTCTGGGCAGGGCATTGCTTTCGTATCAGGGGTTTGACCAATGCGGAATGCACATTGTTGCCGCGTTCGACTCGAACGGGAGTTTAATTGGCGGTGAAGTGAACCGAAAAAAGATTCTGCCGGTAACTAAATTGAGCGAAATGTGCAGGCGCATGAACATTCACATTGGGATTATTGCCGTACCTGAAAATCAGGCGCAAATGGTTTGCGATCAATTGGTTGCGGGAGGGGTTCTTGCAATTTGGAATTTTGCTCCGACCCATCTGTTTGCACCTAAAAATATTCTGGTAAAAAATGAAAATATGGCTGCCTCGCTCGCGCTGCTCTCGAAGCATTTAAAGGAACGAATTGAATCCGAATAATCGGTACGGACGGTCATAGGAGGTTATATTAAATGAATACGTTGCATTTTAAGTACGCGGTAGAGGTAGAACGTACAAGGTCGATTACGCAGGCGGCTGACAACCTCTATATGGCTCAGCCCAACCTTAGCAAGGCGATTAAGGAGCTGGAAGACACCATAGGAATCAGCATTTTTGAACGAACCCCCAAGGGAGTGGTTCCGACCAGAAAAGGCGCGGAATTTTTGAATTATGCCAGAAATATTTTAGCTCAAATTGAGAAAATGGAATCGCTGTATATGCCGGAAAATCCAAATCGGCAATGTTTTAATATATCCATTCCACGCGGAAGTTACATAGCAAACAGTTTTACCAAATTTGTGTCGGAATTGGACATGGAAAAAGAAATTGATATGAACGTAAACGAAACCAATTCGATGCAGGTGATTAACAATATTGTGGAACACCGGTTTAATTTAGGCATTATCCGTTATCAAACGGTTTACGAAAGCTATTTTCTTGATTACCTTGCGGAAAAAGAAATTTGTTATGACCCCATCTGGGAATTTGAGTATTTGGCGCTTATGTCCAAAGATCATCCGCTGGCCGCGGCAGAAGAAGTTCATTACAATGAATTGAACAAATTTCTTGAACTGGTGCATGGGGACACAGTCGTTCCTTATATTACTTCTGTAGAAGCAAGAAAAGCAAAAGAACAGCCAAAGGCAAAACGCAGAATATATATTTATGAGCGCTGTAATCAGTTTGACCTGCTGACCCATATTCCAACAACTTATATGTGGGTTTCTCCAATTCCAAATGAATTGTTAAAGCGTTACGAGCTGATTCAGCGGAAATGCCATTTAGCAAACCATAAATACAAAGATCTCTTAATTTACCCAAAGGGGTATAAATTTACTACGCTGGATAAAAAATTTCTCGATAAGCTGTATGAATCGAAAAACGAAGTGGCTTTACGGGAATATAAATAAGATTAGAAGATGTGATAAAACCGCATATCGATATATAAATATCGATATGCGGTTTTTCCTTTATTCGCCCAATATTGAATCAATTCTACTCTAGTCCTCCGATTCTACTTTGATGATAATGCCAAATTCGCAAAATGGTCTCTGCTGAAATTCAGTTTGAAAAATCTTTTGTATTTACTTTTCAAAAATAGTGTTGTGGCATATCGATATTTTTATATCGATATGCCACGTTTATATTACTCAAAAAGAGATTTGTTTGTTAAAATAATATCAGTCAAAAACCGCAAGACTTAAGCGGGAAAAATAAATTATCAGGAGGCTGTGGCAAATGGGAAGATTTACATTACCAAGAGACTTATATCACGGCAAAGGTGCGATTGACGCACTGAAAACACTGAAGGGCAATCGTGCCATCGTTGTTGTAGGCGGCGGCAGCATGAAACGTTTTGGTTTTCTGGATAAAGTGGTGGCAAACCTGACAGAAGCCGGCATGGAAGTAAAGCTGTTTGAGGGCGTAGAGCCGGACCCATCAGTAGAAACTGTTATGAAGGGCGCAGAAGCAATGCGCGAATTCCAGCCCGATTGGATTGTTTCCATCGGCGGAGGTTCCCCGATTGATGCGGCAAAGGCTATGTGGGCTTTCTATGAATACCCCGAAACCACCTTTGAAGCACTTTGCATTCCTTTCAATTTCCCAACGCTTCGTACAAAAGCAAAATTCTGCGCAATCCCTTCCACTTCCGGTACTGCTACTGAAGTTACCGCATTTTCGGTCATCACCGATTACTCCAAGGGCATTAAATATCCGCTTGCCGACTTTAACATTACTCCGGACGTAGCAATCGTAGACCCTGACCTGGCGGAAACCATGCCCAAAAAACTGACGGCTTTTACCGGTATGGATGCGATGACTCATGCAATCGAAGCATATGTTTCTACTTTAAACTGCGATTATACCGATCCGCTCGCATTGCATGCCATCAAAATGATCAGCGAATATCTTGTAAAATCCTATCACGGCGACATGGATGCCAGAGCAAAAATGCATAACGCACAGTGCCTCGCCGGTATGGCGTTTTCGAACGCACTGCTTGGCATTGTTCACTCCATGGCACATAAAACCGGCGCTGCGTACTCCGGCGGCCATATTGTGCACGGCTGCGCAAACGCAATGTACTTACCGAAGGTAATCCGATTTAATGCAAAAGAGCCTTCCGCAGCAATCCGTTATGCGGAAATTGCAAAGTTCCTCGGCTTTGCCGGAACTACAGAAGAGCTTGTCACTGCTTTAATCGCTCATATTAACTCCATGAACAAAGCGCTTGATATTCCGACCTGCATTAAGGATTATGAAGGCGGAATTATTGATGAAAAAGAATTCCTCGAGAAACTGCCGAAGGTCGCGGAGCTTGCAGTGGGCGATGCCTGCACCGGTTCCAACCCAAGAACAATTACTCCTGCTGAAATGGAAAAGCTGCTGACATGCTGCTTCTATGACACAGAAGTGAATTTCTGATTTTGCAGAAACGAATGGCCGCTGCAATTCAATTTGCAGCGGCCATATTTTCCGGAGGAAGGTCAATATGTATCAAATTGTGAAGAAAAAGGTGCTGAATCCTACGGTCACACAAATGGAAATTCAAGCGCCGCTGGTAGCGAGAAAAGCGGAGGCGGGGCAGTTCATTATTCTGCGTGTAGACGAAAACGGGGAACGGATTCCATTAACGATTGCGGATTATGACAGAGAAAACGGTACCGTAACCGTAATCTTCCAGGTGGTTGGCGCCACGACAGAAGCGCTGAATCATTTGGAAGAAGGCGACAGTCTTTGTGACTTCACGGGGCCGTTAGGAAAGGCAACTCAAACAGAGGGGCTGAAAAAGGTTGCGGTAGTCGGCGGCGGCGTAGGCTGCGCAATCGCGTATTCCATTGCCAAAAAATTGCATCGTCAGGGTGCGCAGGTTCATGCGGTGCTCGGGTTCCGAAATAAGGATTTGGTCATTCTGGAAGAAGAGTTCCGAAAGGCAAGCAGCAAGCTTGTTCTGGTGACCGATGACGGGAGCTGCGGGCAAAAGGGCCTGGTGACTGACGCGCTGAAAGCGCTGATTGATGGCGGAGAAAGCTATGACGAAGTGATTGCCATCGGCCCGCTTATCATGATGAAATTTGTCTGTAAGCTGACGAAGGAGTACGGTATTAAGACAATCGTCAGCATGAATTCTATTATGATCGACGGTACCGGCATGTGCGGCGGGTGCCGATTGAGCGTAGGAGGAAAAATAAAATTTGCCTGTGTGGACGGGCCGGATTTTGACGGACATCAAGTTGATTTTTACGAAGCCATGTCACGTAATACGGCGTATCAGCCGTTTGAACGCAAGGCTCACGAAGCAATATGCAATCTTTATCGGGCGGAGGTGAAATAAGTGGTTAATGTGGTCATGAGGAAGAATAAGATGCCCTTGCAGGATGCTGCCGTAAGAATAAATAATTTTTCGGAGGTCGCGCTGGGTTATACTGCGGAACAGGCAATGGACGAAGCCAAACGCTGTTTGAACTGCAAAGACAAACCCTGTGTTGACGGATGCCCTGTAAAGATCGGAATACCGGAGTTTATTCAGGAAATTGCGAACGGCAACTTCGAGGCCGCTTATGAAACAGTTACCCGTGCCACCTGTTTCCCTGCAATCTGCGGCAGGGTGTGCCCGCAGGAAACACAGTGCGAACAGAAATGCGTTCGCGGCAAAAAGGGCGAGCCGGTTGCCATTGGCAGGCTGGAACGTTTTGCGGCGGATTACCACAATGCAAACAGTAAGGCGGTTGCGACACGGCCTGTTCCGGGAGGGGAAAAGGTTGCAGTGGTCGGTTCCGGCCCGGCCAGTTTGGCCTGTGCGGGTGAATTGGCGAAAATGGGTTATGCGGTAACCGTATTTGAAGCGTTTCATCTTGCAGGCGGTGTGCTGATGTATGGGATTCCGGAATTTCGGCTGCCGAAGAAAATTGTACAAAAGGAAATTGACACTTTGAGGGGTCTTGGTGTCGAAATTCAAACCAATGCGGTTGTCGGCAAGGCAATCGGCATTGATGAGCTGAGGGAGATATACGGNNCAGTATTTATCGGGACGGGAGCGGGGCTTCCGCAGTTCCTGAATATACCCGGTGAAAACTGCAAGGGGGTTTATTCCGCCAACGAATACCTTACCCGGGTGAACTTGATGAAGGCGTACCAATCGGACAGTACAACACCGATTCAAGTGGGGAAAAAGGTTGCTGTGGTCGGCGGAGGAAATGTTGCCATGGACGCGGCACGGTGTGCCCGCCGTCTTGGAGCGGAGGTTACGGTGATTTATCGCCGTACAGAAAATGAACTGCCTGCTCGGCAGGAAGAAGTAGAGCATGCAAAAGAAGAGGGCGTGGAATTTCTGTTTTTAACCAATCCTGTCGGCATCTGCGGCGATAAAGACGGATGGGTGGACGGAATTCGGTGCCAGCAGATGTTTCTGGGCGTACCGGATGAATCCGGAAGGAGAAAGCCGGTGCCCCTTTACAATAGTGACTTTATAGTGGATACGGACAGCGTAATTATTTCAATCGGTACCTCTCCGAATCCTTTGCTTACCTCATCCGTTCCGGAACTGAAAACACAAAAGTGGGGCGGTATTATTGCGGATGAACGTACCGGTGCAACCTCATTAGAAGGTGTATATGCGGGCGGAGATGCCGTCACGGGCTCTGCTACGGTGATTCTGGCAATGGGCGCCGGAAAATCCGCCGCAGCGGCAATTGACGGATATATCAGGGGTAAAGGGGAATAAGTCATGCAACTTCAGTCGGTTTCTTTGCAGACACTGAAGCGACTTCCTTTGTTTTTAAACTATTTAAAGTCTTTGCCGGAAGACGGGGTATCCAATATTTCCGCTACAACAATCGCTAATGCGTTGGGACTGAATGATGTACAGGTTCGAAAGGACCTTGCGTTGGTCAGTACCGGGGGGCGGCCGAGAATCGGTTATGTTACGCAAAAGCTGATTAACGACATTGAGCAGTTTCTTGGTTATGATGATGTGAATACGGCGGTTATTATTGGTGCCGGCAACCTTGGCCGGGCATTGCTTTTCTATGACGGCTTTCCAAAATACGGCTTTAATATTGTGGCTGCGTTTGACGTTGACCCGTCTGCAGTCGGAACAGCCGTTAACGGAAAGCGGATTCTGCCTGCGGACAAGCTGGGGGATTTGTGCACCCGAATGAAAATACGCATTGGGATTATTACGGTTCCCGAAACGGAAGCACAGGCAGTGTGCGACACGCTGGTTGAAAGCGGAGTTCTTGCAATTTGGAATTTTGCGCCGGTACACTTGAAAGTACCCGGGCATATTCTTTTACAAAACGAAAATATGGCATGTTCATTGGCCGTTTTGTCAAAACATTTGACAGACCAGCATTTCAGGTGACTTCTGGGAACAAATAAAAAAAACGGAGAGGTATTACCTCTCCGTTTTTTCTGTCATTTTATGCTTTTTCCTTGTTTAAGAAAGTGCGTTGCGCTGGTTTAAAATCCATCGTTCGCGGTCAAGAGGGTTGACTCCCCTGCGTTTTGCAACCGCTCCCAGTTCAAGGGGGCATTCCAAATAGCCCGCAAACCGAGTGCTTAAAATTCCCTTTCCCGAGGTCATGGAGGCAAGGCGAATAGCGTAATCCAGTGACGTGGCAACCGGAACCTTCGCCTCCAGCGTGAACATCCCGCCGGAAATTACCGGTGAATCGTATTCACCCCGCATGGCAATTACATCGCCGATTACTTTCCCGGTAAACTCCTCCTGTGCAATAATGCGCATAGTTACAACCGGCTCCAGCAGAGTGGTTCCTGTGTTCAGCAAACCGTTCATTACGGCCATAGGGGTTGCAAGAAAGAAGTCCATTGGGTGGGTATGCATAATATGATGTTCGCCGCCGACCAAAGTAACTTTTAAGTCTGTTACTTCCCAATTGTACAGCCCCTGTTTCAATGCGCGGGGAACTGTTGTTTCAATGTGATTCTGGTAGCGGTAAAATATTTTGTCGTTTGATACGATGGAGTGGTATTCCAGCCCGGAACCACGCTTCCCCGGCTCAATGTCAAGCGAAATGACCGCCCAGCAAGGTTTTGGCATGGTATACGCTTCAAACCCGTTTCCGCAGCGCGTTGGAGTTTCCTTGTAAATTACAGTGGGGGAGGAAAAGAAAATTTCTTTATTGTATCGCTCTTTTACAATTGCGCTTAAAATTTCAAGTTGAATTTTTCCGGTAATACTAATATTGATTTCCTTTTCTTCGGGGGTATATTCCATGTCCAACTGCGGGTCTTCGGCAGAAAGCTCTTCAAATGCGCTGATTAATGGATACAAATCATCACTTTTGGCGGGAATGACCTGCACTTTCATCAATGGAACGGACATTTTATACCCGGCAAGAAGGTGCGCTTCACCAATAATGTCGGATATTTTGGCGTTGGAAAGGCCGCACAGCGCGGCGATGTCCCCGCGTTTTACTTCTCCGGTATCGGTATATCGGGAACCGAAATATTTGCGGATCTGCGTTACTTTCTGACTTTCCGGTACAGATGAAAGCGGAATGGAATCGCGGGTTTTTATACTTCCACCGAACAGGCGTACATGGGCAATTCTTCCCATAGTTTTGTCATGAGTAATCTTATAAATTACACCGCTTAATTCATCGGTTTCATTGTTTTTTACCGGTTCGGCATATTCTGCAATACAGTCGAGAAGTTCATCCATTCCAACGCCGAAAAATGCGCTGCCGCACAGTACCGGGGAAAGATTCCCCAACTGAACCTGTTTTTTCAGCGATGCTTCCAAGTAGTCGGAAGCAATTTTTTCAGAAGACAAATATGTATCCATAATCGTTTCGTCAAACTCACTGACGGCGTCAATCACCGTTTCCCGGTACGGTTCTTCCTCAATATTACAGGATTTTACGGAACAGGTTTTTTCGCCTTCCTCCGAAATAGCTGACATCAACAGAATATGTTTCGTGAATTTATTTTTAATCTGCTGCAGAACGGCGGTCGCGTTGCTTCCTGCGCGGTCAATTTTATTAATAAAGAAAAACACGTTGGTGTGGGTTTGGCGTAAGGCCTCAAAAAGGATTTCGGTCTGTGCCTGTACACCTTCTACCGCGGAAATGACCAAAACCGCCGTGTCCAAAACGGCAAGGGAGCGTTCTACCTCCGCCGCAAAATCCACATGGCCCGGGGTGTCAATCAGATTAATCTGTGTATTGTTTCGGGCGATACTGACGGAGGAAGATTTTACGGAAATACCCCTTGCCCGTTCCACTTCCATAAAGTCGCTTTGTGACGTACCGCTGTCTACGCTCCCGGCTTCCCGAAGGGCGCCGGAGCGATATAAAAGCTGTTCGGTGATAGTTGTTTTACCGGCATCAAANNTTTACAATCTTCATTGGGTAACCTCCAAACTATTGGAACTGATTTGCTTTGGTAACGTGAGCTATATTATACCTCTTTTCCTAAAGTTCAACAATATGCGGATAAATTACGAAACGAGTTCATGCAATGTTACGGCTGAAATGAAATATGGTATAATAAAATAAATCTTTTAAAACAGGTGATCATAATGACTTTACAGCAACTGAAATATATGATCGAAATTGTGAATTGCGGCTCTATGAACGAAGCGGCAAAAAAACTTTTTATTTCCCAGCCCAGTCTTTCTAGTGCGATGAAAGAACTGGAAAGTGAAATTGGGGTAGAGTTGTTTACGCGCACACCCAAAGGAATTACGCTTTCAGTAGACGGCGCGGAGTTTTTAAGCTATGCCCGTCAGGTGGTGGAACAGGCGGAGCTTCTTGAACTGCGGTACCTGAACAAAAAGCCATCCCGTCAGCTCTGTTCCATTTCCACACAGCATTATGCCTTTGCAGTCAATGCATTTGTGAACCTAATCCAACGCAGCGGTGCGGAAGAATATGAATTTACCCTGCGGGAAACCCGTACCCATGAAATTATTGAAGATGTAAAAAATCTGCGCAGCGAAATCGGAATTTTGTATTTGAATTCCTTTAACCGCAAGGTTATTGAAAAACTGCTTCGGGAAAACCGACTGGATTTTCATTTGCTGTTTGAAGCAAAACCGCATATTTTTATCAGCACGCAAAATCCGCTGGCAGGGAAAACTTCTGTAACAATGGAAGATCTGCAGGATTACCCGTACCTTTCCTTTGAGCAGGGAGAATACAATTCTTTCTACTTTTCAGAAGAAATTCTAAGTACGGTATTTCATAAGAAAAGTATTCATGTCAGTGACCGAGCGACCTTGTTTAATCTTCTAATCGGCCTGAACGGTTATACTATTTCAACCGGGGTATTAAGCACCGACCTGAACGGCACAAACATTGTTTCTGTTCCCCTTCTGGTGGACGACCGCATTCAGGTTGGTTGGATTTCCAATCATCAGCTGCAGCTCAGTAAGCAGGCGGAAATTTATATTAAGGAGCTGTGTGGGGTAATTCGGGATTATGGATTGTTGATATAGCTATAGGAAAAATCTATAGGTTAATATAAAATTTATGTGTTACCCTATATCTACTTCTGCGTGGTATACTTGCTTCAACCATAAACAAAGCGATAACAGAGCAGGAGGAAAGACGATGAGTAATACAAATAACAGTACGGCAGAAAGAAATATTCCGCCGTTTCGGTACGATATTGTGGGCAGCTTTCTGCGCCCGGAAAGATTAAAAAAAGCAAGGACTCAATTTTCCGAAGGGACTATTGACGCCGCATCGCTGAAAAAAGTAGAGGACGAGGAAATTCTCCGTCTTGTACAGTTGCAAAAACAGGCCGGACTGAAAGCCGTAACCGACGGCGAGTTCCGCCGCGGTTGGTGGCACCTGGATTTCCTGTGGAATTTGGACGGCGTGGAGAAGGTTTCGGCAGAACGGTTTTCCATTGATTTTCACGGGAAAGACACTAAGGCGGTTACGGTTGAAATAAACGGCAAGATCGATTTTAATGATCATCCGTTTTTGGAGCACTTTCGCTTTGTGAAAGAAGCGGCGGGGGATACTTTAGTGAAATTTACAATACCGTCGCCTTCCATGCTTCATCTGATTACGGCGGTGCGGAAAGAAGATTACCATCCGATTGATTTGTACCGGGATAACAGCGTGCTGCTTCATGACATTGCGACAGCCTATAAAAAAGCGATTGCCGCATTTTATGCCGCCGGCTGCCGTTACCTTCAGCTGGACGATACCAGCTGGGGCGAGTTTTGCTCAGAAGAAAGACGGGCGAACTATGCCCGGCGTGGGGTTGACGTGGACAAAATTGCTAAGGATTACGTTAATCTTGTGAACGAGGCGACATCGGAAAAGCCTGCCGACATGACCATTACCATGCATATATGCCGCGGGAATTTCCGTTCCACCTGGTTTTCATCCGGTGGGTACGAACCGGTTGCAGACACGCTTTTCTCAAACTGCAATGTGGACGGCTTTTTCCTGGAATACGACAGCGATAGGGCGGGGGATTTCAAACCGCTCCGCTTTGTCAAAAACCAGCAGGTTGTGCTTGGACTCATTACCTCAAAAAGCGGTGAACTGGAAAATAAAGAAAATATCATAGCACGGATTGGGGAAGCGGCGCAATATGTAAATCAAAATCAACTCTGCTTAAGCCCGCAGTGCGGGTTTGCTTCTACCGAAGAGGGTAATATACTTACGGAAGAACAGCAGTGGGAAAAGATTGCACTTATTAGGAAAATTGCCGAAGAGGTTTGGGATTAAGCGGGTGAATCCCCTATACATACGAAGCGACTTACCTAACATAACAATAAAATCAAGAGCAGGCAGCCCCTTATTTATTGAGAGGTTGTCTGCTTTTTGCGTTGTTATGTTGTAAAAATAGGTTGTCCTTGCAAATTTACATGGAATAAGATACTATTTAAAAGTAGAAAAGAGAGCTATTTAACGGAAACGGAGCCTGTATGAACAGAGAAGAATTTTACGGTCGGGTTTACCGTATTGTTGCAAGCATCCCGTATGGAAAAGTAGCGACGTACGGGCAGATTGCGTGGATGCTGGAGCTGCCGCGCAATGCAAGGCAGGTTGGCCATGCATTGTACAGTGCCCCTGCGTACCTTCATTTACCGTGCCATCGGGTTGTGAACAGCTCAGGCCGCATGGTTCCCGGCTGGCCTGAACAGCGGGAGTTATTGCGAGCGGAAGGCGTTTGCTTTAAAGAAAACGGAAATGTCGATTTAAAACAAAATATTTGGAATCAGGAACCGCAAGCCCCGTCGAATCCGTTGGAATAAATCATCCCTAAGAATCGTAAGTATTGACAAGAAGGATCTTGAATGTGCTGTACGGAGGAAAGCAATTATGAAAGTAATGGCCGGAATTACCGTTGTGCTTTCCATTATCGGGCTTGTTACCGCGTTGTATATCAGTGAAAAAAATACGGGTTACGGCGTAATGCTGAAGTTAAACTTATTAATTCTTTCTCTGTTCAGTGGGATTTTTGGAATTTTGTTTCTGATTATGTACTGAATTTGCTTTTGCATAAGTTTTGGCCTGCAGTGCAAAAACCGCAGTTGTAGGGTTTATCCTGCAACTGCGGTTTTTTATGGCTACTTCATCAATTCTTCTGCGTAATTTCGGATTTCTTCAATCGAGTCAAATTCCGGTACATGGGTTGTCACTTCATATTGTACATGATGCGGCAAAGATTCATAATATTCTTTTAAAGCGATGTTGTTTCCGAAAAGCATATTGGAACCAAACGGGTTAAGGTCATAATTTTCCTGCATTTAATCACCCCGCAACAGTATTGTGCAGGCAGCAGGTTTTTATTCAGTTGTATGTGATCTATGTAATCCAAGATTTTTATTAGGATCATAATTCCAGTAACTGCTGTTTCTTATGTAGTCATTCCATTGACCGTTGTTTCTGTTTTTATTTTCGCTGTTATCGTTTTCGTTGTTTTTTGTTTCATTGTTGTTCTTACTTTTATCATCCGGGTTGCTCTCACTCTTACTGTTTCCGCTGCTGTCATTATTGTTATTGCCAGTACCGGTACTGCTGCCGGTGCTCACTTCCGATGCCGCAATCAACGCCAATTGGTCGCCGATTACATTAAACAGCGCCCCTAGAATGTTTGCTTCGTCCGCACTGACGCCGTTTGCAATTTGAATTGCAATTGCGGTGCCAAGTGCGGCAAGTTTTTGACCATAACACTGGCTCATAACAATCTTCCTGCTATCAGGTTATCCTCTACAGCTCTCCAATCAATTACGTGGAACCAGTCATCAATATAGTCGGCTCTTCGGTTTTGATGTTTTAAGTAATAGGCATGTTCCCAAACGTCGATGGAAAGAATGGGGAAAAGCCGGGTTCGAAGCAGCGTATCCTGATTTGCGATTGTAACAATCCGCATTCCGCCGTTCGGGTCGGCCGCAAGGATTGCCCAGCCGGAGCCGAAAACCGAAAGGGCAGCTTCTTTGAATTTCGTAAAAAACTGATTATAACTTCCAAATGAATTTTCAATTAAGCGCAGCATTTTTTGGGAGGGTTCGTTATTTGTGTTTCCCATAATGTAAAAGTAAAAATCGTGATTATATACTCCGCCTCCGTTATTTTTTACCGCTGTGCGTATTTTTCCGGGCAGACGGTCAACGTTGATAAGCAGTTTTTCCAGGCTCCAGAAGTGGTATTTGGGATAATCCCTCAATGCCTTATTTAAATTATCCACATAGGTTTTTAAATGTCCGTCATGGTGAACCATCATCGTCTGCGTGTCAATATAAGGTTCGAGTGCCTGATAGTCATAAGGAAGCGGGATCAGCTCAAAAGGATAGTGGTTATTCACGGCGCATCATCTCTTTATTCAAATTAATATATAATACGCTTTATTTACTAATTTTGCCAAAAGAACGACAGCGAATTATTGGTTGAATTTGTATTATAATAGATTTTGACAAATTTAAAATGGAAGATTTTCAAGTGGGTGACTGGATGTTAAAACAGAATTCTAAAAACAGCAGATTAAAAAAATTCTTTTCTTCGTTACTCGTGGTTGTGGTTGAACTTGGTCTTATGGTTGCGGCTACAGCCGCTTTTATCACCGCGTTTGATTATGTGGATACCAAACATGTGGAAAATACCGTTCCTCGTAGTTCCGCGAATTCACAGGTTCCTTCACAGGCGTCTCAGAATTCGGAAAACCCGGCCGGTGCTCCGGCCAGTGCTCCGGTTTCGTCCGCACTTCCGCACCCGTTAAGAGATTGGAAATTAACTTTGGTAAATTACGATAATAAAATGCCGGACAAATTCCAGAATGTAATCGTGCACGCTTACAATGTGGACCTTGATTCCCGCATTGTCGAACCGTACCGCCAAATGCACGATGCGGCACAGAAAGACGGAATTTCAATTTGGCTTTCCTCCGGTTACCGCAGCCCCGAAAAGCAGCAGATGCTGTTTGAACAGGAAATTCAAAACTATGTCAAAACAGGGCTGGATTATGTTGAAGCTTTGGCTAAGGCGGAAACGTCAGTTGCACGGGCAGACTACAGCGAGCATAATACCGGCCTTGCCGTTGACCTGAACGGCGTTCTTGAAAATTTTGGAGGAACTCCGGCCTCCAACTGGCTGCAAAAGCACGCACCGGACTACGGTTTTATTCTGCGTTACCCGGCGGACAAGCAGGACATTACGAAAATCAAGTATGAACCGTGGCATTACCGTTACGTCGGAATAGAAAACGCGAAAAAAATGAATGAATTGCACCTGTGTTTGGAGGAATATGTTGACTATTTAAAGAAAAATCAGACAACGGGCGATTGAATAATCCCGCTTGATTTGTTATAATGATAAAATTGATACAAAAATAACTTGTTTCCAGATGAGAGGGGTTTCATAATGTCGGAAAATACAGTAAGAACAAGGTTTGCGCCCAGCCCGACCGGTTTTATGCATGTCGGCAATTTGCGTACCGCCTTGTATGAATATTTGATCGCCAAGTCCCTTGGGGGCACTTTTGTGCTTCGCATTGAGGACACCGACCAGGAAAGGCTTGTGGAGGGCGCAGTCGATATTATTTACAATACACTTCGTCAAGTTGGTTTGAATCACGACGAAGGCCCTGACATTGGCGGGGAATACGGTCCTTATGTGCAGAGCGAGCGCAAGGATATTTACAAGCCTTATGCGGAACAGTTAGTAAAATCTGGGAAAGCCTATTACTGCTTCTGCACCAAGGAAAGGCTGGATGCCCTTCACGAAAGCAAGGGCGACGGCGAATTTTCCGGCGGATATGACCGCCACTGCCGCAACTTGCCGCAGGAGGAAGTGGAACGACTTCTGGCCGCAAATACGCCTTATGTTATCCGGCAGAAAATGCCTTTTGAAGGTTCTACCACGTTTGATGATGCGGTGTACGGTTCTATTACCATTGAGAACAAGGAACTGGAAGACCAGATTTTAATAAAATCCGACGGATACCCGACCTATAACTTTGCAAACGTAATCGACGACCACCTGATGCATATTACCCATGTGGTTCGCGGCAGTGAGTACCTTACTTCCACACCAAAATACAATTTGCTGTATGAGGCATTCGGTTGGGAACTGCCCACTTACGTGCATCTTCCGCTCATTATGGGTAAGAACGATGACGGAACGGTAAGCAAGTTGTCCAAACGCCACGGTTCCACCGGATTTGCGGATTTGATTAAAGAAGGTTACCTGCCCGAAACCATTGTCAACTACATAGCGCTTTTGGGCTGGTGCCCCAAAGAAAACCGCGAACTTTTTACTCTTTCGGAACTGACTGAGAATTTTTCCATCGACGGTATCAGCAAGTCGCCTGCCGTGTTCGATTACGACAAGCTGACCTGGTTTAACGGCGAATATATCCGCGGTATGGAACAGGATGAATTTATTGAGAAAGCCATGCCGTATTTTGAGGAAGTGTTCCCCGGCCAGCAGCTGAATTGGGCTGTTCTGGCTTCCATCCTGCAGCCGCGCGTGACGAAGTTCACACAAATTCCAGAATTAATTGCGTTCCTGAAAGAACTGCCGGATTACCCGGCGGATTTCTTTGTGAATAAAAAGAGTAAGACCAATTTGGAAAATTCAGCCGAAATGCTGAAGCAGTCCATTGCCGTGCTGGAAACGGAGGGCGACTGGTCCGTTGAGCATTTGCACGATGTGCTGATGGAGCTTGCCCAGAAGCTGGAAGTGAAAAACGGCACGTTGCTTTGGCCGGTTCGGATTGCCGCGGCCGGAATGACGGTGACCCCGGGCGGCGCGATGGAGATTCTTGCGATTCTCGGCAAAACCGAATCCATTCGGCGACTGTATGTCGGGCTTGAGAAATTAATGGCTTAAGGAGCAGATAACATGAGTGACGAAATTATAACAACAGAAGAAACAGAAGGTTCCAGTAATTTTATTCATACATTCATTGAGGAAGATGTTGCTCCCGGCGGTCGGTTTGAAGGCAAAAAGGTTCACACCCGTTTTCCGCCTGAGCCGAACGGTTACCTGCACATTGGCCATGCCAAAGCAATCTGTATTGACTTTGGTACCGCAGAAAAGTTTAATGGCATATGCAATTTGCGCATGGACGATACCAACCCCACCAAAGAAGATACCGAATACGTGGACGCCATTCAGGAAGACATTAAATGGCTCGGTTTTACCTGGGATGACCGTTTTTATTATGCATCGGATTATTTCCCGAAAATGTACGAATTTGCTACAAAGTTGATTCGGGAAGGGCTTGCTTATGTATGTGAGCTAACCCCCGATCAGATGCGCGAAAACAGGGGGGATTTGTCTCATCCGGCAGTCAGTCCGTACCGTGACAGACCGGTGGAAGAAAGCCTTGCACTGTTTGAGCGGATGAAAAACGGTGAGTTTGAAGACGGAAAAATGACGCTTCGGGCAAAAATAGATCTCGCTTCCGGTAATTTTAATATGCGTGACCCGGTTATTTACCGGATTAATCATATGTCGCACCATCGTACAGGGGAGACCTGGTGCATTTATCCGATGTATGATTTTGCGCACCCTATTGAGGACGCATTGGAAGGAATTACCCATTCGCTTTGCTCCTTGGAATTTGAAGATCACCGTCCGCTTTACGACTGGGTAATCAACCATATTGATTTGCCTGCAAAGCCAAGGCAGATTGAGTTTGCGCGCCTTGGAATCAATAATACGGTAATGAGCAAGCGAAAGCTTCGCCAACTGGTAGAAAACAGTTATGTCAGCGGTTGGGATGACCCCCGCATGCCGACTCTCTGCGGTCTGCGCCGCCGCGGTTACACACCGGCTTCCATTCGTAATTTCTGCGACCGAATCGGTGTGGCAAAGGTCAACAGTACGGTAGAATACAGCTTTTTGGAGCATTGCCTGCGTGAGGATTTAAACCACAACGCACAGCGAACCATGGCGGTTCTGAACCCGGTGAAGTTGATTTTAACCAATTACCCGGAAAATCAGACCGAAGAATTTGAAGTGGAGAACAATCCGGAACGACCGGAGGACGGCACACGCACCGTGTCTTTCTCACGCGAACTTTGGATTGAAGAAGACGACTTTATGGAAGAGCCGGTCAAGGGCTATTTCCGCTTGTTTCCCGGCAATGAAGTAAGACTGAAGACAACCTATATTGTTCGCTGCACCGGCTGCAAAAAGGATGAGAACGGAAAGGTTGTTGAAGTGTATGCCGAGTATGATCCGCTCACCCGCGGCGGTAACACGCCGGACGGACGAAAGATTAAGGGAACCATCCACTGGGCGGACGCAAAAACAGCAATCGATGCGGAAGTAAGGCTATATGACAGTCTGTTCACCGTGCCGGACCCGGAAGCGGGGGATTTTCTGGAGGAACTGAATCCAGACTCTTTGAAGGTGCTTTCCGGTTGTAAAGTGGAACCGGTGCTTGCTTCGGAAAATTCACAGTCGTTCCAGTTCATGCGTCAGGGCTATTTCTGTCAGGACAACCGCGACAGCACACCGGAACATCTGGTGTTCAACCGCTCTGTATCGCTGAAAGACAGCTTTAAAAAGAAATAATAAAAAGAGCCTGTTTCAATTGGATGGAAACGATCCATCCCGCGAAACAGGCTTTGTTTTAGGTTATTCCTTTGTTTATTCGTAAATCCCTTGAACTGTAACTTCACCGGAATTAACGGGGAACAGCGTGCCGTCTTCGCACCGCACAATCAGTTCGCCTTCGGGTGAAATATCCACTGCGGTTCCGGTTACACTTTCTTTATTGCGGGTGAAGCTGACCTGGCGGTTCAGCGAAACGCACAGACTTTTATAATGCGAGATCACTGTGCTGTTTCCGCCGCTTTTTTCTATTTTCAGCAGGGCTTCCAATTGCCGCAGAGTTTCCTGTAAAATTTCTTTGCGGGAAACGGCATGTCCGGTTTCGATTTTAAGGGAAGTCGCTTTGGTATGCAGCTTCTCCGGAAAGGACGCGTTGTTTNNCGTTAATGCCAATGCCCACGACCACATAATCTATTCGGTCAATCTCTGCGGCCATTTCCGTCAGAATCCCGCATACTTTTTTACTGCCGATTACAATGTCATTCGGCCATTTTATCATTGCGGCGCAGCCGGTACAAAGCTGAACGGCACCGCAAACAGCCAGCCCGGCCAGCAGCGTTAAGCTGGTAATCTGTTCCGGAATGGAGTTCGGCCGCAGCAGAATGCTAAACCATAGCCCGTCCCCTGCGGGGGAAGCCCATGTTCTGCCCAGCCGGCCTTTTCCGCCCAACTGAAGTTCCGCAATAAACAGGCTGCCGTTGGGTGCGCCGCGAAGAGCTCGCCGTTTGGCTTCTTCGTTAGTCGAATCCGTTTCATAAAAGTCGTAAATCTGTTTTGCAAGGAATTCCGTATTCAGTCCCGCAGCAATTTCTTCCGCAGTTAAAACATCCGGGCGGGAAATCAGCTTATAACCGCGGTTTGTAACCGATTCGATTTCGTACCCTGAATCCCGAAGGGAATTGATATTTTTCCAGATTGCCGTACGCGACACGCCAAGGTTTTCGCTCAGCTCTTCGCCGGAAACGTAGCCGTCGCGGTTGCTCAGGCAATTTAAAATTTCTTCTTTGGTTGACATTTCATTTCACAGCCTTTACCAGTATCATTTCCTTATTATAGCTTCTTTTATGCCTTTACGGCAAGTAAATCACAAAAATATATTGTCCCTTGCACTGTTTTGGTGATATACTAATATTATTCGGCTTAATCCGATTAATCCGAATCAAATTCGCTTTTAGAAAGTGAGGTGCGGAACATGGACGTAAGGCCCGGCGATATTTTGCTGATGAAAAAAGAACATCCCTGCGGGTGCAAGACTTTCCTTGTGCTCCGCTCCGGCATGGATTTTAAAATCCGCTGCACTTCCTGCGGCCATGAAATAATGGTGCCAAGATTAAAATGTGAGAAAAACATTAAAAAGATTATTCGCGAAAATACGCAGGATGAATTATAGCTATTCTTAATTTATCGTTCTATTAACTATAAATTAAGGAGTAAAATATATGTTTGAAAATTTAGAAGTATTTGAGAAGCGTTACGAGGAACTAAACCAGAAGCTGTACGACCCGTCCGTTTTGACCAATCAGTCTTTATACACAGAACTGATGAAAGAGCATAAGACCATCACCCCGATTGTTGAAAAGTACCGTGAATATACAAAAGCCTGCAATTCATTGCAGGAAGCCCGCGAGTTGATGGATGAGGGCGGAATCGATAAAGACCTGAAGGAAATGGCAGAAGAAGAGTTTCAGCAGGCAAGGGCGGACATTGACCGCTGTACCGATGAGTTGAAAATTCTATTGCTGCCGCGTGACCCGAACGACGACCGCAACGTGATTGTTGAAATTCGCGGCGGTGCGGGCGGGGAAGAGGCCGCGCTGTTTTCTGCCGTTCTGTTTCGTATGTACAGTATGTATGCCGAAACAAAAGGATGGAAGACGGAAATTTTAAACCTTAACGAAACCGAACTTGGCGGCTACAAAGAAATTAGTTTTATGATTACGGGTGACGGAGCCTATTCCCGGTTAAAATATGAAAGTGGTGTTCACCGCGTTCAGCGCGTTCCCGAAACGGAAACGCAGGGCAGAGTGCACACCTCCACCGCAACGGTTGCCGTTTTGCCGGAGGCCGACGAGGTTGAAGTGGAAATTAACCCGAAGGATTTGCAGATCGATACCTTCCGTTCCAGCGGTGCGGGCGGCCAGCATATTAATAAAACTTCCTCGGCCATTCGAATTACGCACTTGCCAACCGGAACGGTGGTAGAATGTCAGGATGAACGCAGCCAGTATAAAAATAAAGACAAGGCAATGAAAGTCCTGCGTTCGCGCCTGTATGAAGCCGAACTGGAAAAACACGATGCAAAAATTGCATCCGACCGTAAATCGCAGGTTGGTACGGGCGACCGTTCCGAGCGTATCCGCACTTATAACTATCCCCAGGGACGTTTGACCGACCACCGTATCGGTCTTACCATTTACCGTTTGGACGATATTTTAAATGGAAATATAGAAGAAGTCATTGATGCTTTGATTACGGCAGACCGTGCCGCAAAACTGCAAAACACAATTGACAACCAATCAGAAGAGAGAGATTAATTGATGCAGACCCAGTTGTTAAATGCAAAGGAAGACGAATCCGTTCAAACTGCCGCCCAAATCTTAAAAGACGGCGGTTTGGTCGGTATTCCTACGGAAACGGTTTACGGTCTTGCCGCCAATGCGCTCAACGGCGCGGCAGTAGCCCGAATTTTTGCCGCAAAAGGCAGGCCGATGGATAATCCGCTTATCGTACATATTTCGGAATTTGACCAGATTTACAAATTGGTCAAAGAAGTGTCGGAGCAGGCAAAGAAACTTGCGGAGCAATTTTGGCCCGGTCCGCTTACCATTATTCTGCCAAAGTCAGACATTATCCCCGACGAAGTCAGCGCAGGATTGGACACGGTTGCGGTGCGTTTTCCGTCGCATCCGGTTGCCCGCAAGCTGATAACCGCAGCAGGCCTGCCGCTTGCCGCACCGTCTGCGAATTTGTCCGGCCAACCAAGCCCCACAACGGCGGCTCATGTAATGAACGATTTATCCGGTAAAATCGAAGCAGTGCTGGACGGAGGAGCGTGCGGCGTTGGGGTGGAATCCACCGTGGTTACGCTTGCCGTCAATCCGCCGCGTTTGCTGCGGCCGGGCGGGATTACGTTGGAACAGCTGCGCTCCGTGTTGGGCAATGTGGAGATGGACAGTGCAGTCTTAAACCCGCTGCAGGAGGGCGTTCGCGCCGCTTCCCCCGGAATGAAATATAAGCATTACTCGCCAAAGGCAAATGTTGTAATTCTGGAAGGCAGCTTCAACGCATATAAAAGCTATGTAAATCGGCATAATACACAGGGAACGGCTGCATTGTGCTACAACGGGGAAGAGAAAGAGCTTACCGTACCTACTGTGTGTTACGGCGGGGAAGATGATTACAGCGAACAGGCGCGGGAGCTTTTTGACGCGCTTCGCAAACTGGATGAGATGAATGTCAAAACGGTCTACGCTCGCTGCCCGGAACCGAAGGGCGTTGGCCTTGCGGTCTACAATCGCCTGATTCGTGCAGCCGGATTTGAGGTACTTCAAGTTGAGTAAAATTGTGATTGGGCTTACCGGTCCGACCGGCGCGGGGAAATCTACCGTTGCGGCGGCATTGGAGCATGCGGGATGTAAGATTATTGACGCAGACCGTATTGCAAGGGAGGTTGTTGTACAGCCGGAATGCCTTGCACAGCTGACTGCGGAATACGGTACGGATATTGTGCAGCCGGACGGCGGCCTGAACCGCCGCTTATTGGCACAGCGTGCTTTTTCCACCCCGCAGAAGTCGGTTCGCTTGAATGAAATTACGCACCCGATTATTCTGAAAGAGATTCTGCGCCAAATTGAGCAAGAGCGGTTTGGAACTGCCAAAGCCGTTATTATGGATGCTCCGTTGCTTTTCGAAAGCGGTGCGGATCAATATTGTGCAAAGACCATAGCAGTAATTGCCCCGGCGGAAAAACGCCTTGCCCGCGTGATGAATCGCGATTCAATTTCTGCGGAGCAGGCCAAAGCGCGTATGGGCGCGCAGCAGCCGGATTCCTATTACCTTGACCGCGCGGATTATGTGTTTGACGGTTCAGCAGATACGCAGAGCGTACCGGCCAAAGCGCAGGCACTGTTAGAACAAATCCTTGGAGATGTGAATGAAACGATTTAAGAAAACCTTAATTGCCGGTATTGCGCTTGCCGTATTGCTTTTGCTGGGGTATTTTGCGCTGTCACGCGGTTATGATTTCTTTATGAAAAAAGCATATCCTCTGGAATATTCTCAGATTGTTGCAAAAGAAGCTACAGAAAATCATCTTGACCCGGCGTTGGTCTATTCCGTGATGAAAGCGGAAAGCAATTTTGACGCCGACGTGGTCTCGCATGCCGGGGCAATTGGTTTAATGCAGCTTACGCCGGACACGTTTGAGTGGCTTCAGACCAAATTGAAAAGCAATACGAAATATACGGCGGGTGACCTTACCACGCCGGAAATTAACATTCGCTACGGCTGTAAATTTTTATCGATTCTGTTGGAAAAGTATACTCAGGAGCGCACGGCGCTAAGCGCATATAACGCCGGAATCGGTACGATAAATTCCTGGCTGAGCGACCCGAAAATATCTAAGGACGGCGCTTCCCTTGACAGCATTCCATACACGGAAACACGAAAGTATGTCAGTGCTGTTTTAGAGAATTATGATAAATACAGTACGCTGTACCAATTTAACAGTGAAGGAGAAAGTATCAATGGCTAAAAAGATGGAAACCGAAGAAGTGAAAAAGCTGAAAGAGGAACTTTTGGTTAACCGCAAAAACGGCTATTTTCAGATTCCGGATGAAAAAGTGAAAAAGGCCGATGATTTTTGCGAGGACTACAAGAAATTCCTGAATCAAGGAAAAACGGAGCGCGAGGTGGTTCGTTACGCAGTGAAATCTGCGGAAGAAGCAGGCTTTGTGCCCTTCGACCCGGCAAAGAAATATAATGCAGGCGATAAAGTTTATTACAATAACCGCGGCAGAGCGATTATTCTGGCGGTAATCGGCAAAAACGGATGCAAGAACGGCGTGCGTATTGCGGCTGCCCATATTGATTCCCCCCGTCTCGATTTAAAGCCTCATCCGCTTTATGAAAAAGATGACATTGCATGGCTGAAAACGCATTATTACGGCGGTATTAAAAAGTATCAGTGGACTGCGATTCCGCTTTCCATGCATGGCCGCGCTGTGCTGAAGAACGGCACAAAGGTGGACATCCGCCTTGGGGAAGAAGAAGGCGAACCGCAGTTCTGCGTTACTGACTTACTTCCTCATTTGGCCGCAGAGCAAATGGAGAAGAAGCTCTCCAAAGCAATTGAGGGTGAAAACCTCAATATTACCGTTGGCAGCTGGCCGGTACGTGCGGATGACGGCGATAATCTGGTTAAGCTGAATATTATGAAGCTGCTTCATGACAAATACGGAATGACCGAAGAGGACTTTGTTTCCGCTGATATTGAGTTTGTTCCCGCGTTTAAAGCATCCGACATCGGTTTTGACCACAGTATGATCGGTGCTTACGGTCATGATGACAGAGTATGCGCTTACCCGGCGTTGATGGCCGCACTTCACGCGGGAACTCCGGAAAGCACGGTAGTTACTGTTTTAGCCGATAAGGAAGAAGTCGGAAGCGATGGAAATACCGGCTTGAATTCACAATTCATGCATTATTTCATTGCTGACCTGGCGCGTGCCGAAGGAATGGAGCCGAGCCATGTGCTGCAGCAATCCAAGTGCCTTTCCGCAGACGTAACAGCTGCGTTTGACCCGAACTATGCCAGCGCTTATGAAGCAATCAACTCCTGCTACATTAACAACGGCGTGGGCATGGCCAAATATACCGGTGCCAGAGGAAAGAGCGGCAGCAGCGAAGCCAGCGCGGAATTTGTTGCGGAAATCCGCAATATATTTGAGCAGAACGACGTGCTGTGGCAAATTGGCGAGCTTGGAAAAGTTGACGCGGGCGGCGGCGGAACGGTTGCAATGTTTATTGCCAATCTGGATGTTGACGTATTGGATGTAGGCGTACCCGTGCTTTCCATGCACTCTCCGTTTGAAGTTGTTTCCAAGCTGGACGTTTATATGACCTACTTGGGAATTAAAGCATTTTACGAAGCAAAATAAAATCAGCATATAAAAAGGGGATGCACAGATTGTGCATCCCCTTTGCTGTATTTTTATATTAGATATCGCACTTTTCAATTCCGCTGAACACAATGCCGCGTGCAGCGTCAAGCGTTACGGTTGTTCCGCTTTTTAATATTTGTGTGGCATTTTCGGCGCCTACAATAACCGGCTTGTCCAGCGCAAGGCCAACTATAGCCGCATGGGAGTTCATTCCGTTTGCTTCGGTAATGATGCCGGAAGCCCGCTNNAAACGCTTAAAATTTTATTGCTGGTCTGCGGAATGACGAGAATATCGCCTTCTTTACAGGAACGCATGGCCTGGTCTTCATCGGCACAGACGCAAAGGTTGCCGCAGATGCTGCCTTTTGTCACTCCTGTGCCGGAAACAAGTACGTCGCCGACAAGCTGTACTTTTAACAGGTTGGTGGTACCGGAAACGCCGAGCGGCACGCCGGCTGTAATGACAACCAAATCACCGTTTTTCACCAGTCCATGCTTGCGTGCTTCATCCACCACATGGTCAAATAATGAGTCTGTGTTGTCTTTTTCGTCTACCATAATCGGCACAACGCCCCAGGAAAGGTTCATCTGCCGCTGTACGGTCGGGTCGGTTGCTCCGCTGATGATGGGGCATTCCGGACGGTATTTTGAAATCATGCGCGCTGTTTTACCGGACTTGGAAACGGTAAGTATCGCAACGGCGCCAAGGTCGTGAGCGGTGGTGCAGGTAGCGTGCGAAATGGCGGAGGTAACGCTTGGCATTTCGCCGCTGAAATCATTTCTGGCAAAACGGGATTTATAATCAATATCGTGTTCTGTGCGCTCGGCAATGGTTGCCATGGTTTTAAGTGCCACGATGGGATAATCGCCGGCAGCTGTTTCACCCGAAAGCATAATTGCGCTGGTTCCGTCATAAATTGCGTTGGCAACGTCTGTGGTTTCCGCTCTGGTTGGACGCGGATTTTTCATCATAGAGTCCAGCATTTGGGTTGCGGTAATAACCTGCTTGCCCGCATTATACGCCTTTNNGTCTGAATAACCGGAATTTCCTCCAATGCAATTTCAACTCCAAGGTCGCCTCTCGCGACCATAATACCGTCGGAAACCCGGATAATGTCGTCAATGTTTTCCACACCGTCGGAATTTTCAATCTTTGCAATAATACGGATTTTATGGCAGTTCAGTTTTTCCAGCTCGGTGCGCAGGTCGATGATATCCTGCGCTGTGCGGGTGAAGGAAGCAGCAATAAAATCAAAGTCTTCCTGTACGGCGAACGCAATGTCTGATTTATCCTTTTCACTGATAAAAGGAAGGGAAAGCTTAATTCCGGGTACGTTAATTCCCTTATGCGCGGAAATGGTGCCGCCGTTAACAATAATGCAGTGAATGTCGGTTTTGGTACAGGATTCCACTTTTAATTCAATTAAACCGTCATCAATTAAAATTTTTGCTCCGCCCGAAACTTCCTCCGGAAGATTCGGAAAGGTAACGGAAGCGATCGTTTCGTCACCCACTATGTCCCTGGAGGTCAGCGTGAATTTTTCGCCTTCCTTCAGCGTGATTTTTGGCTTATTAAAATCCTTTACACGGATTTCCGGCCCCTTTGTGTCAAGCAAAAGCGCAACGGGAAGCGAAAGTTGCTCACGCAGTTTTTTAACCGCATCGGAACGAACTTTCTGTTCCGTGGAGGTCTGGTGTGAGAAGTTTAACCTGGCAACATTCATTCCGGACAGCATCAGTTGTTTTAACACATCGCCTTTATCTGTCGCGGGGCCAAGAGTACATATGATTTTTGTTTTACGCATTTTAAGAACTCCATTCCAACGTAGATATAAATATTAAAAAATTTACCCAGTTTATATGATACTACACCCACAAAATTAAATCAAATGTTGCATCATATCTTGTACATTAACCCGAAAATTCCAAACAGGTTGAAATATTTTAATATAAGTTATACAATGTTTTATGTGAGCTGACAAAATTTATCCGCAGCATTTTGTAAAACTATAATAAAGTTGAAGCAGNNAGTTAAGCGTGCGAATACAGCGAGAAAGGGTAGTAAAAACACGTGCCAGCTGGCACAAAGCCGATCAGGTGAAAAAAATTCGAATTATAATGACCATGGTGGCGGTTGCGCTGTGCCTGTCCGTTGCAGCGGGGGCCACATTAGCATGGGTTCAGATAAAACATCCTTTTGATAAACCCGTTTCCAGCAGTGCGCCGGTCAGTTCCGCACCGGTGTCTTCCGATAGCGGCATACTTCCGGTTTACGATGATAAATACAATTTGGTTCTTGTCAATCCTTCCATTGCGTTGAAATCGGATTTTCAGGTTTCTTCCGAAAAAGTGGACGGAGTTCCGGTTGATTCAAAAATTGTTTCCGCACTGAAAAAGATGATGGCTGACGCAAAAGCGGCCGATTGCCCGCTAAAGCTGNNGGGAATAATGAAAGACAAACCGGCATGGCGGTTCTGTTTTCCGTGGAAGGCTCCGCCGCAAACGATGATTTTTCCGCAACGCCGCAATACAAATGGCTTGTAAAAAACTGCGTGAATTATGGTTTTATTCTCCGTTTTCCGGACAATAAAACGCAAGTTACCGGCATGGCCTATGACCCGCATCATTTTCGTTATGTTGGGCAGGAACACGCGGTAAAAATGAGGGAATACGGCATGTGTTTGGAAGAATATGCGTCTTACATAAAGCAGCAATCCAATGGATAAGAAAATATTATTTGTTGTTTATTGTAATTTTACTTGCATTTTGTGCGACTTTATGGTAAAATCCAAATGTTAAGTTGCAGTTTGGCTGAAAGAGGTGACAAGAATGAAGGAAGCTATCCACCCAAAGTATAAAGAGACTACGATCACATGTGCCTGCGGAAATGTCATTAACACGAAATCTACAAAAGAGAACATCCGCGTTGAAATATGCTCAAAGTGCCACCCGTTCTTTACTGGTAAGCAGAAGCTTGTTGATACAAGCGGGCGTGTTGACATGTTTAAAAAGCGTTACGGCATCGATAAGTAAACATCTTTTAATCTCTTTGATTAGCTTAGGCGGCGCAGTATTTGCGCCGCCTATTTTGTTCACTGTTTGTCAAGCTGTATGGTAACGGAGGGTTTATGACCGAATACAGAACGGTGGCGCAGCAGGCTTCTGATGAATTTGTGGAACGCCGTTCCCGTTTTATCGGCTTTGCAAAGCCGGTAAAGACGGAAGAAGAAGCGGTTTCGTTTGTCAATGAAATAAAAGCGAAGCACTGGAATGCCACCCATAATGTTTACGCCTATTCTATCCGGCAGGGGCAGATTAAACGGTATTCTGACGACGGAGAGCCGCAGGGTACGGCCGGAATACCGACTTTGGATGTCATTTTGAAATCTGCCGTTACCGACGTTGCGGTTGTGGTAACAAGGTACTTCGGCGGGGTTCTGCTGTGTGGTGGGGGTGGGGGGGGGGGGGGCTTTTNNGGTGCGGGCGGCCTTGTTCGTGCGTATTCACATGCAGTGTCCATCGCGCTGGAACAGGCAAAAATCATCACGATGCGCACCTGCCTTATGGCAGAAGTAACCTGCGATTATAATCAGTATGGCCGGCTTGCTCCACTGATTCCGGAAAACGGCGGAGTGATTGACGACACCGATTTTACAGATTCCGTTCGGATTTGTTTTCACATGAGTGATGAAAATATGGATGTTTTTCGCCCGAAACTGGCCGATGCAACTTGTGGCCAAAGTGAAATTTCCGTACAGGGCGAAAAATATTTTGAAATTATTTAAAGATTTGCAGGAAACTTGTATGATTTTGCGTATATCTATTTGAAGTACATAATAGGGGGTGTCGCTATGACCGTTAGTGAACGCACAATGCAGTTGGAAGAACAAATTTTTTCACCCTATGCCGCACTTTCGAAAAATACGCAGGGCCGGGATGTTCCGGAAGAAGAATGTGATTTACGAGCGCCTTATCAGCGTGACCGGGACCGGATTATCCATTGTAAGTCCTTTCGGCGTCTGAAACACAAAACGCAGGTCTTTTTGTCGCCGGAAGGCGATCATTACCGTACCCGGCTTACTCATACTCTTGAGGTTTCGCAGATTGCGCGTACCATAGCGCGTGCTTTACGTTTAAATGAAGATTTGACCGAGGCGATTTCTCTAGGGCACGATTTGGGGCATACTCCGTTCGGGCACGCGGGGGAGCGGGCATTAAACGAGCTTTTCCCCGGCGGATTCCGGCATTATGAGCAAAGCGTTCGTATTGTTGAGAAACTTGAAAAAAACGGAAGAGGGCTGAATTTAACCGCAGAGGTACGAAACGGCATTCTGTGCCATACAAAGGGAACCGAAGCTTCCACGCTGGAGGGGCGGATTGTTCGCTTAGCTGATCGGATTGCCTATATTAACCACGACATTGACGATGCGGAACGAGCCGGGATGCTGACGGAAAATAATATTCCTAACGATATTACTTCCGTGCTTGGCGGCCGCCGTTCTGAACGAATCGATACATTGGTTCATTCTGTCATTGAAAACAGTCAGAACGGAATCATTCAAATGGATTCCACAATTCAGGAGGCTTTTGACCGTCTGCACGATTTCATGTACGAATATGTGTACCTGAATCCTTTTGCAAAATCGGAGGAGAAAAAAGTTCCTCACCTGATTGGTACACTGTATGATTATCTGCAGGTTTCCGGTCACCTTCCTGAAGATTTGCAACGGATTGCGGAGCAGGATGGAATAAAACGGGCGGCCTGTGACTATATTGCAGGTATGACAGATCATTTTGCTATCCAGCTGTTTCAGAATATTTATGTGCCGAAATCATGGAATATTTAAGAATACCCGGCGGAGACAGGGGGTGACCGTATGCCATTGCCGGAAGCTTTTATACAGGAGCTGAAAGCGCGCAGTGACCTTGCCGAAGTTGCCGCTTCCTATGTTAATCTGCGTCATGCAGGAAGAAATTTCGTTGGGCTTTGTCCGTTTCATAATGAAAAAACGCCGTCATTTAATATATTTCCTGAAAATGGTTCCTTTTACTGTTTTGGCTGCGGGGCCGGCGGTGATGTGATTACATTTGTCCGCCAAATTGAAAATCTGGACTATATAGAAGCCATTCGTTTTCTGGCACAGCGCGCCGGACTTCAGGTTCCGGAAAACAGCGTGGATGACGGCATGAGCCGAGTTCGGGCGCGAATTATGGAAATCAACCGCGAAACCGCCCGGTATTCCAATGCGGTTTTAAATTCAGAAAAAGGCGCTGCCGGAATGAATTATTTGACGGAGCGTGGGTTAACTCCGGGTACGATACGCCATTTCGGCCTTGGCTATGCGCCCGATTCCCGTTATTCGTTAGTTGATTATTTGGAGAAAAAGGGCTATACGCAGAACGAGATGATTTTGGCCAACGTGGCATTTAAAGGCAGAAGCGGACGGGCTGTTGACCGGTTTTTCTCCCGCGTTATGTTTCCGATTATTGATTTAAGAGGAAATGTAATTGCGTTCGGCGGCCGTATTTTAACGGACGAAAAGCCGAAATACCTGAATACGTCGGAAACGCCGGTGTTTAATAAAGGAAGTTTTCTGTTTGCGCTGAATTTTGCCAAGAATGCCTGCAGTGAGCAGTTGATTTTATGTGAAGGGTATATGGATGTAATTGCGCTGCATCAGGCCGGATTTACCAATGCGGTTGCAACGCTCGGTACCGCGCTCACACCCAGTCAGGCGCACTTAATGGCTCGCTACACCAAAGAGGTGGTCGTTTCGTACGATGCGGATGAAGCGGGGCAAAAAGCGGCTTCGCGCGCCATTCCGATTCTTCGCGAAACCGGATTGCTGGTTAAAGTGCTTACCATTTCCGGCGGAAAGGATCCGGATGAATACATACGGTCCAACGGCCAGAATGGTCGGGTAAAGTTTAAGCAGCTGCTGGAAACAAGCGGAAACGACGTGGAATACCGGCTGCAGAAAATCAAACGGGAATGCAACCTGCAAAATGCCGAAGGACGCGTCGCTTACCTTACCGGCGCGGCAGCTGTGCTGGCAACGCTGGACAGCCGCATTGAGCAGGAAGTTTACGCCGGAAAGCTTTCGGAAGAAATCGGTGTGGAACGACCGGCCATTATGCTGCAGGTTGATAAAAATCGCAAAAAGCTTCGGAAGGATCAGGAGCAAAAAGAGTTTAAAGCGTTTCAGCAGCAGGCAGCGGGGTTCCGCGACAGCATCAATCCGGAAAAATCACAGTATTTGCGCGCTGCAAGCGCTGAAGAAGCCCTGATTGCGTATATTGTCAGGTACCCGGAGCACGCTATACAAATATATGGCGTTTTACCGCCTGAAAAATTTGTCACAGAGTTCAACCGCCGTGTATATTTGGTAATTATGGGCAGAATTATAGACGGCAAGGCAACCAGCCTTACAGACATATCAGAAAGCTTTTCCGTGGAGGAAATGGCCGCAATTGCAAAAATACTTGCCAGGTTTAATGCCGTTTCTGTTTCAAAACAGGATGCGGATGAATATATAAATGTAATCGCACAGGAATTCGCAAAGAAAAACGTTGAAAATGTTGCTTCCGCTCCGGCACAGGACATTCAAAGCTACCTGCAGGAACTGAAGTCGCAGAAGAAATAGGGGGACTTACGATGGGAACACCGGACAAGAAAACGGTAATTAGGGAATTAATCGAACAGGGGAAAAGCAAGGGTCAGCTTTCTACCAAAGAAATTCTGGACGCAATCGGCGAACTGGAATTTGACCCGGAGCAAATTGAAAAATTCTATGATACTCTGGAAGCACAGGGCGTAGAAATTATTGAAGATTTTGCGGATGCGCCGCTGGACGACCTTGATTTCAATATTCAGATCGATGAAAATGAAGACATGGAAGCGGTACTGAATACCGAAGGAATTGCGATTGACGACCCGGTTAAGGTGTACCTGAAAGAAATCGGCCGTGTACCGCTGCTTTCCCCGGAAGAAGAAATCGACCTTGCAATTCGCATCAACAACGGGGACGAGGCCGCCAAAAAGCGCCTTTCCGAAGCAAACCTTCGTCTGGTTGTCAGCATTGCAAAGCGGTACCTCGGGCGCGGGATGCAGTTCCTCGACCTGATTCAGGAAGGCAACCTCGGTTTGATCAAAGCGGTTGAAAAATTTGACTATACCAAAGGATTCAAATTTTCAACGTATGCCACATGGTGGATTCGTCAGGCAATTACCCGTGCCATTGCAGACCAGGCTAGAACCATTCGAATTCCGGTTCATATGGTTGAAACCATCAATAAGGTAAAAAAGGTTTCCAGCCAGCTGCTGCATACCAACGGGCACGAACCCACCGCGGACGAAATTTCTTTGGAACTGGATATGCCGGTGGACAAAGTGCGCGAAATTATGCGTGTGGCACAGGAGCCGGTTTCCCTTGAAACGCCAATCGGTGAAGAGGAAGACAGCCACTTGGGCGATTTTATTCCCGACGATGACGCCCCCGCGCCGCAGGATGCCGCTTCGCATACTCTTTTAAAAGAGCAGCTTGCCGACGTGCTCGACACCCTTACGCCAAGGGAAGAAAAGGTGCTTCGCCTACGTTTTGGTTTGGAAGACGGCCGTTCCCGTACCCTGGAAGAGGTGGGGAAGGAATTCAATGTTACCCGTGAACGGATCCGTCAAATTGAAGCAAAAGCACTTCGCAAACTGCGCCATCCGAGCCGCAGCAAAAAGCTTAAAGATTTCTTGGATTAAGGGGATGGCATAAATGGTCATGACGCTAGAAGCCGACTATGCAGTCAGAATTGTGGAAATGCTGGCGGTATCCAGCAAAAAAGTGGATGCGCATACCATTTCTGATGAAACGCATGTTCCGCTGCGATTTGCGCTGAAAATTCTTCGCAAGCTGGTCGCCGGCGGGCTGATCGTATCGTATAAGGGCGCCCGGGGCGGTTACATGCTTGCCCGGGAACCGAAGGAAATAACGCTCCGCCAGGTGATTGAATCAGTTGAGGGGCCTTACATGATCAGCCGCTGCCAGCAGGATGAGTATGCGTGCTCGCATACTGCCTGCCGATTTCATCAGATTTACGATGAAATCTCATCGGTTGTGCGAGATAAACTCGATTCATATACTTTTGAGGCGCTGAACGCCGAGTCGCAGAAAAATACTTAAAGAATTTGAAAACAGTTCGTAATATGCAAATGAAGGGTCGCTAACAGCGACCCTTTTTTTGGGTTCAAATTCGTGTAAACTTTTTATGTAAAGTACTTAAAAAATATGGAAATCTGGTATATACTATAAATAATTAAATAATTTCTTAAAATGAGATAATTTTAAGGCGATTTAGCAATCAACTTTAAAATCACACTGCTGAAAGAACTTATTTAATAATACAGTTTTATAGTTTTAAAATACGGGTTGTGTTTTTTGCTTGATGACTAATGGGAATCACTGATGCGAGTAATGACACGACTCTAAGTGGATCATACCGACGTTGAAGCTTTTTGATATAAGATGATATATAATAAGGTTATAGATTACCTGCGGCCAGTACAGGGTGCGTTTCACATTGGATGTTCCATGATTACCTGTTCTTTCATAGAAAAGATGCGGGAAACAACGATTTTATTTCCGCTGCAGTTTTATTAAGGAAGAGAAAGAACAGAAAAACTGAAATAACGACAAAAAAGCCGGCGGTTTTAAAACCGCCGGCTGCTTTAAATTAAAAATCAATAAATATAGCTTGACAAACACTAGATATTGTAATAAAATAATATACTGCATCATCATGGAAACATATACTCATGTCTATCCTCAACTATAATATCACAACATATGAAAAAAGGCAAGAGAATATCACAAAAGCTTAAAAAAGCAATGATGTATGCAAACTATTTTTGTGCTTAATTTATGCCGCGGATGGTAAATATATGAATGGAGTGATTGAGCCAATGGTGAATGTCAAACCGGTGCAAGTTGGCAAAAATGTCCGTATGAGCTTTGCGCGTATTGATGAAGTTCTGGATATGCCGAATCTGATTGAGGTACAGAAGAATTCCTATAAATGGTTTCTTGATGAAGGCCTCAAAGAGGTTTTTAAGGACGTTTCGGGAATCACAGATTATACCGGCAATCTTGTGTTGGACTTTGTGAATTACAAACTGGACGACGATAAGCCGAATTACAGCGTGGAAGAGTGCAAAGAGCGTGACGCAACTTACGCCGCCGCTTTGAGAGTAACTGCACGCCTGCTCAATAAAGAAAGCGGAGAGATCAAAGAATCCGAAGTTTTTATGGGCGATTTTCCGCTTATGACCGATAGCGGCACATTTGTAATCAACGGTGCCGAACGTGTAATTGTTTCTCAGTTAGTCCGTTCTCCCGGCGTTTATTATAAAATGGAATATGACAAAACCGGCAAAGAGCTTTTCAGTTCAACTGTTATCCCAAACCGCGGTGCATGGCTTGAATATGAAAACGATGCCAATGATATTTTCTATGTCCGTATTGATAAAAACCGTAAGATTCCGGTTACTGTTTTTGTACGTGCCCTTGGACTTGGCACGGACGAAGAAATCCGCGAATATTTCGGCGACGACGACCGGATGAACGCAACCATTGAAAAAGACCCGTGCAAAAACACAGAAGAAGCTCTCTTCGAAGTTTATCGGAAGTTGAGACCGAGTGAGCCGCCGACCATTGAAAGCGCACAGTCGCACATTAACGGCTTGTTTTTTGACGCACGCCGTTACGACCTTTCCAGAGTCGGCCGTTACAAATATAATAAGAAGCTGAACCTTACAGGCCGTATTACCGGCCAGCAGCTTTCTCAGCCGATTGTCAACCCGCTTACCGGCGAGCTGATGGCGGAAGCCGGCGAAGTAATTTCGCACGACAAGGCACGGGAAATTGACAATGCAGGCGTAACCATTGCTTACGTTACCGTAAACGAGCGTGAAGTAAAGGTTATATCCAACGGTATGGTCGACATCAATAGTTTCTTAAACTTTGATGCGAAAACCGAGTGCGACGTCAATGAAAGAGTTCGTTTCAGCGTTCTTGCTGAAATTCTTGATTCCTGCACAACCGATGAAGAAATCAAGGAAGCAATTAAAACAAGAATTGACGAACTGATTCCGAAACACATCATTATCGATGATATTTTCTCTTCCATTAACTATATGAACTGCCTTGCAATGGGCCTTGGCAATATCGATGATATTGACCACCTTGGCAACCGCCGCATCCGTTCCGTCGGCGAACTGCTGCAAAATCAGTTCAGAATTGGTTTTTCCCGTCTTGAGCGCGTTATTCGTGAAAGAATGACACTTCAGGCACAGGATTTGGAAGTTCTGACTCCGCATTCCTTAATTAATATCCGTCCTGTGGTAGCAGCGATTAAAGAATTTTTCGGTTCTTCACCGCTTTCGCAGTTCATGGATCAGACCAATCCGCTGGCCGAACTGACACACAAGCGCCGCTTGTCCGCATTGGGCCCCGGCGGTTTGTCCAGAGACCGCGCCGGATTTGAAGTGCGTGACGTTCACTACAGCCATTATGGCCGCATGTGTCCTATTGAAACGCCGGAAGGCCCGAACATCGGTCTGATTTCCTACCTTGCAACTTTCGCAAGAATTAACGAATACGGCTTTATTGAAGCACCGTTCCGCAAGGTTGACAAAGCTTCCGGTTCCGTTACTTCTGAAGTTGTTTATATGACCGCCGATGTGGAAGACGACTACATCGTAGCACAGGCGAACGAACCTTTGGACGAGCAGGGAAATTTCCGTAACGGCAAAGTCAATGCTCGTTACCGTGACGAATTCGTCGAAGTAGAGCGCGAAAAGGCCGACTACATGGACGTTTCGCCAAGAATGGTTGTTTCCGTTGCTACCGCAATGATTCCGTTCCTGGAAAACGACGACGCAAACCGTGCATTGATGGGTTCCAACATGCAGCGGCAGGCAGTTCCGCTTCTGAAAACCGAATCCCCGATTGTTGGCACCGGTATGGAATACAAGGCCGGCGTTGACTCCGGTGTATGCGTGATTGCAAAGCACACCGGCGTTGTTCGCAGTGTCAGCGCAAACGAAGTTCGCGTTACCTGCGATGACGGCAGCGTAGATGTTTATCATGTTACAAAGTTTATGCGTTCCAACCAGGGCACCTGTATTAACCAGGTTCCGGTTGTAAGCGTGAACCAGAGAATTGAGGCAGGCTCTGTTATTGCGGACGGCCCCGCAACCAAGGACGGCGAAATCAGCCTTGGCAAAAATGCTTTGATTGGCTTTATGACATGGGAAGGTTACAACTACGAAGATGCTGTTCTGATCAGTGAAAAAATCGTTCGTGACGATGTTTACACTTCCATTCATATTGAAGAATATGAAATCGAGTCCAGAGACACCAAGCTCGGGCCCGAGGAAATTACCAGAGATATTCCGAACGTAAACGAAGACCTGCTCCGTGACCTGGACGAAGGCGGTATTATCCGCGTTGGTGCAGAGGTTCGTGCGGGTGATATTCTGGTTGGTAAGGTTACCCCGAAGGGTGAAACTGAGCTGACCGCGGAAGAGCGTTTGCTGCGCGCCATCTTTGGCGAAAAAGCACGCGAAGTAAGAGATACTTCCCTGCGTGTTCCGCATGGCGAATCCGGCATTGTTGTGGACGTTAAGGTATTTAACCGTGAAAACAGCCATGACGAATTAAGCCCGGGCGTTAATAAAGTGGTACGCTGCTACCTTGCCCAGAAACGTAAGATTTCTGTCGGCGATAAGATGGCCGGCCGCCACGGCAACAAAGGTGTTGTTTCCCGTATTCTTCCGGTTGAGGATATGCCTTTCCTGCCGGACGGTACCCCGCTGGACATCGTTCTGAACCCGTTGGGCGTTCCGTCCCGTATGAACATCGGTCAGGTACTCGAAGTTCATCTGGGTTATGCGGCGAAGCTGTTAGGTTGGAAGATTATGACTCCTGTATTCGACGGTGCGCATGAAAATGACATTGTAGAGTGCTTTAAGCAGGCAGGTGTCAGTGAAGACGGTAAGACCATTCTGAAAGACGGCCGTACCGGTGAATTCTTTGACAACCCGGTTACCGTCGGTATCATGTATTACCTGAAGCTGCATCATCTGGTTGATGATAAAATTCATGCCCGTTCCACCGGCCCGTACTCTCTTGTTACACAGCAGCCTTTGGGCGGTAAAGCTCAGTTCGGCGGCCAGCGTTTCGGAGAAATGGAAGTTTGGGCTTTGGAAGCTTACGGCGCAGCTTATACCCTGCAGGAAATTCTTACGGTTAAGTCCGACGACGTTGTCGGCCGTGTACAGACCTATGAATCTATTGTAAAGGGTCAGAATATTCCGAAGCCGGGCGTTCCGGAATCGTTCAAGGTTCTTATTAAAGAACTTCAGTCTCTTGGTTTGGACGTTAAGGTGCTTGACAAGAACGACGACGAAATCGATTTGAAGCAAAACTTCGACGATGACGACGATATCGGATTCAATCCGACGGAAGGAAACTTCGACGAGCAGAATGTTGCCGATGATTTGGAAGGCTATTCCGTTGACGAAGCAGAGGAAGATGAGAGTCTGTTTGACGATTCGGACGGATATACTGATGATGATAGCGGTGAAGATGATTTTGATAAGGACGAACCCTTTGACATTAGTTCTGACGACGACGATTTAGAATAGAAAGGGGTTAGAATATGGAATTTAATACTTTTGAATCAATTAAGATTGGACTTGCTTCACCGGAAAAAATCAGAGAATGGTCACACGGCGAAGTCAAAAAGCCAGAAACGATAAATTACCGTACCCTGAAACCCGAACGTGACGGCCTTTTCTGCGAGCGTATTTTCGGGCCCCAGAAGGACTGGGAGTGCCATTGCGGAAAGTACAAGAGAATCCGTTATAAGGGCAAAGTCTGCGAACGCTGCGGCGTTGAAGTTACCAGAGCAAAAGTACGCCGTGAGCGTATGGGCCACATTGAACTTGCGGCCCCGGTATCTCACATCTGGTACTTTAAAGGTATCCCTTCCAGAATGGGCCTTATTTTGGACATTTCCCCGCGTATGCTCGAAAAAGTGCTTTACTTTGCACTTTATATCGTAACAGACCCGGGTAATGTGCGCGAACTTCAGAAGAAACAGCTTCTGAACGAAAAAGAATACCGCGATATGCGTGAAAAATATGAGGATGATTTCGAAGCTAGCATGGGCGCCGAAGCAATTAAAAAGCTTCTGGCTGAAATTGACCTTGACCAGACCTCCGAAGAATTAAAGGATGAACTGGTAACCGCTTCCGGACAAAAGCGCGTTCGCATTCTGAAGCGTTTGGAAGTAGTCGAGGCATTCCGTCTTTCCGGAAACCGTCCGGAATGGATGATCCTTGATGTTGTTCCGGTTATCCCACCGGATATTCGTCCTATGGTACAGCTCGACGGCGGCCGCTTTGCGACTTCCGACCTGAATGACCTTTACCGCCGTGTAATCAACCGTAACAACAGACTGAAAAGACTGTTAGAGCTGGGCGCGCCGNNAAAAACGTATGCTGCAGGAAGCAGTCGATGCATTAATCGACAACGGCCGCCGCGGCAGACCGGTAACCGGCCCGAACAACAGACCGCTGAAATCACTGTCCGACATGCTGAAAGGCAAGCAGGGCCGTTTCCGCCAGAATCTTCTCGGCAAGCGTGTTGACTACTCCGGCCGTTCAGTTATCGTTGTTGGCCCTGAACTCAAAATGTATCAGTGCGGTCTTCCGAAGGAAATGGCACTGGAACTGTTTAAGCCTTTCGTGATGAAACGTTTGGTGGAAACCGGTGCGGCAGGCAACATTAAAGCTGCCAGAAAAGCA
Source organism: Ruminococcaceae bacterium UBA3451 (assembly GCA_002378845.1). Classification (GTDB taxonomy): domain Bacteria; phylum Bacillota; class Clostridia; order Oscillospirales; family Acutalibacteraceae; genus Caproiciproducens. The sequence goes on along the minus strand of DFRY01000025.1, from coordinate 5,920 downwards.
GTGGAACGTGCAAAGCCTGAAGTATGGGATTCCCTCGAAATCGTAATTAAAAACCATCCTGTTCTGCTGAACCGCGCGCCTACGCTGCACAGACTCGGCATTCAAGCTTTTGAGCCGGTTCTGGTAGAAGGCCGCGCATTGAAGCTGCATCCGCTCGCTTGTACGGCTTATAACGCCGACTTTGACGGCGACCAGATGGCGGTTCACGTTCCGCTTTCCGCAGAAGCACAGGCAGAAGCCCGTTTCTTAATGCTTGCTGCCGGAAACCTGCTTAAACCTTCCGACGGACGCCCTGTTACCGTTCCTACTCAGGACATGGTGCTTGGTTCCTATTACCTTACTTTGGAAAAAGACGGTGAGCTGGGCGAGGGCAAAGTGTTCCGTGACTATGATGAAGCAATCATGGCTTATGACGCAAAAGCGGTTGACCTTCACGCTAAGATTAAAGTGCGCAGAACCATGATGGTTGACGGCAAAGAAATTACCAGAATGGTAAACACAACGGTAGGGCGTATGATTTTCAACCGTCCGATTCCGCAGGATTTGGGCTATGTTGATCGTTCAAACCCTGAAACCATGTTTGATTTTGAAATCGAATTCCTGGTTGGCAAAAAGCAGCTTGGACAAATTATTGATAAATGCATTAAGACCCATGGAACCGCTGAGACAGCCGATGTGCTTGACAGCATAAAGTCCCAGGGTTATAAATACTCCACGTTAAGTGCGATTACGGTTGCCGTTTGCGACGCGACGATTCCGCCTGAGAAAAAGTCGATTATCGACGCGGCGGAAAAACAGATTGATATGGTTTCCGAGCAGTTTAAGAACGGTTTGCTTTCCGATAGTGAACGTTATAACGCGGTTCTTAAAACATGGGCAAAAGCAACGGATGACGTTTCGGTCGCACTGCAGAAAAACCTTGACCGTTACAACCCGATCTTCATGATGGCGGATTCCGGCGCGCGTGGTTCTATGAGCCAGATTCGTCAGCTTGCCGGTATGCGTGGTTTGATTGCAAATACGTCCGGTAGAACGATTGAAATCCCGATTCGAGCCAATTACCGTGAAGGCTTGAACATTTTGGAATACTTCATTTCTTCCCGTGGTGCCAGAAAGGGCCTGGCCGATACCGCTCTGAGAACGGCGGACTCCGGTTACCTGACCCGCCGTCTGGTAGACGTTTCCCAGGATGTTATCATCCGCGAGGACGACTGCGGTGCGAAGGAAGGCCTAGAAGTGTTCGATATCCGTGAAGGCAAAGAGTCCATCGAGTCGCTTCATGAACGTCTGCTTGGCAGATACCTTGTCGAAGATTTCGTCGATGAAAAGACAGGCAAAGTATTGGTTTCCAAGGATAAGCTCATGACCGATCAGGATGCGGATATTATTGTTGGCAGCGGTGTTGAGCGCATTAAGATCCGCTCCATTCTTAACTGCCGTGCAAAACACGGTGTGTGCAAGAAGTGCTACGGTGCGAACCTTGCAAACGGCCAGCCGGTTACCGTCGGCGAAGCGGTTGGTATTATTGCCGCCCAGTCCATCGGCGAACCTNNACAGCTTACCATGAGAACCTTCCATACCGGCGGTGTTGCCAGTGCGGAAGATATTACACAGGGTCTGCCGCGTGTTGAAGAACTTTTTGAAGGCCGTAAACCGAAGCATCTTGCTATTATCAGCGAGATTGCAGGCAGAGTAACTTTTGAAGAAATCAAGAAGAATCGCCACGTCGTTGTAACCAATTCCGAAACAGGCGATTCCAAGTCTTACCTGATTCCGTTTGGTTCCCGTATTATCGTTGCCGAAGGTCAGGAAATTAAGGCCGGTACCAGAATCACCGAAGGTTCGGTCAACCCGCATGACGTTCTGGCAATCAGCGGAACACAGGCCGTACAGGATTACCTGATTGAAGAAGTTCAGCGCGTTTACCGTATGCAGGGCGTTGATATCAACGATAAGCATATTGAAGTTATTGTGCGCCAGATGATGAAGAAGGTTAAAGTGGAAGAAGCGGGTGATACGACACTGCTTCCGAGCTCCCTGGTAGAAAAAGTGGAACTCGAAACAGAGAACGAATTAATCCGCGAGCGTATTGCCAACGGCGAAACCGGACTGACCGAAGCAACCCATTCACCGGTTCTGCTCGGTATTACAAAGGCTTCTTTGGCTACCGATTCCTTCCTTTCTGCCGCGTCCTTCCAGGAGACCACCCGTGTGCTTACCGACGCCGCAATTAAGGGTAAGGTTGACCCGCTTCTTGGTCTGAAGGAGAACGTCATCATCGGTAAACTGATTCCTGCAGGAACCGGTATGAAATGCTACAGTGATGTTGAAATTGAACCCGCAAATGAAGTATTGACAAACGACGCTGTGTAGCGTTATAATAACTAATTGTGATGGTTTGATAACGGAAGGCTTTTCCTATTCCGAAGGTCTGCTTCGGAATAGGATTAAGCTGTGTTTAGACTATTTTGCTGTTACGCGGATATAATATATTCGCTTAACATATAAAAATTTGAAGTGAGGAGGTGTCTTATGCCAACATTTAACCAGTTAGTCCATACAGGCAGAGAGGTTGCCATAACAAAGGCAAAAGCTCCTGCGCTTTTAAAGGGTTGGAATTCCAAGAAGCGTGTTGCTATCGATCAGGATTCCCCACAAAAGCGTGGCGTGTGTACCACAGTTAAGACTGCTACACCGAAAAAGCCAAACTCAGCTCTGAGAAAGATCGCCAGAGTAAGGCTTTCCAACGGAATTGAAGTTACCGCTTACATTCCGGGTGTCGGTCACAATCTTCAGGAACACAGCGTTANNCGTTGTTATGATTCGTGGCGGCCGTGTAAAGGACCTGCCTGGTGTGCGTTACCACATTATCCGTGGTACCCTTGATGCTCAAGGTGTTGCACAGCGTATGCAGGCTCGTTCCAAGTATGGTGCGAAACGTCCGAAGGCTGGCGCGGCGAAGGCTGCAAAGAAATAAGGTAATTTAAATTGACAGAAACCGAACGGCTGCGTGTTTTAAAAAAACACAATGCAGCGGCGTTTATATATAGAACGCCTCTGTGTTGGCCACGGGAGTTTGTCGCTTTCGAGTACCTATGATATCATTCATGTGAAGGAGGGAAGTAAAGTGCCAAGAAGAGGTAATATCGCAAAACGTGATGTTTTGCCGGATCCGCTTTATAATTCTAAGCTTGTAACACGTCTTGTTAATAATATCATGGTCGACGGTAAGAAGGGTGTAGCCCAGAAAATCGTTTACGGCGCATTTGATATTATCAGCGAGAAAACAGGGAAAGAACCGTTGGAGGTTTTTGAGGCAGCAATGGAAAATGTTATGCCTGCTCTCGAAGTCAAAGCCCGCCGTGTAGGTGGTGCCACCTATCAGGTTCCAATGGAAGTTCGCCCTGAAAGAAGACAAACTTTAGGCTTACGTTGGATGACCAATTATTCAAGACTTAGATCTGAAAAGACGATGAGAGAAAGACTTGCCGGTGAAATTCTTGATGCTGTAAATGGTGCTGGCGGCGCTGCCAAGAAGCGTGATGACACGCATAAGATGGCAGAAGCCAACAAGGCATTTGCTCATTACAGATGGTAATCCGACTTCGTCGGCCAGATTACTTGAACTAATGTCCAAATCCGAACATTCACAGATTTTAAGGAGGAAACTATGCCAAGGCAGGTATCACTAGAATTAACACGCAATATCGGTATCATGGCTCATATTGATGCCGGTAAAACAACAACCACAGAACGTATCCTGTATTATACAGGTATTAACCATAAGATAGGCGAAGTGCATGATGGTGCCGCAACTATGGACTGGATGGTGCAGGAGCAGGAAAGAGGTATTACCATTACCTCTGCCGCAACTACCTGCTTTTGGAAGGGCCATAGAATCAACATCATCGACACCCCAGGCCACGTTGACTTTACAGTAGAAGTTGAGCGCTCACTGCGCGTTCTCGACGGCTCCGTAACAGTTTTCTGCGCTAAGGGCGGCGTTGAGCCGCAGTCCGAAACTGTTTGGCGTCAGGCCGAGGAATATCATGTTCCCCGTATGGCTTACGTCAACAAGATGGACATCATGGGCGCCGATTTTTATCGTGTTGTTCAGATGATGAAAGATCGTCTGAAGTGTAATGCTGTGCCGATTCAGCTCCCTATTGGTTCTGAAGATTCCTTCAAGGGAATTATCGACCTGGTTGAGATGAAAGCCGACATTTACTACGACGAAATGGGCAAAGAAATGCATGTTGAGGATATTCCGGAAGACATGCAGGAAATTGCTAACAAATATCACATGGAACTCTTGGAGCATATTGCTGAACAGGACGATGCTCTGATGGAGAAGTATTTGAATGGGGAAACCCTTACAAAGGAAGAAATCATTGCGACAATTCGTAAATCTACGATTGCCAACAATATGGTTCCTGTTACCTGCGGTACTTCTTACCGGAACAAGGGCGTTCAGAAGCTCCTTGATGCAATCATTGCTTATATGCCGGCTCCGACCGATGTCGCTGCTATAAAGGGCACAGACCCGGAAACAGGAGAAGAAAAGGATTGTCATTCAACCGATGACGAGCCGTTTGCCGCTCTTGCGTTTAAGATTGCTACAGACCCGTTTGTCGGAAAACTGTGCTTCTTCCGCGTTTATTCCGGTGTGCTTCAGGCAGGTTCCAGTGTTTACAACTCAACAAAAGACAACACCGAGCGTATCGGCCGTATTCTGCAGATGCATGCAAATCATCGTCAGGATATTGAAACTGTTTATGCAGGCGATATCGCAGCAGCTGTTGGTCTTAAGAATACTACAACCGGTGATACTCTCTGCGATGAGAACCATCCGATCATTCTTGAATCCATGGAGTTCCCGGATCCTGTTATCGAAGTAGCTATTGAGCCGAAAACAAAGGCTGGCCAGGAAAAGATGGGCATCGCTCTTGCGAAGCTCGCAGAAGAGGATCCGACCTTTAAGGCTTATACGCATGAAGAGACAGGCCAAACCATCATCGCCGGCATGGGTGAACTTCACCTTGAAATTATCGTCGACAGACTGCTCCGTGAGTTCCATGTGGAAGCCAATGTCGGTAAACCGCAGGTTGCTTATAAAGAAACCATTCGCAGTAATTCCGATGTTGACACCAAATATGCACGTCAGTCCGGCGGCCGTGGCCAGTACGGTCATGTTAAGATCAGACTTGAGCCCAATCCGGGTAAAGGTTATGAATTTGTTAATGCAGTCGTCGGCGGAGCTATTCCGAAGGAATATATTGCGCCAGTCGATCAAGGTATTCAGGGAGCTATGCTCTCCGGTGTACTTGCCGGTTATCCGGTTGTTGATGCAAAGGTAACTCTGTATGATGGATCCTATCATGAAGTTGACTCCTCTGAAATGGCATTTAAGATTGCCGGTTCTATGGCCTTTAAAGAGGCTATGAAGAAGGCAGATCCGGTCATTCTGGAGCCGATCATGAAAGTTACCGTTACTGTTCCTGAGGAATATATGGGCGACGTTATCGGCGACCTGAACTCGCGCCGCGGCCTCATTGAGGGCATGGACGCAGTTTCCGGTGCACAGCAGATCAGAGCGCATGTTCCGCTGTCTGAAATGTTTGGTTACGCAACTGATATGCGTTCCAAAACACAGGGCCGCGGCCAGTACGTTATGGAACCTGCCACTTCCATGGAAGTGCCGAAATCCGTTTCCGAAAAAATTATTTCCACACGTGGGAAAAAGGCGGAATAACTTAAAAAATGTGCTTGATTTTTCTCAATTTAGTTGATAAAATGATAGGCATAGTTTGTCAGTAAATTATTTAACTGTATAATAAAAAGGAGGAATTCCAATGGCAAAAGCAAAGTTCGACAGAACAAAACCGCACGTAAACATTGGTACAATCGGTCACGTTGACCA
>DFRY01000066.1 GCA_002378845.1 Ruminococcaceae bacterium UBA3451 | reverse complement strand
GGCCGGTATCACCGCTTCCTCCTGCACCGGCAGGGCCGGTCGGGCCAGTCGGACCAGTTGGGCCGGTTGGGCCAGTCGGACCAACCGGTGTACTTGAGTAGGTTATAGCCAGTCTTGGAAAATACGGTTCATAAACAATATTGTTCGTTGCAAATTGTACGACGGTGGTTCCGTCTGAATTTGTGAGTGCCAGACCATTATTGGGAAATGTTCCGGATAACCAATTGTTCACAATTGCCGTTATATCAATTTGTACTATCGTGTATAAATCTGATGTTGCAACATCGATCTGTGATGGTGTTGCAACAAAAGTGGGAAGTGTGCTGTAAGTCACAGTTGCAGTGTTAAACGCAGATGTTACTCTGTTAACTACTACCGGACTTGGAGTTGCCCCGCTTTTTGCAATAACCGCTAATTCCAGGATAGCGCTGTCTACTGCAGTTACAGGCAATGAGGGCAAATTAATTTGTAAAAGGCCTATGGTGTTTTGAAAAGTAGAGTCAGTGCCCACATACATTACCGGATAAGTTGAAAAATTATTATTTGGCTGTGCAGATGACACAAAGGTCGTATTGGGTATATTAGTTACGACGGTTGGCATTTGTTTCATACCTTCTTTCAAATTCATAGTATGCGAACGCCATCCGTTATGGTAACAAGTCGTTTGGGGCAGTAACCGTTTCATTGCTTTTACAATGCAAGTTTATTCCTTTTATGGACTTTGCGGTTTGGCTCTTTTCTTCTGCTGTAAAAAAAGAACGCCCTATAATTGGCGTTCTTTTCTCGTGCAAATGTTGAAACTTTTTGTTTTCAGGAAAGGTTCATGCACTGTTTTGATGTTTGGTTTCTATTTTTTCCATCTTTCTCATTATTGCTTTAACGCATATACCAATTGCAAAATACAGCGGAAGTCCGTAATAACTTTTCCATGTAATCATTTGATAAATACCGCTTAAAACAAAAACCGGTTCCAGCACAAAACAGGCCAGAATGGATAAAATGGCGCAGGAAATGGTAAAGCTTTTCCAGGACTTGAACTGCTGATAAACCAGACTGTAAACAAAAGGAAGGCTTGCCAGGTCAACCGAATAAATCGGTGGAAAAAGCGGAAGTATTTCAATAGGATAGTCCCATAAAGTCAATTCTTCCCCCAATTCATCCAAAGCCAGAATAATGACGGTTACAATAGCTGCAAATAAAATCAGCTCGTTCAGTCGGGCTTTATCCACCAGTTTCCACCAAATAAACACAGACAAAATGAATACAAAAAGCAGCAGCCACCATCGAAAACGAAACACGTCGTTTGCAATCCATTCTTTGTAGCGGGTGACCGTTAAACTCCATTGAACGTCGGCGTCTGTTTTAATTACAGCAGAGAGATATAACATGGCAGTCATTGTAAACCTCTATTTCCCGCTTACCTGAATTTTGTTTTTGCCGGTAATTCGGTTTATTTTTATCGTCAAAGCCTTTATGATAACAGCGGCTAGTACGTAAATTGGGTAGCTGAAAAAGTAATTCCAGTGAATCAGGTTGTAGAACCCCGCCCAAGACAAAATCGGTTCCAGGATAAAACAAAACACAGCAGTTGCGATAAGAACGGAGATTAGAAATTGCTTCTGATTTTTTGCGTGCTGATAAAGCAAAGAATAAATTAACGGAAGGCTCAAAAGGTTAATGGAAGACAGCGGCGGGAAAATCGGGATAATGTCGGTCGGGTAATCCCATAACGTCAGTTCTTCCCCGTATTCGTGTATCCCCATAAACAAACGACGGCCAGAAATACATACAGACAAATCTCACGTATCCTTGCTTTATCAAGCAAAATGTACCACGCTAAAACAAGAGCAATTATTAAAATAATCAGCAGCCACCAGCGAAAATGAAATACGTCGTCCTGCAGCCATTCTTTAATATGCATGTCTGTCAATTGCTTTTGTATATTCACATCTTCCGGAACTGAAGATAACCCGAACATTACACTTCTCCTTTGCGTTTTATTCTTAAAGGCTGTTTAAGGGGATTTGAAAATAAATCATTCCTCCGGCTATTAATACGAGCAGAATAAACCATGCTAAAAGCGGATTTCGATAATGAATCCGCAGCAGGGGGAATATGCCCATGTAAACGAACACAGACCATAAGACGTTCCATCCGTTATAATATGTTAAATCTCCGTTTAAGAAAAGGATTACTTCGACGAGGGACATAACCAAAAGAAAAATAAAAACATGAAGGAATTGCTTTCGTTTTTCTTGCGGATAGTTTGATAAAAATAAGATGATCAAACAAGGGAAAATAAGAAAATCAAAGACTAAGTCAATGTAAATATCGGTGGAGTGCGAACCGTAAAAAAGCCACAGATTTTTATGGTTTGTAACAATGTTTTCCAATAAGCTTCCGCATATATAGAAAAGCAGGGTCGGGTAATACAACTTCCAGTTTTTCCAGTCTCCCCATTTAAAGCAAGCAAAAAGAGAAACAAGCAGAAGAATGAAAATAACCAATCATTACACTCCTCAGGTATTCTGACTAAATAAGGAATCTTTATAATTTTTCCAACCTATTCCATTCTATTCGTTAGGAAAAGAATATTGGCGTTACGGCATCATATTGCAAAGACTAAATCGGGTTTTTATACATATCTGGAAAATTTTGTATTGTTTTCAACGAAAATAGTGTTATTATATATTTATATGTCCGTGTCCAGTTCTTATTTTCTTATTTATTTTCTGCTTTATTTGTTCACATTACTGCAGTACTATAAAAAGGCATTTGTGATTTAAAGGGGTAGAGCAATGGAATATTTTCGAATTATATTGTGCGGGGTTTTAATGGCTTCCGCTGTGTTTACAGGTTTAGTCTCCATCTATATTTATCAAAAACACAATCCGGCAATCCGATATTTTTCTTTATTTAGCCTGAGCATTTCTTTTTATTCTTTTGGTTATGCCATGGAATTGTACAGCAATACGCTGGAACATATGATTTTTTGGAATCTGGTGCAATACATAGGTCTTCCGTTCCTTCCCGCGCTGTGGGTTATGTTTTCTCTTCGGTATAACAATAAACATATCCGCCTAATAACAAAGCTGAGTCTTTTTCTCATTCCGATTTTAACATTTATATTTCGGTATACCAGCAATATAAATCAACTGTTTTACAAAAGTGTCCGTTTAACTGCAAACGAATATTTTCCGGTTATGGTTATTGAAAAAGGCCCATGGTATTGGGTTAACGTGTTTTTCATTACATTCTGTTTTATTGTAGCAAACTTTCTTTATGTGGAGCTGTACCGCAACTCCATCGGCGCAATCCGCCGCCAGAGCCTGCTCATGCTCATTGCGTCATTTCTCCCCTGGACAACCGTTATTCTTGACCTGCTAAATCTTTCTCCGCTTAATATTGATTACGGCCCGTTTGCGGTAACGTCTTCTCTGATGTTATTTTTTATCGCTTTTTTACGGTACCAGTTTCTCAATATCAAACCGCTGGCGAGGGACAAGGTGTTCGAATCAACCGGCGACGGGATAATTGTACTGGACACCGATTATAATGTGATCGATTTTAACCCTTCCGCCGCGCAGATTTGTACCGTTTTGTCCGGTACCTGCCGGGATGCCCGGAAGGTGTTTGCGGGGCATGAGGAACTGGTAAATTCTATTATGAAAGAAGAAGAGTCCCAGTTTAGTACAAAAGAACCAAAGGGTACATACAAAGTGAATACCGTAAAAATTTCGGAATCAGACGGCCGGGAAGTCGGCTACATTGTTACTCTGACCGATATTACCAAATACATGGATATGATGGATGAATTGAATTTGCTCGCCTCCCGCGACCCGCTGACCGGTGTGTTTAACCGAAGATATTTTGTGGAACTTTGCTCCAACGAACTGGAAAAATCAAAGCGGTACCATCATCCGCTTTCCATGGTGATCCTGGATTTGGACTTCTTCAAGCAGGTAAACGACAACTACGGGCATTTGGCGGGAGATGCCGTGCTTCAGACGGTAGCGGATATTTGCCGCACCTCGATTCGCTCTTCAGACATTCTCGGCCGGTACGGCGGGGAAGAATTTGTAATTTGTTTTCCCGAAACAACGCCGGAAGACTGCAGAAGAATTTCCGGGCGCATCTTGTCCAATGTATCTGCGGCGGAAATTGTGCATGAAGATCAGGAAATTAAGGTAACGGCCAGTTTGGGCATAACCGGGGTAGAAGCCGTAAATGGGGAAAGCCTGGATTATTTTCTGAAATATGCGGATAAAGCGCTGTATGAGGCGAAGTCGGACGGACGGAACTGTGCCCGTTCCATTGCGGTTGAAAGCTAAGAATCGTTCGCATGGTAACATAGAAAGGGGCGTTTGGCATGAAAAAGCAGCGCAGACTTTTTTGCGAGATTTCTCCGCTTACCTATCAAATATCCCTGTTTAAGTGCCGTTTACTGCGTCGCCTTATCAACCTGTTTCGCTTTGAAAAGCTGGCGGTGACAAAAAGCAAAGAACCCTTGCCGGTGCTGATTTATTCGCATAAATCTCTGATTCGCCGAACACTTGGGGACGTGGATGCCCGGTTGCAGGAAAACAAGGCGGTGAACCTGAGCCTTGCCGCACCGAAGGTGACCAATGTGCTGATTCGCCCCGGAGAATGTTTTTCCTTCTGGCGGCTGGTCGGTTCCTGCACAGCCAGAAAAGGTTACCGCGAGGGATTGACTATCAGCAAAGGAGAAGTGGGGAAAGACATCGGCGGCGGTATGTGCCAGTTTACAAATCTGATCCACTGGATGGTGCTGCATGCGCCTTTACAGATTGTGGAATACCACCATCATGACGGATTGGATTTATTCCCCGATTTCGGCCGTCAGGTTCCGTTTGGGGTAGGTACATCCATTATGTACAACCACCTGGATTACCGCTTCAAAAACACGACCGATAACACCTTCCAATTAATCGTATATCCCACACAGGAATATTTGTGCGGTGAACTGCGCTGCAGTGAAGAACTGCCGAACAAGTACCACATTAAGGCGGAAAATGAATTCTTTTCAAAAGAGCCGGACGGGGTTTACCGCAACAATCGTATTTACAGGGAATGTGTTGACCGAAGAACCGGAAAGCTCCTTACAAGGGAGCTGATAAAAGAAAATCATGCAAAAGTTCTTTATGATGCAAGCATGCTGCCGATTTCGGAATCGACCGCGTAAGATTTACCCGAAAACAGATTTTAAACATTAGGGAAAGGGGCTGACCGCTTTGAATTTTCTTCCGTTCCCGGTGCTGACAACGCCCCGACTGACTCTGCGAAAGTTGAGCCAAACCGACGCTGAAGGGATATTTGCGCTTCGCTCCGACCCGAATGTTATTCGCTACACGGGAATCCGGCAGTACAAAACTGTTTCGGAAGCAACTGCGTACATTAAACGAATCGATCGTGATCTGGAGCGGAAAAAGAGCATTGTTTGGTCCATAACTCTTACGAACGGGAAAACGTTTCTTGGCAGCATTTGCTACTGGAATTTCAGCGAAAACGGCTGCTGTGCCGAAATAGGGTATGATTTGTTACCTGCGTATCAGGGGAAAGGGTATATGCAGGAAGCGCTAAAATCCGTAATTCATTACGGATTTCATGGTATGAAGCTGGAACGGATTACGGCAACCCCGTGTAAAGAAAATAAAAAGTCGGTTTCGCTTTTGGAAAAAAGCGGGTTTCGGGCGGAGGAAACCGCATTGCTGATTTTTGACGATGCCGGTCGGGCACTGGAAACCGCCCTTTACACGTTGGAAAAAGCGGACGCGGAAAGGGTACATTCTGCGGAATAGTTTCACAGTACAAAAAGAGACTTCGGGAATTCCCGAAGTCTCTTTTTTAATAAGTAAAGTAAACGTATTTCTGTGCGGCCGGTTCCGCTTTTTCTATTTTGGTCACGTAACAGACCGGCATGGTTTGTCCCTGAAATGTTTCGATTTTGATTTTGCCCGTAATCCAAACCCAGTCGTCATTTTTCAGTGATTTTGCATCGTCGCTGCGGCAGAGAATGCCGCAGGGCTGAAGGTCAGCGGCACAGCAAACCATGGAATAACGAACCGGAACAAATTCATTTTGCGCAAAGTCATTCATACGGAAGACCTGGCCTTTGTATCGCACGGTTTTGCCCTCGTACTGCGTCATGTCTTTATTCAGCTTAGAGTACCAATCGGCAAACTGCTCGTCGGTAATATTGATTACCCCGCCGGGATCCTCTTGTAGGGCGGACGACTGAGAAGAGGTATCAATACCGATGTCATCTTTTGGGGCGACAGTGTCGGGAATAACGGTTCCCTTTGACTGTGCCGCCGGAACAGCGGTTGTGGAAATACCGCCAAGCGCAATGGCCTTGCTCTGCACTTCACCCACCGGCAGAAGCAGGGCGGTAAGCATGGGGAACAGGATGATAAAGTATTTCGCGGTACTGGTGTTGTGTTTGGGCTTAAAAAGCCCCGGCGCAAGAAAAAAGCCAATAATAAACAGCACGGCGGCAGAAAACCACAGGTAGCCGTTCAGCCTGGGGTGGACGTAATCCTGTGCTTTTCCGGTGATTAAGGCAAACAGAAGAAGAAATGCCAACCCAAGCAAAATGAAAAGCTGAATCAGTACTTCCAAGTTAATTTTTCGTCTCATAGCAGCCTCCTTTTATGTGCGCACAAGCAGGGAAAATAACATCATGGCGGCAAATCCTACTACGAATAAAATTCCGACGAGCTGAACAATGAATTTTCTGCGGAAACTGCTGCCCAAAAGGAACAGATTGCTCAGGTCGAACATCGGCCCCATTACGATAAATCCCATAATAGCGGGCAGCGGGAACGAGTTTAAAAAGCTTCGCGCAATAAAAGCGTTGGAAGTGGAACAAACGGACATGAAGAACGAAGCAAGGAACATAATGAGCAGGGGGAGCACAATGCTTTTCCCCGCGCCCCGGAAGGCGGAAGCGGGCAGCGCAATTTGCAGGATGGCCGAAATCAGCGCGCCGCATACGATGAAACGGCCTACGTTTAAAAGCTCCAATCCGGCATGACGGAAAACGGCCTCCGCTTTGCCCAGTGAACCGGTGTAGTTCAGGCTGCCCATGTACCCGTTGGAGCACGACGCGCCGGCAGCGCCGTCAATCAGCACTTCCTGTGCATCGGTTTTTCGAACGGAAAGAAACAGGCCAACGGCCAGCGAAATCACAACGCCCAGTAAAAGCCGGTACACTGCGTATTCCCTTTGTTCCGGAAAAGCGTACAGCGTAGAAAGGAATGTAATCGGATTTACGGCAGGGGACGCAAGCATAAATGTAATTGCCTGAGGCAGGGGAACGCCCTTGCGGATCAGGCGCGAGGTAATAGGCATCATGGCGCAGTCACAGACAGGGAACGTGACCCCCATGACGACAGCCAGCGGGAACCCGAGCAGCGGATGCCGGATAAAAAGCGAGGCAAGCCGCTCGTCCGGTATCAGCACCTGTAAAACGGAGGAAACCAGTACGCCGATCAGCAAAAAAGGAACCGCCTGCAGCAGTACTCCGAGAAATACGGTATTTACGCTTTTTACAAAAGAGTAAACGGGCGTAACGGTAGGCAGCTTCGCGATGAGAAGCGAAAGGCAAATCAGAATCAGCGCCAGTGCGCCGCCAACGCCCAAACGCTGTGTGCGCAGTTCGGTTTCTCCGGCCTTTTTCAGTATTTCATCCAGAAACGGCTGTGCTTCGGTTTCTTCGTAAAACAGTTTCGCATTGCGGTTCAGGTCTTTTACACCGGATTTCAGGCTGTCTGTTTTTTCCTCGCAGCGGTTAAATAGGACCGCATCCGCATTGGCAAGCTGTTCGGCCATCATTTCGCCGGTATTGCTGCGGTACAACGCGAAGGTGGACGCGTCTGCGCAGAACAAAACCTGCTGNNAGGGCGCGTAGCAGACTGCTAAGGGGCCAGGTGCCGTTGTATTCAATCAGAATTAAATCAGGGTTCAGTTCCCGTTTGATTTTGCTGAATAACCGACCGGAAATTTGGTATTCGTGGCGAATATCCGCCTGTACCACGCTTTTATTGGGAAGGGAGTCGGCCCGCAGTTCTTCCATTCCCTCTTCGCACTGGAGCACGGCAATTTTTCGGTATTGCTCCATGTGTTTATTTTCAAGCATATGCTGAATCAATGTGGTTTTGCCGCTTTCCAGAAAACCGCAGACCACCTCAATTTTTGTTCTGCTCATTTTTTCCCTCTGTCCTATTTTATTTGCCATACGGCATGATGTTATACACCAAACAAGGCGGACAGTCCTGCCTTATTCAGTTCGCTGCCAATTACGCAAAGGCGGCCCGTAAAATCGGGTGCGATTTCCCTGCTTCCGATTTCTTCGGGAACGTAGTCAAACTGCAGCCAGCCACCGTCTGTCAGCGCGACAATTCCCTTCGCGCGCAATACGGTGCCGTACTGGGGCAGCTTTTCCAGAATTGCGGTGATTTCGTCTTTTTGAAACTGCTTTGGAGTTTGCACGCTCCAAACGTCAAACGCTTCGTCCGCGCGGTGATGATGCCCGTGATCATGATGCTCATGTTCGTGATTGTTTTCTTCCTCATGCTCCGTTAAGTCGGCACGGTTCAGCAGGGGAGAGGCTTTTGCGGCCGCAAGAATGGTATCGCCCGAAAGCGACTCCCACGGGGTGGTGATTACCGCCGCGTCGGGGTTTCTGTCATGAATGTCCTTTACTACAGCGGCCAGCTTGTCCGAATCCAATTTCTGTGTACGGCTTAAAATAACCGTGTCGGCGTTATCGATCTGGTTGTTGAAGAATTCCCCAAAATTTCTGCTGTACATGCGGTATTTTGTCGCGTCGGCAACGGTAACGCACAAATTCAGTTCCACCTCTGTTTTCAGCGCAATTTTAGCACAGGCCTTAATTACATCGCTGAGCTTGCCTACGCCGGATGGCTCAATCAGGATGCGCTCCGGCTGGTACTGCCGAAGCACGTCTTTCAGCGCCGCGTTAAAATCGCCGACCAGTGTGCAGCAAATGCACCCGGAGTTGATTTCACGAATCTGAATGCCGGACTGCTTTAAAATTCCGCCGTCAATTCCAATTTCGCCAAATTCATTTTCAATTAAAACAACCTTTTGTCCCGTCAGACTTTCCGCCAAAAGTTTTTTAATCAGTGTTGTTTTTCCCGCGCCCAAAAAGCCGGAAACAATGTCTATTTTTGTCTGCATAATATCGCCTTCCTGTTTCTAATATTTTTCAATAGTAAAATAACCATTAATGTAATTACACCGCAAAGTACAATGGTTCCGCCGGGCTTTAGCCCCGCGTAATAGGAAACGGTCAAACCGGACAGCGTAAAGAAAAGCGCAAACCCAATCGACCACAGTACGGTTTTGAAGTAACTTTTTGCAACCTGCATGGCACACGCCACCGGAACCACCATCATAGAGGAAACAATCAGCGCGCCCACGGTACGTGCGGCGACAGATACTGTGACGGCGGTCAGCAGGGTGAAAATGAAGTTTACCGCCCGAACCGGTACCCCGGCCAGTTTCGCCGACTGTTCGTCGAAAGAGATATAAAAGAGTTCCTTATATAAGAGAAGAAAGGAAAGAAAGACAACTAAGCTGATGATCAGGACAAGCTGAAGCTCAAAGTCGCTGATCGCGACAATGCTGCCGAACAGAAAGCTGTTAAAGCTTTGCGCGTTCTGCACAAAACCCGAAAGAACGCCGGCCAGTCCGATTCCTGCCGACATAATGATGGCAATGGAAAGTTCGGAGTATTTCGGGAATTTTTTTCGGATGCCCTCAATGCCAAACGCCGCCAGCGTACAAGCGGCCACCGCGCCCAAAATGGGGTTAAAGCCAAAAATCAGCCCCGTTGCAACGCCTGCCAGCGAAGTGTGAGACAGTGCGTCGCCCACCATGGAAAGGCGTTTCAGCACCACAACCAGTCCAATACAGGGAATAATCACCGCGAGCATGATTCCGACTAGAAAAGCCCGCTGCATAAATTCATATTGCAGCATCCGCTTCCACCTCCCATGCTCCGCTTGGTTCAATTCGAATCAGGCGTTTTGCCGAGCGCGCCACCCGTTCCACATCGTGTGTTACCATAACCACGGTGATGCCGCTTTCGCGGTTCAGCTGTTCCAGCAGCGCGTACAGCGCTTCCGAAGCCGCCGCGTCCACACCGGTTGTCGGTTCGTCAAGGAATAGAATCTGCGGGTTATTTACCAGAACACGCGCAATCATAACGCGCTGCTGCTGGCCGCCCGAAAGCTCGCCGATCATCCGTTTTGCGTAGGTTTGCATGCCTACGGTTTCCAAAGCACGTTTTACCAGTGCGGTATGTTTTTTCGTTGGAAAACGCAGAAAACCAATCTGTGAAAACAGATTGGCTTTAACAATTTCCTCTACGGTCGCGGGGAATCCTGCGGCCAAAGAGGCACTGTTCTGCGGTATGTACCCAATTTTATTGTAATCTTTAAATTCGCAAACGTTACTGCCAAACAGCTCAATGCTGCCGGATTCCGGCTTTAAAAGGCCGAGTACCAGCTTTAACAGCGTGGATTTCCCCGCGCCGTTAGAGCCGATTATCCCGACAAAATCACCGTGCTCAACCGTTAGGCTGATTCGGCTGAGCACGCTAACATTCTCGTAGCCAAAACAAAGATTTTTAATTGAAATGATATTCATGTTTAATTTAATGCGTCCTTTAAAGTTTGTAAATTTTGTTTCATAACGGAAACGTATTCCAGTCCCTTTGCCTGTTCTTCATCCATCAGACCTTCCAACGGATTAAAGGTTGCGGTTTTCGCGCCGACTGCCTTTGCGATGGTTTCCGACACCTTTGGGCTGACAAGGTCTTCGAAGAAAATTGTTTTTACCTTGTGCTCCTTAGCAAATTGAATAATTTCGCTCATGCGCGCGGGGTCAGGTTCCGAATCCGCGGTCAAACCTTCAATGGCGATTTGGTTTAAGCCGTATGCCTTGCACAGGTAACCAAACGCCTGGTGTGCAACAATAATGTCTTTGCTTTGGAAGGAAGCAGCCGCAGTTTTATATTCCTGGTCCAGCTCGTCAAACTGAGCGGCGTATTTTTCATAGTTGCTTTCGTACGTGTCTTTGTTTGCGGCATCCGCCTGTACCAGTGCGTTTTTAATATTTTCCAGTTCCTTTTTTGCGTTTTCCGGGGCAAGCCAGACATGCGGGTCGTACTTTGTGGCTTCCTCGTCTTCCTCTGCATGGCCGGGCATCAGGTCAAGCCCCTTGGAAGCTTCCACTGTGACCAGCTTCTTATTCTCCAGCGCATCCATAACCTTTTGGGTCCAGCTTTCCATGCTGGCGCCGTTGTAAATCAGCATGTCCGCATTTTCCAGGTTCACAATATCGGTTGTGGCGGGTTCCCAGTCGTGGGGCTCCGTTCCGGCGGGAACCAGATTTGTCACTTCGATTTTATCTCCGCCTATTTTTTTAGCAAAGTCGTACATGGCGTAAAAGCTGGTGTAAACCTTCAGCTTTTTCCCGGTTTCCGGCTGCGCGGACGTTTGACTGGCAGTCTGTGCGGACGGCACCGGGTCGGATGCGGTCTGGGTTGTTCCGCATGCGGTAAAAACCCCGGCCATCAAAATACTTGCCGTTAGCAAAGCGATTAATTTTTTCATTTTCTACACCTCTCAGAAAATTTGCAAGCTCTCTCAAATGCGAATCACTTGCATTTAAGAATAGAGCAAAATACTCTGCTTGTCAATACCAAATGCAAATGATTTGCAAAATAAATTTGGAGACTCGAAATTCTGCAATAGAAAACGGGAGCCTGCGGGTAATTTCCGCAGGCTCCCGTAAATTGCTGTTTTGTGGTTTGTGAGGAGAAAAAATTAATTCGACTGAATACGCTGTAAAACGCGGTCATGAAATTCGGTATAGGATTGGCTTCCGTCCAGCAGCTGCAGCTGTTCATCGTCGGGCAGGGAAAGGAAAAAATCCTTTGCTTTGGCATCTTCCTCCGTAAGTACGCTCGGAAACGGAAATTCATAATATCCTGTATAATCCACATCAATCACCTCAATAACAGTTTATGTTTATTTTTCCGCAAAAATACGAAGTGCTGCAAATTGTTCCGGATTTTTTGGTACAGGCAGTAAAAAAGCCGTCCTTTGTGCGGGACGGCAAAAGTTTAGTCCATTTTGCTTGCAATATGGTCGGCAAACCTTCGCATGTCATCCAAAGAACGGATTTCCGCAGAATGTTTGTTGATTTCTTCTTTGACCAGTAAGGGAAGGGAATCAAAGTAATTTGCTACGGATGTGTCGCCGTTAAAATCTTTGTTCCATCCGCCGTAAGTGTTTTGGATAAAATCACCCCGTGCTTAGTTTTTACGGTAAGCTGAAAAACATAGGAGGGAATTTCTTACAAAAAGCACGGGAATTGGGAAAAAATTAATAATACCTTCTTCTGCGGCGGAACAGTTCGGAAAGCAGCAGAATGTCAATCATGTCGCGGAACATTCCTCTGCGGCGAAAACGCCACCCATACATGCCCGGCCCCGGCCCGAATCGAGCCGTTTCCACAACAGGAACCGCATCGTTTTTATTTTCGTTGGCGTGAGCATATTCCGCCAAATCGGGGTACATTTTGCAAACATCGTCATAAATGCTGTCTGTAATATTTTCAATCATTTCCTGTGTCGGCATCATGGAACCGTATGTGTCCACCTGATCGCATACCATCATGATATACGGCTGCAGCTTGTAATAGATTTCAGGATAAACCATTTGATTCTGCATCATAGGCGACACAGCCATTTTTGGCGGGGCGACTGTTTGCGAAGGGGTGTTTTGATTCATTGCCGAGTAATTGCCGGTGTATTCCATATTATAATTTTCATTGTTTGGCACACGATTACCTCCGTTTAATTGGAACTATTTCTATAATATANNCGAGTGCTAATTGAAATCCTAAAAGTATTTTTAATTATATTTATTACAAATAGTTGTATGTAACAGCGGAAATATGCTCCGCCATAATCTGGCATTTCGTGCCAATCCTGCCGCAGGGGGAACCCGGCCTGCTGGAAGGGCAGGTAAGTAAATTGATGCGGTCGGGGAAAACTTCCACCAAAACGCCGGTAAAGGAATTGTTTCGGCAGCCGCCGCTGTCGACAAATACGGTGATTTGTTTTCCAATCATGGGTAGNNAGCGGGGAAGGGCCGCGGGGGTTTGGGGGCGGGGCTTCCAGCGTACCGTAATCTTTTACATGGATCAAATTTCTCCTCCCCAATCAAAAATGGTTTGTATTGGCTGTTATTATAATATGGAAATAAAAATTGCTTGTCACAAGGTATTTGCGGTAAGATTTCTGTTTCCTGATTAGCACTACTTTTTTGGCTTGTCATATAATATACCGTAGGATTATTTATTAAGAATTTACAACAGTCAATGATAATTCAAGGCTTTTGCCAACCAATTAGAATTGACCTTCCGGGTAATTTCTTAGCATGTTCAGCATAAAAAGCGCTTTATATTATCCATAAGGGAGGAAAATAATATGCCGCTCACCGTTTGCAGGGATGTCAGTAACAATAATAACAATAATAATAACGGCAACAACAATAACGGGATTCTGTCAGACGAGATTGCCGATTTAAACAATAACGTGGGGAGAATCGTAACCGTATTTACCAACAGCGGCGGCTGTTCCGGAAATGGGTTTACCGGCCTTCTGGTAGATGCAAACAGGCATTTTATCAAGCTGGTTACTTCGTTGCCGACTGCACCGCGCAATCCGTTTGGTCTTTCACCGGCAAACTTCTTTAATGACCGCAGCTGCGGAAGAAGACTGGGTACCGCCTGCATCATTCCCATCAATCAAATTGTATGCTTCAGTTTCAACGAAGTGTAACACGGACCGAATATTTTCTGGCAAAGAAACGCAGCTGCCAAAAAGGCACACAGCAGTTGCTGTGTGCCTTTTATTAGTTACTTTGATTTTGAGAGTTACTCATTAAATACTCTGCCCTTACGTACAAGTCGTTGGCGGAATGAATTTTCTGCTCATCCTTCATCAACTGCTGCCGTATGTTTATTGGCAGGTCGTTGAAGTACAGTTCCATTTCCGGGCTGGACAAAACATCATCCAAATTCATGCGATCACCTCGGCAATAGCATTGCCGGATTGAAGAAAGTAATTCGAGCATGTGGCGCCTTTTTTGTTATTCCAAACCGAATTGTATTTTCATATCAAGCTTTCCGCCCTCAAAGGTGAGTAAAGCATAGGAACCGGAAGAACCGTTGCCGTTCCAGCGGTACGCCTCCGTATACATATCGCTTCCTTTTACGCCGGATTTCCAATCGATTTTTCCTTCGCTGCCAATAATCGCTTTTACCGCCGCATAGGTCATGCCGTCCTGAATTTTATCGTATTCCGCAAGGGAAATGTCGGGACCGCTGTCGTCCTGCTTCTGTGTGTCAAGACCGGACTGGGTTTGGTCCCCAAAAACGGACTGAAACACCGATTGGGAAACGGTGCTGCCCGAAGCTTGAGAAACCGCGCGGACAGCTGACGCCGCAGGTACGGCGGATTGTGCCGCGGCTGGTTGGGACGCGCTGGAAGACGGCGTACTTTGAGCCGCGGGCAGAGCATAGTCACTTTCCGATTGGGGAACTGCCGAAGAGGACGGCAAAGACGAGCCGGGTGTTTTCCCGATGGAAGAGGGCACAGGTTCCGAAACGGCTTGTGAATCGGAGGAGGAGGCAGCGGAACTGGTTTGCTGCCCGCTGTTGCTGCACCCGGAAACCAGCCCGGTGAGCAGAATTCCAAAAGAGAGAACCAGCGCAACTGCGGTGCGTGGAAAAGCGTTGCTTTTGTGAGCTGAGCCGGAGTTTCGCTTATATTTTTTACCTTCCGGGAATTTTCCGGAAGGTACGGAAGAAATCAAATGGATATAGTCAGAGCGTTTCATGGTATTCCCTCGCATTGCTGTTGATTCACTGCAGAGTGTGCGGCGTTGGGTGATTGCTTTTCTCTAATGTATCACTTTTGTCACAACTTGTCGAGAAATTCCAGGGTATTCCCCGGGAAAGAATAAAATATCTATAAAAATGTGTCGTAAGGAATATAAAATCGTATTAAAAACCAATTGACAATTTTTTGGCGGATTGGTATAATATTCACACAATAGAAAAAAGAATGCCCTTGAGGGAGTAGTTTGCATACGTTTTCGTATGTGCCAAGTCAACATGCATGGCCGTTTTCGGTCTGGCTTGCCTTAAAGAACAAGACTCATGTGTAGCTTAAAAAGCTATGCATGAGTTTTTTTATTTTCCGGTTTGTTTTTCGTAACCCCGGGCCGGTACAGGCGTACTGCATGTTTTTTCGCAAAGGAGCAATAATAAAAAATCGATGCGAAACAATTAAATTTTTATATCCAATAAGCAAAATATGAATCACGTATTGTGAAAATGACACGTGCGTGAGTTTAAAATAGATACCCCAATTTCATAACGGATTGGAAGGAATGGAAGAATGAAATACTATTTGGAAAACACTCAAAGCGTTTTTCAGCAGGTACAAAGCAGTGAGATGGGCCTTACCGGCTCAGAAGCGGAAAAGCGCCTGCAGCAGAACGGAAAGAACAAGCTGGCGCAGGGGAAAAAAGATTCCCTGCTGAAACGGTTTATTATGCAGCTTGGCGACCCGATGACGGTCATCCTGATTGTCGCCGCAATCATTTCCGCAGTAACGGCAGCATATGCAAACGAATCTTACGCCGATGTGTTTATTATCCTGTTTGTGGTTATTATTAATGCCGTACTCGGTGTGTATCAGGAAAATAAAGCGGAAAAAGCCATTGAGGCACTGCAGGAAATGGCCGCGGCCACTTCGAAGGTATTCCGTGACGGTGCCGTCGAGTCAATTCGCAGTGAAGACCTGGTTGCGGGTGATGTAATTGTGCTGGAAGCGGGCGACGCCGTACCGGCGGACAGCAGAATTATTGAAAGTGCCAGCATGAAAATTGAAGAGGCCGCTTTAACGGGCGAATCGGTTCCGGTCAATAAGATTATGGATACTCTTACCCTGAACCACGAAAAAGAAGTACCGCTCGGTGACCGCAAGAACATGGCATACATGGGCAGCACCGTGGTGTACGGTCGCGGCAAGGCAGTTGTGGTTGCAACCGGTATGGAAACGGAAATGGGTAAAATTGCGGACGCCCTTGCCAATGCGGAACAGGGCGATACACCGCTTCAGATTAAACTGAATCAGTTGAGCAAAATTCTGACTTACCTTGTGGTTGGCATTTGCCTTTTCATGTTTGCTTTCAGTCTGTTTAAAGAGGGCAACTTCAGCGGTGAAGTGGTACTGAATACCTTTATGATCGCCGTCAGTCTTGCCGTTGCAGCAATTCCGGAAGGTCTTGCGGCGGTGGTTACCATCGTGCTTTCCCTTGGCGTAACCAATATGTCAAAGCGCAACGCGGTAATCCGCCGGTTAACTGCGGTGGAAACGCTGGGCTGCGCGCAGATTATCTGTTCCGACAAAACCGGAACCCTGACTCAAAATAAAATGACGGTTGTGGAGCACTTCGGCGAAAACGAACCGCTGCTTGCCACCGCAATGGCATTGTGCAGCGACGCGGAGCTGAGCGAATCCGGCGAAGTGACCGGCGAGCCAACCGAAAGTGCTCTGGTTAGCTATGCCGCGAAACTTTCTTTGAAAAAATACAGTCTGAAAGAAGCAGAGCCGCGCGTAGGCGAAGCTCCGTTTGATTCCATGCGCAAAATGATGTCTACTATTCATGCGATTTCCGGCGGTTTTATTCAGTACACCAAGGGTGCGCCGGACGAAGTGCTGAAGCGCTGCACCCATGTTTTACAGGACGGTAAGGCAGTTCCTTTAACCGAAGATATGCACCGCCGCATTCTGGCGGAAAATAAACGTATGGCGGACAAAGCGCTGCGTGTACTGTGCGCGGCGTACCGGGAGTATTCCGAAATGCCTTCCTCCTTTGAACCGGAAGCGCTGGAGCAGGAGCTTACCTTTATCGGTCTTACCGGTATGATTGACCCGGTTCGCCCCGAAGTTGTGGATGCAATTAAGGAATGCAGAACTGCGGGGATCCGCCCGATTATGATTACCGGCGACCACAGGGACACGGCAATTGCCATTGCCATGGACCTCGGTATTATTACCGATGCTTCTCAGGCTATCACCGGCGCGCAGCTGGATGATATTGATGATAAAACGCTGGAAGAACGCATTGAGAATTACTCCGTATATGCGCGTGTTCAGCCGGAACATAAGGTTCGCATTGTCAATGCGTGGAAGAACAAAGGAATGGTTACCGCAATGACAGGCGACGGCGTCAACGACGCACCGTCCATTAAAAGCGCCGACATCGGCGTGGGCATGGGGATTACCGGAACAGATGTTACCAAAAACGTGGCCGATATGGTGTTGGCGGATGACAACTTTGCCACCATCGTTTCCGCAGTGGAGGAAGGCAGACGGATTTACGACAACATCCGCAAGGCAATTCAGTTCCTGCTTGCTTCTAACTTAAGTGAAGTAATTTCCGTTTTCGCCGCCACCATTATGGGCTTTACCATTTTGAAGCCGGTTCATCTGCTGTGGATTAACCTGATTACCGACTGCTTCCCGGCGCTGGCGCTCGGAATGGAAAAAGAGGAACGCGGATTAATGGAGCGCAAACCTCGCGACACCAAAGACGGCATTTTCTCCGGCGGGCTTGGAATAGATGTTGCTTATCAGGGTATTTTGGTTACGCTGGTCACTTTGGGGGCGTACTTTATCGGCCATTTCATGGAAGCCGGTGTGTGGCAGATTACCGATAGCCCAGACGGCATGACCATGGCGTTTTTAACCATGTCCATGGCGGAAATTTTCCACTCCTTCAACATGCGTTCGCAGCGCGGTTCCATCTTCAGAATTAAAGGGCAAAACCTGTTCCTCGTGGGTGCAATGCTCATGTCGCTTCTGCTCACGACAGCGGTTATTTATGTTCCCGCTTTGTCCATGGCATTCGGTTTTACGGAGATTTCAATTCCGGAATACGCGGTTGCTTTGGGCCTGGCGTTCTCGGTCATACCGATTGTTGAAATTGTCAAGGCAATTCAGCGGAGCGTTGACAAAGATTAAATATGGCTGGGGCTGAATAGCTCCATTCACTCAGGCACAGGGGATAAGTGACCGGCAATACGGCGCTTATCCCTTTTTATGTAATATGAAACTTTAGCGGGGAACAAAAACGTAAGCTGAATCTTACCCTTAATTTCTTTCACTGTGCTTTAAAGCAATATAGGCAGCATTCATGCTATGGGAAGCGGTCAGCGCTGTTGCATGTGGAGGAAAGTCCGGGCATCTTTAAGGTGCGGCCAGTAAACGGGACTTTGCCACTTAGAAAGAAGGCTTCGTTGTGCCGGGTGGCGACTTACCTGCAAAAAAACAGGGAAACTATTATTTAATAAAACTGAAAATTTAAAAAATTAAAATTCTAAATTAGATTCAAAAATATTCCTGTGTTATGGTAATATAAACTAAAATATGTAGTATTAAAAACTATGTCTAAAATATGAATATAGGAAGTGCAATTATGGCCTGGAGTATCCTTTCCGACAGTTCCTGTGACCTCCCGCTGAACGCGTTTCAAGGCGAAAATCTGTATTTTGGCAAAGTCCCGCTGAAAATCAGGGTGGGCGGTACCGAATACATAGACGATGAAGAACTGAATGTCAACAGGATGCTGGCGCAAATGAAAAATTACAGCGGACCGTCGTCTTCCGCGTGCCCTTCGCCGGAGGAGTGGGCGGAAGAATTCCGTAAAAACGATCATACCATTGCTATTACAATGACCAGTGCGCTGAGCGGAACCTATAACAGCGCATTGGTTGCAAGAGATATGGTTCTGGAAGAAGATCCGTTTAAAAAAATTCATGTGCTCGATTCCCGCTCCACAGCGGGTGATTTGGTGCTTATCCTGCGCAAAGCGGCGGAGCTGATTGCCGCCGGCGCAACGTTTGAAACGGTGGTAAAGCAGACCGAGTCCTATGCGAAAACGCTGGTTCTGCTTTTTGCGCTCGGCTCCTATGACAATCTGATTAAATCCGGCAGAATGAGCCGCGTTGCCGGTGTGTTGGCCAACACACTGGGCATTCGCGCCGTTGCGTCCAATACGCCGGAAGGGGAAATACAGGTGCTGCATAAACCCCGCGGGGAAGAGCGTGCCATTCAGAAGATTGTGGAAACCATGACGGCGATGAAAAATCTGGCGGGGCAGCCGGTTGTCATTACTCATTGCAATAATCTGAAAGGGGCTCAGCGGCTGAAAGAGCTGATAACACATACCTGTTTCACTACGAAAATCACCATTTTGCAAACATGCGGTCTGACTAGCTTTTACACGGAAAACGGCGGAATACTGGTAGGATTTTAATAAACCTTCTGTTTTTGTAAGAATTGTTTTAAAAAATCATGGAAAACTACTTGACAAACACGAGTATATTTTGTATTATTCAATTGTAATCAATTAGATTATATAAAATATAAATTAAAGGAGAGTTCGTTATGACAATCTATGATTTTAAAGTAAAAGATGCAAAGAACAACGAGGTATCTCTGAGCGACTATAAAGGCAAGGTTCTTTTAGTTGTAAATACTGCAACAGGCTGCGGTTTTACACCTCAATACGAAGGTCTGGAAGACTTATACAAGAAATATCAGGCTCAGGGGTTTGAAATATTGGACTTCCCATGCAATCAGTTCCTGAACCAGGCACCGGGTACCAACGACGAAATCGTTAGCTTTTGCCAGCTGAAATACGGCACCACGTTTAAGACATTCGGTAAAATCGAAGTAAACGGGAAAAATGCGGAGCCGCTGTACACTTTCTTAAAAGAAGAAGCTGCAAAAGAAGTGGAAAACAGCGCGTCTGAATCGTTTGCGCAAAAGCTGAAACAGCTTGGCCAGAACGTGCTTGGCACGGACATTAAATGGAACTTCACAAAGTTCTTGGTTGATAAAGACGGCAAAGTAGTGGCCCGTTACAATCCGACTCTTACTCCCGGTGACATCGATGGAAAAATTGCGGAGTTGCTGAAATAAGTTGTATCAAATTCTATTGCGTGATATAATAAGGAAGTTCATTACCGTGAGGGAAAGCGCAGGTGACAGCCGTTTTCGGATTTTATTGGAATATCCGATTCGTCTCAGTTTGCTTTCCCGGTAATTGGCCGGAATAATACATGCAAGGGGATAAAAAATGAATTATGACAGCTTAAAGCTGGAAAATCAGCTTTGTTTTCCGCTCTACGCGTGTTCTAAGGAAATTATAAAAAAATATAAGCCGTTTCTCGACCCGCTGGGTTTGACTTATACACAGTACATTACGCTGATGGCGTTATGGGAAGAAAGCAATGTTACAGTCAAAGCGCTGGGTGACCGGCTGTATTTGGACTCCGGCACGCTGACACCGCTGTTGAAGAAAATGGAGTCACAGGGCCTTGTAATCCGTGAACGAAGCCCACAGGACGAGCGGAATGTTTATATTAAGCTTACGGAAAAGGGCCGTGCACTGAAAGATACGGCACTGGCGGTACCGCAACAGATGCGAAGCTGCATTTCGTTGTCTGAACAGGAAATGATTTTAATGCGCAATTTGCTGAATAAGGTGTTGCGCCAGCTTGCGGAATAAAGCGAACATGTTAAAATAAAGCGTTTAGACTCCCTTTGGAGTTTAAACGCTTTTCGGCTTTTGCACATTTTGCACAGCGGAACAAATCTTACAGCCAGCAGCAGGAGCTGCCTGCCTGCTGTTTGCTTTTCTTTTTAATTTTCGCCAGTTCTTCCGTCAACTCGTAAATATTGAAAAAACGGTGAGCCTTATTGCTTACCCCCGCAATCGAAAGTGAAATAAGCGGGAATTTTTCAATGGTGCCGTGCCGGTCTTCCGCAACGATATAGCCGTTTTTTACATCCTGTGGGTTGTAATACTGCAAAATTTTTTGGTCGAACTCGCGTATAATACTGCCGCAAAGACTGGCCCCTTCGTAATTGTCCAGTATTACGACGAAATCGTCGCCGCCTACATGGCCGGCAAACTCGCCTTTGGGAAGGTAGGTGACGATCATGTCAGCTAAAAGCTTAATGATTAAATCCCCGTTCTCAAATCCGTAAACGTCATTGTAGGCTTTGAAATTATCAATGTCAAAATAAATAATGCAGTACGGGTGGTCGTCGGAAACACACTGCTTCATTTTCTGTTCTATAATCAGGTTCCCGGCAGCCCGGAAAGCGGATTTTGGTATTTTGCGTTGACCACTTCAATTTCCGTGGTTTTTTGGAGCAAGTCTTTTATGGTTACCGTTCCAAGGTACTTGTTGTCTTTTGTAACCACAATAAAGTCGTACAGCTTTTCCGGCGGGCGGGACATGGCCATCTGCGAAACGACGTCAATCGGGGTGCTGTAGTCCACGGCAAGAAAATCGCAGTCCATTATCAGTGCAATGGGGCGTTTTTGATTCAGACTGAACCCGTACCGCCCGCTGAGCTGCAGCATAAGGCGCGGTTTCGTAACGATTCCCAGTACGGCACCGTTTTCCACCACACAAAGGCCGAAGGAGGACGAGTCCCCAACCAACTTTTCAAACACAGATTCCACTTTGGAAGTCGGCGGAATGGTCTCGGTGGCCGTGCAGATGTTTTCAATATAAATGTTGCTGACTTTTCCGCCGAACACATGGTTTTTCCGCCGGTTTGCTTCGTTCAGAATTTCCAGTACGTCTGTGCTGATGGCCTGCAGGCTGGTCGCTTGGCTTTTGAAAAAAATATCCCTGTGCGTACTGAACGCCAAGGTTTATCAGGGTGATCAGTTCTTCTTTTGTCTCTACACCCTCCGCAATCAGGCTGATGTTGGAAATATGGGAAAGCTCCACCATGCTTCGTACCAGCGCAGATTTCATATTGTCGGAATCAATGTTGCGAATCAGCTGCATGTCCAGTTTAATAAAATGCGGGTTTATGTCACTGATCAGATTCAGCCCGGAATAGCCTGCCCCGGCGTCGTCTACCGCAATTTTATAGTTCTGGTCTTTATAATGGGCAA
The DNA here is from genome assembly GCA_002378845.1 of Ruminococcaceae bacterium UBA3451. GTDB lineage: Bacteria > Bacillota > Clostridia > Oscillospirales > Acutalibacteraceae > Caproiciproducens. The sequence continues at coordinate 38,744 of DFRY01000066.1, read as the reverse complement.
TGGTGCCTTTAAACCCGACCATGTCGGCGACGGAATTCCGCTCGGTAATTTCAAAAATAATGCTTTCCGGTGTAATTCCGTACTGCTCCAAATATTCCTTGGTAAATCCCTGCTTGAATTTGGTGTCGTGCATAATATTGGGGTTTACGTTCAGAAATAGTTTTTTGTCGTATGGGGGCTGCATTTTATGGTATGCGGTATGAAGCGCAATAGTACGGCAGAGCAGTTCAAGGTCCCAAAGGCGGCTGCTTTCTCCTGCTATTTGAAAAAGCTGTTCCGGGTTTGCAATGTCGCTTTCACAGGTGATACGGCTCAGTGCTTCGTGCCCGATGACGGAGCCGTCGCGCAGGGAAACAATAGGCTGAAATACCGTTTTTAAATGCTGCCCGGTAATAATTTCGTCCAATTGCTTTGTAATTTCTTCTTCCATATAATAAGCCACCGCTTCTCTCTGTCACAAATTAAGGTTTTTCCGGCTGAAATTTTTCGGCCTTCTGTTTTTTCTAATATACTGAAATTATACTGGGTGCAGCCTTAGTTTGAGATTAAGAGCGGGTTAAGCAGATCTTAGAAATTTGTAAAAATTTGAGTTTCTTTGTCAAATAAAAATGGAAAAAACAAAATATCGGGAAATAATCCAAAAAATATTGTGGTAAGCCTAAAAAATTAGTTTAAGTGGTTAAATAAAAATTAAATTCTTTGTTGAATCTGTCGAATCAAATATATAAAAATCGGATTGATATATTATGGTTCCTGGGGTATAATAAATCGAATCCCGCGCGATTCAGGACAAGATGCTGCCTTTACGGATTCATAATAATGCTGAGATAGGAGATATGAGGTTACTAATGGAAAAAGATAATCGTTTTGCAGTTCTGATTGACGCGGATAATGTCTCGGAAAAGTACATCAAATTTATTCTGGATGAGATTTCAAATGACGGGGTTGCGACGTACAAGCGCATTTNNCCGTCGCACAGCACATGGAAAAATGTTTTGCTTGATTACTCCATCATTCCAATACAGCAGTACGGCTACACGACCGGTAAAAATGCGACCGATTCTGCCATGATAATCGATGCGATGGATATTCTGTATTCCGGAAATGTGGAAGGCTTTTGCATTGTTTCGAGCGACAGCGATTTTACCCGGCTTGCCGTCCGACTAAGGGAGTCGGGTATGGTTGTGGTCGGTATGGGGGAAAAGAAAACGCCCACCGCGTTTATATCGGCTTGCAATAAGTTCCGATATTTGGAAGTTCTGGCACAGGACGCAAACCCCAACGCAGCGCCGGACGATGAGGAAGACCAGACCGGCCCGGTGGAAATGACTCCCCTTGAAACAATTAAAAGCGCGGTTCGTACCATTGTGCAGGAAATATCCGACGACGACGGAAGAGCGTTTGTCGGCGAGCTTGGCAATATGCTGGTGCGCCGTTACCCGGACTTTGACGTGCGCAACTACGGGTTCCGCAAATTAACTCCACTGCTGAAATCACTGGAGATTTTTGATATTTATTCCGAACGCAACAGTGATGGCTATAATAAGCTGGTATATGTAAAGGAAAGAAACCCCGGTTCCCCTCAGCGCCTGAAGTTTACCAAGACGATAAAATAACATAGAATTGAATTCACTTTATATATAAAATAAGCGGCCGGGAGGATTTTTCCTCCCGGCCGCTTCCGCATGTGCCGCAGATGTATTTTAAATCAGTCCATACCGTTGAACGCGGGGTAGGCCGCTTCGCCGTGCTCGGAAATATCCAGGCCGACTTCTTCATCTTCGTGCGTAACACGAATCTTTTTCACAATCAGTTTTGCAACTGCAACGGAAATTAAGGTGCCGACAATTGCAAAAACTGCGGCAACGCCAATCGCTGCAAGCTGACGGAGGAACAGGTTGATGTTCCCATAAATCAGGCCGTCCCACTGAGCTGCCGGATTAATAGAAGCTTGGGTGAAAATACCGGTTGCAATGCCGCCCCAAATACCGCCAATGCCGTGGCAGCCGAAAACATCCAGTGCGTCGTCGTAGCCGAATTTCTTTTTTACGACGGAAATAAAGAAGTAGGAAATGGGGCTTGCTAGAGCACCGATCACAATGGAAGACCAAATCGGTACAAATCCGGCGCCGGGCGTAATGGCAACCAGGCCGATTACCATACCGGTGGAAGTGCCGACCAACGTCGGTTTTCCGCTCGTTATTTTTTCAATCAGCATCCAGGAAAGCATGGCCGCCGCAGCGGATGTATTGGTTGTCATCAAAGAATGTACGGCCAGTTCGTTTGCGGCAAGTGCGCTGCCGCCGTTAAAACCGAACCATCCGAACCACAAAAGCCCCGCGCCCAGGAATACGGAAGGCACGTTGTGCGGGTGGTACGAAATGCCGTCCGGACTGTGGCGTTTTCCCAAAATAAGCGCCAGAACCAGCGCGCTGATTCCGGAAGTAATATGTACGACGTTGCCGCCCGCAAAATCGACCGAACCGATTTTCATCAGGAAGCCGCCGCCCCAGACCATGTGAGCCATGGGGTAATAAACGATGACCGACCACACGACTACAAACACCAGCAATGCGGAAAACTTCATCCGTTCCACTACTGCGCCGGAAATCAAAGCCGGAGTAATGACCGCAAACATCATTTGAAAGATTGCAAAGGTCATGGTGTTCGGGTAGGGGAGGGTGGCATCTTTAAACCCGTCAAAGTTCAAACCAAACCAATGCAGGTTGCCGATGACTCCGCCGAGGTCGCCGCTGAAGGAAAGAGAAAAGCCGACCAGCACCCAAAGAATGGATGCAACACCCAAGGTGAACACGCTGGACATAATCGTATTAACAGAATTTTTTCGTTTTGCCAGGCCGGAATAAAAAAGTGCCAGGGCAGGTGTCATTAGGAACACCAGTGCCGAGCACACCAACATCCAGGCTACATCTCCATGATCCATTTACATTTCCTCCTATATCTGCGTTTCCATTTTGTACGTTATGGCGTTGCCATTTGAGCCAAAACAAAAAAAGACCAACAGCTAATCATCGACGGATGAATAGCTGTTGGCCCCATTGCCTTACAACATGTGTGTAATATATCATAGATTTTTTAAAATTGCAAGATGAAAACTTAAAATATTCAAGATAAATATCAAATTTACATAATTTTTTATTTATTTCGCAAATATTTTCCTAATTAAATATAGAAGCAAAAAAATTTTCTCCGGAAAAAATGGAAATTTTTCAAATTTGGCGCGGGTTTTAAGCAGCCTGAAATAAAGCTTAAAACCAACGGTACACAGCAGCGAAAAATCGGTTTGTATCCCTGCTTTTGCATAATTTGCATGTAAAATTGCAAAAGTAAAACCCGTTTAAAAAAATCGTTTCATAAAAAAGGCAGGACATTTCTGTCCTGCCTGAAAAATCAGCAGCTTCCCATGTAATTCTTTACACAGCGAAGTAAATCCTCCAAAGAACAAATTTGCTCCCCGCTGCCGGAAACCGCATTTTGAACGTTGTTGGGTAACGAGGAAAAATACTGGTTGACTTCCGAATTGTTTTCCAAAAGGTCATTTAAACAGCTTGCCAAAATTATCACCCCGTGTTATTGTCTGACACAGAGTTTAAATTATGGGAAGAATATTCTGGTAAAAAATGCGGCAAAATTACTTTATCGCAAATTTATAAATTGTTGTACTTTTGTATGTATCACCGGGCTTCAGGTTGGCAAACGGGAATTCCGGGTGGTGTACGGAATCCGGAAAGTACTGTGTTTCCAGGCAAAGGGCATGGTGCGGTAAGTATTTTTTCCCGCCTTTGTCCACCGCGTCCTTATCAAAGCTGTTCCCCGTGTACAACTGAATTCCGGGCAGGTCTGTGAAAATCAGCATTTGTCTTCCGCTTGCCTGGTCGTAAAGCTCCCCCGCTTTTTTCATTCCGTCGGAGCCCTTGAGTACAAAGTTGTGGTCATAACCGCCGCAGACTTTCAGCATGTGGTCGTTTGCTCGAATATCCTGCCCAATGGTTTTCGAACGGTTAAAATCATACGGTGTGCCGGCTACGGGCGTCAGTTCTCCGGTTGGAATCAAATCGTCGCGAACCGCGGTAATATAGTCCGCGTTCAGCTGGAGTTCGTGGGAAAGAACATCTTTCCCTACGTCGCCGCTTATGTTAAAGAAAGCGTGATTAGTCAAGTTGACCGGGGTTTCGCAGTCGGTCTGCGCGGTGTAATCGATAATCAGCGCGTTGTCGGTGGAAACGGTATAGGTAACCGTAGCGTCCACATTGCCCGGGAAACCGCATTCGCCGTCCGGACTGTGGTAAGAAAATGTAATGGAAGGCGCATCGTCGCTGTTGTCGCTGCGTTTTACACGCCAAACCCGGTCCTGAAACCCGCCCGGCGCACTGTGAAGCGAGTTAGTTCCGTCGTTGGCGGCAAGCGTATAGGTGTTCCCGTTAATTTCAAAGCGTGCTCCGTCAATACGGTTTGCGTAGCGCCCGACTGCGGCGCTGAAAACGTCGCCGGGCTGCAAATATTCTTCAAAAGTGTCATGCCCCAGTACTACGTCGCCCATGCGGCCGGTTCGATCCGGGGTAAGAAGTTTTACGATTCGGCAGCCATATGTCATAATTTCAGCTGTCATGCCGCTAGCGTTTTTCAAAGTGTAAATGTCGACCGCGGTGCCGTCCGGCATTTTTCCAAAGACTGATTTTTCAATACTCAATCCAGACCCAGCTTTCTTGTTATTTATTTTTAAGATATAGTTTGTGCTTTTGTCTCATCATTATCGGTTCAGTCCTTTGGCAGTTAGCTTTTCCCCATTAAAGCGGCACCGATAATTCCCGCGTCGTTGCCAAGCTGTGCTTTGCACAAAACCGTTTTTTGAGAAGTGTTTATGTTGTAAACTTCATGAGCAACATACTCACGCAGGGGCTTTAAAAGGGTTTCTCCTTCGTTGCAGATTCCGCCGCCAATGCAAAGAATATCCGGCTGGAATGTGTTGATGCAGTTGGCAAGACCGCAGCCCAGGTAGGCAATGTACTGTTCTACGACGGCTTTCCCAATGGGGTCGCCGGCGCGCATGGCGTCAAACGCGGTTCGGCCGCTCACGTTGTTTACATCGTCGTTTGCCAAAACCCAAATCGGGCTGTTATGGTCGGTCGATTTCAGCATGGCTTCTTTAGTCAGCGCAACCAGCCCGGTTGCCGAAGCGTAAGTTTCCCAGCAGCCGTTTCGGCCGCAGGTACAGTGGCGCCCGTTAAAAACAATCACGGTGTGCCCCATTTCACCCGCCGCGTAATTAAAGCCGGCATAAATTTTGCCTCCAATAATGATGCCGCTTCCAATGCCGGTGCCAAGGGTAATGGCAAGTCCGTTTTCCGCGCCTTTCAGCGCGCCTGCCATGTATTCGCCGTACGCGGCCGCGTTGGCGTCGTTTTCCACCAGAACTTTCTTTTGAAGCCGTTTTTCGAGTAGCTCTTTTAAGGGGTAATTGTTCAAATATAAATTATTGGAAAATTCCACAACGCCGCTGTCGCGGTTTACGGTGCCCGGCGTACCGACTCCTACCCAGGGTATGCCGTCCAACGGAATCCCCGCCTTGGTAAGGGCTTCCAGTGCCGCTGCGGCAAGCTGTTCGCACAAATCATCGGGGGAACAGGGCACCCGCGTTCTGCGCTTGGCTCTCGCAAGAATTTTGTAGTTTTCATCTACGATTCCGACGGCGATGTTGGTGCCGCCCAAATCGATTCCGAGATAATACATGGATTGCCCCTCCTTTTATGAGGTATTGATCAATATTTATCATAGTATAGCATCTTATTCCGCAAAAAGTAAATATACCCATTTGCTTTCACAAAAATTTGTTTCTGTTTGTCAATTTATGTTATAATAATATGATTGTACAATTGAAACAAAGTGATTGGAGTTAATGCCGGTGAATTATCAGGAACTTCCCCAAACAATGAAAAATGAAAAAGTGAAATTTTATTTGGAACGGCTGAACCGCCGCCGCATTTCGCTGGCCGGAAAGCGGCTGTTCGATATTGTTGTCTCATTTCTTATTCTAGCGGTGCTTTCTCCGTTTCTGCTGATTTTGGCAATCGCCATTAAGCTCGATTCCAAGGGGCCGGTTTTTTACCGTCAGGTGCGTGTAGGCCGGTACAACCGGGATTTTAAGATTTTTAAGTTCCGTACAATGGTGCAGGACGCGGACCGGGTAGGGCCGCCTCTTACCGTGGGGGACGACCCCCGTGTGACCCGCGTGGGGCGTTTGATCCGTAAGCTTCGTCTGGACGAATTTTCGCAGCTGCTGAACGTGTTGGGCGGAAGCATGAGTCTGGTCGGCCCACGGCCGGAGGTGCGCAAATATGTGGATGTTTATACGCCGGAGTATATGGCAACCCTTCTGGTTCGCCCCGGGATTACCGCAACTTCCAGTATTGCTTTTAAAGACGAGGACAAGCTGCTGAATTCCGGCGGGAACCCGGAAGAAATATATGTAAAGCAGATTCTTCCGCCCAAAATGGAATTGAATCTTCAATATTTAAACAAAGTCAGTGTTTGGAACGATCTTAAAATTATGTTTCAGACGGTTACCGCTGTATTCCTGTAATTTTATCGAATTTTGATATTTCGCCTCATGCCGTTCATAATAGGTATGAGGTGATTTTTATGTTCCGGCACAAATCGGATCAGTCTAAGAGCAAAAGAGAAAGAAAAGGGGAAATCAAGGCAATGACTTCCGCAATGCGTGATGAAAACCGAAGCGATATTCCGGCTGACGTATTGGGCAGCTACACCGGTACGCCGCGGGACGGCGAAATTCCGACGCAGGATGCGGATGATCTTTAAAAATTCAGCTATATTTTTCGCTGCAGCATCATAGTATTGGATAAACGATGGAAGCAAGGCAAGCCGGGCCGGTTTGGCCCGGCAGCCGAAAACTTCCTGCACACTGACAGTAGGTGATTGCTTGGTTTACCGTGTTACGAAGAAGAAGAGGATCCTTGCTTTTTTGTTGGTAGCCGCTGTCGCTGCGACAGCTTTTGTTGTTTCCTGCCATTTTTCCCAAACAAATTCCGTTGCTGCAGAAGCAAAAACAGAGTCCGGAACACAGGCTGGCACAGAAACGGAAAAGAAAAATTTTATAAAATACGTTGAGTTTAATGTGCCGTACCTTGCGCTTCAAAAAGCGCTCAACATTGATGTCGATTCGCACAATCACGGCGGAAAAATCAACTGGATTCAGCTTCTTGCATACTTGGGCGCTAAATACGGAGGAGATTTTTCCCATTATAAAAGCAACGATATGGACTCCCTTGTAACAAAGCTTCAATCCCAAACGATGGATGAAATTACTTCCTCAATGAAACATTACTCCTATTATATGGAAGCATACACCGCGGTATTGGGCGGCCTGGTCGGAACCTATAAAGTAAACGGAGAAGAAAAATACGGGCTTATGGGCTTTTCGCCTATTGCAAAAACTTTTCCTTATGAGGATTACGATGATTTCGGTACGCGCCGTACATACGGTTACACACGCCCACACCTTGGGCACGACCTGATTGCGGCTACCGGCACTCCGGTTATCGCCGTGGAATCCGGTGTGGTGGAAGCGCTGGGCTGGAACCAGTATGGCGGATGGAGAATTGGAATTCGCAGCTTCGATAACAAACGGTATTATTATTATGCCCATTTACGGCAGAATCGGCCGTACGCAGAGGGGCTGCAGGTGGGGCAGAAAGTAACGGCAGGCGACGTAATCGGGTATGTGGGTCACACAGGGTACAGTACCACGGAAAACGTGAACAATATCCGCATCAGTCACCTCCATTTCGGGCTTCAGCTTATATTTGACGAAAGCCAGAAAGAATCCGTAAATGAAATTTGGGTGGATGTTTACCCAATAACAATGCTGCTGCGCAAAAATCAGTCGGCAGTGGAGCGTGACAGCACAACAAAGGAATACCACAGCAAAAATAAAGTGGAAATAATAAAATAGCGCAGGACGAAAATTTCATTTGATTTTGCCGTCATGCTATGCTATAATAGCAAATGTTGAATTTGCTGGTGTGGCGGAATCGGCAGACGCAAGGGACTTAAAATCCCTCGGTGGCAACATCGTATCGGTTCAAGTCCGATCACCAGCACCAAAACAGGGAGTACCCATTCGGGTATTCCCTGTTTTCGCGTTGATGGCCCCATTTCTTGAACCACAGTGCAGGTTGGGAGAAAGATAAGAAAGGGAGAAAATTGCCGGCATGATTTGAATTTGCTTGGCGCTTTGTCATTTAGCATTAGTACATATAACACAGTGCACAATTTGTTTATTTTGCTAATTGTATTCTTTGTATTGAAATGATAAAATTCAATTACATTTTAATTTTTAGGCTTGTTACTGTTAAATCAGGCAATACCAAATGTAAGTCAGTCGTTCGACTGCTTGCATTTGGTATTTTTTTTATTTTCAACTAGAAAGGCAGGGTAGTAATGTTTATTTCGAATTTAATTAATAACAACTATGTTGCCGCTATGGATGACGATGGGAATGAAGTCGTGGTAAATGGAGTTGGAATCGGCTACAAAAAGAGCAAGGGAAGCTATATTCCTGATAATAAAATTGAAAAAATCTACAGAATCAATAATGGTAAGACCATCAAAGAATTACAGGGACTCCTTCAGGACATTCCGGAGAATTGTTTCCGGGTGTGCGGCGACATCATTGATTTTGCCCAGAAAAATTTACAGACTGAATTAAATCCCAATCTCTATGTTACCCTGACAGACCATGTGAATTACGCCATCTTCCGCCTCTCAAAAGGAATTGAGATTACTAACCCAATGATTAACGAAATCAGGCTTTTTTATCCGAAGGAATTTGCAGTCGGTAAATATGCGGTTTCTTTGGTAAAAGAAGAGTTGGGCACCGATTTGGGGGAAGACGAGGCCGGGTTCATTGCCTTTCATATTGTCAATGCGGAGACCAATACGGCCATGAATACGACGATGAAAGTAACTAAGCTTGTAAAAATGGCGCTGGATATTATTGGCGAATTTTGGGAAATTCGGATGGATGAAGAGAACATCAACCTCCGCAGGCTGATTTCTCATCTCCAGTTTATTGCTAATAACGTGATGAACCGAACGCATACCCTCTCAAAGCCGGACTCGTTTAACAATGCGATTAAAGCTGCATTCCCAAAGGAAATGGAATGTAGCATAAAAATCGCCGATTATATTCGGGAGGACTTCGACTACGAGCTGGACGATGATGAATTAGCGTATTTGGCGGTAAATATCTCACGCGTGCGCAAAAGAAAGGACTAACAATCATGATGAACTTTTTTAAGAAAAAACCAAAAATTACTCCGGAGAAGAACTGCGTTTATGCTCCGGTCAGCGGAACCGCAAAGCCGCTTGCCGAAGTTGACGATAAAATATTTGCCGATGGACTTTTAGGCAAGGGACTGGCCATCGAACCGGATGAGGGCGTCATTTACGCACCTGTATCCGGTAAAGTCACGGTTGCCCCCAAGTCCTGCCACGCTGTGGGAATTTCGTCTCCGGAAGGGATTGAGGTTTTAGTTCATGTAGGGATCAATACCGTCGATCTAAAGGGCAAGCATTTCAGGGGATTTGTAAGCAAGGGCGACGAAGTTTACGCAGGACAGAAATTAATCGAGTTTGACCGCCAGGCACTGAAAGAAGCTGGGTATGATATTATCACGCCGGTCATCGTAACAAATTCTGATGACTACGAAGTAATCGTCACCGTTACGGGGCAGCCGGTAACAGAACTGGAAAAAGTGATAGAGGTCAAGTAAAGCGCGGGAAATTAGTACAGGAGGTTTCGCCGGCCTCAAAAGACGGCGTAGAGATATTCAATATATTTAAGGGGAGGATTTTCTCATGTCAGCGAATTATGAAAAGATGGTAGAGTCCATGGTCGAAGCGCTTGGCGGAAAAAAGAACATCAAAACTGTGACCCATTGTGCCACAAGGCTCCGTTTTATTTTGGCGGAAAAAGCTTTGGTGGACAAAAATACGCTGGAAGCAATTGACGGCGTTCTGGGAACACAAGTCGCGGCTGGAACGTATCAGGTTCTGATCGGTACGAACGTAGCCGATGTGTACGACGTTTTGATTGAAAAAACCGGTATTACCGGCGCTGGGGAAGTTGACGCCGCAGCGGAAGACGCAAAGCCGGAAAAAATCGGACTGGTGGACCGTTTTACCCGTCTGATGTCAACGGTGTTTTCTCCGTACATACCAATCATCGCAACGGCCGGTATTATTGGCGGAATTATTGCTTTACTTGTCAAAGCAGGGGTTGTAAGCGACAGCGGCGTAACTTATCAGGCATTTTACGCTATTTCCAATTCTTTGATTTACTTTTTCCCAATCCTGCTTGCCTTTACGGCAGCAAAACATTTTAAATGCAACCAATATGTAGCAGCGGTTCTCGGCGCTTCCCTTATGTATCCGGGCCTCGCCGATATGCTCCAGACGGGCAAGAGCATATACATGTTCCACATTAAATTCCCCGCATTTAACTTTGCCTCATCGTTCATTCCGATTCTGCTTGCTGTTTTCTGTATGAGCTATCTGGAAAAATGGCTGAAGAAGGTTCTTCCTCAGGTGCTGCAGTTCATTTTGATACCGTTTGCCTGTTTGGTCGTTTTTGTTCCACTCACTATTATGGTGTTTGGTCCTTTGGGTGGCCTGCTTGGAAATGGGATTGTTGTTGCTTACAATGCCTTGTTCCATTTCCGGCTTCTTGGAGACATCATTTTCGGCGCATTCTTCATCATTATTATTCTGTTGGGTCTGCATTGGGCCGTTATACCGATTCAACTTGCAGTGCTTGCTCAGCAGGGGCATGAATACGGCCTGGCAGCGGGCGGCATGGGCAACTATGCATTGTTGGGCGTTTGTCTTGCAGTCCTCTGGATTTCGAAAGACAAGGAGCAGAAGGCGACGGCCGGTTCCGCAGCATTTGTCAATCTATTGTCCGGCATTACGGAACCAGGTCTTTATGGTATCGTGCTTAAAAATAAGAAATACCTTTTGTCACTGATTCTTGGCGGCGCGTCCGGCGGCCTCATCTGCAGCATTTTTGATGTTGCAACTACCAAATTTGCATTCACGGGCATCCTCGCTTTTGGCGGCTGGCTGGCAACAATAAACTTTGCATGGTATTGTGTCGCTATTGTGGCGTCCATTGCCGTTTCCTTTATTTTGACAGTAATCCTCGACAAAAGCGTATCGAAAAACAGGAGCTAAAAGCTTTCAGTGCATTTCTAAGATAAAATAAAACTGTGCGGGGAGAAATAAAAGTTGTTTCTCCCCGTCCTTATCAGGGAAGGAGAATGGTACATGTCGGAATTTCCGGATTCGTTCCTTTGGGGCGGTGCGGTGGCTGCAAACCAATGCGAAGGGGCTTACCGCTCAGGAGGGAAGGGAATCAGCGTTCCTGACTGCCTGACAAATGGGTCGCGTGACAAAGCACGGGAATACACGGACGGCGTTTTGGCGGATCGGTATTACCCGAGCCACACGGCAATCGGGTTTCATGAACATTATAAAGAAGATATTAAGCTGTTTGCGGAGCTCGGCTTCAAATGCTTCCGGACGAGCATCAACTGGACAAGAATTTTTCCGGAAGGAGACGAGGATTCTCCAAACGAAGAGGGGCTCCGGTTTTACGATTCGGTGTTCGATGAGTGCCTGAAGTACGGAATCCAACCGGTTGTGACCATCTCTCATTACGAAATTCCCTACGGCCTTGTTAAAAAGTACGGCAGCTTTTTAAGCCGTGAAACCGTAGACTGTTACCTGAAGTTTTGCGAGGTAATTTTCCAGCGGTATCAAAACAAAGTGAAATATTGGATGACCTTCAATGAAATCAATGTGATTCTGTTGAATCCCGTTATGGCGGCCGGTATTCGCACCGATGTACATTCCGCGCAAGCTATTTATACAGCGGCACAGAACATGCTTCTGGCCAGCGCAAAGGCGGTGAAGCTGGGGCATGGCATCAACTCGAACATGAAAATCGGAATGATGATGCTTTACCCGACCTTCTATGCGGAAACATGCAGCCCAGAGGACCAGCTGAAGGCAATGGAGGCGATGGATCTACATTATCTGTTCTCCGACGTACAGGTTCGTGGTCACTTCCCCCCCAAGGCAAAGAAGTACCTGGAGCAACATGGGGTCCCGTATTTACTGTCTTCAGACGATGAGCAGGCTCTGGCGGAAGGTACAGTGGATTTCATTGGGTTCAGCTATTACAATTCCAACGTGATTTCTGCTTCCATGGGGAAAGAAACCACAGCCGGCAACATGCTGAATGCCATTAAAAATCCCTACTTAAAAACCTCGGACTGGGGTTGGTCGATTGATCCGATTGGACTGCGAATCGCCTTGAATCAGCTTTACGGCAGATATGAAATTCCGCTGTTTGTCGTTGAAAATGGGCTTGGTGCGGAAGACAAAATCGAGCCGGACGGCAGAATCCACGACGACTACCGCATCGAGTATCTCCGGGAGCACATCCGGCAGATGCGGCTTGCCGTTTCAGAGGATGGTATCGATCTTATGGGGTATACACTTTGGGGCTGTATCGATCTTGTCTCTGCCAGTACCGGGGAAATGAAAAAAAGATATGGGCTGATTTATGTTGACCGGGATGACAAGGGCAATGGAACTTTAGACAGAAGGAAAAAGGATTCCTTTGATTGGTATCGAAAAGTCATTGCGTCCAACGGCGCAGACTTGGATTAGCGGAGGTAAACATGAAGTATCCTAATTTGTTTAGTCCAATCAAAATTAATTCCGTAGTAGTGAAAAACCGCATCGTCGCAGCACCTACGCTTCCCACGAAGGGCAGCTTTTATGACAAGGCATGCGGCGGAGCCGGTATTGTCATTGCCAGCTCTACATTCGTCGAACCGGGGCGCTCGTCCTGGATGAGTGCCGATGACGAGTATGCTTTCACCAAATATCAAATCGCGGAAATGAAGGAGCGTGTTCGCTCTGTTCAGGCCGGTGGCGCAAGGGCTTCCATCGAATTGGGCCACGCGGGGCAGTATGCGCGTGTTCATGACTATGCTATAGGCCCAACGGGCTTTCTTCGTGAGGACGGCGTAGAAGTGAAGGAAATGACGGAAGAAATGATGGAGCACACTGCGAATTGCTACGCGCAGGCGGCTGTGGACGCCAGAGATTGCGGCTTCGACATGGTGTTCCTTCATTTTGGGCACGGCTGGCTGGTGGATGAATTTCTATCTCCGCTTTTCAATAAACGCAAGGATCAGTACGGCGGCAGCATAGAAAACCGCATGCGGTTCCCCCTTATGATTCTGGAGCGCATCCGCAGAGCGGTGGGACCGGGCTTCCCTGTTGATATGCGCGTTTCTGCCATTGAATGGGTAGAAGGCGGCATCCGGTTTGAAGACGTGTTGACCTTCATAAAAGCGGCGGAGCATCTGATTGATGATGTTCATGTCTCCTGTGGACTGGACATCAATCATGAGGGTAATGTTCACACGTCAACAACGACGTTTGAGGAACACATGCCGAACGCCCGTTATGCGAAGGTTGTGAAACAGAACGTAAATATTCCCGTTACCGTTGTAGGTGCAATTATGAACCCGGATGAAGCGGAAAAGCTGATTGCTGATGGGGTTGCCGATCTGGTGGCCTTGGGCCGTCCGCTGGTGGCGGACCCCCAATGGCCCAAAAAGGCGATGGAAGACAGGCCGGAAGATATTGTGCCCTGCATTCGCTGCCTGCAATGTTATCATATCGCAACAGACCGCAAGAACGTGGCGTGTTCCGTCAACCCGCGTTATTATAACGAATCGTGGTATCCCACAAAAGCGGAGCCGGCGCAAAAACGCAAGCGCATTGTAATCGTCGGCGCGGGTCCGGCCGGTATCAGCGCGGCACTGACAGCGGACCGCAGAGGCCATGAGGTGATTCTGCTGGAAAAAAGCGACCATGTCGGTGGAGCTATCCACTATGTCGCAATGGAAAAGTATAAGGTTGATGTCAAAGCCTACCTTGATTATCTGAAAGTACAGCTAAGAAAATCCGGCGTCACCGTCAAGCTTAATACCGATGCAACTGCTGAAATGGTGGAAGAACTTCACCCGGATACCGTCCTAATTGCAATCGGAGCCGAACCGTTTACCCCGCCCATCCCTGGAATTCAAAACAAAAATGTTATCGATTTTTATCAAGCCATTGAGCACAGCGAACGGATTGGGCAGCAGGTTGTCGTAATAGGCGGAGGCACCATCGGCGCGGAAATCGGGCTGGAGCTTTCCGAACTGGAGAAAAAGAACGTCAGCATTGTGGAAATGGCGGGCGAAATTGCCATGCAGGGGAATATGCTTTATAAAATTGGCCTGCGCCAGCATATGGATGCAACAAAAAACCTTACGGTGTATATCGAGACCTCCTGTATGGAAATTACCGACAGCGCAGTTGTGGTGAAGACGAAGGACGGAACGGTAAAAACGCTGCCGGCCGACACCGTTATAATTGCTACGGGAGTGCGGGCGAAAAAGGCGGAAGCAGAAAGGTTTTACGGCATAACGCCCGATACTTATATGGTCGGCGACTGTGAAAAGGCCCGGATTATTAAAGACGCAACTTTTGAGGGCTCCAGTATTGCGCTCATCCTATAAGAAAGGGGATAAAACTGCATGTACACAAAACGCACTGTCATTGTTAATGAAACCGGAATCCACGCCAGACCGGCGGGGGAGTTTGCCCAAATAGCGAAAAATTTTCCCTGCACCGTTACCGTTCAGAATATCAGTAGAGCCAGTGGAACCGCGGTAAACGCGAAATCGTTAATCCGCATTATGGGGGAAGAATTCATCAAAGGCTCTGTTATTGAAATTTCCGCCGATGGCGAAGAAGAGCGGGAAGCGGTAGAAGCGTTGGCCGCACTGATCGACTCCGGATTCCATGAATAAATTGCGATAGATCTATAACTGATTTTGATTGGCCTGGATGAACCGCTTTTAGTAAAAACTGCAGGAACTTTGGTTTGCTCAGGTTTACATAGTTTGAAAACAAAATCATAAACCGGATAACGAGAAAATGATTTTAGATAGATTCTTTCGGAGATGAATATATGATCTTAAAAGGAAACCCGGTTTCCCCCGGGATGGCCATAGGAAGAACGTTTCTTTACAAACCGTTCTCCTATATGGCAAGGGAAAAGTATTTTGAAGCGGGGCAAGAGTTCCGGCGAGTTGAAGAATTTGATCGTGCGGTGAAAGCCGCGAACGAGGAACTGAACCGCCTTCTCAATTCTTTTGAAGAGGCTCCCGGAGAAAAAGCGGAAATCATCAAAGCACACAAAGAACTTCTGGAAGACGAAGAAATTATCGCAATGGTTCATGAATCGATTTCCAGGGATCGAAAAATGCCGGATTATGCCGTGTCCGAGGTTTTCTCCGAATTTATTGCTTTATTGGGTAAAGTCAATGATCCGCTTATTGCGGGCCGAGTCTCTGACCTGAAGGATGTTCGGGACAGGATTCTCAGAATCCTGCTGGGAAGACCGGAGTGCTCCCTTTCCAATTTGCCAGGGAAGGTTGTCGTCGTCGCGCACGATCTGCTTCCAAGCGTCGCGGCAAATCTGGACCGTGAAAATGTTCTTGCAATCGTTACGGAAATGGGGGGTGAAACTTCGCACTTGGCCATCATCGCCAGAAGCTGTGGGATTCCCGCTGTTTTAGGAGTGGAAAACGTGATGGGCGCGCTGTCGGAGGGAGACGAGGCAGCCGTCAATGCTGTTTTGGGGACGGTAACCGTTGCATTGACAAATGAGGAAAAGCAAAATTTCAACGCAAAAAAGATCGCCTACGAAGAAAAAGCGATTAAAACAGCAAAGTTTTTCGAAGTAAGCTCCGAAATGTTGGATGGCACGCGAATTGAGACGGGAATCAATATTGGTTCCGATTTGCCCGGCGACGGATACCGATACGGTGACTTTGTCGGCCTTTTTCGTACCGAGTTTCTCTATATGGAAAACGACCATCTTCCCAGCGAAGAAGAGCAGTTCCGGGCCTACCGAAAAGTAGTTGAAAACGCCGGCGGTAAATCGGTCACAATCCGCACATTGGATATTGGCGGGGATAAAAATCTTAGCTATCTGGATCTGCCGAAAGAGCAGAATCCGTTTCTTGGGAAACGCGCCTTGCGCCTTTGTCTGGATCATAAGGATATTTTTAAAACTCAGCTGCGTGCTATTCTCCGGGCATCTGCTTATGGGGAAATCGGGCTGATGTTTCCGATGGTAGGAAGTATGGATGATATTTTCAGCGCAAAAGCCGTGCTTCAAGAAGCCGTGTCGGAACTGGATGCCGATAACCTGACCTACGATAAAAATATGAAAGTCGGGGCCATGATTGAAATTCCTTCGGCTGCGCTTATTGCAGACCTGCTTGCCGAAGAAGTCGATTTTGCCAGCATTGGGACAAATGACCTTTGTCAGTATCTTACGGCGACGGACCGCATGAATTCCGAAATCGGCTCGTATTATCAAAGCATGGCACCGGCTATGCTTCGCATTCTTAAAATGATTGCCGATGCCTTTCAGGCGGCCGGAAAGCCGCTGTCTGTCTGCGGGGAATTAGCCGGCGACCCGAGGGGCGCGGTTGTTCTGGCGGGGCTTGGTATCCGAAAATTGAGCATGAGTTCCTCAAATTTGGCCGGAGTGAAAGAATCCCTTTCTCAAATATCGGCGGAAAAGGCGGCGGAGCTTGCCAGAAAATTACTCAGGATGAAAACACAGGACGAAGTTCTTCGCTTTCTTTCAGCAACATTATGCGGGGATTCCGCTGATCTGGGTTGACTTTGGGTGTGTTAGCGGCACTTAAGCGAGAGGAAAGATTTACTTTAAACTTCAATATTATATTATGCCGATTGCCTGTTTGGCATTATGATACAATATCCATTTAACAAGATAGCGGATTCTCTTCGCGTCCTTTGTGCAATCCGGTAGGCATTACGAAGGCCCTCTGCTTCGTGTTTGGGACGCGGCGGGCGATGGTTGGTTTTGACCTTGAGTGCCTAAGGTCTTATCATCTATACCATTTTCAAAAACTCCAAACCCGGTTTTATGCGGGTTTGGAGTTTTTTGTCCTTCTTAAGCAGTAGTTAATAAGAAAGTGAAAAGCACCTGGAATCAGTAAGATTCCAGGTGCTAAGTATTTTCCGGGTTTATTACGGTCTAATCCATTCAGTGCTAAATTCCGAAGTAGTTCCTCGCGTTTTCAAAGCAAATGCTCCGTACAATTTCCGAAAGTGCGTCCATATCATCCGGATACTGTCCGCTTTCAACCAAATTGCCAATGAATCGGCACAGAATGCGCCTGAAATATTCGTGGCGCGGATAAGATAAAAAGCTGCGGCTGTCCGTTACCATACCAATGAATTTTCCAAGAACCCCCAGGTTGGCAAGGTCAGTGATCTGACGGGTCATTCCGTCAATATGATCGTTCATCCACCACGCAGGCCCGAACTGAATTTTCCCGGCGGCTTCGCCGGACTGAAAATTTCCGGCCATTGAGGCAAGAACATAGTTGTCCTTGGGATGAAAAGAAAAAAGAATCGTCTTGGGCAGAATTCCCTTTCTTTCAAGGCTGTCGAGCAGCCGCGAAAGCGGCTCGGCAATCCGTTTGTCGTCCATCGAGTCGTAGCCCGTATCCGGGCCGAGTTTACGGTACATTTCCGTGTTGTTGTTGCGCAGCGCGCCAATATGTAATTCCATAGCAATGTGATGTTTGGTATATTCCTCGCAAAGGTGCGTGAGCAGGGAGGTCTTGTATTTTTCTGCATCTGTCGCATTCAGTGTGCTGCCTGAAAGGACTTTTTGAAAGATGAAATCAATCTCCGCAGCGCCTGCTGCACAGTACGGAACATAGGGAAGGGAGTGGTCGCTTGCGACACAGCCCAGCTCTGCAAAAAAAGCGACGCGTCGGGAAAGGGCAACCTTTAGCTGTTCGTAATTTCCTATTTCCATGCCAGCGGTCTTTGCCAGTTCCCTAATATAGCCGGAAAAACCGGGTGCCTCTATGCCGAGCGCCTTGTCCGGTCTGAACGCCGGAAGAACCCTTACGCCGAAGCTCCGGTCCTGCGCGAGAAGTTTGTGGTATTTCAGGCTGTCCGCCGGATCATCCGTTGTACACAGTACGGCTACATTACACCCTTTTATAATTTCCCGTGGCGTAAAGCCGCCCTCCGCTATTTTCGCATTCGCCACATTCCAAATCTCGTCCGCTGTTTTGGGGGACAGTGGCGTGTCAATTCC
This sequence comes from Ruminococcaceae bacterium UBA3451, assembly GCA_002378845.1. GTDB lineage: Bacteria > Bacillota > Clostridia > Oscillospirales > Acutalibacteraceae > Caproiciproducens. The sequence continues at coordinate 20,416 of DFRY01000066.1, read as the reverse complement.
AAAAAAGCGCTGCAATTCAAGGTGCGTCCAGTGATAAAGAGGATTCCCAATGCAGCAGGGAATCGTTTCAGCCCACGCCTTGAATTTCTCATATCCGCTGCCGTCGCCGGTAATATACTTTTCGTCGACTCCGCAGCCGCGCATGACGCGCCACTTGTAATGGTCGCCGCCAAGCCAAAGCTGGGCAATATCCTGAAACGGCTTGTTTTCGTAAATTTCTTTTGGCGACAGGTGGCAGTGATAGTCAAAGATCGGCTGTTGTGAAGCAATGCCGAATAGTTTTTTTGCGGTGACCGTTTCCAGCAGGAAATCCTCATTCATAAATTTATTCATCGAATCACCAATCCTAATTTCAGTTTAACCGCGAAGTACGTATTCCGGCCGATAGCCAGTAGAATGCTTTGTTCGCTTGTTTCTTCCCACGAAAGAACCGTATTCTGTTTGCGCAGTCCGGTATTCTGCGCAGCAGATTCCGTTATACCGATCCGCTGAAATAATCGCTGTACTGATATATCACCTCCGCACTTTTAGCGAAGCCCTGATTAATATGCTCATAAAGCAAAGCCCGAAGCTCTTCTGTTTTTTTGGTTAAGATCAATTCCAGAATGGCGGTGTGCTGCCGATAAAGCAAGTTTAGGTCACGGCCTTCTCCCAGGTCCATTAGTGCCCGAAAGCGGTGATAATGTGCTATGTGCACGTTAATCATGCGCGATAACTGTTCCCGCCTTGCGGCGACGTAAAGGGAATTGTGAAAATCGTCGTCTAAACGGATGAAGGTGTGGCTGAGCAAATCGGGAGCTTTTTCGGTCTCGAGAAGTTCTTTTTGCTTCTGGAGTATGACGCGCGCCTTAACTGCCTGAATCGGATCGTAAAAAAAGGCCAAATCACTGAATACCGATTGCTCCACCACGGTACGCAGGTAAAGAGCATCTGCTATGTCACTTAAATCTATTTTGGTCACAAATGTTCCAATGTGCGGTCTGATTTCAAGCAGGCCTTCATTTTGTAACGCTTTAAACGCATCCCGGACAGGCGTTCGGGACACATTGAACTTTTCGGTCATGTCATTTTCGTTCAGCATGGTGCCGGGAGTATACTCCAAATTTAATATCTGACTCCTTAGCGTTGAATAGACGTTGTTCGACATGGCTTCGTTACGGTACTCCGGTTCGTCCAATTCAGATCATCTCCTTAGAAACATATCGTTGTATACAAGCAGATTATACTTTAAATACCGGTCTGTGTCAATGTAGAAAATGCATTGGCCTACTCCAATATTATTATTAATTAGTTCAATAAATTTGTCTTTATATTAAATTATATAGTGAAATTGTACAAATTAAATGGCGCGATTGTAGTGAAATAACAGAAACCGAAATGAATGAATTGACATTTGTATACAACAGATGCTATACTACGGCCATGGTCATAGTGGCCATATAATAAAATAATGTATACATGTTGGGAGGAAATTGTAATGAGCAAGAGCAAATCGGCACAGCAATTCAACTTTCGCGACAAAGTAGGTTATTTTTCAGGTGATTTTGCCAACAACTTTTTGTTTATGATGGCGGGGTCGTTTTTAATGGTGTTCTACATGCGGGTGCTGAACATTGATGCTGCTGTGATTGGCACGATGTTTTTATTGGCCCGTTTTGTGGACGCCTTTACTGACATCGGTATGGGCCGTCTGGTGGATCGTATGAAGCCGACAAAAGACGGCAAGTTCCGCCCATGGATTCGCAGAATGTGCGGCCCGGTGTCGTTGGCCAGCTTTTTAATGTATCAGGCGGGTCTGGCCGGAGCGCCGATGGGGCTGAAAATTGTTTACATGTTCGCCACCTATCTTCTTTTTGGGTCGGTTTGCTATACGGCTGTTAACATTCCTTTCGGTTCTCTTGCATCCGCCGTCACCAACGATCCCAAAGGCCGCTCATCGCTGTCAACGGCACGTACCCTGGGGGGAACTTTTGCAAGTATCATTGTCAGTGTGCTCGCTCCGCAATTCATTTACTATTCGGATGCGCAGGGAAATCAGGTTGTGAACTCCGGGGGATTTATGATGGCTGCCGGCATTTTCGCCATTATCGCCCTTGCTTTTTACATACTGTGCTATGCTTTTACAACGGAGAGAGTGAAATTCGAGGAGATCCCTTCAAAGCAGCAGCCTACTCTTGCGCAGACCTTTAAGGCAATTGTCACAAACAAAGCTTTTCTGGCCTATATTGCCGCTTCCATTGTTCTGCTGCTCAGCACAATGCTTACTCAGTCTATCAACGCGTTTCTGTATGCTGACTATTTCAGCAATAAAAACGCGATGTCTTTGGCGGGGATTATCACCATTCCCATTACCGTCTGCATGGCCATTTTTGCCAGTAGAATAACGACAAGATTCGGTAAAAAAGAGGGCAGCATCGTCGGTTTATTTTTTACCGGACTGATCTATTCCATTGCGTTTTTTATGAAAATACAAAATGTGTGGATTTTTCTGGGGGCCACGGTGCTCGCCAACATCGGCATGACTTATTTCAATCTGGTCAGCTGGGCTATGGTAAACGATATTATTGACTATCAGGATGTCAAAACAGGAAACCGGGCTGACGGCACTATTTACGGAGCTTATTCCTTTTCCCGAAAAGTTGGTCAGGCGTTGGCCGGCGGGCTTGGCGGTTTTGCATTAGCAGCAATCGGCTATAACTCACAGGCTCTGGTTCAGACAGAGGCGGTCAAGCAGGGCATTTACAGCTTGTCCACCATGTTAATGGGCGTAATGTACATAATAATCGCTCTGATTTTACTGTTTGCATTCCCACTGAACAAACAGCTGGTAAACAAGAATACAACCGAACTGGAAAGCCGCAGGGAACAGGAAGCTTTGTCTGCCCAGGGATAAGCAGGGGAATCCGGCCGGACGAACCAAGTTGAAGCAGCGGGTGCAATGACCGGTATGGTGATTTTGCCGGAACGGCTTTTTATAATTCGGGAGAACTTGAAAGATGGTGGTAAAATGAGAAAATATATTTTATTAAATGAGAATTGGTCTTTTACCAAAGAGGAAATTGATGTGGAACAGGTCACATCGCCAAAAGGCCAGGCAATTAACCTGCCGCACACATGGAACGCCACGGACGGCCAGGATGGAGGAAACGATTATTACCGCGGCCGCTGCTACTATACAAAGCAGATGAAAAATCCGGAACTGTCGGGCGACGAAATGGCGTACCTTGAGTTCAGAGGTGTCAATTCTTCCGCTGACGTGTATTTGAACGGACGCCATTTGTGCCGGCATGACGGCGGGNNGCATATCACGTCCGATTTGGCCGACGACAATCTGCTGGCTGTGGCTGCGGATAATTCCCCCACCCGAAGGGTATACCCGCAGAAGGCCGACTTTACTTTTTATGGCGGTATTTACCGGGATGTATACTTAATAACGCTGCCTGCGGCTCATTTTGCAATGAACAACCATGGGGCGCCGGGAATTCGCGTGGCCGCGACGGTTCGGGACGGCGGTGCCGATGTCAGGGTAACAACACAGGTGGAAAACGGTGAGGGGCTCACCGTGCGCATTGGAATTGACGGGCTTTCATACAAGGATGTTTCGGTTCAGGATGGCTGTGCGCAGGCCGACTTCCACATTGAGAACGCACATCTGTGGAACGGAACCCATGACCCGTTCCTGTATACGGCGAAAGCGGAACTTCTGTCACAGGGGCAGCCGATCGACGAAGTACAGGCGCGTTTTGGCTGCCGCGATTTCAAAGTAGATAAAGACAACGGCTTTTTGCTCAACGGGAAAAGGTACCCCCTGCGGGGAGTAGCCCGGCACCAGGACTTTTACGGCGTAGGCAACGCCATTACGCGCGAGATGATGAAAAACGACGTTGCGATCATCCGCGAGATGGGCGCCAATACCATCCGGCTGGCTCACTACCAGCACGATCAATATTTTTATGACTTGTGTGATGAGACGGGCATCGTGCTTTGGACCGAAATTCCTTATATATCCGAGCATATGACCGAAGCGAACGAAAACACCACCAGCCAGTTAACGGAACTGATTCTGCAGAATTACAACCATCCAAGCATCGCTTGTTGGGGCCTTTCCAACGAGATTACCTCCGTAGGGGGTTGCAATGAGGATATTCTCCAAAACCATGTCCGGCTGAACAAGTTGGCCCATTCGCTGGATGAAACACGGTTCACCGTGACGGCAAACGTGTTCATGCTGGAAACCGACAGCCCTTTGCTGGATATTCCGGACGTTCTGTCTTATAATCTATACTTTGGTTGGTACCTCGGCTCCCTCGAAAACAACGACGAGTGGTTTAACCGCTTCAGGGAAAAGAACCCGAATAAGGTGCTCGGTTTGTCGGAGTACGGGGCGGATGCAAATCCTCAATTTCAGACCAATACCCCCGAACGCGGAGATTACACCGAACAGTATCAAGCCCAATACCATGAACATATGCTTCGGTTGTTTGAGAAAAATCCATACCTCTGGGCCACTCATGTGTGGAACATGTTTGACTTTGCGGCGGACGGCCGCGACGAGGGCGGTAAGCACGGAGTGAATCAAAAGGGACTCGTTACTTTTGACCGCAAATTGAAAAAAGACGCCTTTTACCTCTATAAAGCCTACTGGTCAGAGGAGCCGTTTGTTCACATCTGCGGCAGACGTTACGTTGACCGCACCGAAGAAATCACCCGGATAACTGTTTATACGAACCAGGAACAGGCGGCGCTGTACTGTGACGGTAAGCTGGTCGCCGAAAAAACCGGCGGTAAGGTACTGGTTTTTGACCTGCCTATTTCGGGCCAGCATGTAATCGAGGCCAAAAGCGGAATTTACAGCGACATCATTACAATTCGGAGGGCCGCAAAGCCGAACCGGGATTATATTATGGCGCAGGGCAGCATTGTCAACTGGTTTAAGGAAGGCGAGCTACAGTTCCCGGAAGATTCCTATTCGATTAAAGATACCATGCTCGACATCAAAAGTAATCCGCAGGGCGCTGCCCTGTTGGATCAGATGATGCGTCAGGCTGCGTCAAAACGGGGCGATGTCGCACAGGGTGTAAAGATGGGCGAAGAGATGCAGCGTATGATGGATGCTATGTCAGTGGAGGTAATGCTGAAAATGGCAGGGGATACTATTAGTCCCGAACAAGTGCTGCAGTTAAACAGAGCATTGAATCAAATAAAAAAGTCATTGTAACGCATTTGAAAAGAGGAGAAAAACGCATGAAATTAACATTTCGCTGGTATGGACCGGAGGACCCCGTTTCTCTGGAATATATCCGCCAGATTCCATGTATGAGCGGAATCGTATCGGCCGTATACGACGTCCCCGTGGGCGACGTATGGCCCGAGGAGAGAATCACTGCAGTTCGGAATGCGGCCATTCAAAACGGCCTTGCGTTTGAGGTTGTAGAAAGCGTGCCGGTGCACGAAGACATCAAGCTTGGTAAGCCCACAAGAGACCGATTGATTGACAACTATTGTGAAACGATTCGCCGGTTGGCGAAGGCGGGCGTGAAAGTCGTATGCTACAATTTTATGCCGGTGTTCGATTGGCTGCGGAGCGATCTGGCCCATCCCCTGCCGGACGGATCCACCGCTTTGGCCTATGATAACGAGAGTGTGCTCGCAATGGATCCGCTGAAAAGCGAACTTTCCCTGCCCGGTTGGGATGAGAGCTACACCAAGGCGGAGCTGCAGGCTCTGCTGGCGGAGTATGGGAATGTGGATGAAGACCGGCTTTGGGATAATTTTGCCTATTTCATTAACAAAGTGGTTCCTGTTTGTGAGGAAACAGGAATTAAAATGGCCATTCATCCGGATGATCCGCCCTGGGGTATTTTCGGTCTGCCGCGGATTATTACCGGCGCGCAGAGTTATGCAAGGATGAAGAAAATCAACCCCTCACCGGCAAATGGAATTACCCTGTGCCTGGGCTCTTTAGGCTCCAACCCGCAAAACGATCTGATTTCCATTGCGCGGGACTATGCCGACAGAATCTATTTCGTACACGCCCGCAATGTAAAATGGACCGGGGAGCGCAATTTTCAGGAAGTTCCGCATCCATCCGCCTGCGGAAGTCTGAATTTATACGGCATCCTGAAGGCCTTGCATCAGGCCGNNCGTCCGGATCACGGCCGCATGATTTGGGGCGAGGCCGGTCGCCCCGGATACGGCCTTTACGACCGTGCTTTAGGTGCGACCTATATACTGGGGCTTTGGGAAGCAATTGAACAGGAGGGAAAGTAATGGAACTTCCATTTGAAATTGATCTAAAGAATAAAATAGCTGTAATTACGGGCGCCGGCGGCGTGCTGTGCAGCATGTTCGCCGAAGCGATAGCTGCCAGCGGAGCTAAGGTAGCCTTGTTAGACTTGAATGAGCAGGCAGCCGAAAATGCCGCCCAAAAGATTACTGCACAGGGATTTACCGCTAAGGGGTATCAATGCAATGTGCTGGATAAGCAAAGCCTGGAGGACTGCCATCGGAAAGTGCTGGAGGATTTCGGGCCATGTGATATTCTGCTGAATGGGGCCGGAGGGAACAATCCCCGTGCCACAACAGAAAAAGAGTATTATGAAAAAGGAGATATTGAGAACGAAGTAAAAAGTTTCTTCGATTTGGACAGTTCCGGCGTGGAGTTTGTGTTTAATCTTAATTTTCTTGGCACTCTTTTGCCGACACAGGTATTTGCAAAAGATATGGTTGAAAAGAAGTCCGCTGTTATTCTGAACGTTTCTTCCATGAACGCGTTTCGCCCGCTAACCAAAATTCCCGCTTATTCCGGCGCCAAGGCGGCTGTCAGCAACTTTACCCAATGGCTGGCGGTGCATTTTTCGAAAACGGGAATCCGGGTAAACGCAATTGCGCCCGGATTTTTTGTGTCCAATCAGAACCGCGGCATGCTTTACGACGACAGCGGCAGGCCAACAGACCGTACCGGAAAAATACTGGCGGCTACCCCCATGGGACGTTTTGGAGAAGCAGAAGAACTGTTGGGCACATTATTATGGCTGCTTTCCGACAAGGCTTCCGGATTTGTCACCGGTGTTGTCGTACCGGTTGACGGTGGGTTTTCCGCATATTCGGGAGTACAACATTTTCCGAGTTCACGCAATGTTTGTAATAAGGCTGCAAAAACGATGCCCCGTCCGTATCTTTTACGGACGGGGCATTTATCTGTATTATAGCAAACAAAGGGCTGCCGCGNNCTGCCGCTTTGAAGCGGCAGCCCTTTTGCAAGTCCAGTTGTTGGCGGGAGTATGTGGGAATCGAACCCACCCAAGCAGAAGTTAACTACTTATACTGGTTTTGAAGACCAGAGGGCACACCAGCAACCCATCTACTCCCATATATTGTTGCGGAAAATTCCATTCGTTCGGTCAGACCCGTGCAGCCGCAAGGCACGGCAAACAAAAGCCCAGTGTATGAGCATTATTTTAAATGATAGACCGTCGTTTGTAAAATACTTTATTTCTTATTCAATCCATAAGAAAATGTCTATGGATGATCCCTGCGATACTTATTGAAAATGAATAAACTGTCTTTTTTCGGCGCGAGGGCGGCAGTTTTCACGACTATAGAATTTTTCAAATGAAAACCATAAATTTATTAGTATTTTACTATATGCTTCCGTTACTTTATACTGGATATATAGATTTCGTACAGAAATGCAGCGGAATTACAGCGACATTAACAAACATTGAGAAAGAAGGATTGAAATGGCAGAGCAATACGAGGTCGTTTGGCCTTCCGGCAAATCCGGAGTCAAAAAAGCGGCCCTCGCACCAAGGCTTGCAGACTTGGAAGGAAAAACAATCTGCGAGCTGTCCCACTATTCCTACAGAGGGGACGACATCTTTCCTGCACTGAGGAACTCCCTTAAGAAACGGTACAAAAACATCAATTTTGTGGATTACGATACCTTCGGGAATTTTCGCGATCCCAGAAAGTACGGTGCGGAACTTGAAAAACTGCCCGGCTTACGCGACCTGCTGCTCAGTTATAACTGTGACGCGGTCATAGCCGGAATAGGCGCCTGAGGGGCTTGTGCACCCGCAGTTGTACGGGTTTCGGCCGCAGTTGAAAAATGTGGAATTCCAGCCACAGGTATTATCATCACCGGATTTTTGGCGCAAGCCAAGCTTGTTGCAAAAAGTCAGGGTTTGAAAGATCTCAGAATCTCAGAGTACCCCGGTACAATGATGACGGACTCTATGGAACAGCTGGTTGAAAAGGTTGACACCATTGTTGTTGAAAACGTCATCAAAAGTCTGACGAATGGTTCGGCAGACGTAAAGGAAGAGAAGAACGCAGAGGAAACCGTTGCCGCCGACCCGAATCCACGGGACGTGATTTATAAAGGGGATTTGGGAGAGGTAAACGATTATTTCTACGACAAACTTTGGACAGACGGTCTGCCCATTATTCCGCCAACCATAGAAGAAATCGAGAAATTTTTAAGCTTTACCGACCGTTCGCCAAACGAAGTGCTGGCCGTTTTACCGCATGAAAACAGGGAAGCTACCATCTGGAACATTGCCGTTAACGGCGTAATGGCCGGGTGCCGCCCTGAATATATGCCGGTTCTCATCGCGGTAGTTGAGGCGATTTCGGATACGGGCGACCCTAAAAATCCTATGAACCAGGGCTTCCGGGCTCAGGATATTGGCACCACGCCTGGTTGGGAACCGTTAATTATCATTAACGGGCCGATTATCAAGGATTTGGATTTTAACTACGGGCAAGGTGTTTTACGCTTTGGACGTCAGGCCAATACATCCATTGGCCGTTTCCTGAAACTGTACCTGAGGAACGTCTGCGGGTTCCGGCTTCCGCCGGGAGTGGGCGATAAGGGCAGCATTGGGCAAAGTATGAACGTGGCAATAGCGGAAAATGAAGAGCACGTTAGAAGCATTGGTTGGCAGCCTTATAGCGTTGACCGCGGGTTTGCCGACGGTGAAAACACGGTTACCGTAATGAGTTCGGTTGCCATCAGTTTTCCAATCTATACTTCAGGCAGTACGGCGGCAGAACATCTGCAAATACTGACTGAAATGATTGGGCGAAGACTTTGGAGGTTTGGTTCCGTTTGGGCAGTGGCTACGTTAAGGTACGAACCGCTGTTGATGCTTGGCCCGGCTGTGGCGTCAATACTGGCCAAAGACGGCTTGACAAAAGATGACATTCGGGAACATTTCTTCAAAAATGTTCGAATTACCGCCGCAGAAATGGAAAGGCATTTCCTGGACTTCAACGGTGTGTACCTGAGCCTGTGTGACAGAGTAAAGAGGGGAGAACTGTCGCCGGAGTATTGTGAATGCAATGATCCGCAAAGAGAGGTTAAGGTTGTGCCGAATCCCCAGTCCATCCAGATTATTGTGAGCGGCGATCCAAGCCGGAACCAGAGTAAAGGCTTTGTCCAAAGCGGTTATCTCGGGGCGCCGACCACGAAAAAAATTAAGCTGCCCGACAATTGGCAGCAGCGTCTGCAGGAAAAAAAATAAACGGAACGGTTGTGAACCCGCGGGTGTCGGGAAACGAATAGCGAGGTTTTCCGCCCCCGCAGGGCTCAAGGGTACCTGCAATTCTAATAAGATCTTTGGAGGTTTCAAATTATGGAAGATTCCGGCATTTTCGACATTGTTATCATTGGCGGCGGGCCGGCCGGCATGACGGCTGCGCTTTACGCGTTAAGAGCAAATAAAAGCGTTTGTGTCATTGAAAAAAGCAGTTTCGGCGGGCAGATTACCCATTCACCCAGAGTGGAAAATTATCCGGGTACTATGGTAATGAGCGGCAATGATTTTGCGAACAGCCTGTCCGAGCAGATTCTTGCACTGGGTGCCGAAGTAGAGCTCGAAACCGTTACAGGGATTGAGAACGGCCCCATGTATAAAGAAGTTTCAACGGAAGAAGGCAATACCTATCAGGCTAAAAGCGTGATTATTGCAGTCGGGGCAAAACACCGCCCTCTGGGCCTGCCTGACGAATCGCAGTGGGTAGGAAACGGTGAATTCTTTTGCGCAGTGTGCGACGGCGCCCTGTTCAGCGGAAAAAAGGTTGCCGTTATCGGCGGCGGAAACAGCGCGCTGCAAGAGGTGATTCTTCTTGCGGAAACCAGCAGCGAGGTTGTTGTGGTTCAGAACCTCCCGGACTATACCGGTGAGATGAAGCTGCGGGAAACCGTACAGGCAAAATCAAATGTTCATGCGGTCTTCGGAACCGTCGTAAAAGATTACATTGTCGAAGACGGGGAAATGAAGGGCTTGAAACTGCTGGAATCTGCTACAGGAGTCGAAAGCGAACTCAGATGCGACGGTGTGTTTGTTGCTATCGGTTTAGTTCCGGAAAACGAGGCGTTTGCCGGTGTGGCGGCGCTTAACCAATATGGCTATCTGGACTCCGGGGAAGACTGCACCACCAGAACGCCGGGGGTGTTTGTAGCCGGGGACTGCCGTTCCAAAGCAATACGGCAGCTGACAACCGCTGCGGGCGACGGCGCGGTGGCCGCCCTGTCCGCCTGCTGTTACATAGATACCATGTAACAAGAAATTTCCGGGAAACGGGTACATAAAAAGGGAGACATTCCGCGGCACTGCCACAGGATGTCTCCCTGTCTGTTTTCTGGGTTTATTGTTTCACCATATCCTGCACGGAAGCGATAAAATCCTGAATGATTTTAAGGGGCAACAAGCTTTTTTGGTAATAGATGTAAATGGAACGGGTGTAATTTCTGCCAATGCTGTAGTAACTTATATTTTCGCCGACCGAATTTTTTACAACCGGAGAAAACGGCAGCAAGGTAAAAGCTTCCTCCATTTTCACCATGCCCATACAGGTTTGCCAGTTGTCCGTTTCCAGAATAATTTTCGGAGTGATGTTAAAATCGGAAAAAATTTGATCCGTAACGCCCCGAAGGTGGTTCCCGGCCTTAAACAAAACAAAGGGCTTGTCTTTTATTTCAGTAAGATCAACGGTTGGGGTTCCGTTCGTCAAGTCAGCTGAAGAAAACGGAAACGTGGCCGGAGCAAAAACCATCATCTGCTCCTCATATAGAAGCAGGCTTTTTAAATTGCTGTTGTCAATTTTCTCATACGAAAAAGCAATGTCCAAATCGCCGGAACACAACATGTCATGCAGAACCGCAAGGTTTTCTTCAATTAGTTTTATACTGAAGCCGGGGTATTGATTCCTGAATACCGGAATGACCAGCGGGAACAGAATGGAAGAAAGCTGCCGCCCGCATCCGATGGAAAGCCGGCCTTTCTGGTAAGCCTGAATTTCGTAAATTTGCTGTTCCAGTTCCCGTTTGGCACTAAGAATCTGTTTGGCTGTATTTACATAGCATTCGCCGGCGTAAGTGAGCGACATGTGGGAAATGCTGCGGTCAAACAGTTTAATGCCCAGCTCTTTTTCTACGTTGGCCAGCATGCAGCTGAGGGATGGCTGACTGATAAACAGCTTTTGTGCGGCTGTGGTAATGTTGCCTTCCCGTGCGATTGTCAAAATATAATTCAGCTGGCGGTCGTTCATTTTGTACACCGGACCTTTCTCTTTTCGGCTGCTGTCAGCACATGTACCCGTTCGGGGAACAGTGACTGTCTATTTATAGAAAAATTTCAATGGGATTGATAAAAAATATAGTATTTTACTCAATGATGTTATCAGTAGTATAATATAAATTATAAAATATGTAAATAAAACCCGACAAATTTTATAAAAAATCTTCAAAATTTTCGTCTTAGAAAAGGGATATGGGTTATTTATGCCGCAAATCGCCGTATGTGCCCCAATCTCGATTCTAAAAATGCTCGGAGGCTTTCAAATGGATTTCAGCAGCTTGCCCAAGGTAGATAAAATTGTACAGGCGGTCGAAGAGGCAGAACACGGGTATTCCAGGGTAATCCTCAGTGAAGCGGCACGGGATGCCGTGGCGTTTCTGCGCCGACAGCTTGCGGAGCAAAAACAGGAATTTCCGTCCAAAGAGGATTTATTTCAGGCAGCATTGGCTGAAACCAGAACCCGTTACCGGCAAAAACAGAACCCGTCTTTACGCAGGGTTATTAATGCAACCGGCGTGGTGCTTCACACAAATTTGGGGCGCTCAGTTCTTGCCGACGCCGCCGTAAAGGCTGTTGTCGATGCCGCTTCGGGGTATTGCAATCTGGAATTGGATTTGGAAAGCGGGAAGAGGAGCAGCCGCTATGACCATGTGGTAGAGCTTCTTTGTGAGTTAACCGGGGCCGAGGATGCCCTTGTTGTCAACAACAACGCGGGGGCGGTACTGCTGCTGCTTGATGAATTGGCCAAAAACGGGGAGGCGGTCGTTTCCCGGGGACAGCTGGTTGAAATTGGCGGAAATTTTCGTCTGCCGGACATTATGGAACGCAGTGGGGTTATTCTGCATGAAGTAGGTACTACCAACAGAACTAATCTTTCCGATTACGAAAACGCAATCAACGAAAATACAAAAGTGTTGATGCACGTTCATCCCAGTAATTTTAAAATATACGGATTTACTGAGAGCGTCGCTCTTGCGGATATGGTGGAACTGGGGCACAAATACAGACTTACGGTTGTGCATGATCTTGGAAGCGGCTGCCTTTACCCGCTGGCGGCGCAGGGAATCGGCGACGAACCGATGATCAGCCAGGTTGTCGGAACCGGTGTGGACGTGGTCACGTTCAGCGGGGACAAGCTTTTGGGCGGCCCGCAGTCGGGTATTCTTGCGGGCAAAAAGGAATATATCAAGCGCTTAAAAAAGAATCCGCTAACCCGTGCTTTGCGAGTCGATAAATTGTCTGTTGCCGCACTTGAAGCAACCCTGCGCATCTATCTGGAAGGAAGAGCGGGCAATGACATTCCCACTCTGTCAATGATTACGGCTTCAGCGGAGGAGCTTCGCCCCAAAGCGGAATATTTGGCACAGCTGCTAAAAGAAAGACCGCTCCCTGCCGATGTTCAGGTAATTAATACCGCTTCCCAGGCCGGCGGGGGCTCAATGCCGACGGTGGAACTGCCAACCTGCGCGGTGGAAGTAGTACCGCACTCGGTAAAAAGTGCCGATTTACTTCTGTCCCTTCGGCAGGGAACGCCCGCCGCTTTGGGCTACATACGGAATGAGAAAGCCATATTCGATGTGCGTACATTAATTACAGAAAAAGATACTGCGGAGCTCGCGGATTTAATCCGCTTTTATTTGGAGGCTTAAATGAACCATATTATTGTCGGTACCGCCGGTCATGTGGACCATGGCAAAACAAAACTGGTGGAACGGCTAACCGGTGTCAACCCTGACCGCCTGGAGGAAGAAAAACGGCGCGGCATGACCATTGAGCTTGGTTTCGTGCCGTTAACGCTGCCGAACGGGCAGAAGTTGGGCTTAATCGACGTACCGGGGCACGAACATTTCATTAAAAACATGCTGGCCGGAGCGGCAGGGATGGACATTGTCATGCTTGTGGTAGCGGCAGATGAGGGAGTTATGCCGCAGACCGAGGAACATTTGAATATTATTCATTTGCTTGGCATAAAAAAAGGGGTTATCGTCATAACAAAGTCCGATCTGGTCGACGACGAGTGGATGGAGCTGATTACCCAGCAGATTCAGGAACGAATCGCTTCGACCAGTTTGAAGAATGTGCCGATTGTAGCCTGCTCCGCTTTAACGGGGGAGGGGATTGACAAGCTTCTGGACGTACTTTCCGAGGTGGCAAAGGATGTGGAGCCGCGCTCCGCGGGCGGTCATTATCGCCTGCCGGTTGACCGGGTTTTTACAAAGTCCGGGTTTGGTACGGTCGTTACCGGCACCCTGTGGAGCGGAAAAATGCACACAGGGGACACGGTGGAAATATGGCCGGGCGGAGGAAAAGCCCGCATACGGAACCTGCAGGTGTATGGGGAACCGGTACAGGAAGCCGTGGCGGGAACGCGTACGGCTGTGAATGTTGCGGGGGTGGAAAAAACAGATATTTTTCGTGGCGGTTGGCTGGCGGCGCCGGAGCTGCTGCGGGAAAGCTATGGGTTGGATACGGAATTTTATCTTTTGCCGGAAGCTAAAGCCCTATCGCATCGCTGCCGGGTTCGTATCCATCACGGCACAGCGGAGGTTATGGGCCGCGTTAATCTGTTGGACCGGGAGGAACTTCTGCCGGGGGCGAGCTGTTTTTGTCAGTTGATCTTGGAAGAACCCTTGACGGCTTTGCGCGGGGACAAGCTGATTATTCGCAGTTATTCGCCTATGAGAGTGGTCGGCGGCGCCGCAGTTTTGGATGCGAATCCAAGCAGACACAAACGGTACCGGCAAGAGGTGATTGCGCAGCTGGCGGTGAAAGCCAACGGAGTTCCCGAAGATGTTATTCTGGACGTACTGCGGAAAAAGAAGGCGCCCATGAGCCTAAAAGTGCTGTCCCAGCATGCGCAGATGCCTTTGGAAGAGATTCGTGCGCTGGTGACGGTTCTGGAGGAAAAGCAACTGCTTTTCAAGCTGGATTCCGATGCCGAAGTGGATTATCTGCTGCCCGAGACGGTTGACAGCTTACTGGAAAAAACAGAAAAAACACTTAACGAGTATCATCATACCTATCATTTGCGCAGAGGAATGCCAGCGGCAGAACTTCATTCCCGTATTTTCGGCGGATTTTCGCCGAAGCAGAGGAACGTTCTGCTTTCGTGCTGGCAGGAACAGGGGAAGATTCGCATTGCCGGCACAACGGTGGCACTGCCAGAATATACACCAAAACCCACGCCTCGAGAGAATGCGTGGGTGGAAAGTTTAGCCGCTGCCTACGAAAAAGGAAAACTGGAGCCGCCCGATTGGGCAACGGCTGCGGCGGGTCTTCATATTGAGCAGACTGCGGCTTCGGAGCTTCAGCAATACCTTTGCAATCAGGGAATTCTGCTGAAATGCGGCGAATACCTTTTTGCACCGTCCGCTGTGGAGGAAGGAATCGCGGTGCTGCGGGCGAACGCGGCAGGCGGGTTCACACCGGCGCAAGCGCGAGATATTCTGTGCAGTACCCGTAAGTTTATTATGCCTCTTTTAGAATATATGGACAGCCGTATGATTACCAGACGCGATGGGGACAAGCGGATTTTTGTCTGATCCTTTGATACGGATGATTTATACCTGTTCAAGCCGAATGAATTTTATGTTGGGGGGCTTTGCCGTGGAATTTCGAGTCTGCGACGGTGCAAGATACCAAAAAATAATAGAGGCCGAGGTATCGGCAGAAGAAATGAAGCCGGTGTACGAAAAAATCCGTATCCGGTTAATCCGAAAATCCAAAATGGCAGGGCATCGGAGCAATACCCCGTTTGAGCCGGAACAGAGTGATATTCTGAAGGAACTGGCGAACGATTTTCTTCCTGACTTGTATGAAAAAGGTCTGCATAAAACCGGGCTGGAAGCGGTTGCAAAGCCCACTGTGGAAATTACGCATCCAAGCTTGTACGACCCTTTGGTCTGCCGCTTTACCGTTACTGTGAAACCGAAAATAAACTTAGGCCAGTACATGGGGCTGAAAACGCGGCGCGTACTTTATACGGTCACCGACCTGGAAGTCGAAGCAGAATGGTTAAAACAGCAAGTCGGTTCGGAACCGGAGCAGGCATTTGTAACGTCAAAAGAAACCATTCGAGCCGACCTGGTTAGGAAAAAGCAGGAGCTGGCCGACCGTGAAGCCAGAAGCAACGTGCTGATGGATGTGATTACCCGCACGGAGATTGACGTGCCGCCGATTATGATTGAGCAGGAAACCGACCGCATGATGGAGGAAACGCAGCAGTATCTGTCCCTTCTGGGGCAATCCATGGAGCAGTATTTGGAATATACGGGCAATACTATGGAATTGATGCGCAAAAATGACCGGGAGCGCGCCGAAATGATGGTTCGACGCGAATTGGTTTTGGAAGAGATAGTTCGAAGAGAAGCCATCGAGGCAACTCAAGAGGATATTGAGGCGGCGATTTCCGAGCTTGCGAAACAGTATAAAATGCAGCCGGATAAGGTTCGTAAAACCGTATTAAAAAATTACAGCAGAAGTGAACTGACCCATCGAACCCAAATGGGGAAAGCGCTTGATCTTATTTGCGGTTCCGCGGTTATTGTCGACGAGACTCCGCCCCATGATAAAGGAAGCACGCTGAACTGATCAATCCGTAGCAGTACCGCATTACAGTTTTTGGTTTGCACTGCGGCAAAGACCGAAACAGGCAGGTTTTTGCAATTGGAGTGGGTTTGATCCCACTTGTACGAAAAAAGGGGCTGGGTTCAGATGAAAAGGGGACGCAGGTTCTTTCTGTGATGAAACAAGAGCGTAGGAGAGTGCACAATGGATTTTCGCCAGCTTGAAATTTTTTTGGCCGTGGTTGATACCGGAGGCTTTTCCCGTGCGGGGGAGCGCGTGTTCGCTTCGCAGCCCACCGTTACCATGCAAATGAAGGCGTTGGAGGAGGAGCTTGCACAGCAGCTTTTGGAACGCAGCACCCTGGGCGTAAAGGTCACGCCGGAGGGGAAACGGGTGTATGATTTTGCGGTATCCATGCTGCGGGAGCGGAACAGTCTTTTAGCGGAGTTCGGGCGGTCCGACCCGGAAACAACTCACATGAGTATTGCCGCTTCCTCCGTCCCTGCACAATACCTTTTGCCGCAGCTTATTGCGGCGTTCCGTAAACTTCACCCGGGCGTACAGTTTCATGTGCTGTCCTGCAACAGTGCCGAGGTTGGCGGAAAACTGCTGGAGCACAGGGCTGAAATCGGATTGTGCGGCAGCAGCGCTTTCCATGACGAGTGCGAGTACCGCCCCATTACAAAAGACCGCCTGCTTGTCATTACCCCCAACGACGGCCGATACGACACGTTGGATTCACACGCGCCGTTTCCAAAATCCCTGCTTGTGACGGAACCTATGATTATCCGGGAGAGCGGTTCCGGCACCCGACGGGAATTTGAGACCTGGGCGCAGAAGAGTATTGGACAGGTAGAACTGAATGTTGCCGCAATTATGGATAATTATCAGGCGATTAAAAGTGCCGTTGCCGCCGGAATGGGTATTGCAGTGATGTCGGAGCGAGCCGCCGCTGACTACATCAGGGACGGCTGTGTGCTTGGCTTTCCGCTTGAAAGCCCGGCGGTGCGCAATCTATTCCTTGTGCGCTGGAGGAAAGCAAAGCTGATGGGGCTGGTAAAAGAATTTTACGACTTTGTACAGGCTACCGCACCGAAGCTTTCCTGAGCGGTTGAAATGAAAAGAGGACTGCAGGCATTTTATGTCTGCCGGTCCTCTTTTTCATTACTTCACGATTTGCACGAATTGTTCCGATTTTTCCGCTACTTCGCCAATGATGGCAGCGGCGGGAATTTCCTGTCGGAGCGCCAAAAGCAGGCGGTCCGCTTCCTGTGCGGGAACGCACAGCAGCAATCCGCCGGAGGTCTGGGGGTCAAACATCAGGTCGGCAAGTACGGTGGGCACGCCGGATTCTACGGTTACACCGCGTTTTGCAAAATAATCCCGGTTGCGGTACATACCGGCAGGAAGAACCCCTATTTCCGCCATGTCCCGCGCGTGAGCCAGCAAGGGCAGGGTACCGGTGTGAAGTACTGCGGTAACCTTGCTTCCTTCCGCCATTTCGCATACGTGACCCGCCACACCGAATCCGGTAATATCCGTACAGGAATGAACAGGGAAGTCTGCGGCAATTTCCGCGGCGCGGCGGTTCAGCGTGCACATGCTGCGCAGCGCCTCTGCTGCCTCGTCTTCCGTAAGAAGTCCGCCTTTGCAGGCGGTCATAACCGTGCCGGTGCCCACCGACTTTGTAAGCAGAAGTTTGTCACCCGGCTGTGCGCCGCAATTGGTAAGAACTTGCGACGGGTGTATCAGACCCGTAACGCACAAACCGTATTTTGGTTCACTGTCCGCAATGCTGTGGCCTCCGGCAATCACGCAGTCGGCCTCTTTTGCCTTGTCTGCGCCGCCCGCAAGAATTTCCCCCGCAACATCAAGCCCCAGGCAGGCAGGGAAACACAGCAGGTTCATGGCGAGCACAGGCTTTGCCCCCATTGCGTAAACGTCGGAAAGCGCGTTGGCTGCCGCAATCTGCCCGTAGAGAAACGGGTTGTCAACCATGGGCGGGAAGAAATCGACTGTTTGCACGATTGCCAGGTCGTCGGTAAGGCGGAAAACGCAGGCGTCATCGTTCGTTTCGTTGCCAACAAGCAGATTGGGACAGTTCGGCTTTGGAAGGCGGTTAAGAACCTCCGCAAGAGCGCCCGGCCCCAGCTTTGCCGCGCATCCGGCGGCTGAAGTTAATTCTGTCAAACGTTTGATTTTTTTATCTGACATGGCCGTCATCTGCCTTTCCTTTCAATATATTACAATCACCGGCTTTGCAAAGAAGCTTGCAATCCGGCTTTTTTCCCTCAAAAATAACGCGGTACAGGTACCAGCTTCCAATGCCCGATTCCGCCATGCGACTTTCCGCACAGCCCCGATCCTCCGAGCGGAGACGCAGGGACATTCCGCAGCTGGCACTGATTTCCCGCAGGGTTGGCATTAAAACAGGGCTCAGGTCTGCCAAAAGCCTTTGGGCTGCAATGGCTGAATGAGTTGAGTCAAAGGTGAAAAGCACATACTCCCGTATCACAGGGTAATCACTTTGGAAGCGTTCTGCATCTTGCCCAGAATGTCGTACATATTGCTGATTGTTCCAACCTTGAGCTTGTCTGTAATTCCGTAGTAGTTCAGGCAGGTGCCGCACACCAGTACCTCGGTACCTTTGCCGATAAGCTCATTTAAGCTGTCCACAATCTGCTGCTCGTCACCGGCGGGCAGCTTTACGCCGCTGTTCATAAATAAAACGGAGGCAGGTACCGCATCGCTTTGGGAAAGGGTATAGATTGCCATTTTAACAAGGCTGTAGCCAAGTTCCGCGTCGCCTTCTCCTACATGATCTTTTCCGATAAAAACTGCGTATCCGCCGTCCTGCGGTACACAGACAGGCGCCTTTTCCGGCGCTGCATTTCCGTCCTGAGCAATACGAACGTTGGAAACACCGTCTTTTGTTTCTACGGTAACCTGCAGTCCGCGGCTGGCCGCCAGACGGGAAAGATTCTGCACCGCAATATCATCATCCACTGCGACGGTTAAATTGCCGCAGCCTGCGTCCAACTCTTTTTTGGCCATAATCACAGGAAGGGGGCAAGCCTTTCCTTTCGCATCCAAAAACATATCCAGTCCTCCTTATTCTTTCGTAATTGTGCGAATAGCCTCTGCTGCGCGGTCGATTTCCGCCTCGCTCGTCGTATATCCTACAGAAAACCGAACCGTACCCTGGGGAAAGGTGCCCAGCGTTTTATGTGCGTTGGGTGCGCAGTGAAGACCGCAGCGGGTAAAAATGTCGAACTGCTGTTCCAGCTGAAATGCCGCTTCCGCATTGTCCAGCCCCGTAAAATCCAGGGATATTACCCCGACTCTGCGGTCGCAGGTCTGCGGCCCCGCAACCCGGACGGGAAGACCCGCAAGGCCATTTAAAAACCGTGTTGTCATCGCCGCTTCTTGTTGCCGCAAATCGTCTATACCACGGCGCAATACGTATTCCAGTGCCGTATGAAGACCGAAAATTCCCGGCAGATTTACCGTCCCGGATTCGAACCGATCTGGAAGATAATCCGGCTGGAGTTCGCTGTCCGAAGCGCTGCCGGTGCCTCCGGTTATCAGCGGGGAGACCTGTTTTGCAAACTCCTCCGAAAATAAGACCGCACCAATGCCCTGCGGGCCCAACAAACCCTTATGCCCCGGTACACAAAGAGCGGCAAGTCCCAGCAAATCAAAATCGATTGGCAGGTGCCCCGCGGTCTGCGCCGCATCCACCGCTAAAGGAATACCCTTCTCACGGCAAATTTTTGCGGTTTCTTCCAGCGGAAACACCGACCCGCTTACATTGGAAGCATGGCTCACCAAAACCAACTTTGTTTCTGGACGAAGCAAAGGAAGCAAATCCCCGGCGTTCGTCAGGCCGTCCCGGTTTGCCGGAATACGGGAGAAGGTCACGCCTGTTTTTGTAAGATCCGTCAGCGGCCTCATGACTGCGTTGTGTTCCATGCTGCTGACTACCGCGTGGTCACCCGGTTTTAAAAAGCCACGAAGCACCTGGTTAAGGGAATAAGTGACGCTTGGGGTAAATACCACATGGCTAACCGGGCCGGTAAAATGAAAGAGCGTCGCCAGTAGTTCCCGGGTATTCAGTACCGTCAGTGCGGCCTCGGCTGCCGAACGGTAGGTGCCGCGGCTGATGTTTGCGCCGACTTCATCAATATACCGGGCCAGGGCCTTGCCTACACCGGGCGCTTTGGGAAACGAAGTTGCCGCGTTATCCAAATAAATACCGCCGATTG
>DFRY01000059.1 GCA_002378845.1 Ruminococcaceae bacterium UBA3451 | reverse complement strand
ATCTTCAAAGGCTTTATGATGGCGGAAATGGCCCGCTGACTAAAGACGGGCTGAAAAAAGCCGTCGTGAAAACTTGGATTACCCCGGACGATTACAAAACAATCACCGGCGACGATTACACGGAATAGGGCGGGAGGTGTACATATGAACGGAATAGATGTAAGCAAGCATAACGGTACGATTGACTGGGCAAAAGTGGACGCTTCCGGAATTGACTTTGTTCTGATCCGCGCGGGGTTCGGTAACGACATTAGCCAGAAGGATCCGAAATTTGAAGAAAATATGCAGGGTGCGCTGGCGCATAAACTGCATGTCGGGGTGTACTGGTTCAGCTATGCGGTCTCTGTGGAGGATGCTCGCAAGGAAGCTGAGGTATTCAAGCGGGTGCTCGCGCCTTACAGGAGAAAAATTGATTTTCCGGTCGCGTTTGATTATGAATACGCCAGTGCCCAATGGGCCGTAGATCATAACATTAAGGTCGTTGATTCGGTGGATTCCATGGACCGTGCTTTTATGGACTCCATGAGAGCGGACGGATATTTTACAAACCTGTACACCAATATCGACTATATTAAAACGGGCCGATTTACCGCCGATACTCTTTCGAAGTACGACGTTTGGCTTGCGGATTATTCTGGCGGGCCGGATTACCCCTGCGGGATCCAGCAGACCGGCAGCACCGGAAAGGTTGCGGGGATCAACGGCAACGTCGATATGGATGTATCGCTGAAAGATTACCCGACGATCATCCGGGCGGGCGGATACAACGGATTTCCGAAGCCCCAGGTGATTGACTTTAAAAGCGATACAACGACCGACATTCGCCTTTCGTTGGGACAGGCCTATCAGTTAAAGATCGATGCAAAAAATGCTCCTGTGGTCACTGTGGGCACTCAGGGCGTTGCGGTGATTCTCCCTCGGTACCGGGATGGTGACGAAAGTTATTTTTACCTTGTCGGTGTTGGTAAGCCTGGAGCTGCATCCGGTGTGTATGTAAACGGAGTGAAGCAGTTCGTGGTTTACGCTGCATAAAGGAGGGATACCCATGGCTGAGGTATCTGAGGAGGTTTGCAGAGAACGGCATCGAACGATGGATGAACGCTTTGAACGGGACAAGGAAAGGCTCGAAAGGCAGGAAGACAAAACCGATAAGCTGGTTGAGCTTTCTGCCCAAATGGGCGAAATCATAAAGGCCCATAACGACAAGTTGGACAACCATGAGCATCGCCTTGGTGACCTTGAAAGTAAACCCGCAAAGCGTTGGGACATAATTGTTAGCGCAGCTCTGCAGTGGATTGTTGTAGCAGTCCTTGCTGCAGTAGTCATATTAAAAAAATAGCCGGAAAACCCGGCGGAAAGAGGTTAATTATGAATATTTCAAAGAAGCTTACATCTCGCAAGTTTTGGTTGGCGCTGGCCGGTTTCGTTATCGGCGTTCTCGCTTTGCTCGGCATAGATAACAACACTACTCAGCAAGTAAGCGGCGTGGTTATGTCGCTAGGCAGCATAGTTGCCTACATAGCAGGAGAAGGTTATGTGGATGCGACGGCAACCAATGCTGCTAACCCTCCCACTGATGGAATCGCACAGTAAAATAATATATATAATGTAATGGAGAGCCGGTTTAATTCCGGCTCCCTTTTTGTTTTATGTAATGTATTATGGTCATCTTCATTAAGAGAAAATATCTGATCGATAAATAGGACAACGGATAAATTTTTTTAAATGTAAATCTACCGCTTATTTCATAATCTAAAGCTTTAGTTTCAATTCTTTCGGACGATTTTACATTGGTTATAACTTTACAAATTTCATTCAAATACATCACTTTTATAAAGCTGGGGGTCGTGGGTATCATGTCCCAATTAATCCTGTATGCTCTCTAGTTAGTCAAGAAATTGTTGTAAAAAAATATAATGCTTTATCATAAATCTTTATTAATCATATTTGATTTTGTTGTATTGATAGCATAATAAATTATACGAATCTTTTTCGTTCCAAGGTTCTTCATCTTTGCCAATGTGGAAGAGGCTGTGAAATGGGATTTGGATTTCAGGGAAAGGCATTATTATAGATGCTCTTGCAAAAACTGGACCAGAAGAATCGATATTTCACCGTGGCCTGCAGATTATGAGAGGTATAATTCTCAACCGACTTTTATTATTGTTTTCACGACACGACTGCGATAGAAAACGGTGGGGAAAGGACATTTGTATGAAAGTTGCATGCAAAAGGATAAGCATTTTTGTTTTTTACGCGAAATCATATTGACAATGTCGAAAAATATGATATCTTTATTTTAGAATATAATGTTTTCGAGTAGCATACGAATCTAAAGAGTATAATATAGATTAGTTGGGAAATGTTAGAATGAATAAGAATGACAGAAAGTTTAAATCTTGCTTGAGAGATTTAGAAAACGGTCAAAGTGAAATTGTTTCTCTAACAGTAGAAATAGAAAAAATCCAAAATCATAATAAAGAAATTAAAGTAGAGCTACGAGATAATGGATTACGGAAATATAATTTGGAAAGAAGAAATCGAATAATTAGTGGTGCCAAAAAAGTTGGATATTCGTCGAGCGCCATTGAGAATTTAGAGAGATTTAATAATGAATGTTTATGGAACCAAGATAATGTGACTCCTGAGACTATTTTTGAACTTGTTTTAATGGAAGAGTATAATGAGAAATATTGTCCTCAATATAAATTCAATCCATTATATAAAATCGGTAAATTTTTTAATCCAGATAAGAAGGGATAATTATAATGGTAATTAATGTAATTGCCCCTAAAAAGTTTTCTCATAGAAAGCTAATATATAAATCTAATATTTATTATGGAAATAAACAGTTTTTAACTAGAAAGAAATTTTTTAATTCTATATCACTTGACTACGCTATATCAATTAATAGACATAGCATTACGATAAGTTTTCAGAATAATAATTATAGCACTGTTGATTTTTTAAGGGATTATATTTTATGTGTTTTTGGTGGAGAAACTATTGGTNNTTTAAGTAATGTAAAAGTTATATCTCTAGGTGAAGATTTTGAAAGATGTTATTAAAAATATTGTTATCATTGTTATACTTATAACATTTATATTAATAAGGGTTTTTATAAATCACATTGATAAATGGATAGCTATCATTAATTATTTAGGTTTAATAATAGTTTTTGCTAACTTGTACTTTGAAATATGTCAAGTAAATGAAAGTAAAGACAAATTGAATATTATACATGGATTTGCATTATTAAGTTTTATAGTATTTACGGTTGTATTTATTTTTTTGATGTGCGATCTAATAAAATTAAGCAGTTTATTAAATGATTTAATTTTATTATTTACTTTATTGATTAGCCTTCCAGAAAAGATATATATTAGTTTTATATCGAGATGGCTAGATGAATAAAATTAGAAAGGATACTACTTTGCATGAATAAAGATGAATATTTAGAATTAATTGAAGAAAAACTTAGTACGTTTTCTGAAGCCCCAATTGAATTATCATATCAGTTATATAAGATAATCGAGGATGCTCCGAAAGATATTCAGACTGATATATTTGCTCATGTATGTAAGTTATTTGGTACAATGGAGACTGATAAATCTGGCATTAACAACGATAAGTACTTTTTTGTTGACGATGAAGATGAATTGAAAAAAAGTTATGGCGATTTAATTGATGAATTATTATTCACTGTTTTAAAAAAAGCGATAAAAGCTGGGTATGACGAAAATCAATTTTATTTAGAAGTGTGGACAGATATTGTTTGTAATTCGTCGTTTAAGACAGAAAAAGAAAAAGTTTTTGCTATGTATTATATAATAATAGATAAAAAGATTCCATACTTTAAAATAAAGGCTGGTTTGACCTTAGATGATAAAGTATTTAAGAAGCTAATAATGGAAAATTTTGAAGTAGTTCAAAAGATAGTATTTATACTTTATAATGAATTTGAGCAAAAAACGCAACGTGCATCAAACTTACTTGATGTAATTCTTGAGCAAGAATCTTATGAGTTACAGGTTATACTATTATCAGTTCTTTTGGATATTATAAAACACGATAAAGAAGAATTGAGTAAGGATATTACATAAATAATCAAACAGTTCTATGAGTAGGTTATTTGCTTATCAATTTGACTGCTATTATTAATTAAGTTTGTTTGAATTTTTAAAAGCATCCTACATGTGGTTTTTGAGGGAGAGGCTTTTATCGTAGAATGAGCAATTGCTTTAATACCATAACCGCCGATAATATTAAAAAGGGGCACCGGTTTCATCCGGTGCCCTTTCTTTATCGTCTATTTATAAGATTCATTATGCCACTGTCACACTGCACAACTTTTTCGGCGTAGTGTTTGAGTTGGGTATTGATGCAAATATCGCAGTTGTGCTCCCAATGGCGCCTGTTGCAGTAATTTTACAGTAATAATCATTTCCGGAATGACTCACAATGGAAGTTTTGAATACCACCCCGTTATCAGAATAAAAGTTTAATTGCGGGCTGGTTGAAGTAAGCTTGAAAATGTAGCTGCTTCCTTGTTTAACGCTAAAATCATATGTAGTGTCGGACTTGATCGGTGCAACAGGCGGATTGCCAATGGAAACCCAGCATAAAAATTTACTTTCGTTTCCATAATACATCATGACTTGGCTCTGACTGCCAACGCTGCCAACCGCAGTTATTTTATAATAGGAATCGTAACCATCTTTTTTGACCAGTTCAGTTTTAAACGCGGAAAATGCATCTGAAATATTTATCGAGGAGTTTGTGATTTTAAATGTATAGCTAGAACCCTTTGGTATTTGAACATTGGTTGTTGTGTCAGACTTTGGGGCGGGAGCAACAGGATCTGCGACATTTACAAATCCAACATAGACTGGGTATGTCTTATTCGATGCTGCCGGGAAGTTCGCTATTAGGAAGCTTCCGCCTTTCATGGTTCCCTTAGTAGTCACTTTTACATAGTAATAACCGCCTTCTTTTCTCACCGATGTGACGGCAAGAGAAGCGGGGGTGTCGGTGGTGAAGGTTGGTTCTTTATTGCCGGTAACCTTTAATTTATAAACATAAGTTTTGTTCAATGATACATTAATGCTTGATGGTGTATCAGAAGTGATTTTTTGCAGATTAACACTGACCGGAAATGAAGCACTTTCCCCATTGGATGTAATATGTACCGATGAGTCGCCAGGGTAGAGTGAAGTGATACTGTATAAATATCCTCCGGTCACTTTGCCTTCATATTTTGCAGTAATTAAGCCATTGTCTGTGCTTACTGCCGGAACCGTTTTTGAGGATGTGTAGGCAATAAAGCGATAGGTAGCTCCAACATCGCAAGTATATTTTACTGTGGTATCCAAACGAAGATCTTTGTTATCTTTTATCGTAACTTTACATGTTTTGTTATGGATATATCCCAATCCACCAATCGAGAGTGTAGCACTTTGTCCTACACTGCCTATGGTATCTATGCGGAAGAAATAATTATTATTGCTGTCCGCATTCCAGTCAAGTATGGTGGCTATTATAATATTCTCATTGTCAGATTCAATGCTTGGCGGGATGTATTGCCCGGACTTCAGACTGACAAGATGAATCTTCATTATATAGCTGTTACCCTTGGCAAGAGAAAAGTCTTGAGTTGTGTCTGAAGAAATAGAATATGGAGCATTGCCGTCAACAATAACATCGTTTGAAACACTCGATCCGTCAGAAGCTGTAACAGTAACAGTTGCTTTCCCGTTTTTGTATCCTGAAAGATAAAGTATGTAGCGATTTTGTTCTGCATCCTTTACCATTTCCGTCCCTACCACGGATTCATCACTGGATGTAGCACTCAGGGTGATATTGCTGTCATATACAGTAATATAGTCAGGATGACGATCCCATAGTTCAATACTTTGATAGGGTGTCCCAAATTCCCGACAGCTGAATGAAGCTGAATCCGCAAAGGCAGCTGTTGTGCCGTAGATGGATAATACGAGAGAAAGTGTTAGAACTAGGCTGAAGATTTGCATGATCTTTTTCATTAAAAAACTCCTTCGCTCTTTGCAATATTTGCTATAATCTTTACCGCGTTATTGTATCATAAAACATTCTTAATTGTGGTTAAAAAGAGAATAAATTCTTTCTAGTAATTATTACCAGTTAAGAGCAAAGCAGAATATTATTGATAATAATATGGTTCCTATTCTTCAGTGCCAATATCGGTNNCTGGCGGTTGGCTCGGTCAAACACGACCCGGTCAACGAAACTGCGCAGCAGAATATTTTTCTCTTCCGCGGAAACGGTCTGGTCACGCAGCTGATGAATCGCATCCAGGTGGTCAAGGCAGAATTTGTGGATTGAATTGTTTTTTTTGCCGGATGGGGTGTCGGCTTTTTCTGAATTTAGTTTTTCGATTCGCTCCGTGATTTTTTGTTTGTTGTTTCGGTATTCTTCCAGGGAATCAATGCCGTATTCATAGGCTTCTTTTACCCGCTGCAGCTTCGGGGTTTCCCGAACGATTTGCCGCTCCATTGCTTCTATCATACGGTCAGGCTGTGGAACCGATTTTTCAATTAGCTCGATCTGTTCATACCGAAGATTCGAACTGATTGCGCTCAGCACCATTTCCTCCAGCTTGCTGATTAAGATGCTATGGGAAACGTTGCATTTTCCGTGGGCATAGGCCTGGCATTGCATACTCGAATTCGTGATTCTGGTTAGGGTATTCCCACAGTTTCCACATTTCACAAGCCCTTGCAGCGGGAAGGCGGGGGGCTTTTTTTGCCCATCCGGTTTTCCGTACAGCATTTTGTTTTTTAGGATTTTCTGTTGTGCCAGCTGCCAGACAATGTCGGTTATCAGGTGTTCATGCTCGCTGTCAATGATCACAATATTCGGGTCTTCATAATTGCGGCGTGTTTTGCCTTTGGGGTTCCAACGGATTTTCCCAACATAGACCGGGTTGCAAAGAATGTATTCGACGGAGCGGCTTTCCCATAACCCGCCCCGTTTGGTTCGGACACCCATTGCGTTTAATTTTAACGCGATGGAACGGTAACCCATGCCGGAAATAAAGTCATGAAAAATCATACGTACCAAAGGGGCTGCCTCCGGGTCAATATAATATTTTTTGTTCTGAATGCGGTACCCAAAGGCGGGTGATGTAACCGGTTCCCCGCGGGATACTTTTTCATTCATGCCGCGCCGGACTTCTTCCGCCAGATTTATGCTGTAATACTCATCCATGGCTTCAATCATGGCTTCTACAATTATAGACATTTTATCGTCGCCAAGCTGCTCAGTAACCGAGACCACGTCGACGCCGCACTGTTTTCGCAGCATGGATTTGTAAACGATGCTGTCCTGCCGGTTGCGCGCAAAGCGTGAAAATTTCCATACGATAATCACGTCAAAAGGTTTTGGTTTCTTTTTTGCCGTACCGATCATTCGCATAAATTCCGGCCGCTTTTCCGCTTTTTTTCCGCTGATTCCCTCATCTTCCCGAAAAATACATTCTTCCGGTAAAAACATCTCATTTCTCGCGGCAAATTCCCGTATCTTTTCCAGCTGACTGTCCGGGCTGTATTCCAACTGGTCGTCCGTAGAAACGCGAATATAGGCTGCTGCCGTTTTCATGAAGCTCCCCCCTAAAAGGCCCCTGCTATGGCGGGGGCCTTTTATTTTTCCCGTTCTTAAATATAGTCCGGGTTAATGGTGAAATATGCGAATACAGCAGGATCCCGATCAAGCGGAGGAAGATTTATTTTGCTTCTCCTATTCCAAAAATGAAACAGGTAAAAAATGGTTTTTTACGCCGGAAATTGCATAGGACAAGCTGATTTTCAATAAACATAAAGCGAGGTGGTCTTTTTGGCAGGCGAAAAGCCGGCTGACTTTACTTTGGTCAGCTACATAGTCAATAAATCCGGTGACGGCTCGGTTCGCTGCCGGGAAGAAATCCTGTTCGAACAGGTTCCTTCGCCTAAGGGAACATTCGCATACAGGCCAGCAAAACGGACAGTGTTTATGCCGGAAGAAGAACAGTTGGAAGCGGACAAGAAAATGATGAAGCAGGCAGGGGAAACTTTATCCGACTATTATGCCTGTCACCCGGAAAAGGATACCTGAAGTGGAAGAAAGGAGAAACATCGACTTTAAAGTTTCATTGGGGCAGAAAGCAGGCGAAATTTCCCGGGACATAGCACAAATTGCCGAGAAGTGGAAAGGAGTTTTGTCGGTTCAGGTTTTATTTGTTCTGTATTGAACCGATTTCATTCTATTTTGTGGTTAATTCTATAATAAATATTGAGGAGGCAAAGCTATCATGAGCGGTAATATTCCAAAAAGATGCAGGCCACATTGTGATTTCACGAAAGGAGGGACAGTGCAAATCAGAATGGGCGCTGTGGCTTATGATAGCGGAACCGGATTGCAGGGGGGTGCGGTCAGGTTATGATGTTTACTCAATCGCCCTGTAAAGACTGCGCGGAACGAAATGTAAACTGCCATTCGGAATTCCGAAAGTATGCGGAATGGAAAAAGGAAGAAGCCCGAAAAAATATGGAGTTAGAAAAGTTCCTTTTATTGGCGCGCTAAGTTTATTTTTAAAGAAAGCGGCTCATGCTGCGTGGAATTTTGCAGCATGGGCCTTTTCAAATTTTTAAAATTTTAGAACAAGTGAATTCAGTCTGCTATTTCATGTACGGAAACAAAGCCGTTTTCCGACTTATACACATAGGGGACACGCCCCCAGCGGTAACCGCCGTCTTTGCATAAGTCGTCGGCGTCCTGTTCGTCCTTAACTAGATTAAACATTTCGTCAACCCGGTCGTCACCGTCAAAGCACATCTCTTCGTTATAATAGTATAAAATCAGTCTTCCGTGCACATCTTCATAAAGGGCAAGTTCATTGTGGTAACTTTCGAAATAGACTTTTTTCTGCGTCATTAGGAAATCGTGAATGCCGTATTCTTCCCCTTTAAATTGGAATTTTTTATCTGCGGTTGTTTTTGTAATCCGTTTTACAGTACCGTCCGTCATGGTAATCAGTTCTACCTTGCTTTTCTTTTTCAAAAAGTCAAACATAAAGGAAAATCGCCGCCTTTCCTTTTCAAATTCAGAAAGCCGCTTATTGTTCAGCCGGACTTTGTTTTTGCTGTGTTGGTCCCTGTTACAATATATTCAGCAGCAAAATAAATTACAATCATTTTTGAAGAAACAGCGGCGTTAGGGGCAGGCAAAACAAAAAGCCGACACGGAATGAATTCTAATTTCCGTGCGGCTTTTTCGGTGGCGAATTGAATTGTACGGTTTGCAACCGGCAGATTATTTATACTGTAAATTATCTTTTGTCGTTTCCGGCTTTGGACCGGGTTTTTCCTTATAGTTCGGTTTGCGGATTTCTTCCGGAGGAGGTATGATGGTAGGATTGTTCGATGTCAATTTGTCTTCGAAGAGGGAGGGCGCAATGCTGCCGGGAAACGGGTCTTTATATTTCATAAATTCATCTTCCTTCCGTCTTTAGCTTTTCCGTCTGCGTTAAATTTATCAGCGAAAATAAAAAGCCGCCTGTTACAGGGCGGCGAAAAATAGATTTTGAATTATTGGGTGGGGTCGCTGTCTTTCGTGTTTTTGGGGTCGGTGCTGATATTTGTATGGGATTTTGAACCCTTCGGCAGCGGCTGGGTAGGCGGTGTGAGAACAGATTCCGGGTACGCCGAATTGGAAGCCGAAGGATGTTTGGTATTGTTATTCTTAATTTCCATAAATACATCTCCTTTCGCAGGATAGTTTATCCATTAAAAAAATATTTATGAAAACGACAGAATCCGGAGGGAGAACGGAAAAAATTACGGCAAAGTACGGCGCGATTCCATACCGGAAAGGAATAGGGCAACCAGTTCCCGGTAGCTTTTTTCCAAATCGTATTCCGCCCGGAAGAACCCCGCCGCTTCCAGTGAAACAAACCCGTGTACCGCGCTGCGAAAGCCACGGATGATGTGGAACGTCTCCTCTTTACTGTAATGGTAAGGTTCCAACACACGAAACATAATTTGCGTTACAATATTTTCAGCCTCCAGTATTTTGGGTTCCTGCAGCTCGGGCGCTTTTAGAATTGCTTTGTACAGCTCCGGGTTTTCTTTTGCGAATTTTCGGTATTCCAGCGCAACCGCAGAAACGGCTTCGTCGCCGGAACGCCCGACCGCTGCCGTTTGAATGATTTCGCCAAGGCGCTGCAAGCCGAGCGCGGATAAGCCGGAATACACGTCTTTCAGCCCACTGATATGATTGTAAAGCGATGGAGTTTTTATTTTCAGCCGGTCTGCAAGCTGATTCAGCGTCAGGTTGTCAAGTCCGACTTCTTCGCATAAAGCCGCGGCGGTAAGGACAATGACAGTTCGGTCAAGTTTATTCCTTGTTTCCATGCAATCACTCCCCAATATCGTATTTTGTTATGTATGGTTTAATACTGACGTAAGAATTGTTCCAACGCGGCATTGCGGCGCATCGGCTGACCGTGCGCCGGGCACAGCCATTCAAAATCCAGGGTTTTCAGCAGAGCGACAGATTTCGCCGCTTCCGCGCGGCTCCAGGTTAAATAAGCCGGCATTGGCTGAAATACTCCGTCCACAATTTTGAATAAATCCCCAAGGAAAACGACATCACGGTAAGTAAAAATCACATGACCCGGCGTATGGCCCGGCGCATGAATGACCTTGATTCCGTCAAAATCGGGAGCAGAGGAATACCCGCCGCTTACCATGGGGACTTTCGGCCGGACAAGCGCACCAACAAGCAGTTTTACTCCGGGGCGCTTTTTTTCGCCTGTAATATACGGAATATCTTCCTCCGGCGCCCAAAGCTTTGCACCGGTTTTTTGCTGTATTTGCTGTGCGTTTCCCATGTGGTCCACGTCGTGGTGCGTTAACAGAATATGATTGAGCTTTGCCGCGCCAAGGCTGTTCAGTTCCTGTAAAATCCGGTCGGCGGAACTGGGCATTCCGGTGTCGATTAAAATGTTTTCGGCACCCTGAATCAGGTATGCGTGGCTGTGTACGGTGCTTTCCAGCATAAAGACTTCCTTATTGATTTTTATGGTTAACCCCTCCTTCGATTTGGGCACGTAATTGTTTCATCAGAACTAATTAAAATAAATAATAAACTAATTAGATTAGTTTGTCAATAAATTTTAGATAAAACAGCATAAGGTAGAATGTAACAAATTACATTTCTGATTTAGCAAAACAAGGATTGCAAACAGCAACCCTGTGCGCTATACTTACAGCAGGATTGGTGGCGAAAGAACCCATTTGTTTCAGCAGAAATTTCCGAAAAGAAGGAGAAGAAAAGAATGAATGATTTTTCGTTAAAAGGTAAAATCATGGTCATTACCGGCGGAACAAACGGAATTGGCAGAGGTCTGGTGGATTATTTTTTGGAACAGGGCGCGGTGGTGGCCGCAATCGGGAGCAATGAGGAAAGCGCCGAAAAGCTAAGAAAAGAACTGAAGGAGAAACGGCAGAACGCGTTTGTTTATGCGCTGGATCTTCGTGATGTTCCCGCTATTGAACCGCTGTTTCACACAATTATAGAAGAGTTGGGTCAGATTGATATTCTGATTAACTGCGCGGGCATGGGGCACCCCATTCCGGCAATCGAAGTAACACAGAATGATTGGGACACAATGATGGACTTGAACCTGCGCGGGGCGTTTTTCTGTTCGCAGGCCGCCGCAAAGCATATGCTGCCAAGAAAGTACGGCAGAATTATCAATATCAGCTCGCAGATTTCGTTTGTGGCGAACGAAGGGGAAGTGGTTTACTGTGCTTCCAAGGGCGGAATGAACCAAATGACCCGCGTGCTTGCGTTGGAATGGGGAAAAAACGGCGTGATTGTCAGCGGGGTTGCGCCCACGTTTACGTACACTCCCGGTACAGCGGAGCGGCTTGATACGCCAAGCTTCCGCGATTCCGTGCTGGCCAGAATTCCGCGCGGCCGGCTGGGAACCATTCATGATATTGCGTCTGCGGTGCATTACCTGGCGAGCGATAATGCCGACATGGCCAGCGGCTCCATTCTTGTTATTGACGGCGGTTGGACTACCGTTTGATACAAAGGTTTGGTCGATTTCATAGAAATAAATACAGGAGGCAATTACAATGGCAGAAACAATGGATAAAAAGGTTCTGGAAGCAAAATTGAAAAAATTCGAAAAACAGGAACAGCTTTTGCAGTTCGACCATTTTTCCAATTCCGACGCGCTGGAACTGGGGCTGAAGCTGATTGCGGAAGCAAAGAAGCGCGGGCTGTCCCCCGCATTTGATATTACCGTGAACGGCTTTAAGGTGTTTCGCTACGGTTTTGAAGGCACCAACAAACATAACGACAATTGGCTGCGGCGCAAGGCGAACACGGTTAACACCGTTCATAAAAGTTCGTTGCATGAAGGCACCCTGTTGGAATATAAGGGGATGACCCCGGCGGAAGAGGGTTTTCTTCCTGCGGACGAGTTTGTTTTTTTGGGCGGCGGGTTTCCCATTTGCTTATAGGGTACCGGTGTGATCGGCTCGGTATGCTGCTCCGGTCTGCCGCATGAAACAGACCATCAGCTTCTGGTCGATGTGCTGTGTGATTATTTGAATGTAAATCCCGAAGAGTTTAATTCCTAAGGGAAAGGAAGAATAAAATGCCGGAGAAATGTTACAGAAGTGAGCTGGTTGGCCTTTTTGGCTGCCCTGTTGAAGAAAACCCCACCGTGGTTATGGTTGAAGCTGGATTTCAACAGCTTGGTCTGAATTACCGCTATATTACGATGGAAGTAAGACCGGAAAATCTGCAAATTGCCGTTCAGTCATTAAAAGCGCTGGGGTATAAGGGCTGCAACGTGACCATTCCGCATAAAGTTGAAATCTTGAAGTACCTTGACCATGTGGCCCCCGACGCACAGATTATGGGCGCGGTAAATACCGTATACCTAAAGGATGGGGAAACCTACGGCGAAAATACGGACGGAAAAGGGTTTATTAAATCCCTGCGCGAAAGCGGCGTGGAAATCGAAGGCAAAAATGCGGTTGTGCTCGGCGCGGGCGGTGCCGCAAGAGTAATTACGGTGGAACTTGCCATGGCGAAAGTTCAGCATATTACGGTTGTGAACCGGGAAGAAAGCAGGGGGAAAGCCCTTGTCGAACTGCTTAACACCAAAACGCCGGCAAAAGCGGATTTTGCGCTATGGGATCATACATTTTCGGTTCCCGATAATACCGACATATTGGTGCAGGCAACCAGTGTGGGGCTTTATCCGGATACCGACTGCCCGAATCTAAATTACGATACGCTTTTGCCGCAAATGGTTGTGTGCGACGTAATCCCGAATCCGCCGAAAACCGAGTTTATCAAGCGGGCTTTGGCGAAAGGCTGCAAAACCTTTGACGGGCTGTCCATGCTGGTAAATCAGGGTGTTATCGGTTTTCAGCTGTGGACAGGGAAAGAAGCCCCGGTCGAAGCGATGAAAAAAGCGTTACAAAAAGAATTTTGCGAATAAAATACATCAAAAAGGCGCCGGGTTTTATGCCGGCGCCTTTTTTTGTTCCGTCAATCTATTTAGTTTTACAGCAAAACGAGTGGAAAAGATATGGAAAAGGGAGAGAAATCTTTTTCTTCTTGAAATCCTTGACATTTTTCGGGAATCATCGTATTATAGTAATGCAATAAAACATATATAAATACTATATTATGGGAGGGCATAACAATGATACCAATAAGCGAAAGTAAGAAAATGAAAAGTCAGATCGGAAATTTTGGCGTTAGTTCCATGGTAAGCTGTATGAGCTGTACCATGTGTTGTTGTATGCCCAAAATAAAATATGACCTGGGCTTTTTACTGCCGTAATGCATCTGATGCATCTGTTTCAGTAAACCAAAGGCTGACAGGCCAAAAGCCTGTCGGCCTTTTTCTTTGTCGGTTCGTTCATAACACGGAGCAGAGGAACAAGTGGGAAAGCCGTATGGCGGTGAGAAAAGAAAATCGAACAGGAGATGTTGCATACATGATCAATACAGAGAAAGCGTTACAGGAAGAAACATTCGTCCGTGTTTTTCAATGGTTTCACGCACACCCGGAATTATCGTTTGAAGAGGTGGAAACAACAAAACGGATTCGGGAGCTTTTGACCGAAGCGGATATTGAACTATTGAATTTGCCGCTTAAGACGGGTTTGGTGGCGCAGGTGGGGGGCAAAAAGCCCGGGCCGGTTATCGCAATTCGATGCGACATCGACGCGCTTCCCATTCAGGAAGAGACCGACTTATCCTATCGCTCCCAAACCTCCTGCAAAATGCACGCCTGCGGCCACGATTTTCATATCGTTTCTATTTTATGGACGGCAATTCTGCTGAAGCAAAAGGAAGGGCAGTTAAACGGCACGGTAAAAATCATTTTTCAGCCGGGGGAAGAATCTTCGCTGGGTGCGCTGAAGATTGTTGAAAGCGGAGTGCTACATGACGTGGAACTCATTTACGGCATTCATTCGGCGGTCAATGTTCCTGTCGGTACCGTGGGTATTAAAGCAGGCAGTGTAACGGCGGNNCTTGAAATAAATATTGAGGGAAAAGGCTGCCATGCCGCCCACCCGCATGAGGGAATTGACCCTATCATTATTGCTTCGCAGCTTGTTTCTGCCGCACAAACCATTGTCAGCAGAAATATTGACCCGTTCGACCAGGGGCTGGTAAGCATTACACATGTTTCCAGCGGCAGCACATGGAACGTAATTCCCACAGCCGCGTTCCTGGAAGGTACCGTCCGAACCTTGCGCCCCGAAGTGCGGAAACAGATCCCCGAACGGCTGAAAGAGCTTTCTGTTAATATTGCAAAAGCATTCCGCGCCACGGCTGACTTCAAGTGGATTGAGGGGCCGCCGGCAACGGATAACGATAAGGACTGGGCTGACTTTTCCGCCCGTGTTGCAAAAGAAAATGGCCTGCAGATCGTCACCCCGATCCCGTCCCTGGGTGGGGAGGATTTTGCCTTTTATCAGCAGCAAATAAAAGGTGTGTTCATCCAAATTGGTACCGGCGAATCTTACCCCGGCCATCACCCGAAATTTCAGGTTAACCCCGATGCCCTGAAGTATTCGGCCGATTATATTGCGAAACTGGCCGAACGGTCGCTTGAAAGGCTGCAGGAAAACGCGGGCGGCGAAGGAGCGAAAGAACGTAATGATTAGCATTCAAAACGTAAGCAAATCCTTTTACGGCAAAGGCGCAAGCGTCGACGCGCTGAAGCATGTGTCCCTTGAGATTCAGGACGGAGATATTTTCGGCGTTATTGGTTTCAGTGGAGCGGGAAAATCTACACTCATCCGCACCGTGAACCTTCTGGAACGGCCCGATGAGGGCAGGGTTGTGGTAAACGGTGAAGATATTATTGCGCTTTCTAAAAAAGAACTGCGAAGGGTACGAAAAACAATTGGCATGGTGTTCCAGCAGTTCAATCTGTTGAATTCTAAAACGGTTTATCAGAACATTGCTGCGCCGCTGATTTTGAATAAGGTACCGAAGGCGGAAATAAAAAAGCGGGTGCAGCAGCTGCTGGAATTTGTAGAGCTGGAAGAGAAAATCGACACGTATGTCGATAAGCTGTCCGGCGGACATAAACTAAGGGTCGGTATTGCTCGTGCACTTGCCACAAATCCTTCCATTCTGCTTTGTGACGAAGCGACCAGTGCCCTTGACCCCAAAACAACCGCTTCTATTCTGGAACTGCTGAAAAAGGTGAATCGGGAATTGAATGTTACCATTCTGCTCATCACCCATGAAATGAATGTCATTCGAAACATTTGCAACCGGGTGGCGGTTATGGAGGACGGAGCTGTTGTGGAGCAGGGGAATGTCATTGATGTATTCGGCAGCCCCGTGCATGAAATTACCAAGGGCTTTGTGAAAACGGTAATTGACGACACCATTCCCGGCAGTATCCGCGCCGCATTGAAACAGGAGAAACGCCCCGGGGAGATCATCAAGCTGAAATTCCGTGGGGAAACCGCTCAGGATTCCCTGCTGTCAAGAATCAATAAAACATACGACGTGGAAACCTCTATTTTATTTGCCACGGTAAGCGAACTGCAGGGCAGCGTGCTCAGTATTCTTATTTTGAAGCTGACCGGGGCACAGGAAGAAATCGAGAAAGTAATAAAACATATCAAAGATTCAAACGTTGAGGTGGAAAGGGTGGTGCTGGAATGATACAACTGATGGAACAGTATCTGGGTATTTCCTCAGCCAGAATGCTGCTGGCGGCAAACCAGACGATTTACATGCTGTGCAGCTCGCTTCTTTTCGGGGCGCTCATCGGAATTCCACTGGGAATTTTGCTGGTGCTTACCCGGAAGAACGGGATTCTGGACAATAAAGCGCTTTACTTTATTTTAAATAACGTCATCAATATTGTCCGTTCGGTACCGTTTATCATTTTGCTTGTGGTGATTATGCCGCTGACAAAGGCGATTGTAAGCACAACAATCGGTACAAAGGCGGCGCTGGTTCCGCTGGTATTTTACATTGCGCCGTACTTGGCACGTTTGGTGGAAAGTTCGCTTTTGGAAGTGGACAGCGGAATTATTGAGGCAGCGGAAGCAATGGGCGCTTCCATCTTTCAGGTGATTTGGCATTTCCTTCTCCCCGAAGCGCTGGGGTCGCTCATTCTGGCGCTTACCACCGGCACTATCGGTCTGCTGGGCGTAACCGCAATGGCGGGCAGTATTGGCGGCGGCGGGGTTGGCGACCTTGCCCTTACCTACGGGTATCAGCAATTCAATACACCGCTGATGATTGTTACCGTTATTGTGTTAATTATTTTTGTACAGTGCATTCAGTCCATTGGGACTCATTTATCCAAAAAAGTCCGTACCCATTAACGAAATAAGAAACCGGAGGAACTACTTATGAAAAAGTCAGCAAAAATTTTGATCTCTTTAACCGCGGCCGCCATCTTACTGACAGGCTGCGCAGCCCCAGCGGAACAGGCGGCTGCGCCGTCTCAGGCCGCAAGTACAGCGGCAAGCGCGGCATCGGAAGCATCAGCGGAAAAAACCACGTTGAAATACGGAAAAGCAGCAGGCCCCTATACGGTCCTGTTTGAAGACGTGATAAAACCGATATTGGAAAAAGAAGGCTATAAGCTGGAAGAGGTCGATTTTTCCGACCTTCTGCAGAACGACACCGCATTGAATCAGGGTGAAATTGACTTCAACGTGGAACAGCACACCGCTTACCTGGAAAACTTCAATGCAACCCAGAAAGGCGATTTGGTCGGAATCAGCCCCATCCCGACTGTACCGGCGGGTATTTTCTCCGCAAAATACAAATCGTTGGATAAAATCCATTCCGACGCAGTGGTAGCCGTTCCGAACGATGCTTCGAACACAGCCAGAGCGTATGCCTTGCTTCAGAAGGCCGGATGGATCAAACTGGACGATAAAGTGGATATTTCTAAAGTGAAGCAGGAGAATATCGTGGAAAACAAATACAACCTTTCCTTTGTGGAAATGGATTCCCTGAACATTCCCCGTTCCCTCAGCGATTTTGATTATGCCGTTATCACCGGAAGCATCGTCTACAACGCGAAAATCGATCCCTCGACCGCATTGCTTCAGGAAGACGTTCTTGACCACCTGGTTTTACAGTTGGTTGTAAAGCAGGAGAATAAAGATACGAAATGGGCAAAAGACATTGTAGCAGCTTACCATTCAGATGAATTCAAAGAATACATGAAGAATAACAATAAGGGGTTGTGGTATATCCCCAAGGATCTTCAGTAACAAAAAATAATTCCCCTGCGGCGGCTTATTTCAATTGAGCCGCCGCAGGGGCTTTTTGCATTTGAAGCTTTATTTGCCGCCGCCGGCTAATATTATATGCGGCGCAGCCGGAGCAAGATTGTATTTAACAGAAGGCGGCACGTCAAATTTTGACGTGCCACCTGAAAACAGATTACGAATCTTTTTTCGGAAGGGAGCTTACCGCCTGTTCCAGCCGGGTCAAAGCCTGTTCCAAAACGGACCGCGGGCAAGCGATGTTCACGCGCTCAAATCCTTCGCCCTCCGGCCCAAAAATCGCGCCGCTGTCAAGCCACAGTTTGGCTTGGTTCACCATGAAGTCTTCCAGCTGCTCTTCTTCCAATCCAAGCTTTGTGCAGTCCAGCCACACCAAATATGTGCCCTGCGGCTCCACCAGTGTAATCTGAGGAAGTTTTTCCGCCAAAAACCGGCGCAGAAAGTCGAGGTTCTGACTTAAATATTCTTTTAAACCTTCCAGCCATTCCCGCCCGTGCGCATAGGCCGCCTGACACGCGACCAAACCCATGATGTTCAGCTGAGAGTAGCCGCTGCGGGTAATTTCCGCCCTGAATTCACGGCGGATTTCCGGGTTGGGAATCCATATGTTCGACGCCTGCAGCCCGGCCAGATTAAAGCTTTTGCTCGGTGCGGTGCAGGTAATGGATTGGTTAAGAAATTCCGGTTTTAAGTTTGCGAAAACATAATGGGTGTTGCCCGGGTAAACGAAATCCGCGTGAATTTCGTCGGCAACTACAATGACGTTGTGCTTTACGCAAAGGTCGCCCACCTGAATCAGCTCGTCTTTCGTCCAGACTCTTCCCACCGGGTTGTGCGGACTGCAAAGAATAAAAAGCTTCACGTTGTTCCGAACAATTTTCTCCTCAAAGTCGACAAAGTCAATAGCGTATTTTCCGTTTCGATAAACCAGCGGACTGTTTACCAGAACGAGGCCGTTTGAAACGATGGACTCGGTAAACGGATAGTACACCGGGCGCTGAATCATTACGGCGTCGCCCTGCCGGGTCAGCGCGCGAATCGCTGTACAGATTGCATAAACAACGCCGGGCGTTTTTACCAGCCAATCGCGCTGTACATGAAACTGGAAATAGTCGGCGTACCACTTTTGCAGGGTTTCAAAATAATCGTTTTTGCTTTCGGAATAACCGAAAATTCCGTGCTGCGCCGATTTTACAAGCGCTTCCGTTACCGCGGGCGGCACCTGAAAGTCCATGTCTGCCACCCAAAGGGGAAGCAAGTCCGCCGGTTTTCCGCGTTCCGCGGCAAAGTCGTATTTTATGGAATTGGTGCCCTTGCGGTCAACAATTTTGTCGAATGATTCGTTCATCTGCTTAATTCCTTTCTGTGAGCGCCTGTTCAAAATCCTCAATAATATCTTCAATAGACTCCAGTCCAACGGAAAGACGGAGCAGCCGTTCGTGAATTCCTTTGGCTTCCCGCTCCTCTTTCGGTACATCTGCGTGGGTTTGCAGCATGGGGTAGGTAATCAGCGTTTCCACGCCGCCCAGGCTTTCAGCATAATACACCAGCTTCACATTTTCAAGTAATTTTTTCGCGGTTTCCCCGCTGTCTACTTCAAAGGAAATCATGGCGCCGAAGCCGGTTGTCTGCTTCCGGGTGATTTCATAATCCGGGTGGTCGGGCAAACCGACGTAAAACACCTTTTTAATTTTGGGCTGTGTGCGAAGCCAATGGGAAAGCTTTAAAGCATTTTCCTGCTGCTTTTCCATGCGGACGGGCAATGTTTTTATGCCGCGAATCAGCAGCCAGCTGTCAAACGGGGAAAGGCAGGCGCCGGTCGTTTTGTAAATAAAGCGAAGTTTTTCCGAAAGCTCCGCCGTGGCCGCAACGGCAAAGCCCGCCAGGGTATCGTTGTGGCCGGAAAGGTACTTTGTTCCGCTGTGAATCACGATGTCCGCACCCAAAAGAATCGGTTTTTGAAAATACGGTGTTAAAAACGTATTGTCTACGATGGTCAGCAAACCGTGCGCTTTTGCAATTTTTGACACCGCAGCAAGGTCGGTTACCCCCATCATGGGGTTCGTTGGGGTTTCAATAAAAATCGCTTTTGTTTCCGGTTTTATATATGGTTCGATAGCCGACACATCAGCCATGTTTACAGAATCAAAGGTAAGCCCGTTCTTTTCCGAAATATTGCGGAACAGGCGGATGGAGCCGCCGTAAAGATCGTCGGAAACAATCAGGTGGTCGCCGGGGCGGAACAGCTCCATCACACAGGAAATCGCCGCCATTCCGGAAGAAAACGCCATTGCGTCGGCACCGTGTTCCAATGCCGCAACCGTCTTTTCCAAATGTTCTCTTGTAGGGTTTTGCAGCCGGGAATAATCGTACCCCGTACTTTGGCCAACACCCGGGTGGGCAAACGTTGCCGTTTGATAAATGGGCACCGAAATGGAACCCGTACAGTCAGGCTGCTCATCCTGACCGTGAATGCAAAGTGTGCTTAAATCCATGGCTGATTCCTCCAAATCAATAAAATCCGAAAATATAATAAAAAATCCCGTCTTCCTGTTCAGAAGACGAGATATTCTCCCGTGTTACCACTTCAATTCATCGGCACCTTGCGGTACTGACCTTAAAAGTACACCAAGTTGGTTATACTTTTTTGCTGTATCGGGCAAAACCCGTCGCAGTCTAAGCAGTTTCTGCCTCGGTGCGCCGCTCCGGAACCATTTTCGGCAATTCTTTCTCTGTCCCTTTCCACCGGGCGGGACTCTCTGTAAGAGCATTGAAAAGCTTACTTTTTCCTTCATTGCGTTTCATGTATTTGAATGATAAAAAGTATAACAGGATTTAAAAATAATGTCAACTAAAACATATATGGATAATATTATTTCTATGTACCGAACTTGACTTTTTTTCGAACAGGTTTTATCATTTAAAGGATTCAACCGATAAATCAGATTTTAAAATACAGAGTACGGCGTATGAAACCGCGTGCCGTGCGCAATTTAAAAAAGACGAGTAAGAATATTATTTTCAAAGCGTATGTTTTCATACCGTTTGAAAGTAATTGTTTTCAAGAATGCGGAGGAAGTGAGCATATGGATGTTATTGTGACAGCGGGGGGAACAAAGGAGAAAATTGACACAGTACGGTCGATTACGAACGGCTCAACCGGCCGTTTGGGCAGCTTGATTGCACAGGAGTTTTCTCACCGGCTTTCGGCACAGGAGCATACAATTTATTACCTTTGCGGCGTGGGTTCCGTTCTGCCGAAAACGGAGGATCCTAATGTTCGCATTGTCCCCATTGAGGGAACGGCGCAGCTGCAAAGCGAAATGTACCGGCTGCTTACCACACAGAAAATTGACGCGGTTGTACATTCTATGGCGGTCAGCGATTATACCGTGGGCTGCGTTACGGCACAGGAGCAAATTGCGGAAGCATTGGAGGAAAAACTCAGCCTTTCTCCAAATTTTCCATCCAAACATGCGTTGTGCGGTATGCTGGAAGAAGTGTTTCAAAGCAACGCATTCAACGTGGAATCGAAAATCAGTTCCGAACTGGAACACCCGGTTTTGGTGCTGAAAAAGACGCCGAAAGTAATTGGCATGATTAAAGAGGCCAGTCCGCATTCGGTTTTGGTCGGATTTAAGCTGCTGAGCGGGGTAACGGAAGAGAAGCTGATTGAAACGGCGTACCGCCTGCTTTTAAAAAATAAATGCGATTTTGTTCTTGCCAACGATACCGATACCATACACGACGGGAACCACGAAGGGTATTTGATTGACGAAACGGCAAATTTTGTGAAATGTTCCGGCAAGGAGCAGATTGCCAAAACCATAGCAGACCGCGTAATTAAAAAGCTGTCGGATGATGTGGAATAATTCAATGAAAAAAGGCAGAAGCCGGTCATCTTGTTGACCGGCTTCTGCCTTTTTATATCGATTGAAGTTTTCCCCAATCAGGCTAATCGTATTTTTCCAGGGAGTTTGCAAGGCGGGCAATAACGGACAGTACCTCGTTCAAATACTCCGCCACTTCGTGTGATTTCATTTCTTCGTTTTCCGAATTCTTTTTTGCTTGTTTTATCGCGCTTAAGGTCAGTTCGATTTGACTGTTATAAATGGAATCCAACTGCTCTAATGCGCCTTTTTTTATTTCGCTGTAGGTATTGTCCACTTCGGACAGAACCTCCTGAATAATGCTTTCAAATTCCTCCAGAACAGGGGCAAGGTAATCAGACTGCTTTTTGTCCAAAGTCTTTTTTCGCAAAAATCCCGCAATTGCCTGACCGAAAATCGTCAGGCCGCTAAGCCCAAAGGGCAGCCCCATTTGGGATGCATAGTTTAGTCCCAATGTAACGGAAGACGTTACGGTGTCCACCTTAGTCCAGNNTGATGTCGGTAATGCAGTCTGCAATCTGCGTGTTGATATTCCCAAACGCGGTTTCGGAAAGAGAAAGGGCAAACCCTTTTGCGCTCTCCTCCAGCATTTCCCCAATCTGCTTCCGGTGCCGGGCGGTACAGGCTGTAATGGCTTCTTTTACCTTATCCATCATAAAAAACTGGAAGTATTTCTGGAGCAGAGAAATATCGGTGGCGGAACCCAGCGCCGCGATTTCTGCCTTCAGTCTTTTCATAAATTCCGTAACCCATTGCCGCGCATCCAGCCGCATTTCATCCATTTCCAGTTCGAATTTCGCTTTCCGTTTTTTTATGTCCCGCATAAACTCGGAATTTTCGTTCCCGTACTTTTCTTCCAATGCCGCGGCAGTTTGGGAACCCGCAGCGGTCATCATGGCAAGCGTCAGCTGAATGCGGGAAGTAATATCCTGCAGCATCTGCTTGGTGAGCGACAGCGACCGGGTGGTTTTAATTACGTTTTTCTGCAAAAGGATGTCGTTGTCAATGGAGGACCGAAAAGCTTCAAAGCTGCCTTCCAGGTAATCGGACAGTTCGGGTACGGGGCGGGGCAGATTCAATTTCCGGCAGAATTCGTCCAGCCCGCTTACCGCGTATACGTATGCGTTGGGCGTTATACTTTGAACCCGATCCTTGGTCAGGCGGATAATCTTTTCAATGTCCTCTCTGTTTTCCAGACAGTCCACCATGTTCAGCGCAACCAGAATCC
This sequence comes from Ruminococcaceae bacterium UBA3451, assembly GCA_002378845.1. Classification (GTDB taxonomy): domain Bacteria; phylum Bacillota; class Clostridia; order Oscillospirales; family Acutalibacteraceae; genus Caproiciproducens. Next base: position 13,035 of record DFRY01000059.1, on the reverse strand, counting down.
GCGAAAAGCTTTGCGGCAGAACGGAAGCGGAAAGGAATGCCTGTTCCGTAAGGGAGAGGGGTGATTTTGCGGAAACAACGTATAACACCGCGTCCGCGTTTACCAGATAATTCTTTACCTGTTCGTCAAAGGTTTTCAGAATATCGCCGATGCCGGGTGTGTCAATAATACAGATTTCTTTCAGAATTTCGGCGTCCTCTTTCATATCAATATAATCGATTTCCGCCGGGAGTTCTTTCAGAATACGCAAAATGTTGTCCCGCTTCAGCTCCGAAAGCTCCAGTTTTGCCCGCTTTCCGTTTTTCAGCACGGCTTCGACCTTCGGCGTTTCGGCGTAAGAGATTTTATTGATGGTTACTGTTTCGGGCGTAACGCTGGTCGGCGCAACCGCTTTTCCCAGTATGGCGTTAATCAGTGTGGACTTGCCTCTTTTAAAATCACCGATTACGGCAAGGCTGAACGGCTCGGTCAGCCTTTTTTTAATGGAGCTTTCCCAGCTTTTTAAGCGGTCGGCGCTGTCATTCCCCATCGTTTCCGACAGCTTTCGGTCAACACGAAGCGAATGAATTTCATCCAGGACGGACTCAATGTCGTTCGATACGGAGGTATAGTCAATAACGAGGCGGCTTGTTTCATTCAGTTCCATTCTTTTTTCGGCCTCCCTTTTTTGCTGTCCAGCACACTGATGAATTTTTCGCACCGGGCGTCCAGCTCCTGCTTATTTACCAGAGTTCGGTTCGGTTCTTTCCATTCGGGCCGCCACTGGTACAGCACTTCGCTGTTCATAAATTCCTGCTGGGCGAAAATTCTTCGCACGGTTGCCGGGTGGTCGAATTCCAGTTCGAGCAGCCGTACGGGTGTGGCGCGCAGCGCGTCGTATTGCTTTAGTACAGCTTCAATGTTTACCGCGTTTTGTGTCAGTACCGCACCGGACATCATTTTTCCCATGGAGGTCACGGCGTCGTTCCGATTGTTCGCACAAATGATACCCGCACGGTCGCATGTAACTTCGGCCGCACGGCTCCATGCAGTGAACATGAGCCGAAGAGGAGTGGAAATCAGCTGAATGAGCTGCTGGGAAAGGGGAATTGCACCGATGGCCGTACCCAGAATAATGCTGGCTGCCGTTGTGAAAATTCCGTGGTTATTGTGAATGTGGCCGCATTCATGCCCAATTACGGTTTTTAGTTCATCGGGCGTAAGGCGCTCTACGATAGAGGAATACAAAACAATTGCCGGGGCTTCATCGTCAAACGCGATGGAATACGCGTTGAATTCGCCAAGGTTCGGTTGAATAAACACGGTGGGAATCCCAATGCCAAGGCGTTTAGCGCAGTCTGCCGTCATTTCGTAAATTTCGGGAAACTGGTTTGGGCCGACCTTTAGCGCTTCCATGTTTGTTTGCTGCTTCATCATCGGGACAATCTGGCTTGTCACCGCTTTAAAAAAGGGGTATACGCCCGGAATCGCTTTTATCTTCTGGCGAATGATATAATCCGAGGCGTAGGCATAATCCGGTATCCCGTTTTCCATATGAACATCGGTCGTTTTCTGCCTTTCACGAACATAGGAAAGGAAGCTGACATCGAGAAATTCCGTCGGATTTGTTTTTATCATCTTCCCGCTCCTTATCGGTTCAAAACAGCAATGAGCTGCTTATTCNNCTGCTTATTCACTTTGTCCGCATGCTCGACCATTTCATTGATGTTGATCAGCATTTGTTTCAACTCTTCCCGCTCTTTTTCGGTGGCAATTTCGTTTTCGGCCAGGTCGACTTTCAGTTGGGTCAGCGTGTTTTGTGTGTCAGCAAGAATGTTTTCGGTTTCAGTTTTAATCTTAGTTTTCAGTGCGTCAAATGCTTCTTCTACTTGAGTGCGCACTTTTTCACCGAAATCGTCCTGCGCTTTCATTTCTGCAAACTGTACGGAAATAGCTTCTTTAAATGAACTCTTAAATTTTTCAATCCGCTGATTCTTGAAGATTTTTTTAATGGCAAAATCGCCGGTAAATGTTCCGGCAATGCCCGCCACGGCACCCGCAATAATCAGAACGGGCCAGGTTAATGGCAGAGCAATTGCCCCCAGCAGCAGGTTAATGCCGATTCCCATGCCGAACGTGCCGGCAAGGCCGGTTGCACCGCCCAAAAGAGCGCCCTTCCAGCCGGCCTCCTTAAACCCAAGGTAAGCGCCGCCCACGCCGTAGCCGATCAGCCCGCCGATTGCCGCGCCGAAAACCGTATCAGATTTATTGATTCCGCCTTTTACGGAAACGGAGAACAGCTGCTGAATTTTCTGTGTGGCTTCGTAAAAGCTGTTTTCAAAGCCCGACAGACGTTCCGCTTCGTTTTCCAGCGCCATAGTGATTGCGTTTTGAATTTGTTCGGTCAGGCTTTGCGCAGTCGCGGCGGTTTCCTTTTTAATGGAATTTACAATGGCGATTTGTGTGGATTCCACGTTTTTTTCGTCAATGTCCTCCGGCTGAAGCGGGTAATTATCAATTACGTTCAGTGCGGTGGATTCGATTTGCGGCCAGAAGTTTTTAATCATCGGCCTTAACTCGTCAAAGGTGTATTGTGCGGAGGTGTTAATCCGGTTGAATTCTACGCGCCGTTCCTCCCGAATCGTATTAATTTCATCCATCGCCTGGTCGTATTTTTCGTCGAATTCTTCTTTTTTCATGGCCAGCGCATTTTCGCGCAGCGCGACAGTTTTAAAGATTTCGTCCGCTGCCGTTTTAATTCGGCTTACCGGAACGCTAAGCATAACCGCACCGCGGTCTTCCGTTAAAAAGCGCTCTAATGCGTCTTCAAAGGCAGGGAAGCAGCTTTGCTCGAGCTTTTGCTGATTGCCGGACGTTTTTGCCTTTAATGCCATTTTGGCCGACAGCCCGTAAACACGAACTTTTCCGATCTTCTGCTTGTAAAGCTGAAATTCTTTGGAGTCCGCACCCATAGTTTTTGCCGCCTTTGCCACGACATGTTCTTCAATACGGGAGGAAATGTTCGACAAAACACGTTCTACGTCCTCTTCGTCAAGCAGGTCAATTCCGGTTACCACGAACAGAACGCGGCCCAAAACGCTTGTTATGGCCTTGCTTTCCAGAAAGTCGCGTTCGGAGTCGGAAAACGGCGACTGCGCCATAATCACCATCAGCGCCGCGTCAATTTGCGGCAGAACAGACATGGTGACTTCCGACATGGCGGCGTCATCGTTTAGACCCGGCGTGTCAATAATCGTAACTCCGTTTTTGCAGTAATTAATGGGGTAGTACACGGTGGCCTCTTTAATTTCTCTGGCCTTTTTTTCGCCTTCCTTGGTAAGCTTGGTTACATATTCATTCAGCATTTCAACGTCGACCTCTTCTGTTCGCCCGTCTTTGTATTCGATTTTTACAAACGGAGTAATGCTGTATGTAATTTTGTTTAATGTTGCCGTAGTGGGAAGCACATCCATGGGTAGCACCGGTTTTCCGAGCAGCGCATTAATTAATTTGCTTTTCCCCCGGTTGAATTCTCCAATAATAGCCACGCTGAAAGAGTCCTCTGCAAGCCGTTTTAAAACATTATCAATGGACTCCACATTTCCTTTTAAGTCCAGTGTTTCGCTGTATTCCTTTAGCTTGTTTAAATTTGCGGAAAGCTCCATAACCAGTTGCTTATATCCGGTAAAGCTGCTGAAGCTTGTTTGTTCTGGCATATGTTTTCATCCTCTGTTCTGTTATGTTATTTTTATTTCCTTATTTCATCCGACGAACTGGCCGTTTATGCATAGGCGTAACCAAACATGGCGAGAACAATCACAACCGAACAAATTCCGAAAATGATGGAAATTGCCTTTTTGGACCGGAATCCAATATAAACGGATGCAAAGGACATGACCAGCCCCAGTGCGTCGTACCAGTTCCACGCGATAAACGGTGCCAAAAAAGCAAACACAATTGCCAGGATTGAGAGGGTGTTTGTGTTTTCGTTGGAGGTGACGGTTGGCTTGGGCACGGGGGTCGGAACCGGAATGGGAACGGGAACCGGGGACGGAACAGTNNGCCCGCATCGGTCGCAGAATAACATCCCTTTTTGCATGACATTGCCGCAGTTCATGCAAGTAACGGTGTCGTTTTCGTGGGCGACCGGTGCTCCGCATTTTCCGCAGAACGATGCCGTGTCGTCAACTTGATTGCCGCAGTTTTTGCAAATCATACTTGTAAATCCTCCTCGAATTGATATGCTGATTGGAATGCCATCAGGCATAGGAAACAACGTAAATGGGAAGGTTTGCTTACTTACCGCACCTTAGTGCCGCACTTAGAACAAAAAATCATTCCGTCTTCCAGCACAGCGCCGCAGTTTGGGCACGCGTTAGACGGGGTTACGGTTACGGGTTTAGGCGGCGCAGGCTGAATCGCAGCACGGGTGGGAACGGTTGGGCTGCGGTTGGCGGAAGGGGAGGCACCGCTTTTTTTGCCTCCGTAAAAAAAGTAGACGCCGGCCGCACCGATCAGAATGAGCAGAATAGGGACAAAAGGGTTTACTTCATCCGAAAGCAATTCAAGAATACCCGCAACAATAAAAAGCCATGGCAGCCATTTTAGTTTTAATATCATTGAAACTTCCTCCTTAGGAACGGTCTTTTCTGTTATTTTAGTTGGATTGCTCCAATATTTTCGCGTCCTGTACGGTTGCCTGAATACTGCCCGGCCATTGAATTTTAAAATGGACTCGTGTGTTTTCCCCTAGCTGAAGCACCATACGAAGCTTTTGATTCACCATGATAGTGGTGCTTACGATTTCCAGCGTTGCGGTTTCCGAGTTTAAGGTTGTGGAAATAGTTTTTCCAACACTGATGTTGCCCAAATCGTTTCCCNNCGTTTACAATTACCTTATACGTGTTGCCCATGCACTGGAACTGCGATTCCCGCGTGATGTTCAGGGTGTGTATTTGGGAACGGATTGGAATTGGGTTCACAACGGGGGTGCTGTCTGTCTTTGTACCGCATTTGCCGCAAAACACCGCGTTGGGTTCCAGTTCTGCTTTGCAGTTGGGGCACAGTTTTTTCAGCGGCTCCTCAACACGGGTTCCACACGTACCGCAAAAGACGGCTCCTTCCAATAAGACGGCTCCACATTTTTTACAAAACGCCATAATTTACCCTCCTGTTTATTTATTTAATTTATTTCCGCACTTTGTGCAAAAAATCAGGTTGCTTGTTACCGCGCTGCCGCACTTTTCGCAAAATCCGGCCTGTTGTGTTTCGGGTACTGATTTTTCAATCTCGGAATACTTTCTCCCGCAGGTTTTGCAGAACAAAGCGCTTTGGTCAATCGGGGTGCCGCACCTGGGGCAGCAGCCGGGCTGTGCATGGGGAATGGCCGGCGTTGGTTTCGCCGCAAGAAAGGTGCTTTCCGGCTTTGGCGCCGGCGGGGTTTCTTTTGGCGGCTCCGCATTGCTAAAGCTGGCGGTGATGAATCCAATATCCCCGGCTAGAGCGCGGGCCTTCTGTGAATCGTTCAATTTATAGCCCGATTCGCATTTGGAACATAAAACGGCGTACTCGGAAGAAATTTTGGCAACCGGAACATAAAGCACGGTTACCTTTTTCACCAGTTCGCACACGTAGAACGGATGGACAGATTTGCATTTTTCGCAATAATAATCCCCCACGTGCATCAGCTTTTTACTTTTGTCGTAGGTACCGCAGCCGTCAATTCGGAATCCCATGAAAATTCCCCTTTCATTAAACCCGCTCTGCTACAATTTTCGGTCTGCGGAGCCACTGTAAAACTCCTGCAGAATTGCATCGCTGTTTTTTCGAATTTCGTTCGCGTTTTGGGAAAGAGTCTGGAAGTTGCTGGTATATGCCCGCACACGGATCGCAATTTCTTCGTTTAAAGCAGCTTCTGCCCGCGTGACCGCGCTGCGAACCGCGTCGGCTTCTTCTGTAATCAGCGCAAACCATTGCCTGCGAATTTCGGCCATGCAGGCATTCAGGTTGTCATGGTATTGGTTGATGGAAACATCCACCGCTTTTTGAATGGGTTCAATTACATTGCAATGGGAAAGGTCGGCTACATTCGGCACCGTCGGAATTTGCCATTTGAACTGCACGTTTTCCAAACAGGTTTTGGTAAACTTCATCAGGCTGTCGGAAAGGTCAGAAAGGGAAAAGCTGCTTTGTTCCAAACCAAGCTGGGCCAGGTTTTCAATAAAGGCCGAACGGTATTGTTCAAATGTATGAATATCGTTTTCCAAAAGGGCGTACAGCTCCTGCTGAATTTTCGGGCCGTTTTCCCGATTTATTCGCTCATAGCAGTCCATCGTTGCGGAAGTAACCGCTGATTTTATTTCGCTGTGGGTGTTGCTTTTCACAGCGGAAAGCCGTTTGATAAACTCAGAGACGAGCATATTTTTTAAAATATATGTATGATTTATGGCAGCGGTTAATTCGTCATAGCTTTTCGCCATAATATCGTTAACCGCCTTTTTGCAGGAATCGCAGTAAGCGTATATTTCAGATGAATGCTGCCGGTATTTCTGCAGGCCGGAGTTCAGCTTTTGTACGCCGATTTGGTACTGGCCTTCCAGCTGCGACAGAACAAAACGAATATGATCCACGGTCTTCTGCGTTGCGTTTTCTACCTGATTTGCCGTAATAATTTTAAGCAGGCCGGTTTTAAATTCTTCAAACCGGCTGGTTTTAAGCAGCTTTCTGTCATTTGAAATAAAGGCATTCAGCGCGTATTTTGCTGAAATGCCGTAAATGTGAAGATCCGACAAAATTCGCTGCGCTTTGCCCAAAATTTCTTCGTCAGCACTGTCCTGTTCCAGCCGTTCCAGCACCTTTTCACGGATTCGCTTTTTAATGCTGGCCAGCAGCGTGTCATACTCATACTCGTCTTCCTCCAATTGGTCCAGAAACGTAATGGTAAACACAATGCTGTGAATGGCGCTGCTTTTAATCAGCTGGCAAACAAACTTTGCCTCGGTGTCGCTGAACGGAGTGCGTGCCGACACGGCCAAAATGACTCCGTCCACAAAATTCAGCATATCGATGGTGATTTTGGTCATGGCCTCGTCGTCGTTCAGGCCGGGAGTGTCGATAATATCCACATGGTTTTGGCAGATTACCGTTGGGAAAAGANNGGCTTCCTGAATCTGCATAGCGCGGGTTTGCCCGCCGGGGGTTAGCTTAGTTACATATTCGCTTAATTCAGAGATGTCGATTTCTTCGCTTTTTCCGTTTTTGTAGTGAATTTGTACCGCGGGGTTTACGCCGTATGTAATGCGGTTAATGGTCGCGGTCGTTGGGGTTACGTCTGCGGGAAGAATTTTCGACCCCAGCAGGGCGTTAATCAGCGAGCTTTTGCCTTTTTTAAATTCCCCCATGACCGCAATATTGTATTTTTTTGATTTAATCCGCTCTTTATCTTCTGAAATTAGCTGGAGCAGAGCTTGGTCGGCATCCATCAGGCTGAGCATTTCCTGAATCTGTACCAGGTACTCGTGAAGCCGGAATTCAATACTTTTGTAATCAACTGCCATTTAATTCACCTGTTATGTATCATATATTTCTTTTATTTCAGAAAAAAACTCAGGAAATCAGGTTAAAATTTCGAAACTATACTAACTATTTCATACTAGCATATAATGTTAGCAATTTCAATATTTGACATTATTTACAGTTATAATTTTCCAATAACAAAGGTGAAATCTGTTTCAAATACTCAGGATTCATCCGGGGTAAAAGGCGAAAACGCGATGTAAACAGTTAGAAAAATGATGTGTGCAAATAGTTTCTCTTTCTTTTTGCTGTTTCTTGAGATTCAAAATTGCGTTTGCATGAGCGGCTTTGATTTAAAAAAATTAAAACTGTCTCATAATTAGGGACAAAAAAAGAGGGCGGCCGTTCGGCTGCCCTCTTTATCAGATGAATTTAGATTTCGTAGTCAACACATTCTCTGCCGCAAACTACTTCATGAACAATATTTTTAATCGCGATATGTGCGGGGTGAGTCTGGTAGCTGTCCTGTGCTTCTTTCGTCGTAAGTTCACAGTACAGTACAAGGTCATATTTTCCGCCGTTGTAGTTCTTGCCCACTTCAATCGCGGTCAGCCCGTCCACGACTCCCAAAAGCGAATGGAATCGGGTTTGCAGGTCTGCAATAATGGCGTCTTCATCTGCTTTCTTTTCTTCCTTTAAAGTCCATAATACAATGTGTTTTACCATAGTAAGTTTCTCCTTTATTTGTTGTCGGTAAAATCAAATAGGTTTAAACCGGTTGCGTCGTCGTGTTTACGGCCGATTTGCCCGTCGATAGTCTGAATAAACATTTCACAGGTGCCGCTGATGACCGCCTCGTTCAGGTGGCCGCCGAATACGTGCCCTTCCGCGTCCGCAAAATCGGCATGCATGTGCAGGTAAACCTGACCGTCTTTTGTGGTCACATTTCCGGTAAGCGAAGTCATTTCCATTTCCCCGTCAAATACATTGGGGGAATATTTTTGCTCGGAAACCTGATAAAGGCCGACCTGAATATGGTCGACTGCGCCAAGTGCCGAAATGCTTGCCAGTTTAACATTTTCTTTTTCACAGATGTTTTTCACGCTGGCGATAATTTCTTCGCCGCGGTCAATTCGTGCAACGAGGGTGCTTCCAAAAACTTTGTACTCCATTTTTTACGCCTCTTTCTGTAAAATTTCATATGCCTTCTGTTTCTTTGCTGCTTTCGCTATCTTCATGCAGCTCCTCAACGCCGATACTGTTTTTCAGAACACCGCCGAATGCGACGGCCCTGCTGCCGAATTTGGAACGAATGGAGTCAAGGGCTGCTTCCAACTGCTCCTGCTTTTCACGGTTTTCTTCCTGACCGCCGCCGAAAAGGCTTAACTGTTCACCGGGTGCGTCGCCCGCAACAAGGTTTGCGGCGGTGATGGTAAGCATGCGGATGGGTGCGTTCAGGTTCCAGGAAGCCTGAATCAGCTCCATGCTCGCCTGTATCAAATCCTTAGCCAGATGGGTGGGTGCGGTCAGCGTTTTTTGACGGGATATGGTTTTGAAATTGGGGTTCCGTATGGTCACTTGAACCGTCCAGCATTTTACGCCGCCCTGGCGCATGCGGCCGGCTACGCTGTCTGCCAAAACGGACACGCCAAGGCGAATGTCCTCCAGACCGACCAGATTACGTTTAAAGGTCATTCCGTTTCCCACGGATTTCATTTCCCGCTTGTCATGATAGTTCCGCACGGGGCTGTTGTCCAACCCGTTTGCATAATCGTGCAGTTCGCCGCCTAACTTTCCCAGCCGCGTGCTGATCAGCGAGCGGTCGCTTGCGGCAAGGTCGCCGATGGTGTGAATGCCCAGCTTGCCCAGTGTTTCGGCGGAACTTTTTCCAACGTAAAGCAGCGTGTTCACCGGTAGGGGGAAAAGAAGCTCTTTCCAGTTTTCCCGGCTTAGCACGGTGGTTGCGTCGGGCTTTTTGTAGTCGCTGCCCAGCTTGGCGAAAATTTTGTTGAAGGAAACACCTACCGAAACGGTCAGCCCGACTTCCCGTCGGATGACGTCGCGCAGTTCGTCGGCAATTTCCTTTCCGTCGCCGAACAGAGCTTTGCTTCCGGTTACGTCGAGCCAGCTTTCATCAATTCCGAACGGCTCCACCAAATCGGTGTAACGCTGATAAATTTGGTTAATAATATGGGAATATTTGCGGTATTCGTCATGGTGAGGCGGGGCAAGTACCAATTTGGGGCATTTTCGCTGCGCCTGCCAAATGGTTTCTGCCGTTTGCACCCCATATTTTTTGGCCAACTCGTTTTTGGCAAGGATAATGCCGTGCCGGTTTTCGGGGCTGCCGCAAACAGCCATTGGCACCGTTTTATATTCCGGGTGCAGAATGCATTCGACAGAAGCGAAAAAGCCGTTGCAGTCACAATGCAGAATCGTTCTGTCCATGTTTTACACCTCTGAATATTTTTAAACATTATATCATAAATTTGCAAAAATAAAAAGAAACTGGCGGTACGAATTACTTTCTGGCGGGCGGGAAGTACCACTTTTAATATCGTCTATCGCTGTTTTCAATATCATTTATCTTTCTTCTATTGAGAAATTAAAAGAATGAATTATAATAAAGACATGAACATTATCTCATCTGTAGAAAAATCTACGAAAGGAGATGCGTTATGAAACAATCATCTCTACTGATTGTTTTGATCGGCTTAATTTTTGGCGCGGCTCTGATTTGTTCACAGGCGAATGTGGCAGGTACAAACGATACCGTGTATTACGTGGAACCGCAGGATGNNCTGTTTTAATCAGAAAACCGGGTACAGTGCGTATTCGGTGATTGACAAAGAGCAGCTCGACGGGGAAGAACTGCTGTTTGTGAAAGCGGTGGAAAACACGTCTGCTATGGACACAAGCACGGGATCGAATACGACGGTGTTTACCGCTGCGGTTTTGTACCATAACGCGGATGGGTACTCCGCTGCAAAAATAATTCCAGACTGCCGGCTGGATGATAAACCGGCAGTAAAGTTGGAAGGGAATTTTATCTTTGAAAACAAAAGGATACGGTATTCGGTTGGGCGCGTTAATGACCTTTCAGGCGGTTATGAACAGGAGTTTCAGAAAATAATGAAGATGTATGACGACCATGTTTTCCTTTCGTATCAGGTGGACGATTTGCCAAAATAACAGATTCAGATGGACATCCAGTTCCATTATATTTACCGGCTAAGGAGAATAATATGAATAATGTACGGTATCGTGTGTTTACTGCAACTTCCATTGTTTTATGGTCGGTTTTCGCAATTTAATTGCTTTGTACTATATTGATGGACGGTAGGTGGCAAGTAGAGGCATTCTCGGCTGTAACTATTACATTGATTTGTTTCTACAGTTATAAAGGAAATCCTACCCCTAAGAACCGAAAGGGACTTTTCATTGCCTGTGGCATTTCATATGTTATGTTGATTGCTTTTTACTTTTTGAAATGTGTAGTATCATGGTGAATCCATTAAATGGGGTGACTAAACCCTTTGTAAGTTATATCCTTTTATAGCAGGAGAATAAANNGGAATAAAACATGATGCCTCATTTTATAACGATAGTTTCCGGAATTTGAATTTTAATAGTAATCGCAATCTATTTAATAAGTAGGAACTTTGAAAAACGAAATAATCGCAGGGCGGTTTTTATTCTCAAAATATGTTATTGGGTTGTTTCCGTTGTCTATGTTGCAATTATAGTTTCGAACGATTTGCTGTCCAAATAAAAGATAAATTAGGTAACGCTAATTTAGTGCAAGCTAGTTTTTATATGTTTGACGGGGGTGAATTATTGAAAAGATGATTAGTCCGAAGTGGTCGAACACAATTATTTGTATTGCAGCGGTACTTGTGGCGTTTGCGTCAATTCGTCTGCACCGTCAATGGGAAATAGAATCTTATCTTTTTCTAGTAATTGCGCTTCTCGTTATGGCGGTATCGGGCAAATTCTTTTTCGCAGAGAAAAGTAAAGCACAGCGCAACGGCTTAATTCTATTTGCGGTACTGGTTTGCATTTCTGTTCTGATCTTAGTTTTGGTTCCACGCTGACAAAATAAGCTCTAGAAAGGATTTTACCCTTTCACTTTTTCATTTTCCCTTTCGCAATACGAAAGGAGCCCGAAGCAGACGGCAATCTGCTTCGGGCTTTTGCTATTTATCATTAGGATTCTGTAACGGTTAACCGTTCTCCGTCGTAATCGACGGTCAGTGTGGTGCGCGGTTTCAAATCCGCGGTGATAATCTGTTTTGCAATCAGCGTTTCCACCTTGCTCTGGATAAACCGCTTCAGCGGCCTTGCGCCGTAAACCGGGTCGTAACCTTCGTCTACCACATATTTCTTTGCGGCGGGGGTCAGCTTTACGGTCAGCTGTTTTTCCTCCAGCCGTTCCTGCAAATCTTCGATTAATAAGTCCACAATGCGGTCGATTTCAGTACGGGACAGCGGTTTGTAGAACACGATTTCATCCAGCCGATTCAAAAATTCCGGGCGGAACTGCTGTTTCAGCATGGTATGCACTTCGTTTTTGGCATCCTCACTGATTTGCCCGTCCGCGCCGATCCCTTCCAGAATGGCGCCGGAGCCCAGATTCGAGGTCAATATGATAATGGTGTTTTTGAAGTCCACCGTGCGCCCCTGGGAATCGGTGATTCTGCCGTCGTCCAGAACCTGCAGCAGAATATTGAACACATCGGGGTGTGCCTTTTCCACTTCATCAAACAGTACCACGGAATACGGGTGCCTGCGCACCGCTTCGGTCAGCTGGCCGCCTTCTTCGTAACCCACATAACCCGGAGGCGCTCCGATCAGGCGGGACACGGAGTATTTCTCCATGTATTCCGTCATATCGATACGCACCATGTTGTGCTCGTCGTCGAACAAAGTTTGTGCCAGCGCCTTTGCCAGTTCCGTTTTGCCCACGCCGGTGGGGCCGAGGAACAGGAACGAACCGATGGGGCGGTTGGGGTCCTGAATTCCGGCACGGGAACGAAGAATGGCTTCCGTCACCTTTTCCACCGCTTCATTTTGCCCAATAACGCGTTCATGCAAAATGTCTTCCAGCTTCAGCAGCTTTTCGCGTTCGCCTTCTATCAGCTTGGCAACGGGAATTCCTGTCCAGCGGGCAATGATTTTTGCAATTTCCTCGTCGGTTACCCGGTCGCGTAGCAGGGAATCGGATGACTGCGCTTTTTCCGCAACCTGTTCTTCCGCTTCCAACTGTTTGGTCAGCTCGGGCAGTCTGCCGTATTTGTATTCCGCGGCTTTATTCAGGTCGTAATTGCGCTCCGCTTTTTCAATTTCGGCGTTAACCTGTTCAATTTCCTCACGGAGCTTTTGCACCTTGGTAATCGCCTGTTTTTCGTTTTCCCACTTGGCTTTCATTTCCTTGAACTGCGCGCGCTGGTCGGCCAGTTCTTTCTGAATTTCCGTTAAATGCTCCTGTGAAAGGGCGTCCGTTTCTTTTTTCAGCGCCGCTTCTTCAATTTCGTGCTGCAT
>DFRY01000008.1 GCA_002378845.1 Ruminococcaceae bacterium UBA3451 | reverse complement strand
CCAGTTTAAAATCTTCCATAATACTCTCCAATAAACATAAAATAAGGGGCTGCGTAGTAACGCAGCCCCAACTAGTTATAGATCAAAGAAAATTAATCTATTATGCACCGTGCATGTGTTCTATGCATTTTGGGGTGCGACAGTTCTATTATTCCATATCAGGCTCCAATAATCCGTAATTGCCGTCTTTGCGTTTATAAACCACATTGATTTCTCCGCTTGCTTCATCACGGAACATGAAAAAATGATGGCCAAGCATATTCATCTGCAGAATTGCTTCCTCCACACTGAGCGGTTTGACGAAAAAGTGTTTTTTGCGAACGATTTGGTAATCGTCCGTATTTTCTTCTTCGGTGCTGTGCAGATAATCTTCCACATACTGGTCCAGTGCGGCAGAATGAATTGCTTTGTTCAGACGGTTTTTGTTTTTGCGGATTTGTCTGCCAAGCGAGCTGGTCACCTGGTCAAGCGCATCATTCATTTCAAAATCCGTCGCCTCTGCGCGGTACATCATTCCACGGGATTNNCACTGTAACGACAACCGCTGCTTCCGCATCTTCGTCGAAAATCCGATCAAAGCGGGAAAGCTTTTTCTTCGCTAATTCCTTAAAATTATCCCTTAAATTTACTTTTCTGCCGGTAATTGTAATTTTCATACCAACATCTCCTTTAATCGAAATCTTTGGGGCAAAAAGGAAATCTCCCACCTATAATATAACATAATAACCAAAGGAATGAAAGTATTAAGTTGTCAAATTGTAAGGCCTTTGTGGCGAGTGACATGGCAGCCAACATTTACCGCAACCGGCAACCCTGCAATATGGGTCGGAAACTGTTCAATATTGACGCCGAGCGCCGTAGTAATTCCCCCGAAACCCTGCGGGCCGATATTTAATGCATTAACCTGCGCCAGCATTTTTTCTTCCAGCCCGGCATAAAAAGGATCTTCGTTTTTCTGTGAAACCGGGCGGCAAAGCGCCTGCTTTGCAAGCTGCGCGCATTTTTCAAAGTCCCCGCCGATTCCTACGCCCAGCATCATGGGCGGGCACGGATTGCTGCCGGCGATTTTTGCCGTTTCCACAACAAAACCGATAATATCCTCCGCACTTGCGGAAGGCGTAAACATCTTGATGCGGCTCATATTTTCACTTCCGAAGCCTTTCGGTGATACGGTCAGTGAAATCCGGTCGCCCGGCACAAGGCGCGTATGCAGAACGGCAGGCGTATTGTCGCCCGTATTCCCGCGCCGAATTGGGTCGGCTACAACGGAGCACCGCAAAAGGCCTTCAACATACCCCCTGCGCACTCCCTCGTTTATCGCGTCTTCAAACGAACCGCCTGTAATATGAACTTCCTGCCCCACTTCTGCAAAGACGACAGCCATGCCGGTGTCCTGACAGACGGGGATTTGAAGCTCGCGGGCCGCGTTCATATTTTCACACAAATCACAAAGAATCGCTTTCCCGGTCGGCGAAGTTTCCGCATCCGCTGCGGCGGCGATCCGATTTTCAAGATCCTGCGGCAAAACGCGGTTTGCGTCAATGCAAAGCTGCCGAACGGCCTCAATAATTTTAGAAGTCTCAATCTCTCTCATTTTGCCCTCACACCGCCGAAACAATTCTTCCGCCAGCAATTACCATTTTAGGTTTGGAGGTCATTTCAAGCGGATTCGCGTCAAATACGACCAGGTCGGCGTCTTTTCCAACTTCAATGGAACCGACCTTATCGTCGATTCCACATATGACCGCCGGATTTATTGTAATTGCCTTCAGCGCTTCTTCCGCAGACATTCCTTCGCGCACCGCCAAACCGGCACAAGTTGCAAGGTATTGCAGCGGAATAACCGGATGGTCTGTAATAATCGCGGTGGGAATGCCGGTTTTCTCCAGAATTCCGGGATTGGCTGGCGTAAGGTTCCGTAATTCCGGTTTAGAACGGTCGCAGAGGAACGGGCCCGCCAAAACGCGTGTTCCTTCCTTTTTCAGATCTTCCGCAATCATATACGCTTCCGTACCGTGAACAATGACATAGTTTAAATGGAATTCCTTTGCAATGCGAATAGCGGTAAAAATATCGTCGGCGCGGTGCGCATGAAAATGCACTTCGATTTCGCCTTTCAATGCGGGCACCAGTGCTTCGGACTTCATGTCAAATTCCGGTGCGTCAAAATCTTCGTCTTCCTCGGAACGCTGCAAATCTTCCAAATATCGTTTTGCCTTAAAAAGCTCTTCCCGAATGAGGGAAGCGGTTGCCATGCGCGTGGACGGAGTCTGGTTTTTCCCGTGATACACGGACTTTGGATTTTCCCCCAACGCCATTTTCATTGCTACCGGCGCTTTTACAATCATTTCGTCAATGCAGCTGCCGTACGTTTTAATTGCGGCCAACTGGCCGCCGATGGGATTTGCGCTGCCGGGCCCCGTCACCACCGTTGTAACGCCCGCGGCAAGCGCTTCGGAAAAACACCGGTCAAGCGGATTGATTGCATCAATTGCACGAAGCTGCGGGGTAACCGGGTCGGTTTCCTCATTGCCGTCGTCCCCTTCAAAAGTAAGGCCGTCTTCCCACATGCCAAGGTGGGTGTGCGCGTCCACAAAGCCCGGGTAAATGCCAGCGCCCTGAACATCTATAACTTCTTCGCCTTCCTCCGGCTGCGAAGGCATTTCGCCCAGAGCGGCAATTTTTCCGTTTTCGGTGCGAAGCCATCCGTTCGAAATGCGTTTCCCTGCCATTGTAATAATCTCTGCATTAATTAATATCATATTCTTCCTCCGATAGACCTATGTATTTCCTTATGTCATACAAGTAAAAAAAGCGGAGTGCGTACACTCCGCTCAAAATTATTTGGGTTGATTCGAATTGCCGTGCTTGGTAAAACCGCCCCGTTTCGACTCCATGCATTTTTTAAGGTCTGACATTTTTTCATCACTTGTCTGCTTGAATCTGGACATCATATCCTCAAAACTTGTGGAATCATTTCTTCTGCTCGCCTGCCACTCATAATTGCCCGGCCTGGAAACCCGGGGAGCGGGCCCGCTGGTACGCGGTGCAGGGGCAATCGCCTTTTTAATAGAAAGGCTGACCTTGCCGTCCTCGCTGATACTCATGACTTTCACTTTAACTGTTTGATTTTCGGTTACAAAATCGCGAATTTCCTTTACAAAAGTGGGTGCTACCTCGGAAATATGTACCATCCCGGTTTTTCCGCCCGGCAACTCTACAAAAGCGCCGAACTTTGTAATCCCTGTCACTTTGCCTTCCAGAACTGTTCCTACCTCAAGCTGCATATGTAAGTGATTTCCTCCTTAAAAAATAGAGCCCTTAGTTTCCGGCTATATTAACAAAAACACGCTCGCCGGGTTTTGCCAGGCTAAGCCCTTCGCGTGCAACGCGCTCAATGTAATCGCTGCTGGCATTGGCGCCCGTGCTCAAAGCATGTTTTATGTCTTCGTTTTTAATTTCCTGAATTTGAATCTGCTGTTTCACAGGCGCAAGTTCCTGCCGTTTTTCACTGATTTGAACCTGCTGATTAACAAGCGCAACAACCGTATATACTGCGAAAGCAAAAATTGCAAGACGCAGTAAAAAACTACCTTTTTGCCTTTTTGTTTTTAGGATTTTCATATCCAGCACCGCTCCTTAAGCTTTGCCGTTTTTTTGCAGCCGCCGCCCGTTTCCTAATCCGTTTCTTCGCGGCATTGTGCTTCCGTATTTTGCGCTTACTGATAAAATGATTATACACTATATCTCGGTGCTGTTTCAAGCGTTTTTTCTGATTCAGCCCCACTATTTTTACTTTTTTGCCTGCCAATTGCAATTTTCGGAAAATCCAATGGAGGAATTTAAAAAGCAAAGCCTTAATCGGGTCAATCAGAAATTTATGTGCAATATGGGTTACAAACCGAAATACCTGATAGGTAACCATACCGACCGTAAGATAATAAATACACCAGCCGATGATTTCCCCAGCTAGAATGTAAAACCGGACATCCCCATAATTTACACCGAGCGCCAAAAGAAATGTAACAAATGCCGCGCACAGCATGTAAAATAAATCCTGAAAAAAGACCGCTCGCTTTTCCGACCGAAATACAATCCGAAAAATTCGGAAAATGTCGTAAAACGCGCCCAATAAAACCCCGGCCAAAATTGAAATTACGAACCCCTGAAATTGTACCGAAAGAGATGAACTCAAAAGGCCTCACTCCCCTATTTGAACAGCCTTGAGAAAAATCCACCCACAGGCTTGTTGTCAGAATAGGTTAAGGAAATAATATCCCCCATCAAAGTAAGCTCCCCGGTTTCGATATTCAATTTGTTAATTTTAAGCTGAGAGCCGCGAATAATCAATTCGCCCAAATCGGTGTAAGCTACAATCGTCTGCTCGTCAAAACTGTCAACATTGGAAACGCCGGTCGCGGTTAGTGTGCGGCGGTTTTCAACGATCAGGCTGTGAGGAACTTTCGCCGGCTTTTTTTCTTCTGTCATGTGAATTACCTCCTACCTGTTCATACCAATTTGTATGCGCCAGCAGGAGGACATATACTAGAGCGGTTTCGGCTCGTCGGACAGAATTTTATACATTTCCTCGGCGGTTTCTTTTCTTGCAAACTCATTTATACTGAGGATCTGTGCTTTTACGGCGCGCGAACCAAGCTGAAGCTCCAAAACATCACCAGGTTTTACTTCATAGGATGCGCGGGCAGGCTTTCCGTTCACCAGCACTCTTCCGGCGTCGCAGGCCTCGTTTGCAACGGTACGGCGCTTTATAATACGCGATACCTTCAAATACTTGTCCAGTCTCATAAGAAATCCTTTCGGTTACAAAAAGGGGCCGTAACCTTCGTATCTGTTACAGCCCCTTTAATCGTGCAAAGTCATAACCGTCGGCCAAAGCCGACAGCAGGTATAAGAGGCAAACGCCTCTAACATTTTAATAAAACAAATTATTTCGCTGTAGCGTCTTTGAATGCCTTGCCTGCTTTAAATGCAGGAACCTTGGATGCAGGAATTGTAATCGGGGAATTTGTTCTTGGGTCACGGCCCTGTCTTTCGCTGCGGGCACGAACTTCAAAAGTTCCGAAACCAACGATCTGTACTTTCTCATCTTTAGCAACAGCCGTAACAATTGTGTCGATCACCGCGTTAACAGCATTATCAGCATCTTTCTTGGACATTCCAGTTTTCTCTGCAACAGCAGAAATTAATTCTGTCTTATTCATTTAAATAAACCTCCGTTTTTTTATTATTCAACAGCATTTCGCTGAGAACGATTAATTTTTCTTCGCTTCGTCCCAAAGCGAATTGAGCTCATCCAGCGACGCCGCAGTCATATTAATGCCGCGCTCGTTCGCAAACTGCTCCACTTTTTGAAACCGTGAAATAAACTTTTCACACGATAGGGTTAACGCCTGTTCCGGTTCAATGTGCAGAAAACGGGAAACATTCACGACGGAAAATAACAGATCGCCCAGTTCTTCCGTGCAATCGTTTGAATTGCCGGAAGCAATCGCTTCCTTTAATTCCTGTGTTTCTTCCCCTACCTTATCCAAAGCACCGGAAACGTCCGGCCAGTCAAATCCGACTTTTGCGGCCTTATGCTGTACTTTAGCACTGCGCATTAAAGCGGGAAGCGCCTTGGAAACACTTTGCAGCACCTCGGTTTGTGTCGACTGCTTTTTTGTTTCCTTTTTAATTGCATCCCAGTTAACTAAAACTTCATCGGAATTGCTGACAACTGTGTCGCCGAAAACATGGGGATGACGAACCACCATTTTTTTTGCGATTCCGTCTACTACGTCGGAAAAATTAAAAGACCCCGCTTCGCTTTCCAGCTCTGAGTGAAACAATACCTGCAGGAGCACATCGCCAAGTTCTTCCTTTAACAGTTCGGAGTCGTTCGTGTCGATTGCTTCAATCGCTTCGTAGGTTTCCTCAATGAAACAGTTTCGAATACTTTGATGAGTCTGCTCTTTGTCCCAAGGGCATCCGTTTGGGGAACGCAAAATCCGCATAATAAGAAGCAGATCATCAATAGTATATCTATCCTTTAGTTTAAAATCCAAAATAAATATCTCCCAAGGTAAAATATCGGCTAAACTGCTATCATTTTACCTTATCCAATTATGTTTTTCAAGTATTTTTGCAATTTTTTGTCCTTTTGGAAGCATAAGAATATCGCTTTTGTGCAGCGCCCGGAACCAAAGCATACATGCGATGTAAACAACGCATGCAACTACGATGGCAAGGCAGGTAGAAAGCTTACCGGAAATGACGGCCGCACCGAATTTTTGCACGAAATAAGCCGCGGTTACACATACGATTGAAGCCAAAAGCGGCTTCACAAAAATGGCGATGAAGTTTGGAACAATTTTCGTTTCTCTGCAAAGGAAAAACAGAGAAAACACCGTAATAAACGCATAGCAGACCAAAGTACCGGTGCCAGCGCCCATTACATTGATTTCCGGAATACCCACCAAAGTATAATTGAGAACCAGTTTTATTGCCAGACCGAAAACAAGCAGCTTCACCGGCAGGTCAACACGGCCGACCGCCTGCAGCATACTGTTGATAGGGGTGCTCATTGCGGCAAAGATCGCGCCCAAGCCAAGCAGCACCAGAATTTTGCCAATCACCGTCGGCGCATTGTTTGAACCGTACAGCAAACTGGCAATTGGGGTGGAAAGAACGGAAAGCCCCAGCCCTGCGGGAATAGTAATCAGCGTGACAATACGCAGCACGGACTCAATGCTCTTTTTAATGCGTTTCGGGTCGCCGCCCGTCCACGCTTCCGTAACATTCGGCAATGCGCTTACGCCGAACGCCTGCGTAATTGCCGGTACCAGCATAAACAAGGTTGACGCGTTGGAAAAGCAGCCGAACAGGAATGTGGGAACATTATTCAGCTGGATGACGGAAGCCGGAAGAACATCCTTATACATGGTAAGTATGGTTTGGGAATGATCCGCCATAATATCGTTGATTCTTTTCTGAAGAAAAGTACTGTCGATTAAAGTGGACAGATTCACCGCAAGAGATCCGAGCGCAATCGGGATTGCCGTGCGAACCAGGCGGGATGTGGTTCTGTTCATTGAAAGCGGGCGGGGCGCCGAATGCAGCATTTCCTGCGTAATTCCGTCCCCATTCTTTTTATGGTACATAAACAGGAAAATAAAACCGATTACAGACCCGATGGTAACGCCGAAAATTGCGCCCGCCGCCGCATAGGGCAGCGTGGCAAGCTTTGCGTATTCCTCCGAAACCTGCTTTACCCCGTAAACCGTTCCATTCGCCGCAAATTCTTTCAAGCCGGACTGAATAATAAACGCCGCGGCGCTAAGGCCGAAAACCAGCTTGGACAAAGCTTCTACAATTTCGGAAATCGCGGTGGGATACATGTTGCGCAGCCCTTCGTAATACCCGCGGTAAATCGCCATTAAGCTANNCCATTAAGCTATTGAAAAAGATAGCCGGAGCCAAAGCATAAATTGCAGGAAGAGCTTCATTCGGATTGTTGCTTACTGCGTACTGTACATACGGTTTGGCGCCAAAAAACATAATGGAAAAAGAAACAATACCGAGTACAATAAAAATTTTAATGGAAACCGAATGAATTTGCCGGATGTCACGGTACCGACCGCGCGCAGAATTTTCTGAAACGAGGCGGGAAATCGCGATGGGAAAACCGGCAGTTGCCAAACTAAAAATTGGAAAGTACAGCGCGTAAGCTGTTCCAAAATACCCGTTTCCAACCGGCGTAAGAATCCATGCCAGCGGAATTTTGAACACGGCACCAATCAGCTTTACCAGTGCGATTGCTACCATTAAAATCAACGCACCGTGTAAAAAGCTTTGCTTGCCTACTCTTGCTGCCCTTTTTGCTTCCATTGCAACACATCCGTTTCCCTTTAATCAATGAATCTCATTATACTATCACAGTATACTGCAAAGTTTAAAATATTATGAACATTGCATATTAATGCAGACATGGAAAAGGAGGGGTTCAACACCCCTCCTTCTGTTTAATGCAATCAAAATTGAATTAATCGTCCGAGAGTTTGTGCCCGCATTTGCTGCAATAAACGGAACTTTGCGGATTTTCCTGCCCGCAGCTTTTACATACAAGCCTTGCACGCATTGCGACCAACTGCTCATTTACAGCGTCCAGCTGTTCATATAAGTCATCGATTGCGGTAATGCACTCACTGACTAAATCGGAAGAATCGTTATCTGTTTTTTTAGCTTCATAAACCGTTCTGCCAAGCGACTCGTAGCGCTTCGAGATTTCATTGTTCAAGTCGGCAGCACTGATTCTAAGCTTTGAAACATCGACGATCTGACCGGCTTTTTTGCCAACCACGTTAACCGCTGACTTTGCATTGACAACAACATCTTCGAACAGTCCCATAATAGCACACTCCTCTTTATTGGTTATTTCTTTGTTAAATTATAGCACTAATGACACGTGAAATGCAATATGATACCTTAATATATCCCGCCGCCGATAAATTCGCGCAAAATAGATTTTTTCGGCACCAAATCGCCGCTGATCGGCTCAAACACGCTCAAGCTTTGAATCAGCTTCTGTGCTTCCCCGTATTTTTCGCTTTTGGAAGAAACTTCCTTTAGAATTGAAATTGCCTGTGTTTTGAGCACACAGGTTTCGTAAAGGTGCAGCGAATTGATGGTATAGTCCACTTCGCTGCGATAGGGCTTAATATACTTTCGTTCGCCCTCCATAACCGNNACATGCGGAGCGTGCGCTCCGGACTGGTACCGCGGAAATTGTAATCACGCACGATTCTGCGCACCAGACGCATGTCGTTCGCGGTAAAAAGCTCTTTTTTGCCGTCCATGATCCCCTGCTTTACACTGATGTAAATTTTACTTACGCCCTTTTCCGGAAGTTTTTCCGTAATAACAGGGTTCAGGGCGTGAATTCCTTCTACAATGGCAATATCGTGTTCCTTCAGCACCACCTGGCGCCGGTGGGGATACGGCATGCGAATTTCAAAATTAAATACCGGCATATCGCAGCGGTTATTTTCAATTAAACCGAGAAGGCAGCGCACCACTTCTTCTACGTTCAGAGCGTGAACGGATTCGTAATCATGCTGCCCGTTTGGCAGAAGCGGCGCCTGATGCTCCCCGCGATAAAAATCATCAAGAGAAATAATCGTGGAACCAATTCCCAACTCATGAAAAGCACTTTCCAAAAGATGCGACGAAGTGGTTTTTCCACTGCTGGAAGGACCGAAAAGCATGACCAGCTTGCTGTTTTCCACTTTTGATATATGGCTCGCAATATCTTCTATATTCTTAAGGTAAGTTTCTTCCGTTTTTGCAACAAAAGCATCAGGTGCGGTGGTTGCGGCAGCGTTTATTCGCGATAATTCATTCCGGTATTCTACGAAATTTGTCATAAATCGTTTTCACCTGATCTTTTCTAATAATCATTTCCTCATATCGATTAATATATTCATATGGATATTTAAAGTTGAATATCCGTTCCAGGCGGTCGGACAACGGGTCCTTTATCTTACTGGAAGCACCCGCTCCGCAGGCAAGAATCGTATGCGTTTCATCCATAATATAAACATTGTAAGGACTTTCATAACCGGGTTTTGCCCAGCCGGTATTTTCCAGATTCCCGACCATACGGCTTTGGCGGTAAAGATAATACGGCGCATATCCGTTTTGAAACAGATGTTCCCCCGCATAGTCCAGCATTTCGGCAGTTGCTTCGGCATCGTTGGTAAAAGGTCTGCTTTCATCCTGAAAAATAGTGGAAGAACGTTTTAAAGATAGTGTATGAACCGTAATGCTTTCCGGTTCGAGATTTATTACCCGGTCAAGCGTATTGCAGAAGCTGGGTACGCTGTCGCCGGGAAGACCGGCAATCAAATCCATATTGATATTACGGAAGTCCAGTTCCCGTGCCAAGGCAAAAGCCGAAAGCGTTTGCTCCGTTGAATGACGGCGGCCAATTTTATGAAGCACTTCGTCATTGAGCGTTTGCGGATTAATACTGATGCGGGTAACACCGCATTTTTTTAGAGCAGTAAGCTTTTCCGGCGTTATGGTATCCGGGCGGCCTGCTTCCACCGTAAATTCACGGCAATAGGACAGATCGAAGCTGCGGTTAACGGTACCCAGTAAAACATCCAGCTGCTCCGCAGTCAGCGTTGTAGGAGTTCCGCCGCCCACATACACGGAAATGAGGCGCAGGCCCAGTTCCGCCGCGGTTTTGGCGGTGTATTCCACTTCTTTGCAAAGAAGCGACAGGTATTCCGGAATCAGCTTTACGGTTTTCTCCACCGTAGAAGAAACAAACGAGCAGTAGGAACAGCGTGTGGGACAGAACGGAATGGAAATATAAAGGCTGAACGAATCCGGTTCGGAAAGCGCCAGCAGCTTTTCCTCATTGTGCATAGTCGTTAAACTCAGCTTTGCTTTTTCGGGCGAAACAAGGAATTGGGTTTGGAAATACTCCATTCCCTTTTCCTCCCCCATTTCCGCAACAAAGCGGCGCAAAAGCTTAACCGGACGAACCCCGGTTAAAATTCCCCATTTGGGTGTGAAGCCGCAGTAATCCACAAGCAAGCGGAACAGCAGAATTGCCATGCGCCGTTCCTGTTCCGATTCTTCCGCGTGAAGCGGGAGCAAATCGGAATTTTCACTGTGGTAAGAATCGATTTTCAGCCGCGCCGTTACAAGAATCCCGTTGGTGGATTGGCTGATTCCGGCATAAACCAGAAAACGGTCTTCGACCGGTTGTGGCGTAACGTTGATTTTTTGGTAAGGAAAAAAAATTCGGCACAGGTTTTCCATTTCGTAATGAAAGGAATGGCCGTCAATAATTAAAGTCATAAGCGCTGCTTCCCATAAACGGATTGTTTTTTCTTTCGTATTCAAGCGTCGATTCCCCTTCATGACCGGGGTAAATATGATAGTCGCCTTCCAAATTCTTTAGCTTTTTCATAGATTCCAGCATTTGAGGGTAACTGCCGGTCGGGAAATCGGTTCTGCCGCAGGTGCACTTCATAAGGGTATCTCCGGTAAAAAGAGCGTCCCCCACAAGATAACAGCAGCTGCCGATGGTATGGCCGGGTGTGTAAATTACACGAATGCTAAGGCTTCCCAATTCAATTGTATCCCCGTTATTCAGCGCAATGTCCGCTGTGAACGGTTCCAGGCGGGAGGCCGACATCATGGTTGACAAATTCAAGGAATTGTCGGTTGTAAACAGCATATCGTCCGAGTAAATGCAAACTTTTGCACCGGTTCGCTTTTGAATTGCGCTGACTCCCATAATATGGTCGAAATGCCCGTGCGTTAATAAAATTAATTTTACATGATTTTTGCCGGCTGCCAAAACAGCGTCGGTCAGCTCTTTGCTGTCAAAGCCGGGGTCGATCACCGCTGTGTCGCCGGTTGCATCGTCCGTTAAAAAATAACAGTTGGTCGGCAGAGGTCCGCCGGGAATTCTTGCAATTTTCATCTTATTCAAGTCCTCCTACGCATTCCATATACTTCCTGTTTATTCGTTCTTTTCAGTGATTTCCTTTACAGGAACAATGCACTCCCGTTTGACCCGGGAATGCATTTTGTATCCTGTCTATTTGTTATGAACGCCGGATTGAGATAATTCCTTCAATATTGTTCAGCCTTGCAATAATACTATTTAAGTGGTCAAGGCCGTTAATCGTAATCGTAGCGTAAATTACCGCGCTGCCGTCTTTGGTTTCGCGGGAATTTAACGAATGAATAAAGATATGCATGTTAAACAGCTGCTGGGTCAGGTCGGCCAACAGACCGGAACGGTCGCTCGCGATAATTTCCAATGTCGTTTTAAACTCTTCTTTTACTTCGCCCGTCCAGTGCGCACGGATCCAGCGCTCTGGCTCGGGAGCATCTTCCAAATTGCGCGGCACATTGGAGCAGTTCCGCTTATGAATGGAAACGCCGAACCCGCGTGTGATAAAGCCGATGATGTCGTCACCCGGCAGCGGATTGCAACAGCGTGAGAATTTAATCAGGCAGTTTTCCATGCCGTCCACAGTAACGCCGCCGACAGCCTTTCGGTTAACCTGCTTTGGAACAGCGGGCGTTTCCACCGGGGCGGAAGGACGCTTCACCTTCATGTAATCCTCTTTGATTTTCGGCATTACTTTCCACAGCTGAATGCCGCCGTAACCAATTGCGGAATAAACATCGTCTGCCGTGGCACAGTTCTGCCTTGCGCCGATTTTTTCAAGCACCGCGGCAAGCTCCGTGTCCGTCAAATCAATTCCGTTACGCCGGAACTCACGTTCCAGCTCGGCTTTTCCCTCTATAATATTTTCGTCGCGCTTTTCTTTTTTAAACCAGGTGCGAATTTTATTTCGCGCTTCGCTTGTTTTTACGATTTTCAGCCAGTCACGGCTTGGGCCGCGAGTTTCCTTGGAGGTCATGATTTCAATGATCTCCCCTGTTTTTACCCGGTAATCAAGCGGCACAATGCGTTTGTCGACTTTGGCACCGATCATACGGTTGCCTACGGCGCTGTGGATTGCATAGGCAAAATCGATTACCGTGGAACCGGACGGCAAACTGATGACATCGCCCTTTGGCGTAAAAACAAACACCTCTTCCGGTGCAAGGTCGGACTTGATGGTGCGCACAAGGTCGGTGGCATCCTCGTTGTCCTTCTGGTTCTCCAGCATCTGACGAATCCACGCCAAACGCTGTTCCAGGGTATCGCCGCTTTTTGCGCCGAGGCCAAGCTTATATTTCCAGTGCGCGGCAATTCCGTATTCCGCCGTGTGGTGCATTTCCCAGGTACGGATTTGCACTTCAAACGGAATGCCTTCCTTACTGATTACCGTGGTATGAAGCGACTGGTACATGTTCGGCTTCGGGGTTGAAATATAATCCTTAAACCGGTTCGGAATCGGACGGAACATATCGTGAATCACACCAAGCACATTATAGCAATCATTGACCGTGTCCACGATGACGCGAACCGCGTAAATATCGTAAATTTCGTCCATACTGCGGTTCTGAATAAACATTTTACGGTAAATACCGTTAATGCTTTTTACTCGCCCTTCCAAATACACATTGGGAATCAGGGGCGATACCCGCTCATGAATTCTCGTTTTTGTCAGTTCAATAAACTCCTTGCGCTCGTTGCTGCGAAGAGCAAGGTTGCTTTCAATTTCCTCATAGGCAACCGGGTCCAGACAGCGCAGGGATAAATCCTCCAGCTCCTCTTTTACGGCGCGGATACCTAAGCGGTGCGCAATCGGAGCGTAAACCTCCATGTTTTCCAACGCCTTGTCGCGCTGCTTTTGCGGGGGCATAAATTCAATGGTACGCATGTTATGCAGACGGTCGGCAAGCTTAATAATGATACCACGAATGTCTTCCGCCATGGCAATGAGCATTTTGCGCAGGTTTTCCGCCTGCTGCTCTTCACGAGAAGAATACGGAATGCGGCCCAGTTTGGTTACGCCGTCGGTCAGGTTAGCAATTTCCGTACCGAAATCCTTTTTAATCTGATCCAGATTGACCGGGGTATCTTCCACCACGTCGTGCAGCAAACCAGCTGCAACAGATTCCGTATCCATACCAAGTTCAACCAGAATGCAGGCAACGGCAACCGGATGGGAAATGTAAGGCGAACCGGACAGGCGCTTTTGTTCCTCGTGCGATTTCAGCGCAAGCTGATAAGCGCGGTCGATAATTTTCATATCGTAGTCGCGCTCGCTTGTATGAATCAGTTCTAAAAGATTTTCATATGTTTTCAGCGGCCATGCCATACGGTTCCCCCTCCTCTTCCAAACTTTTTAAACGAGAGAGTATTTTTGAATCAAATAAATCTACTTTTTGAGAGACATTTTTCATTACAATATTCACGCAGCTGCCGGTACGTTCCTGTAAAAGCAAACCGTGCTCTTCCAAAACGTCCAGTGCGGTTAAAAGCTTCTGTATGCCGACGGTCGGGCAGGAAAGGTGCCCAAGCAGCGCTTCGGGGCTTCCGTGAAACCCATTTGCAGAACGCAGCAGACGGTAAATTACCGCAAATTCGTTCCGATCGGGCAACAAACCATTTAATTCCTCTGCGGTAAGAACTTCGTTTCGTCGGCTTTTTTCATATAATGCCCACCCTGAAGTAACTTCTTCCACATTCAGCCCGGCAAGTTTCATATCTTTTATATAAATTGATAATGTATTTTTCCCATTGTATTCCTTGGCATCCAGCGTTACGGCAAGATCGAGCACATCTCCGACGCAGTATGGGAACTCTTCCAGTGTAGTGCCGAATTTCATGCAGCGCACTGTATACCTGCCGCTAGTTACGCTGATACGCAGGTGTTTGCCGCCGCCGACCGGAGTAATGTCGGAAAGAGTCATTCCATATAAACCAAAGAGCGGGGACGGATTCCCCATGCCGAACGGTTCCAGTTCCTGCACATAACGAAGAATGTNNTAAGCTCGTCCGGCTTCAGCAGGCAGTCAATCCGCAGAACAGGCACCGGCATTGGGTCGGGCAGCGACGCTGCGTAACGGTTAATTGACCGGCGGAATTGTTCAATATTTTCCGTAGGAAGTGTAAGCCCTGCTGCCATGGGATGGCCGCCGTATTTTGTAAGAAGACTGTCACAGGAGCAAATCGCTTCAAAAAGCGAAAATCCTTCTACACTTCGGCCGGAGCCTTTGGCCTCTTCCCCGGAATAGGAGATGATGATGCTTGGCTTTCCGAATTGTTCGGTGATGCGGGAGGATACAATTCCGATTACGCCGTGGTGCCAGTCCTGCCCGTCGATAACCAAAACACGGTCAAACAGGCGTTCCGGGTTGTTTTTCAGCTGTTCCACCGCTTTTTCATAAATTTCCAGTTCAATTTGGCGCCGGTAATCGTTGTCGTCACAGATTGCGGCGGACAGCTCGCCCGCTTCTTCCGGAAATTCGGAAATCAGCAGCTGAACGGCGCGGTCGGGCGAACCGATTCTTCCGGTCGCGTTAATGCGCGGCACGATGGTGAACGCCACGTTGCCGGCGGTAAGACGGCGGCCTTCCATGCCCGCCTGTTCAATCAGCGACTGCAGCCCGATTCGGTCCGTTCGGGAAAGCAGCCGTAACCCGGCCTTGACAAGACCGCGATTTTCCCCGGTAAGGGGTACAACATCGCCGATGGTTCCGATGGCCACCAGATCGGCGTAATTTTCAATCAGAGAAGTGAGGTCGCAGTCCTCGCCTTCTAAAGCCATAATCAGCTTAAACGCAACGCCCACTCCGGAAAAATCCTTATAGGCGCTGTTGCAGTCTTTTCGGTAGGGGTCAACCACGGCAACTGCCGGGGGTAAAACATCACGCGGACGGTGGTGGTCGGTAATTACCACATCGATCCCCAGGCTGTTTGCATAGCTTACTTCCTCAATGGAGGAAATTCCGTTATCAACCGTAACAATCAGGTCAACCTCCTGCTCATGAAGGGTGTCGATTGCGTTCAGGTTCAGGCCATAACCCTCGCCTTCCCGTTCCGGAATATAATAACNNCGTTTGCGCCGCAAGATTCCAAATAAGAATACAGCATTGCAGTATAAGTGACGCCGTCGGCGTCATAGTCCCCATAAACGGCAATTGTTTCAAAATCGTCAATTGCCCGTACAATCCGTTCCACTGCTTTCTCCATATCGGCCATTAAAAACGGATCCGACAGATTCAGCCCGGCGGCAAACAATTCATTCGCCTGTTCCGGTTCGGTAAAACCGCGCGTTTGCAGCAAAATTGCCAGCAATTTCGGAATATCCATTTCTTCGGCAAATTTCGCAGCTGCCTTATCATCGCACGAAATTACGTTCCATTTTTTCATACTCAAGCTCTACACCTACCCCATAATAGCTTATTCTACCATTTTGATATTATTTAATCAATATTTTTATTTGTGTACGGGTCGCCCGCGGCACTGGAATACAGAAACGGCGCACTCGGTTGAGTGCGCCGTACCAATGCGAAACCATATTTATTTTTCACCAACGCCAATATTTACCATATAACTTCCGTATGCCCAGGAACTTGGCGCACCGCTGATGCTGATGGTTGCAGGCATTTCCGTATGACCGGTAAAATTCTCTTTGCCCGCCATATCAATTTGGGCGACCAGATTGTTTTCCGTCAGCATGGAAATTTCACTTTCCGGGCCGACCACCGTTACCGCCAGATTTTTAGTGTAAATGGTTGAGCTTTTATCGGCCGCAAGATTTTTCACCTTAAAGTTGCTGACGACCATGCTTCGCGTGGTCATGGAACCTAAATTTAGCGTAACCTTCGCAACCGGAATACTGCTTAGATTTTTACAGTTTGCAGGAAGCGGCACACTGATGTCGAAAGTATTCTTCGTCGGGCTGATATTTGCAAAGTCAAGCGGAGTCAGACTGATTTCCGTTAACCCGTTCAGCGCATCCTTTGGCCCGGCCAATTCAATGCTTTCCGGGTCAATCGTTACCTGGTCCGGTGTAAGCAGCAAACCTTCCGGCTTATTGATAAAGCTGACTTCCAAAGGCAGTATTTGCCTTGAAAGAACAGGAATTGAGACATCCACCTTTGTATCGCTCATTTTTAGCTTATCGTTTGTAATCTTATTGCCGTTTGCATCGTACATAATCAAATCGGTTGTAAAATTCTTGGTTTCCGTAAGGGTTTCGCCGATTTCATATTGAAGCGCAACTCTGTTTACCTGTGAAATATCTTTTTCCGGCCCGGAAATAGTTACCGTGTCGCTGCTCAATATTGGTGCACTGACAAAATACGCGGGGTCGGACTTGTAGTCCGGTTTATATTTTATGTCATTTTCAATGGTAAAGGTTTTCTCTTTATACCGGTCGACATTGATAATCGCCTGATTTGGGGATATGGAAACCACGTCAAAGTCGGTTAAAGTACCCTTCTTCTGTACCGACAGATTAAATGTATAACTGCCGGGTGTGGTAATGGTAGAAGCAAGCTGCGCCACGACCTGCAGGTCAGAAGCCTGAATCTGCTTTACAATTAGGCTGTTCCCTTTAATGGAAACTGTTGCCGTCGCATTAATCGGGCTGAACACCTTCAGACCGTCTTCCTGTGCGGATTCCGAAAGGTTAATTGCAATTGGCACATCGTTAATCGCATGAGGAAATTCCTCTGAATTTGTGGATGCCATTACGACCCAGAGAACGACCGACGCCAAAATGGCAAACAGCATTACAAATTTATCGTTGTAAAACAAAGTGCCAATACTGAATTTGCGTTTCATTATTTTTTCGCCCTCCAAATCGAAGGGATTCTGCTTTGTTTTTTATCACTCTGTTCCGGCTCGCTGGGTAAAATCAGCGACTCCAGTTCACTTTTCAGCGTTTCACGGGTATAATTCCGGGTAAGCACGCCGTTAACCGCAACGGAGATTTGCCCGGTTTCCTCGGAAACCACAACAATCACAGCATCCGAATTTTCACTCATTCCAATGGCGGCGCGGTGCCTTGTGCCCAGTTCAATGCTGACATTATCGCTTTTGGTCAGCGGCAGAATGCAGCCGGCAGCATGTACCATACCGTCACGGATAATCATCGCTCCGTCATGAAGCGGTGCTTTGTTAAAAAAGATATTGCAAATAATAGGAGAAGACGGAATCGNNGTTTTTTGTTTTTGCAGAACTGCTGCAGCATCCACCACAGCATTTAATCCCCTGCGGTTCTGCTGCAGCAGCGCCTCCATATCTGTTGTGGAAGCACCAAATACCCAGCGTTTATTGCCGCTGATTCCACTGCGGCCAATCTGTTCCAGCGCGCGGCGTATTTCCGGCTGAAATACAATCAGAAGCGCCATAACGCTGAACTGAAAGAAATAAGTGAGCAGGGTTCGCATCATATACAATCTTAAAAGATTGGAACCGCCCCATACAAGCAGAAGAATGATGATTCCTTTTACCAGCTGCTCCGCCCTTGTTTCACGCACAAGCTTAATCGCACTGTAAATAATAAAGGACACCAGGATTACGTCCAACGCATCGGAAACCCGAAACATTTTAACCAGATTGATAAACGAACTCCATGCAGTTATGATATAATCCACGACTTTCATCCTTTCCTTTCAAATTTACAGGCCATTTTTATTTTAACATATCTAATCCGATATGCAATGTTTTTATTCGCATTTTTAGATTATCTTCATTAAAGACGAAACAAAGGTCTGAGTTTCGTTCAAGTTGCTGAAAGTGGAGGGGCAAACCCTTACCGCTCCCTGTTTAATGGTTCCCATAAACTCATGTGCGGCAGGCGCACAGTGCAGGCCCGCGCGTACCGCAATACCGCGCGCGTTCAATTTCTGCGCGATCATTTCGCTTGGAATTTCCCCTAAATTAAAGGACAGCACCGGGGCGAAATACGGTTCCGTCGGCTCTGACGTATACAGCCGGACTCCTTTCATCTGAGCCAGCTTCTCATAGAGATATCGGACGAGTTTCATCTCATGTTTATAGATTTCTTCCGGATTTCTTTTTGCTACGAACTCAATTCCGGCGCGAAGCCCCGCAATGCCGGGAACATTCTGAGTTCCGCTTTCCATGCGGTCGGGCATGGTGTCGGGCTGAACCAGAGAAATAGAGTTTGTTCCGGTTCCGCCTTCAATAATCGTGGGAAGTGTGGAACCGGACGGCGTGATGAGCATGCCGGTTCCCATCGGGCCGTAAAGACCTTTGTGACCCGCAATACAGAGGTAATCGAAGCCGGAATCCTCCATGTTAATGGGCAAAACCCCCGCAGACTGCGCACAGTCAACCACAATGGGAATTCCGTATTGATGCCCCAGCGCGGCTATGCGTTCCACCGGAAGCCGAATTCCCCATACATTGGAGGCATGGCTGCAAACAATCAGCTTTGTGTTGGCATTCAGTGCGCTGCGGAAGGCATTAACGGTACTGTCATTATCGCCCGGAAACACCTTTGCGGCGGTAAAGGTTACCCCTTTTTCCGCAAGAGTCCGCAGCGGGCGCATAACAGCGTTGTGTTCGAGGCAGGAGGTGACAACATGGTCGCCCGGTTTCAACAAGCCTTTTAGAACATAATTCAAGGCATGGGTACAGTTCAGTGTANNCCAGGGGCATGGAAAAAATCAGCCGCCGCCGAACGGCAGCGGTAAACTTCTTCCGCTGCGGCCATCGACATGCTGTGCCCCGAACGGCCGGGGTTAGCGGAATAATTTTTCAGTGCATTATTTACCGCGTTTTGGACGGACGCCGGTTTGGGGTAGGTTGTTGCTGCATTGTCCAGATAGATCATACGGTACCGTCCCTTTCCGTACGTCCCAGGATTTTGATTCCCATTCCCCTTAAGATATTTTCCGCTTCATCGGTTTTATAAGGAACATATAAACTGTAACCGCAGCCGGCATTCAATACATTTCTGGGTGTTCGTTCGACATAAGATTTGATTCCGTATTTAAATAATATATCACGGCTTTTCATGGCATACGTGATGGAACTAAGCATGATCAAAGGCTTGCCCATGATAATCACCTCTCTGTTTTTACTACAGAGTATGCCGTGATCGTGCCTTTTGATTATTTATTTCCCGTCAATAATGCACACCGCATGCGCCGAAATTCCTTCGCCGGAACCGGTAAAACCGAGCTTTTCTTCTGTTGTTGCCTTTACGCTGACCTGTTCCAAATTTATGCCGCAGGCCGCCGCAAGGTTCCCGCGCATTTCATCGATAAACGGCTTCAGCTTTGGCGCCTGTGCGATTACCGTAGAATCGATATTCCCGATTCGGTACCCTTTTTCGGCAAGAAGACCGCACACATGGGAAAGCAGTTTTAAGCTGTCCGCACCCTGATAAGTCGGGTCTGTGTCGGGAAAATGCTTGCCGATGTCTCCCAGAGCGGCGGCGCCAAGCAGCGCGTCGGCAATGGCGTGGGTAAGCACATCCGCGTCGGAATGGCCAAGCAGCCCTTTTTCATAGGGAATGCAGACACCGCCTAAAATCAGTTTTCGATCCGGCACCAGCTGGTGAACGTCGTAACCGTGCCCGATTCTCATTTTACTTTCTCCCTGTTTTTTAAAATTACTTCTGCAAGGGCAATATCGTCCTTAGTGGTTAACTTCAGATTGGTGTATTCCCCACGGCACAGGTGCACTTTTGCGCCCGCTTTTTCGGCAAGCTGACAGTCGTCCGTATAATCTGCGCCGTCTTTTTCCGCCTGCCGCATCGCAGCCAGATAGATGCCCCGTTCAAACACCTGAGGAGTTTGTACCGCCCAAAGTACGGAACGTTCCGGTGTGGAAATAACCACGCCGTTTTCATCCACCTGCTTTATGGTGTCTTTGACCGGTACGGCAAGCGAGGACGCACCGAAGCGGAACGCGTCTTCCACCGCGCGGTCAATTTCCCCGGGGGTAGCCAAAGCCCTTGCCCCGTCGTGTATCGCGAAGTACTCTGTTTCCGGCGGCGCGGCGGCAATTCCCGCCGCAACGGACTGCTGGCGGGTGTCCCCACCCGGAATCAGCTTCGTTACTTTTTTAATCCGGTAAGATTTGATGCAAGTTGCCAGTTCGGATATATCTTCCTCACGGCACACAACGACCACCGAATTAATTCGGGCGGCGGCGTCAAACGCCAAAAGCGTATGAACAATGGCCGGAATTCCGCAAAGAAGGACAAACTGCTTTGAAAAACCAAGCGCCATGCGGGTTGAATTCCCGGCGGCAACTACGATTCCGCAGCAATGTGGTTTAACTTCCATTTTTTCGACATCCTCCAATGAAACCAAACAATGTACCTTATTATAGTATTTTTCGGCTTCGGGTGCAATTGAAAAGCCCCTAATTATTCAAAATTCAAATAATGTTAATATTTCGGCGGAAAAGAGGATTACTTGAAATCAAGAGAATTTTATTATATATTGATAGTATTAAGTAAGAAACTGGAGAAAGTTATGGAAACACTTGCAGCAAAACATGTATCCGATTCATTAACGGAACAGATTCAATTTGTATTTGACAATCATTTGAACGGGCAGGGGCGCGTGTTCGGCGGGCAGTTGGCCGCCTGGATTGACGTGGTGGCCGGAGTTGTCGCACGCAGACACTGCAACCACAATGTTACTACAGCGGAAATAGACTCGTTACAATTCAAAAGCCCCGTTTATTCCAACACCGCTATTGTAATGCGCGGAAAAATAACTTATGTGGGCAATACCTCAATGGAAGTGCGCGTTGACAGCTTTGTTGAGGATTTATCCGGAGAAAGACGCCTTGTGAATACCGCATACCTTGTGGAAGTAGCGCTTGACGAAAACCAGAAACCCACTTCTGTGCCGGGGCTGATCCTTGAAACCTTTCAGGAAAAAGCTGAATGGGAAGCCGGCCAAAAACGCCGTGAAATGCGGCAGCGCCGCCGGCTGGAAGCATATTAATAAAACCCGTAAGCCTGCATTTAATGCAGGCTTTTTCTTGTAAAAAACAGCGGCCTGGGACCAAGCCCAAACCGCTGAAATGTATTTCAAATTCCGTTCCAGCTCGTACGAAAACGGCGAAACAGCAACTTTCAGGGCTCCAAATATGCCGCATCCTGCAGCTTTTCTTTTACGGAAGCATCCACATTTTTAATACCGGAGCTTTTCATAGAATCGGTCAAAAGTTTTTCAATCACTTCACCCGTCAGGTCAGCTGACACCAGCTGTTCCTGTGTTTCGTCCGACAGGCAGCCAAGTATTTCCGCAATGGAAATACCATTGATTTCCCGGGTGATTTTAACCCCTCTCTTTTTCATCCGCATTACAAAACGCATTTCGTCCACAGACAGTACCCCTTTCTTTGTTTAAAATGTTCGAAAGGAAGTGTAAAGAAATTCATATTTTTCTTTAATTTCTTTATTATAGTATGCCGAATGCAAACGAAAATGATTGCTGTCCACCCTGTTTAAAACGAAATAATTTTCCGGCTGTTTCGTCGCACCAGAAAATTGTGATCATTTAAAAAAACAATCTGTCAGCTGATTTTGCCCGCTGACTGCCGGGAGTCGTAAAACATTTCAATGTGGGGGATGCCGTCTTCAAGAAAAACTTCGGAACAGGGCTGGAACCCGGCGCCGCCATAAAACGCACTTAAATGCGCCTGCGCTTCAATGCGGATTTGATGTTCCTGCAGTTCTTTTTCCACAAAGTCAATTGCTGTTTGCAGCATCTCTTTTGCAAGGCCGCTGCCCCTTTTATCTTCGCGAACAATCACCCTGCCGATTGATATTTCGTCAAAGGTTTGTCCTTTGTCTAAAATTCGTAAATAAGCGAAAATTCCGCCCTGCCCGTCCGCCGCAAACAGATGAAAACTGTTTTGGTCTTTATCGTCGATGTCCTGATAAGGGCATTTTTGTTCAACAACAAATACTTCGTTGCGAAGGCGAAGGATTTCATACATTTCCTGTAAAGTTAATTCTTCAAAGCGTTTCATAGTCCAATTCATGATACTCTTCCTAGNNGGCATCGTTAATGGGTCGAAAGGCTCCGCAGCCAATCGGAGTTCCGTTTTGGTCACGGGCAATGACGAATACTGAGCGAGGGGTGCAAACATCCTCCACTTGGAAGGAATTTTTTCCGGTGTCGCCCGTTATGTTTTTCAAGCAGGCGGATAGTTCCTCCATTAGCGCGGAGGCGTCCGCTGAATTGGGGTCTTCCTGCGCAATCCGTATTGATTCCAAAATCATTTCTCCTTTATAAATCTCAGTCATTTCTCTTTTTGTATTTCCTTTTGTAACTTCTTTGAAAAACTGCTTAAAACCTGTTCATAGGAATGGTCAATCATTTCCAGTAATGTATTTTCAGCGATTTTATCGACCCAAACCGTATTTCGGTACGGTTGCTGCACCGGCGGGCAATGGTACCCTCTTGCCACAACACCGGGGTACTGCCGGCGATAAAAGTCAGCCCGCATGGGTTCACATTTCAATGTAATTTTGTAGTTTTCCTCTCCGAGGTAAATTTCTNNCCTTTACTTTTATACAAATCGGTTCTTCCCCAAACGGATAATCGACCCAAGCCTTTTCCTTTGAACAGCAATATGCAACGAGTTTTTGGGGAGTTACCATAATAATCTCCCTTTCAATAAAAAATAGAATTCGACCTCATAAATTATGACGTTTTATAAGGCAGCCTTTCGGCTATTTCCAACATGTGCGTTTTTGTTGTGCCGCAGCACCCGCCGTATATTTTCATGGTTATGTACTGATTCAAGTCCATCATTTGCTCCGCCAACGAAACGCTGTCCGATGTTTTCAGGTCTTCGCATTGATCCAGCTCCTCCGGTGAAAGCGGAGAGGTGTTCGCCTGCAAACCGCAAAAACGGGTTCGAACCAGTTCCGTTTGATTTGACGGATGCGTAATTGCCTGTTTTAAAACAAGGGGATGAACGCAGTTTGCCATGTAGCAAAGCGGCTGCCTTTTTGTTTCCCGGTCGATTTCCTTAATCGCGTTATGGATGCTTGTCCCATCAATTAAACATCCGTTTTTCCGTATCATAAAGCTGATAATATACGGAAGCCCTGTTTCTTCCATTGCTTTCGCCATTCCGACGGCCTCGGGCAAAGCCGGCATAATACCCGCAAACAAAAAATCCGCTTTGGCTTTCTGAAACAAATTCGCCTGCCAGGAATGANNTGATATGCGTCCCCTTTGCACCCCATCAATCCGCCAACATACATTTCATGTTTTGAAGCTTGCTGAATCTGCCTTAGAACAGCTACATTATCCTGAATTATTTTTTCGTTATATTTGGAATATGCCACCCGTTCCTGATTGGCTCTGCGTGTTGGAGTAGTTGCAATAAAAGGTAAATTGTTTTGCACCGCGACCGAAAGATATTCTTCCCATAAAGCAGTTAATGCGGTGCGCGATTGTTCTTCATAAACATACCCCGCCATTGCAACATCTTCGTCCTGATACAATCCGTATTCTCTTTTCAAGCGCTCCCCCAACGCGCCTTCCATTAAAATAGCAGGCGCGGTATTATAACAAGATTCAAAATTCAAATTTATTTCACAGCTCCGATTTTTCTGATTTTTCATTAGTACCTTTACTTTTATTCAGTGTGATGATTCATTTTACAGCATTAATTATATTCCGAATTCTGAATTGCCGCAACCTTTAAATTTCATCGGACTTGTCTGATCGGGTTCCCGGTTTCCAGGCGGTTCCGGTTAAGATTCGCAGGACTGGCCGGCTTTTCCGGGCTTTGCAGTATTAGTGCGGAAATAAATGTGGTAAGCGGAATTGTCAACAGCATGCCAAGACTTCCAGCCAATGACTGCAAAAATTCGATAATGATTTCCTCCTGATTTAAAAGCTGTGAAAGCGGGTACCCCGACGCGTTATAAATGATTACCATAACCAGGCTGCTGCCAATGTATGCCAGAATCAGTGTGTTCATCATGGTGCCCATAATATCCTTTCCAATGTTCAGCCCCGACTTGATTAACGCAGAACGGGACACCTTACTTTTCCCGGATTTAATTTCTTCCAATGACGAAGAGATAGACATGGCGATGTCCATAGTGGCACCCAACGCACCGATGGTCACCATAGCGAAAACAATAGCGCGCAGGTTAATCGGGTGATTTGAGAACATATCGACCAGCCGGGATGACTGGTCATTGTAGTAACCGGTCAGTTTCATGGTATGCTCCATTAGTTCGTACACACCCCCGGAAACTACAACTCCGCTGATGCATCCCAACGCAGCCGCAAGGCTTTTTTGATTCATGCCGCCGGTCAAAGAAAATGTAACGCTTATTACATAGATGCATATAATTACCGTGCAAAGATAGATATTAAACCCCGACATAATAAGCGGGATAAAAACATAAAAAATTGAAATACAGGTAAATACCAAGGCCAATATGGTGTTTACGCCTTTGCGGCCGCCGAACAGCAGAATAAAAAGCATTAAGACAATTGATAAAATCACGATTTGATCAATCCGCTCATAGTTTTCAAAAGCCCATTCTGTGCCGCTGTCAGAAGACAGCCTGCCTAATACCACTTTGTCATTTACGCTTACGGCAGGCGGCATAGTTGCGTTTGACTTATACGAAAACTGAGTCGCCGAAACGACTTGTCCGCTTGCCTGACTGTTTTTAATTTTCGCGGTAAACTTTACAATACTTCTCGTTTCATCGCTGGGGTCCGGAGTAATACTGTTCACTTTCAGCACCTGTGCAAACACCTGGTCGTTCATTTCGGAATCCCGACCCTGTACTACGATGCTGGTGGAATGTGCTGCCGCAATTTTATTGCCGCAAAACAGAAACAGTAAAGAAAGAATTATTACGATTACCGGAATCGATTTCCTTTGTTTTTGCATACAATCATCACCTTTTCCGTACATTACTATGACGGGAAAGTTACAAATATGTAATCAAAATTGGACAAAGCACAGGGCCCTATTCTGCAAATAGAATATAGACTGCGTGATAAAGAGAATTGACAGAAGCAAAAGTCCATGCTATAGTAAAATTAAATATAAAAATGAAAGGTTGGTTTTTGTGTCGGTTTTGTCTGTAAAGGT
Organism: Ruminococcaceae bacterium UBA3451; assembly: GCA_002378845.1. Taxonomy (GTDB): domain Bacteria; phylum Bacillota; class Clostridia; order Oscillospirales; family Acutalibacteraceae; genus Caproiciproducens. Next base: position 4,508 of record DFRY01000008.1, on the reverse strand, counting down.
GAAAAACAACTGAATAAGTTGGTAAGGCATGTACAAATGCAGCTTGACTGCTTGTTTTGTTCTGCCTTTTCAGCGGTGCTTTTTCACTGCTGAACATCTGCCCTTACAGACTGCTTCCGAACGGTCAACAACCGTAATATAACCATCCAGTTATAGATTGCCGCAAAAGCGATTTTTTGCGGCTTTTAGGAAGCGCAGCGGGTTTACGGCCTGCCGCGCTTTTTCTCTGGGTGAATTCTACCCGCAGGAGCATTCTGCCATTTTCCGAACAGAATTAGAAATTATACTTCCTTTTAGTATGATTTTCTTTCTGTACTGAAATGTCGGCAGATGAATCTGCGGGTTTCTTTCTTACTGAAATAACTGGAGTTGATAAAATGAATTCACCGGAAACCATTTTGGAATTTAACCGCATTAAAGAAATGCTTTGTGAAAACGCGTTCTCTGAACAGGCACGGCAGCAGCTTCGTACACTGATTCCGTATCAAAATGAAGGGGAATGCAAACAAAAGTTAAACGAAACCACCGCCGCAAGAAGAATTTTGGATACCTGCGGAACGCCACCGTTAACCGCCATGACGAAAATCGGCGAGATTCTTGCTCTTTGTCAGGCCGGGGCCATGCTGGTGCCGGAACAGCTTCTACTGGTCAGCCGCTTCGCCGTATCCTGTGAACGAATGAAAAGCTACCTGAAAAAAGCGGAAAGCTTTGACAACACCATCGCATTTTACGGAAACAGCCTATGCGACCTGTCAGTATTAAGAGGCGAAATTGAACGCTGTATTCGAAATGAGCAAGTTGACAGTGACGCCAGTTCCGTATTGCGTGACATTCGTCGAAAAGCGGAAACCGTGAAAGCACAGGTGCAGTCCAAGCTTAACGATATTCTGCGAAGCAAAAAGAGATGTTTTTCCGACGACATGATTGTGGCACGGAACGGACGGTATGCTTTGCCTGTAAAAAAGGAATTCAAAAATCAGTTTTCGGGCAACATATTGGGAATTTCGGGAACCGGAGGAACGTACTTTATGGAACCGTCCTCTGTCACAAAATTACAGGAAGAACTGGCTTCGCTTGAAATAGAAGAGGAAAACGAAGTGCGGAAGATTCTTTACACCTTAACCGCACTGGTAGACGATTGCGGTACAGAAATGAAACTTAATATGGAAGCGCTGGTAACGCTAGATTTGGTATTTGCAAAGGCAAAATTGAGTGCGCAAATGGACGCACATCCGGTCACCATCACCACGGAACGGAAAATATCGATTCGAAAAGGGCGGCACCCGCTGATTGACCGAACGCTTTGCGTTCCGCTTGATTACGAAGCGGACGAAAACTGCGCCGGAGTGGTAATTACCGGGCCGAACACGGGCGGGAAAACCGTCGCTCTGAAAACGGTGGGGCTGCTTTCTATGATGGCACAGTGCGGGCTGCACGTTCCGGCGGAACCCGACAGCATTCTTTGTATGTTCAGTTCTTATCTGTGCGATTTGGGCGACGGGCAAAGCATTTCGGAAAACCTTTCTACCTTTTCTGCGCATATGACGAACATGATTGGTATTTTGGAGCAGGCAAACCGGGAAAGCTTCGTTCTGCTGGATGAGCTGGGCTCCGGTACCGACCCCGCGGAGGGAATGGGAATCGCCATTGCAATTCTGGATGAACTGCACCGCCGGGGCTGCCTTTTTGTGGCCACAACCCATTACCCCGAAGTCAAAGCATATGCCGAAGCCACACCCGGAATGATCAACGCCAGAATGGCCTTTGACCGTAATACGCTTCAGCCCACCTATCGACTGGAACTGGGCAAGGCCGGAGAAAGCTGCGCGCTTTACATTGCTCAGCGTTTGGGGCTGCCGCAGCAGCTATTGGAACGGGCTTACCGGGAAGCGTACCGGCAGAAAGACACAGCCCGCCCTGCCCTAAATTTTGATCTGTCTGCCATCGGCGGAAATAAAGAATCTGCTTTTGCCCCACCCAAACCGAATATTCAAAAATCCAAACCCGAACGAACAGTTTCCACGCACGCCGCTCAATTTCAATTGGGAGACAGCGTTATGGTTTACCCGGCAAAGGAAATTGGCATCGTATTTCATGCGGTAAACGACCGTGGAGAAATCGGCGTTCAGATTAAAGGGAAAAAGAACTGGATTAATCATAAAAGACTGCAGCGAAAAACACCGGCAAGCGAACTTTACCCGCCGGATTACGATTTTTCTATTCTGTTCGACACGGTAGCCAACCGGAAAGCAAGGCACTCAATGGAAAAACGCCATGACCCCAATCTGCTGGTTCAATGTGAAGAAGGTCAAGCGGAAATAAATTATAAAAAATAAGGAACAGTGGCCCCCGGCTTTACCGGGGGTTCTTTCTATGTAGACAAAAGCTCTGTTTTCCAGCCGCGGCTTAAGCCGCCTGGAGCATTCTTCCACACGTTACAATACTTCTCATCCCCTGCCCTCACTCACGGTAAGCAACCTGTAAATCGAAAACTATGCGAAGGCAATGCATGCGCTGTCAGTAGAATAGCAAATTGGAAAATAATTGAAATATTTACAAAACATGATATAATAAACATAAAAACACCCCTTTACCTTAAAGACGGAAGTTTCCATTCAATAAAGTAAAGGGGCTTATAGACTGATAAAGCTTTAACTTGCGCTCTTCATATGCAGGCGCAGGCGGTCGCTGATCATTGCGATAAATTCGCTGTTTGTCGGCTTGCCGCGCGTGTTATGAATGGTGTAGCCGAAATAGGAGTTTAGAATATCAACGTCACCGCGGTCCCAAGCCACTTCAATGGCATGGCGGATTGCACGCTCAACACGGGATGCGGTTGTTTCGTATCGTTTTGCTACACTGGGATAAAGCCGTTTGGTCACTGCATTGATGATGTCGGGGGTTTCGATTGCCATAATAATGGAATCGCGTAAATAATGATAGCCTTTGATGTGTGCCGGGACACCAATCTGATGAAGAATTTCGGTAACCTGAATTTCGAGCGAAGGCTCAGCGGCACCGGAATTCTGTGTTTTCGCCTGTGCTTTGGGCAGCAGCCCGGAAACGGAGCACAACTGAAGGATTCGGTCGGATAAGTCAGCAGCATTAAACGGACTGATTGCAAAATAGGATGCTCCGGACATCATTACTTCACGTTCCAGCGTTGGGCTGGTAAAATTAGAAATAATGACAAAAAGCGGTTTGATTCCGGATAATTTCGTCTGAGTCGCTTTCATAACACCAATTCCGTCCAAACGCGGCATAAACAGATCTGCTATTACAACATCGGGACGAATCGACTCTATTTTTTCAAGCAGTTTCATTCCGTCTTTCTGTGTATAAATGGTCTCCATACCGGATTCTTCAAAAAAACGACCATAATCATGGTTAAAATCGACACTATCATTGGCAATCAGTAATTTTATACGCTTTTCCATATTTAGTCCCCCTAATTGATTTAATATAACGTTATATTACCATATATTGGTAAACTTGGCAATACCTTGTAAAGATATTTTTTGATATATAGGGGAAAAATATCTACAAATTACAATTAAGACGCGATTTTATTTTCTTTTGCTTGAATATTTTCAGAAACGGCAAGCATATTTTCAGCGAAAATGCCGTAACCTCTGGTTGGATCGTTCACAAAAACATGAGTAACCGCACCAATGAGTTTTCCATTCTGAATGATAGGACAACCGCTCATTCCCTGAACGATTCCTCCCGTTGCATCCAGAAGCCTGGGGTCTGTGATATGCAGTACCATATTTTTGCTTTCTACGTTTTCACGGTAATCAATTTTTTCAATTTCAATGTCGTAATACTGCGGTCCTTTGTCATTAATGGTTGCTAAAATCTGCGCGGCGCCGGATTTTACTTCCTGTTTCATTCCGACTTCCAGTGCTTTGCCTTTCGGAACGGATTTTAACGTGCCGTAAACTCCCTGGGGAACATTGGCGTCAAGACTTCCCATTGCGGTATCGGTGGAAAAATATCCGCGANNTCCGCGAAGCTCGCCCGGGCTTCCTTTTTCGCCTTTGGTAACCCCGTTAATCGTAACCGGAACAATTTCGCCGTCCAGAAGCGGCATCAGTTCATTGGTATCGGTATCGCACACACCGTGGCCCAGTCCCCCAAAATATTTTGTCGTCGGATTGTAAAACGTAAGGGTACCGATTCCGGCTGTGCTGTCGCGAACCCATAAACCTGCTTTATAGGTTGTGTCTGCTTCCGACTTGACCGGCTGCAGCGTGGCAGGGAAAATCGTTCCCTCCCGGTTGACGGTAAGCTGTATGGGCGAACCGCCGCTGTTTGAAACAATATTAGACATTTCTGTGTTCGTGTAAACTTTTTTGCCGTTCGCGGCAACAATGACATCGCCGACTTTTAGCCCTGCGACAGCCGCGGGGTTTGTGCTCCCCGTTTCGGTCTGAATGTCCGCAACGCCAACAATAACGACACCGTTTGTAAACATTTTAATTCCAACCGGTGTGCCGCATGGGATT
>DFRY01000042.1 GCA_002378845.1 Ruminococcaceae bacterium UBA3451 | reverse complement strand
TTATAAAGAATAACCGATATATAATAATAGATATATTAATATTTTGAATCAATCCGCCAAAAAAGCATTTCATAAAACGCAGGATACTAATGAGGGAGTTGCAATTCGGATACGGTTTGCGACAGTTTTCTGTTCCACAGACGATCATAACATAAGCCGTATTTTCCCTTCCGTAACCTCATTAGCGAATAAATTAACATTTCCAATATATAATAATGGTACAGAAAAACCCTACAACCGGACATGCAGGCTGCAGGGCAAACTGGAGCTACTGGTCAGACTCGAACTGACGACCTGCGCATTACGAATGCGCTGCTCTNNCAAAAACACAGTGCCCTAGTCAAGACTTTCTTCCAAATTATTTCATAAAGTATTTTCATCCGTCCCCCTATTTCGTGAATAATGGTCACGGAATCACAGTTGGACACTAATTAGAATATATAATCGTTTATGTATTATTTTTGTTATTTCAGTCGGAAAGGCGGTGTGTTTTATGGGAAAAATATGTATTAACGAAAGGCTGCGCGAACTCCGAGTAAAATGTGGCTACACTCAATATCAAATCGCGAAAATTCTTAACATTGATCGTTCTACTTATTCCTATTACGAAATTGGCAAAACGATGCCCGATATCACAGTACTTCTAACGCTTTCAAGAATTTTTAATATTCCGATCAATGAAATGCTCGCCGACGAAGACTTTCCGGAAGGAGTTTCAGACAGCGGTGCCACACCTAGCTTTCTGCACAGTAAAAAGAACACTAGCCATATCTATGAACTTTCCAACCGTGAAAAAGAATTAGTCGGAGCATTCCGAGTCTGCACACCAGAGGAACAGGAAAAGATTATGGATTTTGTGAAAAGCAGTATTAAAAAATAATCGCGGCAAGAATCTTCCGTACGGATTGAAAGCCCAGCCATATTGTGTTAAAATTAAATACAGACAGCGGTTCGAGTAAGTCAAAGCGAAGCCTGCTCCGGCAATGAGGAGTGTGTTAGCTTTGACTTTTTTGTGCAAGCAACGATACATATTTAATTTAAAAAATTATGGAATCATTAATTTCGATCATCCGGAGGTGTTTGGAATGAGTTTTGATGCTTTTACCGGGGGAATTGAGCCGGGCGGGCTGAGAACGAAAAATGAAATTCGTATTTTAATTTGCTACCTTCTGGCCAGTGTGAACGCCCCGCTTTCCAAGGATGATATTTTAAGCATTATTCAGGACAACGGGCTGGCAAATTATTTTGAAGTGACCGATGCGCTTTCCGAACTGACGGAACACGGAAATGTACTGACANNGACAAGGCGCGGATGATTGCAAAGCAGCTGGACACCACCCTGCCCCCGGCCGTACGGGAAAAGGCCATTGCCGCCGCAATAAATCTGTTGGCAAAAGCGCGGCGGGAACGGGAAAACAAAGTGGAAATTGAAAAAACAGAACGGGGATACAATGTAACCTGCCATATTTCCGGCGGCGATATGGACTTAATGAATTTCATGCTGCATGTTCCCGATTTAAGTCAGGCACAAATGGTGAAAACGCATTTTCATGACTCGCCGGAAACCGTTTACCGTATGCTGTTGGCGTTAGTGACCGGAAACAGCGATATGGCGGCCGGAATTTTAAAGGAAAGCGGAAACTGATTTACGCGTTTACTAAAATTTCATGCGCGGCAGAAACTTCTTTTTCATCCGTTTCCCAAATTAAAAATTCACTCATTAAGGGCAGTCCCATGGGCACACCGTTTTTGCGGTAAGTCATGGCGCTGCTCTTCTCTTTTTTTGCGGACATATGAAAGCTTTTTGTACCGGACGACAAAATCAGCTCCGGAAGATTTTTAGAATTTACTCCGCTCCCCGCCAGAATCTCAATTTCACCGGCATTCTGCACGAGTTTTCGGATTAATCCCACACCTTCCATCGCGGTTGCTTTTTGGCCGGAAGTCAAAATTGTCGTTACCCCCAGTTCTTTCGCCTGCTCCAGTGTTTTTTGAGGGTCGGAGCACACATCAAACGCACGGTGAAGCGTAAACTTTTTTCCCCCGTGTGATTTGCAAAGACCGACGGCTTCCTCCATTCTGCGTTTATCCAAAGTTCCGTCCGGATTCAGAAAGCCGCAGACAATCCCGTCCGCTCCGGCATCCAAAAACAGTTGAATATCCTTTTTTATCATTTCATACTCCCGTTCGGAATAGCAAAAATCGCCGAAACGGGGACGAATCAATACATTGACCGGAAACCTGGTGTACTTTCGCACAGCCTGATAGAGAGAAATCCCAGGCGTCGTTCCGCCGATGATTAAATTGGAACAAAGCTCAATGCGCGTTGCTCCCCCGTTTTGCGCTGCAATTGCGGACTCCGCACTGTCTGTGCAAACCTCCAAAACAAAATGCTCCATACGAATTCCCCCTTTTCTTATATTTTACCATAACTAACGTCAAAAACAACATCCCGCGGAGCAAACGCCCCGCGGGATGTTGTTTTATAGTTCAGCGATTAATATTTGCTGTTTTCCATGTTCGGGTTCGCACGGAATGCATCAGCATCTTCTGTGTTCTGGACAAAAGCCGAGGATGCAGCAGCACCGGATACATCCATCAATTTCAGAACCGAAAGCATCTCTTTCAGCGTCTGAGCCTGCGCACTCAGTTCTTCACTGGTTGCGGCACTTTCCTCGCTGGTTGCCGAGTTGGTCTGAACAACAGCAGAAATCTGGTCGACTCCCTGCATTACCTGATTGATGGAGGTTGCCTGTCCGTTAGACGCGGTGGAAATTTCCGAAATCAGGTCTGTCGTCTTCTTAACGGATTCAATAATAACATTCAAAGATTCGGCCGTTGCTTCGGCTGTCGCAGTACCGTTGTCTACTGCATGAATGGAATTTTCGATCAGTACGGTCGTATTCTTTGCCGCTTCGGCGCTCTTGCTTGCCAGGTTACGCACTTCATCCGCAACAACAGCAAAGCCCTTTCCTGCCGCACCCGCACGGGCCGCTTCTACCGCAGCATTCAAAGCGAGAATATTGGTTTGGAATGCAATATCTTCAATGGTCTTAATAATTTTTCCGATTTCATTGGAAGAACTACTGATTTCCTTCATTGCGGATATCATTTGCTGCATATGTTCGTTTCCGCGCTGCACCTCGTTGGAAGCAGTCAACGAAAGCTGATTTGCACTTGCCGCATTGGTGGCATTTTTTCCGACTTCCGAAGCAATATTGGTAATGGTTGCGGACAGTTCTTCAATTGAGCTGGCTTGTTCGGTAGCGCCTTGCGACAGCGCCTGAGAAGCGCTTGATACCTGGCTTGCTCCGCTTGCAACCTGATCCGCAGACTCGTTGATGTTGGTAAATATGTGGTTTAGGCTGGTTATGTGGGTATTAAGTGCCGTTCCGATTTCCACAAAATCGCCTTTATAGTTCTGGTTGGTTTCCACGGTGCAGTCGCCGTCTGCCAGACTGCCGAGCACGGTGGAAATTTCACCCACATAGCCCTGCAGCGTATGCACTGTGCTTGCAAAGGAAGCTGCAAGGACTCCGATTTCGTCTTTGCTTTTTATTTCGGGAATTTCCGAATGCAAATCGCCTTCCGCCAGCTTTTCAATACGCTGTACCAGGCTGACAATCGGTCTGGCAATCGGGTTTGCTACCCGAATAGACAACACGCAGGAAATGATAATAAAGAAAACAATTAAAAGAGCGGTGATTAAAATGGAATTGTAAAAGCCGTTCATCATTTCCGACACGTTTGCGGTGGAACCGATTGACCACCCGTCTGTTCCAACGATCGGGCGATAGGACATAAACATCTCTTTGCCGTTCAGGGTATAAGCGCTGGTGCCGGATTTGCCTTTGGTCATTGCCTGAATAATGGAACTGACCGAGTTGTAGACCGGATTTTTCTTTGCTTCGTCAATATAGTTTGTAAAGTTGTTTACAATATTTGCGTCTTTGTGCGCAATAATCGTGCCCGTTTTATCCGTAATAAAGCTGTAACCGGTCTTCCCCACGGTTGCGTCCGCTACCATGGTGCTAAGTGTGTCGCCTTTCAAAATGCCGTACACAACTCCGTTGTACCCGGTCAGGTTGTTTATTTTGGTTGCCACGTAAATGACAATATCTTGATTTCCTGAAGACTGTGCGCGGGGGACGGATATGTAGGTTTTGCCCACGGACGCCTGCAGGAAAAATTCGCTGTCGCTTTCATTCGCGCCGTCGTCGTCTTTACCGGAATAATCCACAACGTGAATTTCATCAAAGCCATAGTCACCGGCAAGTTTTGCTTTTACAGACTGCAAACCGGCCTCCGAAATGGTAGTATCGGTAATTTCTTTGTTGGCGGCGATTTGCTCAATGCCCATTTTATATTGCTGCAGCTTGTTCTGAACCGCAAGGCTGTACCCTTTGGAGGCCATGCTTACTTCGTCCTGCATACTATTGTATGTATTCTGATAAAGAATCAAACCGGCGGCCACTCCGCAGATGATACTGATTCCAACCGTCAGGCTCACCATTCCGAACAAAAGAGTTCTCTTAATCGATTTCGTTTTTGCCGAACGTTTCACTCTGTTCAGATCAACCTTCAAAGAACGCTTCTTTTTGACCTTGGGCTCTTTGATTTTGGCTTCTTTGATCTTAGGCCCTTTTTTCACACTTTTTGCAAATTTTAATTTACCGATTTTCTTCATTGGCTGCTCCATCTCTTTCTACTATTTATGATTATTTACAGACCAAAAAAGGTCATTACCCTATCTCTTCTCTAAGGTAATTCCCCCTACATTATTAATATCGACAATTTTCGCGAAAAGTGAACTTCTTTTTGCCTTTTTTCTTTTAAAATTTATTTTTATGTCATTAAACACAAAAGAAAGAACCTGGAACTGTTAAAAGTTTCCAAGTTCTTCGTTTTTTTATCGAATTATGTTATTTTGAACGGTTTAATCTTTGTATGATTAAACTGGCGATTGCCTGGCACGGCGCCTGTTTCACAACTGCGCCAATGTCATACGCTACCATGGGCATTCCGTAAACAACACAGGATGCTTTATCCTGCCCTATAGTGTAAGAACCTTTTGTGCGCATTTCTAAAAGCCCCTGTGCTCCGTCTTTCCCCATTCCGGTCAGAATAACGCCCATTGCGTCCTTCCCGGCCGTACGTGCTACCGAACGGAACAAAACATCAACGGACGGACAGTGACCGCTCACCTTTTCTCCGGCGGCACACTTTACGTAGTAGCCGTTTTGGTCCTTCGAAAGAGTCATTTGCTTGTCGCCGGGGGCTATAAGCGCCTGCCCCTGTTTTACCCGGTCCCCGTTCTGTGCTTCCAGCACGCTGAACTTACAGATTCGGTTCAGCCGGTCCGCGTACATTTTGGTAAAGCCAACCGGCATGTGCTGAACAATTACAATTCCGGGAATATCGGCAGGCAGATTCTTTAGAATTTCGAGCGTTGCTTCCGTTCCGCCGGTTGACGCGCCAATTGCAATGACGCGTTCGCTGCCGTCGCCGGATTTCAGATTGGGAAGCGGGAGAGATTCGATTGGCGAAGGTGTTTTTTTCACCTTTGCGGAGGATGCTATTTTAATTTTTACAGATAACTCATTGCAGAAAATTTGAAAATCGCTGTCGCTTTGACCGGACGGCTTTTTCACAAAATCAACCGCTCCGGCGTCAAGTGCCTCAAAAATCCCAATATTTAAAGAACTGACAAGTACAACAGGCAACGGATTTACCGGTATCAGCTTTTTTAGAAAATCCGTTCCTTTCATACCGGGCAGTTCAACATCTAATGTCACTACATCGGGAGAAAGCTCTTTTATCTTTTTATCCGCTTCCATTGCGCTTCCGGCACTGCCGATGACCTCTATGCCCGCGTCCCCGCTCAAAACCTTCTGCAGTGCTGTTCGGAAAAAGAGGGAATCATCTACAATGAGAACTTTAATTTTTCGATTAAGCGGCATTTCTATNNCCCATACGGGCGGAATATTCTTTAACGACTCCTGCCCGTAAAGGCCAACCTGCCCTTCCTGCATTACCTTTTCAGAAATATCGGTCGCAAGAATTCGGTAATCCCAACTGGATTTTTTCAAACCGAAATAGTCCATAATTACCATTATAGTTGTATATGCTTCTTCCCCCGAAGAACAGCCGGCGCTCCAAATGCGAATATCCTTCTGCCGATTGCTCTGCTCATGCAGGGGAAGAATTTTATTTTTTAAAAAGTCAAAATGTGCGGGTTCCCGATAAAAATATGTGTGGTTTGTTGTCAGCTTATTCAGCATTGCGGTTACTTCCGCCGAATTATTTTGCTTAATTAATGAAAAATAATCTGTGAAATTGGTAAGTCCCCTTTCGGAAAGCACCGAAAACATTCTTGCCTCAATCAGCTGACGCTTGTTGATTAAATTGATTCCATAATTGCTTTTAATGTAGACAACAATATCGTTAAACTCTTTGTCTGTCAGGCGTATCATAAGTTCCTCCAAAACATTTGCCGCATCCGCAGCGGTGAAAGTGAAGCGCAAAATTTAGTTATTGTTGTAAAGATCAAGAATGTCAAGGATCAGACTGATGCTGCCGTCGCCAAGAATGGCACAGCCGGAAATTCCCGTTTCCTTAATGCCGTACTGATTAATGTAAGCCGGCAGACCTTTTACAACGACCTGCTGTTCGCCAAGCAGAACATCGGCAAAAATACAGTATGCCTTTTCATGGTTTTCAACCAAAATGACAATTCCCTCGCTGACATCCGTTATTTTTGTTTCAATGTTAAATACGTCATGCAGACGGATTAATGGGAAATACTGATTTCGTACCATGACAATTTCGTTTTCATCGGTATCGTGAAGAATACTTTCATTCGTAATTTTAAACAGCTGCTTAATATTGTTAATCGGAATGGTAAAGACCGTGTCGCCAACGGAAACCTTCATACCGTTTACAATAGCGAGAGTGAGCGGAATTTTGAACAGAATTTTTGTTCCTTTTCCAAATTCACTGCTTAAGGTGACGTCGCCGCCGATTTTTTCCACGTTTTTCTTTACAACGTCCATTCCCACGCCGCGGCCGGAGTATTCCGTTACCACGCTGTTCGTGGAAAAGCCGGGCATAAGCAGAAAGTTATAAATTTCTCTTGTTGTGTAATCCTTTTCCGGCTTTTTCAGCATGCCCTGCCGTTTTGCCTTTTCCAATACAGCCTGCCGGTCAATTCCTTTGCCGTCGTCCTGTACGGAAATTAAAATTTCGCCGCCGGTATTCTGCGCGGAAAGAGTAACGGTACCTTTTGCCGATTTGCTGGTAAGGGCGCGCTCTTCTTTGGTTTCAATTCCGTGGTCCATGGAATTGCGGACGAGGTGCATAATCGGGTCGCCGATATTGTCAATGATGGTTTTGTCAACTTCCGTGTCTTCACCGACCAGAACCAGTTCCACGTCTTTATCGAGTTTTTTGCTCATGTCGCGGACAATTCGGTTCATTTTCTGGAAGATTCCGGAAATTGGTACCATGCGGATGGACATAACGATTTCCTGCAGTTCATCGGTCAGCTTGCGCAGCTGACGGGATGCTTTTGTAAAGTTATTGTCAATGCCGGCCTTCTGCGAACCCGGAGTAGTAGTTACCATGGATTCGGTAATAACAATTTCACCCATTAAGTCCATCAGGTTGTCCAGCTTGGAAAGATTGACGTTAATCAGGTTCTGCTTCACTGCAGTATGGGTTGTTGCCGTCTGCTCCGGAGTTTGCTCCGTTTTTTCCGCTTCTGCGGATTTTTCCGACGGGGCCGTGCCCTGCGCGTTTTCCGGCGGATTCATTACGGTATAATTTTTGGTATATACAAAATTTTCGATCAGTTTGAGTACGCTGTTCCGGCCGTGTTCTTCTTTAAAGAAAACCTGAAAGCCGTTTTTAATAATCTCATCCGCGCTGGACGGATTGGTTTCAATATCCTGCGGGAGGTATTTAATGTCGGTGTACACATCGGTAATAGCCTGTACAAGCATTACAGCACGCAGATTTTCCATTTGTGCTTCTTCTTCAAAAAATACTTTTACCGAATAGGGGTATTCTTTATCAAATTCCGATAGTACTACGACAGATTCCATGCGGGCAGGCGCGGCCGGCGCGGCGGTGGAAGCTGCGTTTGACTGAGCTGCCGGTTCCTTCGGTGCGGCCGGCGTTTTCGGCGCTTCTGCCGCGCCCTGAGCACCGTCGGAAATCTTTTTAAGAAAATCGTTAATTTCCTGCTCAAATGTGCCGATATTTGTAGTTAGCGGCTCATTGTTTTCAACCTTAGCAACTTCGTCCTTGATAAAGTCACTGGATTTAAACATCAGGTCAAAAAGCTCCGTGTTATATTGCGAATCGATTCCGTTTTCTCTAACAAAGAAAAACAAATCCTCCACCTTATGAGAGATGGTTGCCAGACTGTTAAACTGCATCATAGCAGAAGAACCTTTAATGGTGTGCATGATTCGGAAAATTTCATTGATGCTGTCCGAGTCAAAAGTGTTTGCCTTTTCGCAATTGAGCAGTATTTCGTCAAGGTGTTCAAGCAGATCGTTTGCTTCAAATAAATAAACTTCGAGCATTGATTCCATATTATTATCCATTGTTAATTCACCGCCTAATAAACTTTAAAAACTCTTATGTTTTATATATCGATACAAATTCAATAAAATTAACTGTTTAAATTTATTTTTTGAGGTGTTTTTATGCCCGACAATTTAAGAATAACCACCCCGGTCACCGGCAACGAGGGGATTAACCGGCTTCAGCCATCAAAACGCAGCGAAACACCGCTGCAGGTTGACCCTTCAACNNCCCCAGCCCGGAAAAGCAGACGGAGCAGAGCACGGGATTTGACTTGCTGATGAGCAAAAATTCGGTATTCAGCAAATTCATCGAGCAATTGAACCAAACGCCCGGCCTTTCCGAAACCATGCAGAAAATTGTATTCGACCTGTTCAGCAAAACAGCGAACACACGAAGCGCGGGAAACGTTACGGAATTAATGAAACGTCTTTCCAGTGCAATGCAGATGGAACCGGCCGATATTTTGGAAAACCTGCAGTTTCAGGGCAGCACGCAAACCAAATTTTCCGGCCCGGTTTTTAACCTGTTCCGGGAAATTTCAGCCCAATTTCCAAACAGCGACTTTGACACACACCTGGCGGAACTGCTGAAGGCGTATGACGGATTTTTCTCCATTGGCGACACCACCGAGGCAATTGCCAAAGGGTTGAAAACCATTTCGAGACAAATTCCAAACCCGTCCAGTTCCCAGCTTACCGCCCTGGCAAAGGAACTGTCAACACAGCAGCCCATAGACAATATGGAAAACAACCTGATGCTGCTAAAAGAGAGAATCATTCCGTTTTTAAGCAGCTATGTGGCGTCTTCCAACGATTTTGGACCTGCCCGCAGCAGCATAACCCTTTTGGTTCACAACCTTGCCCGGCTGAACATGAGTTCCAGACAGGAAATGGCGGAAAAATTTACGTCCCTTTTGGATTATTGCAAATTCGATTTAAACTTTTCCGACTCAAAAATTGAGACAATAAAAGCAATGTTCATTACTCAGCTGAACAAAAACTCGCAGGAACCGGAAAACCAGTTATTCAACTCAATCATGCAGGTACTCGCGGAGGGCTCCAAGCAAAGCACCTCCAGTTTAAGCCAGTCCGTTTACAAAGACGCCGTATCGTCCCTGATGATGGACCACAGTGTATACATGCCTTTTACCCATTTGTTCCTTCCGATTAATTTAAACGGACAGTTCCTTTTTTCGGAAATTTGGATTGAAAAAAAAGACGAAGAAAGTGCTTCGGGCAAAAGCGCCTGGAATGAACCGGCGCCTACCCGACTGTACCTTACCTTCGATGTGAAATCGCTCGGTTATTTTGAAGCAACGATAGAACTATCGGATAAAAAAGCAAATGTTAAATTAAACTGCCCCCCGTCATTGGCGGAAGATGCCCGTGAAATAACAGGAAAAATCACCGAAATTTTCTCCAACAACGGACTGACCGCGCAGAATGTGGAACTTTCACCGAATAACGCCCCCACTGTCGCACAGCAAATTTTGAAAAAAGTGTACGAAAGGAAGACGGTAATCGATGTCTCAATATAACAACAGCCAGCGCGCCGCCGCGCTTCGTTACTCTGCGGACAGCCGCAGTGCTCCGGTTGTCGTGGCATCCGGATTAGGGTATGCCGCACAGAAAATTATTGATATTGCGCAGGAAAACAGCGTGCCAATTTATCAGGATGATTCGCTTGCGTCTTTGCTGACTCAATTGGATGCAGGAAGTGAAATTCCGCCTGAATTGTATCAGGCAATCGTCGATATTTACGTGTACTTTCTGAACTATCATCTTGACCCGCAGCTTGAGGCAAAAGCAGAGGCCGACGCACCCGCTTCGGAAGAATCCCCTGCGAAAACGGCCGAAATAGAACGAAAATCAGAATAAAAAATTCATATTTTATCCAAATGCGGCTAATTATTTTTAAAATAAGCCGATATATAGTTATAAGCGCACTGGTTCATAATTTTGAAAAGCGCAGCCAAAATACGCCGGGCTGGCAACATTAAAAATTTTTGCCGTTACGGCAGCGGCAGAAGTGGTGAATTTTTATGGAAAACAAAGTAGAAGACATCTTTTCTAAGAACGAAAACTCGGCCAACGAGAACGTTCCGACGGAAAAATACCTCACCTTTTTTATTGACGAACAGCTCTTTGCAATTCAGAGCAGTCAGGTTGTTGAAATTATTCGTATGCAGCCAATTACGTTCATGCCAAAACTTCCGCCTTATGTGAAGGGAGTTATTAACCTAAGAGGAAAAATAGTTCCCCTGATTGATTTAAGACTGAAGCTGAACAAGGCTCCGATAGAATACGACGACCATACAAGCATTATTGTAGTGGAGACCGGGGATTTCAGCGTAGGATTTATCGTGGACCGCGTGAACGATGTAACCGATATAGCCAAAACCCAAANNACAGCGCTAATAACTATGTGGCAGGAATCGCGACACTGGAAAATGAGGTTGCCATGCTGCTGAATGTTACAAAGCTGCTGGAAAATAACGGCGACGAAGTCAGAACAGTCAAGGCAGTTCCGCAGCCCGCCGAGGCAAAGTAAATTTTAATTATTAATTGCTTTTGGGAGGGAACCCTATATGCTGCCAATTTCCGAAAATTACATAAATTCGGTATGCGAAATCAAGACTCCTGAAAACAGGCTGCTTGGCACCGGGATCCTGGAGAAAATTACGGAAGAAGCCATACAAATCTGCAAAAAAGATGACACTTTGCCAACACTGCATTGTGACACCTTTGTAAACGTTCATATTCGTCACAGTTCCCTGGGGTCAAAAATACTGGTGGGAAAAGTTTTTCTTTCCACATCCGAAATGATTCGTATTATTGACGTCCAAAACCTGACGGATTTTGAGCGGCGGAATTTTTTCCGGCTGCGAGTGGGCATATCAACACAGGCTTATATGATAAAAAGCCAGAACGAAGCTACTCCGGCTGGAACGAACGCTCAGCTTTTCCCCGTAAAACTGACGAACCTGAGTTTAAGCGGATGTTTTGTGGAATCGAAAAAAAAGCTGGAAATCGGCGACAGTTTTTCCATGTCGCTTCCGCTGGACGGAGCGCGCATTACCTTAAATTGCGAAATCCGCAGAAAGTCAAAATCCGAAGGCCGCTACAGCGGCTACGGCTGCGTTTTTCTGGAGCTTACAAACCGGCAGTCCGATTTGCTGTGCCAATACATATTTAATAAACAGCGGGAACAGATTAAAACGGCAAGAAAAAGTCCCGACTATTCAGAATAAGCTAATTTTTTGATGAGGTGATAGAATGGCAGACAAAAATGAAATTCATGCAATCGAAGCCGAAGAAGATTCTGACGAAATGAGGGGTAAATACCTCACATTTTGGACAGACAGTCAGCTTTTCGGTGTGCCGATTGCCGATGTTGTACAAATTATTGGAATACAGGAAATTACTCCGATTCCGGATTCTCCGGCATATGCAAAGGGTGTTATTAACTTGCGCGGCAGCATTATTCCCGTAATCGACGTACGCGTACGATTCAGCAAAGAAGAAACACAATACAGCGAACGCAC
Source organism: Ruminococcaceae bacterium UBA3451 (assembly GCA_002378845.1). Lineage (GTDB taxonomy): Bacteria > Bacillota > Clostridia > Oscillospirales > Acutalibacteraceae > Caproiciproducens. The sequence goes on along the minus strand of DFRY01000042.1, from coordinate 13,398 downwards.
CTGCATCATCGTCACAAAGATTGATGAAAGCTATATCGGCTTTATCGTAGATTCCGTGGACGAGGTAACCAACATCGGCGACGATGACATCTCACCTCCGCCAAAGATTTCAAAAGACCGCACCAATGCGTACCTGACCGGAATTGGTAAAGTACAGAACAAAGTCGTTCTCCTTTTGGACACAAGCCGAATCCTGAATGACACTGAAATTGAAGAAGTTAACAACGCGGTACAGGATTTAGCTGCTGTAAAAGAAAAGGGGAAAAAGTAATGAAAAAGAAACTGTTGCTTGTATATATTATTCTCGCGCTGATTACGCTTGCCTGCGGCGGAGCCGGGGCGTATCTCTTTGCGGAAACAAATTCCGTTATTATTCCCGCCGTGCTGGTGATTGTCGCATTGCTCATCGTAATTCTGGTAACAATTAAAACCGCGAACGGCATACAAAAACCGCTGAAGCTGATTAACGAAGCCGTTAAAAAAGTAGCTGACGGCGATTTGGACACCGAGGTCAACATTAAGACAAAAGGTGATATCGGCTTGCTCTATGAATCATTTGCAGCTGCGACCTTAACTACCAAAACTTACATAACGGAAACAGTCAACGCGTTGAACACAATTGCAGAAGGCAATTTGAGCGCTGAAATCAACCGTGACTTCAAAGGAAATTTTGCAGCAATCGGAAATGCGTTGGAGAATATTGTAACGATGCTCAATACCAGCGTTTCCTCCATCAGCCGTTCTTCCAATGAAGTTGCAACCGGTTCGGAACAGGTTTCAAACGCTTCTCAGGCACTTGCACAGGGCGCAACTCAGCAGGCAAGCGCCATTCAGGAGCTTTCCGCAACGATCACCGAAATTTCCGAACAGGTTCGCCAGAACGCAGCCAATGCCTCCGAAGCAAACAGAGCTTCCGTTGATGCGCAGGAAAAGATTCAGGATGTTTCCCATGAAATGAACCAGATGCTTCAGGCTATGGCAGATATTACCGAAGCTTCCACAAAGATCAACAACATTATTAAAACCATTGACGACATTGCTCGCCAAACGAATATTCTTGCACTGAACGCAGCCGTTGAGGCAGCCCGTGCGGGTGCCGCCGGTAAAGGCTTTGCCGTTGTTGCAGATGAAGTACGAAACCTTGCAAGCAAAAGTGCGGAAGCCGCTCAGAACACAACCGATCTGATTGAAAGTTCCATTCTGGCGGTTGAAAAAGGAAAGACGATTGCCGATGAAACCGCTCAGACCTTGGGCGCCGTAATCGATGCAACTTCCAAATCCACTCAGCTGATCAACCGGATTGCGGAAGCCTCCAACGCGCAGGCAACGTCAATCGGCCAGGTCAACCTTGGGGTGGAACAAATTTCCGCAGTCGTTCAGACTAACTCCGCAACCGCGGAACAGAGCGCGGCCTCCAGCCAGGAAATGGCCGGATACGCAAAGTCCTTAAAATCCTTTGTTACAAAGTTCAAGCTTCGCCACGCACAGGCCTGATTCAAAATCAAATTGCCCTCCGGCAAAAACCGGAGGGCTTTCTTTATAGTTATGATAATGACCGGAGTATATAAAAGCGGAATAAGATAACATTACCCGAAACAATACGGGCAAATTACCTTATTCCGCTCTTTCTTTTTTATTTGATGAAACGACTGGTCTTATAACTGACCGGCCGCAATATTACAGACATCATCGATTACGATGTTCTGAAAATCCCTTTCCCGGTACAAATCCAGCGTCTTTTCGGGGTAATTAAAAAGGCGAATCACCGGGCGAAGCGGATGGCACTCGTTCTGTTCCGCTATGATTGCAATCTCCCCATTGCTCAGCTTTACGCAGGAACCAATGGGGTACGGAGAAACCTTTTTCAGGAAAGCTTCAACAATGGAAACATCAAACGCGTTCCCACTGGAGCCCATAATGTATTCAATGGTTTCCGCAGGAGTGGAAGGATTGCGGTAAGGACGAACCGATGTTAAAGCGTCGTATACATCTGCAATGGAAATAATTCGCCCAAACAGAGGTATCTGTTCCCCACTGAGCCCGTTGGGGTAGCCCGAACCGTCAAATTTCTCGTGATGCGTCAGTACGCCGGCACAAATTCGTTTATTGGCAAGACGATGCTTTAAAAAGAATTCCGCGCCTTTCGCCGGATGCTGCTTTACAATTTGAAATTCCTCGCCGGTCAGCCTTGCCGGCTTTGCGATAATTTCAATCGGTACCGACATTTTGCCAATATCGTGCAGCAAGGCGCAAAAGCCCAGCTCGTATAAATCATTGGTTTTTAACCCGAGCGACAGCCCGATGGCGATGGACAACACCGAAACGCCAAAGGAATGATTGTATGTATAATCGTCATACAACTTGAGGTTTGCGATGCTCAGGTTCGCTTCGCGGTTGTTTTTTAACGCGTTCACCAACTTTTTGGAAACTTCCATCGTTTGGTTAATGCAATTTATATTAATGTTCTGTGCAGTTTTGTCAAACATTTCAAACACGCGCTGCACGCTCGTAATAGCCTCTTCTTTCAGTTCACGTTTGATCGGAGAACTAGCTTTAAAGAACTCTTTCTTTTCATCCGTATGAATATAAGCACCCAAAACATCCAGTTCATCCAGCTTGTTTATGTAGGATCTCGTCAGAATCTGACCGGAACGCAACATTGCCATTTTACACGTTTTGTAATCGTACAAATACACGTCCCGGTCAAGCGTCATTCCTTCTTCGAGTTGATCAATTGGAACAAAAGTCATGCATTATCATTTCTCTCTTAATATTATTTTTCTTTTTTCATGGCTATTGTGTCTAATTCGAACTTATGGTTTATATTATACAATATATATCGACAAAATCAACTATATATTTACCTATTTTATGAGGATAACTTTTACAATCCGCACTAATATTTTTACAAAAAAGTACGATATATGTTATGAATTAAAAAAGTTTTTATGGATGTTTCATTGTCAGGAGGTTGTTAAAATGACAACAAATTCAACCACGGCTGCAGCTTCGGCTGCTGTTACCGCAACTTCTTCCAAACGACTGAGCGGCCTTGTTTCCGGCCTGGATACGGATTCGATCGTACAGCAGCTTACTTCGGGCACACAGGCTAAAATTGACAAACAAACCCAGAATAAACAGATTTCGCAATGGCAGCAGCAGTCTTACCGCGAAGTCATTAAGGCGCTTTCGGAATTTCAAAGCAAGTATCTCTCGTCTGCAACCAGCAGCAGCAGTATTTTAAACGCCGCGTTTTTTAATTCAACATCCATTAACAATACCTCTTCATTCCTGAATGTGTCGGGTTCTTCGAGTGTTGCAAAAAACATGCAGATCTCCTCGATTTCTCAGCTGGCACAACAGGCTAGTTTTTCTTCCAGCCATAAGGTTTCTGACGGAAAGATCACCTCCGGGAAAATCGAATCGGACTGGACACAAAACATAATTGCGGGTGATTCCGTAACCGTTACCTATAATGGAAAAGATTATGCGATTGCCCTTCCCGGCGACCTAAATTACGAGACCACAGACGATCTTTCCACGGTAACAGACGCATTGAATGAAAGCATCGCTAAAATAAGCGATTTGAGTGGAAAAGTAAAGTTTTCTGTCGATGCAGGAAATGTGCAGTTAAATACAACCGGAGGCCAAACTGCCACAGTCACCATCAAGGATGGAACTGACGAACTTTTGGCGGGGCTTGGCTTGGCAAAAGGTACTTCTGTCAGCACAACAACCGATTCCGGAAATATCGTTGAAGCTAGTATGACGGGTACATCAAATACCGCATATTTTTTCAATAATACACTGAGCGGCAATTCCAGCCTGGACTTTACAATCGGAAGCAATTCCTATACCCTTACACTGGGGAACGAAGTGAAGTTCCCTGTTGGAAATTCTGCTGCCAGCAACGCAAGCTTACTGAAAACGGCACTTGACAGAGCAATAAACAGCAATCCAGATTTAAAGGATAAGCTTTCAGTGGATGTTGACACCTCAACCGGAAATGTTACATTTACCGCGAAAGATGGCACTTCCACCGTTGATATTACAGACGGCAGTCAGAATCTTCTGCAGGGATTGGGTCTGACTTCCGACGGCACGAACAGCTATACCACATCCGGTACCATGGATACTAGCAAAATGGTAAAAACCTATTTGGAGGACTCCCTTGCAGGCTCCACCCTTACATTTAGCTTTAATGGTCTGACCAAAAATATTTCGTTTGATGAAGCGGATAAGGCTTCGTATTCTACCCCTGAGGGCATGGTATCTTATTTGAATAATAAGCTGAAATCTGCCTATGGGTTGTTCAGCGACGATACCGGCGTGAATCCTAATGGATACGGAAAAGTCAGCGTTAAGATGGAAGCCGACGGGAGCGTTTCATTCTTTGCAATCAACAGCCTCGATGGAGACGGAAAAGTTCAAAGCGTAGAGGGTACCGATGTTTTAACGGTTGCTTCTTCCGATAAATCCGGCGTGCTTGGAATCAACGGCGCATTGCACATGTATGCCGGTTCATCCAATCGAATCAATACAAATAAAACCTTAGAAGATGTATCGAGCGACTTGTCGACGGCACTTACGCCCTCTTCTGACGGTACGTATTCTATAAAAATCAATGATAAAGAATTTACTTTTAAAAGCACAGATACCTTAACTGCGGTGATGAACACCATCAATAATGATGCCGATGCAAACGTCACAATGACGTATTCCAACACCACAAACACCTTTAGCGTGGTAGCGAAAAACGGCGGTGCATCCAGCAAAGTAAGCATTAGCGATGAGCAAGGGAACCTTGCCGCTGCCCTGTTTGGTACTGCGGGCACCGACTATACCGTTAATAGCGGGAAAGACGCCAAAATGACCATCAGTTTTGACGGCGGTATCTCATCCCAGGAAATCACCCGAAGCGACAACAACTTTACTTTGGACGGGGTCAACTTTGAATTAGTTAAGACAACTGATTCCACCGTTAACAGTGAAAATCCCATTACATTTACCGTTCAGAATAAAACCGACGACCTGATGACCAAAATCAAGGATTTCATCACAGATTACAATAATATCATCAAACTGGTAAACGGCAAGGTAGATGAAAAGAAATCTTCTGACGGAACTTACCTGCCACTGACTGACGCACAAAGAAAAGAAATGAGCGAAAGCCAAATTACCAGTTGGGAAACGGAAGCGAAAAAGGGCCTGCTGCAGAATGATTCTTTGCTCAGCTCACTCAGCCTTGACATGCGGCTGTCCATGACGGATCAGGTTGCTTCCATTAAGACGGCGCTTTATCAAATCGGAATTGCAACCCAGGATTACGATGACAATGGTGTACTTACCATTGATGAGACTAAACTGCAGGACGCGCTGACCAATAACCCCGATAAAGTGCAGGAACTGTTTACCAGCCCGGACGGCATTGGCACCAAGCTTCAGAGCATGATCAAAAAATACGCAAACAGCAGCTTGGTTGATACCGGCTTGCTGGTGGTAAAAGCGGGCAGCGATGACAGCAAAGTGGACAACAGCACACTGGCGCAGTCCATGCAGGATAACGACAAAAAGATAGCGGATTTAAAAACAGAGCTTGAAACGGAACAGAATCAGTATTATGATAAGTTTACCAAGCTGGAACAATATTTAAGCCAAATGAATTCCCAAATGAGCTGGTTCAGCAGCAATTCTTCCACCAGCTCCTGATAATGAATCAAATTTACCGAAGGTGAGGGTGCCCGAATATGCAAAATAACCCGATTCTGCAATATAAACAGCAGTCCATTAACACCATGACAAAAGGCGAACAATTGATTGTTCTTTTTGATGAAGCGTTAAAAAATCTTCATTACGGCTCCATGATGCTGAAGGATCAAAATTACCCCACTGCACAAAAGTGCACGGAAAAATGTAAAAGTATATTCACTTACCTCTCCTCTGTGTTGGATTACAAATACAGTATCTCTCAGGAACTGCACCAGTTATATTATTTTGTAAACCAACAGGTTATTAAGGCGGAGATTCGACGTGACGGCACCCTGCTGGACGAGTTGGTTCCCTTAGTGGAAAATATGCGTGACACCTGGGTACAGGCTGAAAAGCTGAGTCACATGAATAAATAAAACGGAGGCAGCTATGTTCAGCGAAGAAATCCGGATCTGTTTGGAGCAAAAATCGATATTGCTCACACAAATACTCAACCTTACCAAGCAGATTGAAGTGCGCAGCAACGAGCCGGAAATAAAACTGGAACACTTTTTGGACCAGAGAAGCGGATTGATGCAGCGAGTGGACAAATGCAATCATCTGATTGCATTCCAGTTGTCCCAATTGCCAGAGGAGGAACAGGTTCGTGTGTGCTCCGTTTTGGATTTGACGGCAAAGGAAAGCGACTGCACCGAAGAAGAAAAAGCCGCATTGAAACTGGTAAAAAAATGTGATTCCCTCTACCGGCGTGCTGCGGCACTGAATCAATCCGCAAACAACGCATTGAAACGGCAATATGAAACGGTAAAAGGTAAAATTAAGGAACTGCACTCGGCCGGAAAAAGCCAAAGTATGTTCCAAAAATTCCGTTAACGTTTCCTGCTCAAAAACTAAGCCCCGGCTAAAAAGCCGGGGCTTTTCTGTAACTGAATCAAACGAAAAAATGCAGCAAAAAAGCAAAGGTTTTCTTTCAAAATGCCAGCCCGATCTGGTTTGAAAAAAAGCCTTTGCTTTTGTTCGCTTTCCCATTAATATGTTTTAACTCCGTTTGAAAAAGATTTTACAACCATGCTTCCGTCTTCCGTGTAAAAATAAACCGTTCTTCCGTAATTCAGCCCTGTGTCTTCCGCCTGAATCGGGATTTGGAAGCTTTGCAACGTAGTTTTCACCGCCGTAATATTCCGGGCGCCGATATTACCGAAAGCGGAATCGCCGGATACGTCAAACATTTTTGCGCCGCCAGCGATTTTTGCGACGATTCTTCTGCGAATACAGCCCAGACGTTCCATTTCATCCAACATTTGAGGGATGCAGGTATCTGCAAACCGAAATTTGTTTTCCTTCGGGTTGGTAACCGGATAATTCGGGAGCATAATATGCCCTAACCCCCCCACTTTCGTTGTGGGGTCGTACAAACAAATTCCAACACAGGAGCCCAGCGCATAGGTGACAAGAGAATCCGCACATTTTACAACTTTCATATCTGAAATGCCAATGGTGACCACATTACTCATAACTCAATACCCAATTTCTGCATTAATCTTCCTAAAGAATCCATAGTAGGAACAAGCATCATATTTGCTGTGACGTTCCGGTCGTCGCTTAAAAAATCATCCTCAATAAAAATGATTTTGTCAGAAACGGAACTCATTTCAATTGCAGGTACACTTAAAATCGCCCCCACCATGTCAACGGTAATAGCAGGAACGGACGTTTTAATATTCAGCTGGGAGAGGGTTCCGATGGAACCGGTATAGGCCGCAATCATAATATTGCCGATTTCGGAAATAGCGGAAAGCTCCATTTCCGTTAAATTTTCGCAACGGATCTCTTCTTCCCCAAGCAGTGACAGCAAAGCGGTTTTTGCAATGCTCTGCTCAATAATAAACATCATAATTCCCTCAATTTCTCCATAGAGCTTTGCGAGAATTCCGATGACTGCATTTTCAGGGCCGCCAAGTGCATTGGCCGCATCGTTGATATCCAAAATTCGGACAGTTGGAACCGTCATATCGACCGTTGTATTCAGCATTTGGGAAAGCGAAGTGGCGGCATTGCCCGCGCCGATATTCCCTATTTCCTTCAGAACATCAATATGCATATCGTTAAGCTGTTCCAAATTTAGAATTGACATGATAACTCCGTGCCGCCGCATATCGGCTGTTGTGCAACCGAATCCTTTCTGCGGTTTTATTAAAAGGATTCGTTATAAATACGCACCGTCCGCCACTCAGGCGGTGTCGGAAGGCAGTACCGGGCCGGAAACAATTCGTTCCTGATCCGCGTAAAACTTTGTGTTGCTGTATTCATTCTGAATGTTGGTGGTGTGCGGGCCGATTGACATTTTTGTTCCGGGATAAATAATCCCTACTCCAACAACATGAAAGTCCACCAGACTGTTCGTTTTTTGTTCCAGACTGCTGATTTGTTTTTTTAAAGACTGTACCGCTTCGTTCAGCTGGCTTTTCTTCATAATGGAAGCTTTTAAAAGCATGTTGGTGCGTTCCATGCCAGGCTGACCGTTCAGCGAAATTTGCTGTTTTAACGCCGTATACTGCTCGGTAAATTCATCCAGCGTTTTCTGTGCTTCGGCAAGCTTACGGTTCAGTGAGTCCTGATTATTTTCTTCCTTGTCGGCGACAAGCAATGACGAAAGCGCCTCGGACACAATGGAAACGCGTGTGGCGGTACTGCCGGGAGTCCCAATGTTTTTTGCATAGATTCTTTGCCCCACCTGACAGCTGCCCCCGATTAAAGAGGCCTTTTGCCCCTTCAAAATAATGGAACCGCGCGCTGTTGCACGGCAGTTTAAAAGCACGTCCGCATAAATATCGTTTTCAGAATTCAAATTCGCATTTTCAAAATACTTTCCTACAATATTTCCGCCGGCATTCAGCGTACCTCTGCCCATGCCGTTCATTCCTCTGGAAAGAGAGATACTTCCCTTTGCTTCCAGCGTAGCGCCTTCTACTATACCGCGTACGGAAATATCCTGCCCCGCCTTTACAAAAAAGCCTTCGCGTACATCACCCTGCACAATGACGGAACCGTTCGCCGTCACATTGCCGGAAGCACTGTCTACATTACCGCGTACAATGAAAACGTCGTTTACATTGATTTGGGTATTCAGGTATTCAATGCAGCCGTCCACTTCCGCCAAAAGTGAAAGTTTGTCCGGCGAAGCGACGGTGTTCGCACCGAATGGAAGCGTCGGCATTAAACCGGGACGAAATGGGATTACATGCCCGAAAACGTCAGTGCCGTCTTTTCCCGGTTCCGGCGGTGTAATCGTACACAGCGCGTCGCCCTTTACAATATTTTTCACTAACCCAAGATCACGGAAATCGACGGTGCCGTCTTCCCTTTCCTTGGGCATTAGATTTTTATTGGTATCAAAATGATAGGTAAGCCAGCCGTCGGTACCGTCCACCACAGGGGTTCCCTTTGCGCAGATCAGTTCCGAATAAAACCGTTCTTCCTCACAGAAAGACTGAATCGCAAGTTCGCAAATACCGTAAGTAACATCCTTTTGTTTCAGAAATTCACAGATTTCGTCATAAGAAACCTTCTGACCGGCATAAGCCGGCTTAACACGAAGGTAGGCCGTCATATTATCCATGGAAATCTGCAGGGAAAATTCAGGTTTTTTCTCTTCCTGAGGAGTTTCTGTCTGTTCCGCTGGAACAGATGTATTTTCGCCGTTTGTCGAGCTGGAATCCGCGTTCATTGTGAGTCACTTTCTTTCTCATCTGCTGAAATTAAGATTACCTTAATCCGTTCACGGTCTGCATAATCTCATCGGAAAGCTGAACAATTTTCGAGTTGAACTGGAACGCTTTTTGCAGTTCCATAACGGACACCATTTCGTCCGCTGTGTTAATGGAGGAATCCTCCAAATATCCCTTTTTCAATTCCGGTTCATTGACCGAAGCTGCGTCGCCGGAAAGAGCATTGGCGGTAAAATTAGTATTGCCGTCACGCATAAGCCCCTCGGTATTATCAAACGAAAATACGCCGACCTTCGGATCCGCCTGCTCGTCCGCCACTGAAATTCGCTGGTTGTTTGCATCCAGCACGTAGCTGCCGTCCGACGCGACCAAGAAGTTTCCGTCCGGCTGTACAGACAAATGGAACTGGCCGTTTCTGGTATACTTAATCTGCCCGTTCGTATCAACTGCAAAGAACTGGTCAGGCTGTGTCAGCGCGTAATCAAAGGGGCGCCCGGTGTTCTGAAAGTCACCCTGAGTAAATTTCACATCCGTTTTCTGCAGCTTTGTGCCGTGACCGCTTTTCAGCTCGTTGTCCGCGTCTGCGGAAGCGTTAATATTGGTGTACAACAAATCGGCAAAGGTAGCGTCCGAAGCTTTATAGCCGGTTGTAGCAATGTTTGCGATGTTGTTCGCAACAACGTCGACCCCTTTTTGCAGCTGAATTGTTCCGGTAGACGCAGTATAAAAAGAACTAATCATACTTTTACCCTTCTCTATTTAAGCTATATTTTCGCAATATCGGTTACGGCCCTGGAAAGCACCTGATCGTACATTTTAAGCGCCTGCGAACAGCTTTGCAGGTTACGCTGCGCGGAGATGGCATTTGTCATTTCCTGTGCGGAATCCACATTGGAACCCTCTACGGTTTTCCATGCAATTTCCGGATTCTGCATTTCGGTTGCGCCGCCGCCGGCGGTAAACATTCCTTCGCCTGCGGTTCGCAGAGTATTGTAATCATCAAAATTATAAACGGCGATTTTTCCGACTACGTTTCCGTCTACCGAAAGATTCCCCTGTGAATCCGCCGTAATATCATCCGTACCCACCTGAATCGGCCCGTTGGTACCCATAACGCGGCCCTGACCGCTCAGAACAAGGTACCCGTCCTGGTCCACATTAAAACTGCCGTCGCGGGTGTAAACCGTTCCGTTCTGGCCCTGAACCGCAAAAAAGCCCTCGCCCTGAATAGCGAAATCAAGACCGCGGTCCGTGTTTTTCAGGTTGCCTTCCGAATGAATGGTATTCGTTCTGTCGGCAATTGTGGCCATGCTCATATCCCCGATAGGATCGCTTTGCCCTTGGGAATCCACCCTGGCAATCACCATATTCCCAAATGTGCTGGCAGACACTTCTTTTCGTTTGTATCCGGGTGTTTCCACATTGGCCAGGTTATTACTGATTCCGGTTAAAACCCTGCCCTGTGTCAGCATGCCGGAGCCGAGCATATAAAATCCTCTTACCATTGCTCCGCCTCCTAATTTATTGATTGTAATATTCCGTAAGATGTTTTTTCAATTTTCTTAACGCGTTGGAATGAATTTGCGACACCCGGGAATCGCTGATTCCCATTATACTGGAAATTTCTTTAATCTTTAACTGCTCTTTATAATAAAGAGAGATTACGATTTGCTCTTTTTCATTTAGCAGCTCAATATCACTGGCCAATACGTCTTGCAGTTCTTTTTCCGCCACAACCTGCTCCGGCCCCCGGATTTGGTCACTGGCCAGACTGAGCTCAATATTTTCGGCGCCCTTTTCGTAAATAATTTCCTCAAAGGAAAGCATGTTCAGCGCGCAGGTTTCCGCCTGCATTTTTTCATAATCCGAAAGGCTGACATCCAGATAATCGGCCAGCTCCTGGTCGGTAGGGTTTCGGCCCAGTTCGTGGCTGAGCGTGTTTTCCGCCTCGTTCATATTTTTCGCAATCCGCTTCAGCCTTCTGGGGAAGCAGTCCTGCTTTCGTATGTAATCGATCATGGCGCCGCGCACCTTGATGGAAGCGTATGTCTCAAACTTTACTTTCTTTTCCGGGTCGAACTTTTCTACAGCATCCAACATGGCGATGAGCCCTTCATTTACTATATCGTCCATGTAATTAAAATGCTGATAGCGGCCGACAGTTTTTAGTGCAATACATTTTACAATATAGCTGTATTGCACAACGAGCATGTTACGAGTTTCCATATCTTTTGTCTGCTGGTATTCCAGCCACAAGTCATCAGCGGAAATCCGGCTTATTTCAGAAGTTTTCATTCAGCCGCTCCTCCTTCTGTACAAAAATACTATTCTAACGTAACGTTGGCAACCGCCTGAATCTGTACGTTGGTGTTCAGTTCATTAAACGAGAGCACCACCGCATTGGGGTAAAACTGCTCCAGCATTTTACTGAAATAAATGCGAACCAAGGGTGAAGTAAGAATAATTGGAACATTGATTGCGTCTTTTACCTTGGTTATGCAGTCAAGCAGCTTGGAAACGATTTTTTGCGTGGTTTGCGGGTCCATAGAAAGGTAAGTGCCCTGATCGTTTTTATTGATGGAATTGACAATAATCCGTTCGACTTCACTGTCAAGCGTAATAACCCGGATTTGCCCGCCGTCGGACCACTTTCGGGTAATGGTGCGTTTCAGCGCCTGCCTTACGTATTCGGTAAGAACTTCGGTTTCACGCACCGTGGACGCATAATCGGAAATTGTACTGAGAATTGTTTCCATATCCCGAATCGGGACGCCTTCCTTTAGCAGACTGCACAGCACCTTTTGCAGATTGCTGTAAGAAATCAGGTTCGGCACCACGTCGTCAACCAGCGTGCTGTCCCCTTTCTTGACCGTTTCAAGAAGCTGATTAATGTCCTGACGGGTAAGAAGCTCGTGCGCGTAATGCCGCACGGTTTCGGACAAATGCGTAACCACGACGGAGAGCGGGTCAATGACCGTGTAACCGTAAATTTCAGCCATTTCCTTTTTATCCGGCGTAATCCATTTACTGGGGATTCCGTATGCCGGTTCAATGGTTTCAATTCCGTCGATGCTGCCGGTAAGGTTGCCCGGGTCAAGCGCAAGGTAATAATCGACGAGGATTTCACCACGGCTGACTTCTTCCCCTTTGATTTTAATCACATACTGATTTGGGTTCAGCATGCCGTTGTCCCGCAGACGAACCGCAGGAATTACGGTACCCATTTCCATAGCAAACTGCTTTCGGAAGGTAACCAATCGTTCAATAAAGCTGCTGCCGCTGTTTTCATCCACCAACGGAATCAGGCTGTAACCGAATTCCATTTCAATCGTGTCAATCTGCAGCAGGTCATAAATATTATCAATGTTATTAAAGTAGGTGGCTTCGTCCTGCGGCTGCGCGGCTTCGCCTTCCGCTGGAACCGCCGCAAATTCACTGCCTTCGAAATTCTTTCTTCTTTGAATGGTAACACCCGCCACAATCAGTGAAACCGCAACAACCAAAATCTGCGGCAACGGCATTCCCGGTATCAAACACAGTGCCAACAATGCGCAGCCCGCGGTAATCATGACAGCCGGCTGTGAGAAAAACTGCTTGGAAACATCCATGCTCAGGCTGGAGTCTGACGCCGCACGGGTTACGATCATACCGGTTGCAGTGGAAATCAGCAATGCGGGCAGCTGGGAAACAAGGCCGTCGCCGACGGTAGCGATGGAATACGTCGTAAGCACGTCGTTAATTGTGCCGCCGCCCTGAACCATGCCGATAATGGTTCCTGCTATAAAATTGATAAACGTGATAATAATGGAAGCAATGGCGTCACCCTTCACAAACTTGGTGGCACCGTCCATTGCGCCGTAAAATTCCGCTTCGCGCTGTACATCATTTCTGCGCTGGCGCGCCATGTCTTCTGCAATCAGACCGGAGCTTAAGTCCGCGTCAATTGCCATTTGTTTTCCCG
>DFRY01000040.1 GCA_002378845.1 Ruminococcaceae bacterium UBA3451 | reverse complement strand
TTCCACAAAATCCCCCTTGCATCCCCCTTGTATCCCCATTGACTGCGGTTTTGTCAAATATCTGCTCGGTCTTCATTGACGAGTGGCGACTCAGAAAAATCGGCCAGCATTGGCAAACATATCGAAAGACAATTGCTTTTTATTGATAGTTGGATTCCAGAATATCCGCTTTCGGCGGCAAGCTTAGGAGCTTTTAAAATGATTTTTACCTGCCCCATCTGCAAAGAAAAACTGAATCAACTGGAAAAAGCCTATATTTGCGGGAACGGACACAGCTACGACATTGCTGCGGAGGGTTATGTGCACCTGCTTCCACCGAATAAAATGCACTCGAAAGTTCCCGGTGATAATAAGCAGATGGTCGCTTCCCTNNCATTTTCTGGCCGCGGGGTTTTACCGGCCATTCAGCGATAAATTGAACGAACTGGTGCGGGAAAACCTGCCGACTCCAAACCCCATTGTGCTGGACGCGGGCTGCGGGGAAGGATATTATACCGGCCGAATTTACGACGACCTGATTCAGCACGGGTTTTCACCGGAGGTTTACGGCTTTGACATTTCCAAATTCGCGGTGAAAGCGGCGGCAAAGCGTTATAAGGCAATTGATTTTGCCGTGGGCAGTATCTTTGCTATTCCTGTACAAAGTCGCTCGGCGGATGTGGTGGTTAATGTGTTCGCACCGATTGTAGAGGCCGAACTGAACCGGGTGCTCAAACCGGGCGGGCACCTTATTCTGGCGGTACCCGGTGCGCGGCATCTGTTCGGATTAAAAGAAATCCTGTACGACGCCCCTTACGAAAATGAATATAAAGAAACGCAGTACGACGGATTTGCTTTTCAAAAGCGGGTGGCGGTACAGGATAATATCACCATCCATACCAATCAAACCATTATGGACTTATTTGCAATGACCCCCTATTACTGGAAAACCCCTGTCGAAGGCAGTGAACGGCTGAAAAAAACGGACACCCTTACCACGCAGATTGAATTTGATTTTCTAGTTTATCAAAAGGTGGGATAACATGTCAAAGGGCAGCGAATTCACAGCGGAGCAGCTAGAAAATGCCGCGTTTTTGTTTTTGATAACCCTGTTCGCACTGATGATGCGCTTTTTGCTTTTTCCGTTTGAATCGGGGGACTACCACCAGTTTTTGCAGGGCTGGTACACCGCGCTGAAGGAAAACGGCGGTTTTGCCGCAGTTGGCATGAATATTGGCGATTATATGCCGACTTATCTTTACTTACTCGCGTTTTTTACTTATCTGCCCGTTCCTGGCTTGGTTGCCATTAAGCTGATTTCCAGCGCCGCCGACGTTGTTCTGGCGGCCTATGTGATGAAAACGGTCAANNTGGCTGGACCGCGAAACCAAAGCCGTTGTAGCGTTTGCCATTGCGTTTATATTTAAACTGCAGGCAATTTTTCTGGTGCCTTTTTTGCTGGTCATGCTGTTTAAACGAAAAATACGGCTCGGTACACTAATTGTAATACCGTTAGTATATTTAATTGCGATTTTACCTGCTGTAATAATGGGACGGGGCGTATTTGACCTGATTACGGTTTATTTTTCCCAGGCCGGGCAGTACAGCATGATTGCGATGTTCCTGCCGAACCTGTACACCTGGCTGCCGGAGGAAACACCGGCGTACCTCAGTAAGGCCGCCGTCATTCTGGCGGGCGCGCTGGTGCTGATTTCTCTGTTTTACTTCAACCGTAAAAAATTTGCCATCACCAAAGAAGTATTGATTTCGCTCGCGCTGTTTTTTGCGCTGTTTTTGCCGTTTATTCTGCCGCACATGCATGAGCGGTACTATTATGTGGCGGATCTTCTGTCCGTAATCTTCTCGTTTTATTTTCCGAAAAAATGCTATATTGCGGTGGTGACAGAGCTTGCATCCGCGTATGCTGTGTGCCACAACCTGTTCAATACCGACTTTTTCAGCGTTCAGCTGCTGGGTGTGATTATGCTGGTTATTCTGATTCTGCTGGTTCGGCATGTGGTGCAGCTTGTGAATGCAAGTCCCCTTTCCAAAGAAGGTGCGCCTGTATGAGTGACTGGAATATTGTTCCTATTGCGGAAGAACACCTGGAAGCACTGGCGCGGGTGGACGCGCTCTGCTTTTCCGACCCGTGGTCGCACGAAGGCCTTCAGGCCGAGCTGACAAGCGACACTGCCTGCTTTGCCGCCGCGGTGAAAAACGGGGAAGCGGTGGGCTGCGCCGGAATGCACTGCATTTGTGGGGAATGCTATATTGATAAGGTTTGCGTTGCCCCCGACTGCCGCCGGCAGGGAATTGCCGAGGCACTTGTGGGGTATTTGATGGAATACGCGCGAAAGCAGCAGGCCGAGTTTATCACGCTGGAAGTGCGGGCAGGTAATGAACCTGCCATAGCACTTTACGCTAAGCTTGGGTTTGCGTCGGTGGGAGTAAGGAAGAATTTTTATTCCGACCCAAAGGAAGACGCGCTTCTGATGACAAAAACATTTTTATATGATGATTAGAAGAATGTAAAACCGGAGCAGATGGCCTGAAATCAAACGTCAGTGAAAATTGGATTGTTTTTTGACATAGCATACTTTCGGACAAGCCCGAAAGTATGTGCCAGTCCGGCATGAGGACAAATAAGTGTATGGTTTTTGCTATGGTGTTAGTTAAATGCCAACCACAGATGGACACAGTGATTTAATTTCTGCTTAACACTTGGAATATAAAAATAACATAATGAATGTTTACAATAACAATCAAAGGGGAAAAGAAAGAATGCGTATCTTGGCACTGGAAAGTTCATGCGATGAAACCGCCGCCGCAGTGGTGGAAGACGGCCGCAGGGTTTTGTCTTCGGTCATTGCCTCGCAGGTGGAAGAACATAAATTATACGGCGGGGTCGTGCCGGAAATTGCGTCGCGCCGCCATTGCGAAGCCATTGTAGGCGTAACCCAGCAGGCGCTGGAACAGGCCGGCATGGTACTGGACGAAGTGGACGCCATTGCGGTCACTTATGCGCCCGGGCTCATCGGCGCGCTTCTGGTCGGCGTAAATTTTGCAAAAGGGCTGGCTTTGTCCAGCGGAAAGCCGCTGATTCCGGTGCATCATCTGCGTTCGCATATTGCGGCAAATTATATTACTTCACCTGAACTGGAACCGCCGTTTCTGTGCCTTGTGGTTTCCGGCGGACACAGCCATATTATTGAAGTAAAAGATTATACCGACCTGCGCGTGATTGGCCGTACAAGGGACGACGCCGCGGGAGAAGCATTTGACAAGGCGGCCCGCGCCATGGGCATGTCGTACCCCGGCGGAGTGGAAATGGATAAAATCGCGCAGTCCGGTGACCCGAACGCTTTTTCGCTTCCGCACCCAACGGTGGACGGTTCCGATTATGATTTCAGTTTTTCCGGCCTGAAAACAGCGGTTATTAACCTGATTCATAATGCGGAGCAAAAAGGGCAAACATTGCCGGTGCCCGATTTGGCGGCTTCCTTTCGCAAAGCAGTGGTTGATTGCCTTGTGAAAAATTTTGTGAAAGCAGCGCAAAACACAAACAGTACCAAATTGGTTATCGCAGGCGGCGTTTCCGCCAATTCCCTGCTTCGCAGCCGGCTGCAGCAGGAATGCGATAAACGCGGATGGAAATTTTATATGCCGCAGCTTTCTCTTTGCGGGGATAACGCCGCTATGGTGGGTGCGCAGGCATACTATGAATACCTTTCGGGTAAAATAGCGGGGATGGATTTAAACGCCCGTGCAGAAATGCCGGTGGACGCAAAAGCGTAAATATGCAATTATTCCTAATATTCGATGAATAAATGGATATTTATACATTTGGTTCTAAAATGAAAAAAATCTGCTAAAAAATTAACAAATTGCCAAATTGTAATTAATTCCAGAGGAACAATGTATTATAATGGATCTAATTTCGTTTTAGTTAGGCCATTGGGCCGGAAGGAGAAAAGTTATGACAAATAACAAGTCAGTACTCAGTTGGATTGACGAAATGAAAACCCTCGTTTGTCCGGACAAATTGGTCTGGATTGACGGCTCCGAGGAACAGCTCGAAGCACTTCGTGCCGAAGCCTGCTCTACAGGAGAAATCATCAAATTAAACCAGGAGAAGCTCCCGGGATGCTACCTGCACCGCACTGCGGTGAACGACGTTGCCCGTGTAGAGGACAGAACCTTCATCTGCTCCCGCAAGGAAGAGGATGCAGGCCCGACCAACCACTGGAAGGCACCGGCAGAAGCATACAAAATGCTTTACGACATTGCAAGAGGCAGCTACAAAGGCCGCACCATGTATGTTATTCCGTATTCCATGGGCCCCATCGGTTCCCCTCTCGCTCAAATCGGTGTTGAGCTGACCGACTCCATCTACGTTGTATTGAACATGAGCATCATGGCTCGTGTAGGCCAGAAGGTATGGGATACCCTCGGCGACAGCAACGATTGGGTTCGCGGCCTGCACTGCAAGTGCGAAATCGATGCGGAAAAGAGATACATCTGCCACTTCCCGGAGGACAACACCATTATTTCCGTTAACTCCGGTTACGGCGGAAACGTACTGCTCGGCAAAAAGTGCTTTGCCCTGCGTATCGCTTCCTACCTTGGCAAAACCCAGGGATGGATGGCTGAGCACATGCTCATCCTCGGTATCCAGAATCCGAAGGGTGAAATCAAATATGTTGCCGCTGCTTTCCCGTCTGCTTGCGGCAAGACAAACCTCGCCATGCTGATTCCGCCGGAAGGCTACCTGAAGAAGGGCTACAAGGTTTGGACAGTCGGCGACGATATTGCTTGGATGCGTCCTGGCGAAGACGGCAGACTGTATGCAATTAACCCGGAAAACGGCTTCTTCGGCGTTGCACCGGGCACCAATGCAAAGTCCAACCCGAATGCACTTGCTTCCACGAAGTCCGGCACAATCTTCACCAACGTGGTACAAAATCTTGACGACAACACCGTATGGTGGGAAGGTCTTGACAAGAACCCGCCGAAGAACGCTATCAACTGGAAGGGCGAGCCGTGGGACGGCACAACTTCTGACCAGAAGGGTGCTCATCCGAACAGCCGCTTTACCGCACCGGCTAAGAACTGCCCGTGCATCAGCCCTGAATTCGACAAGGGCGAAGGCGTGCCGATTTCCGCCATTATCTTCGGCGGCCGCCGCGCACAGACCACTCCGCTGGTATACCAGTCCCGCGACTGGAACAACGGCGTATTTGTCGGTTCCATTATGGCTTCTGAAACAACTGCAGCCGCAACCGGCGCAGTCGGCGTAGTACGCCGCGACCCAATGGCTATGCTGCCTTTCTGCGGCTACCACATGGGCGATTACTTCAAGCATTGGATCGAAATGGGCAAAACCCTCGGTGAAAATGCTCCGAAGGTCTTTAATGTAAACTGGTTCCGTCTTGACGACGAAGGCCACTTCATTTGGCCGGGCTTCGGCGATAACCTCCGCGTTCTCGAGTGGATCATCAACCGCTGCGAAGGCAAGGCTGACGCAGTCGAAACACCGATTGGCTTTGTTCCGAAGGCAGAAGACATTAACCTTGAAGGTCTTGACTTCAGCCTCGACACCCTCAAGGGCATTCTCGAAGTAAAGAATGACCAGTGGGTAAAAGAAGCAGACGGTATTGAAGAGTTCTACACAAAGTTCGGCGACAAACTGCCGGGCGAACTGAAAGAGCAGCTCGATATTCTGAAGCACAACCTGAAGTAATTTTTCACGGTTTCCGGCGGCATCCCGATTTTCGGGGTGCCGCTTTTTTATATTTTAATCCCCCGACTAATCGGGGGATATTTATTACGGTGCGGACTGCTGAAACAGGAATTACATGAAATAATTTTCATTGACAAATGTTTGCAGGCTTAATATACTATGTAATAGGTAGTATATTAAGGGGGATAAAAAATGATCTGTACAAAATGCGGCCGAGACAATCCGAATGGGGCGACTTTCTGCAACGGCTGCGGTGCACCGCTGCCCCAGCCCAATACACCGCCGGTGTATAATGCACAGCCAATGTACGATTCACAACCGATGTACGATTCGCAGCCTGTGTACAACGCACAGCCGGGTTACCCTGCCCAATACCCGTACCCTATTTCACCCTTGAACCGCTGGATTGCATTTTTGCTTTGCTTCTTTGTCGGCGGACTGGGTGTGCACCGTTTTTATGTCGGGAAAATCGGTACGGGCGTTCTGTACCTTTTTACAGCAGGGCTGTTTGGAATCGGCTGGCTGGTCGATGTGATTACAATTGCGTGCGGCAGTTTTACGGATTCCCAGGGTCTGCCCTTAAAGCAGTAAGTGCCGAATTGTTATACTCTTTAGAAACGGTGGTTCCGTTCGAAAGTTTTCGAAACCACCGTTTTTTTGCGCCTGCAATTCGATTTTACAATCATGCAGATTTTTTTAAATCCAAGCATTATACAGTAAAAAAAAGGTAAAATCTGCAATTGCGTATGATTATTCGCCCAAAAAGTATGAATAAATTGTTTCCAGTTCAAAAAGTTTGTGTAAATATGACATTGTGCAATCGAAAAGAACTCCTTATAATGTAAGTAAATAACAGCGGTATTACCCGGCAAAAAATTTGTCGGGCAATTTTATTTTTTAGGAGGAAAGAAATTATGGCAGGCAGCACAGGAACAGCGTACCATCCAAAGGGTGATTTCTTTGACTTAAAAGGAAATCACACGAATGTCCGCACAGAAGTCGGCGCAGGCTTAACTACTTTCTTTGCAATGGCGTACATCATCATTGTAAACCCGACCATGCTTTCACAAACCGGCATGCCTTGGGGAGCGGTTTTCCTTGCAACCATCATCGCTTCGGTTATCGGCACATTAGTTATGGGCTTGTTTGCAAACGTGCCGTACGCGCAGGCTCCGGGCATGGGTCTGAATGCGTTCTTCGTATTCACTGTTTGCTTCGGCCTCGGTTTTAAATGGCAGGAAGCACTCGCCATGGTTTTCATCTGCGGTTTAATCAATATTATGATTACCGTAACCAAAGTTCGTAAATTAATCATCAAAGCAATTCCGGAAAGCCTTCAGAATGCAATCGGCGGCGGTATCGGTATTTTCATTGCCTACATCGGCGTGAAAAACGCCGGCCTGATTCAGTTCACATCCGACCCGGGTACCTACACTCTGCTTGACAGCAAGACGGTCATTGCTTCCAGCGCAGCGGTTCCGGCAATTGTTACCTTAAACACCCCGGCTGTTTGGCTTGCTTTAATTGGACTTGCTCTTACCTTCATCCTTCTTGTGAAAAATGTAAAGGGCGCTATCTTAATCAGCATTGTTGTAACAACCATTCTCGGCATTCCGCTCGGCCTTACCACAATGGGGCAGACTATGGGAATCGGCGAAGCGGTTTCCCAGCTTCCGCAAACTTTCGGCGCAGCATTCGGCAACCCCGGTATTGGTTCCCTGTTTGCAGACGCTTCCAAAATTCCGCTCGTATTAATGACCATTTTCGCTTTCAGCCTTTCCGATACGTTTGATACCATTGGTACCTTCATCGGCACGGGCCGCAAAACCGGAATTTTCAGCGCAGAAGACCAGAAAGAACTGGAAACCGGCAACGGCTTTAAATCCAAAATGGACAAGGCTCTGTTTGCAGATGCAACTGCAACTTCCATCGGTGCTATTTTCGGTACTTCCAACACCACAACTTATGTTGAAAGCGCAGCGGGCATTGGCGCAGGCGGCCGTACCGGTCTGACCAGCGTAGTAACCGCCCTGCTGTTTGTTGTCAGCGCATTCCTTGCTCCGCTTGTCAGCGCGGTTCCTTCCGCTGCTACTGCTCCGGCATTGATTGCAGTTGGTGTTATGATGCTCAGCTCCTTTAAGGAAATCGAGTGGACAAGCTTGGAAGATGCAATTCCGGCATTCTTCGCCAGCGTGTTCATGGCATTCTGCTACAGCATTTCCTACGGTATTGCTGCTGGCTTCATTTTCTACTGCATCATCAAAGTAGTTCGCGGCAAGGCAAAAGAGATTCATCCGATTCTTTGGGTTGCAACCGGCCTGTTTGTGCTGAACTTTGTAATTCTTGCACTTCTCTAATTTTGCTATCCTTTTTGGCAGCTCCGTACCGTTCGGTACGGGGCTGTTTTTTATATTCCGGCTATTTCAACGCAATAACGTCAAAGCATTTCGTCGTGCAGGTTTTTCCGTTCCATGCCAGACGGTACACACTGCGATACGCGTTAACTTTCGAAAAGGAACCCAGCAGACTTTTTAATTCCGGTTCATTGGTATAATGGTGCGGAATTGTTTCTTCCCCTTCCCGCGAACCGACAAAAGTGTGGTCCTCCAGTTCATTTCCCAGCCCGCAGGATTCATCCTGATCGGAAAGAATGTCAAATATAAAGCAGCCGCCGGGCTTTAACACCCGGTAAATTTCCGCAATGCCCTTGTTTATCTCTTCCAACCGCGCATGATGAATAGTAGAAAGGCAAAAAACGGCGGCGAAAAAGCCGTTCGGATAAGGAATGGCGGTAAAGCTGTGTTCGCAGATTTTGATTTCCGCTCCGCCGTGCCGTGCCATGTTTTCCCGAATCGCCCGGCAGTCCAGGTCGGAGGCATACACTTCAAATCCTTGTTCGGCTAAATAGATGCTGTGTGCCCCGCTGCCGCAGCCCATGTCCAATACGGTACGGCTGTTTTGGTTTGCCAGCAGAGTACGCGCTTTTAAGAAAAATTCCGAGAACGAGATTTGCCGGAACCCGTAACAGTCAGTTATACATTGGGCATACTCCGTAGGGGAATCGGAAACGGAAAAGTTATCTGCCATTTTGCCGCACCTCCGGTATTTATTGATTCGTTTTGAAAAGTATAGTTTTGCCGATGGAGAAATGCAACCCTTTACGAACCTGTTTATTATTTTTTTTTCGTATGCTATAATTTAGCCATATTATGATTGAGGTGAAGGTATGCCCAGATTTTTTATCAACTATGTTCCGGAAGAAACGGCGGTAATTACCGGGGAAGACGCCCGGCATATTTCCCGTTCCCTTCGCATGCAGCCGGGGGAAAACCTGGTTTTGTGCGATAGCATCGGAACGGACTATCAGTGTGAAATCGAAGAAATTTCGGACGGCGAAGTGACCGTGCGGGTTTTAAATTTTTGCAGGACGGTCGCCGAACCGAGCGTAAAGGTAACCGTGTACCAGGGAATGCCCAAGGCCGATAAAATGGACAGCATTGTGCAGAAAGCGGTGGAAACGGGCGCGGTGCGTATTGTCCCGGTTATGACTGCACGGTGTGTTTCCAAACCGGATGAAAAGTCTGCGGCGAAAAAAACGGCGCGCTGGCAAAAAATTGCGGAAGAAGCCGCAAAGCAGAGCGGGCGTGGAGTGATCCCTCAGGTTGACCAGATGACCGGCTTTAAAGCAGCAGTACAGGAAGCGGCACAAAACGGGGAAATCCTTTTATTTTTCGAGGGCGGTGGGCAAAGCATTGCGGAACTGGTAAACCGGGAAACGGGGAACTTGGCCGTATTTATCGGGCCGGAAGGCGGGTTTGAACAGGCCGAAGTGGATTACGCGGTGCAGAACGGCGGGAAAATCGGAACGCTCGGCGCGCGGATTCTTCGCACGGAAACCGCACCTATCGCGGCGCTGGCGGCAATTATGCTGGCGTCCGGCAATATGTAGCCTAAGTTAAGGGGGAAGAGAAAATGAAAACCGCACTGGTTACCGGCGCATCGCGGGGAATCGGCAGCGCCGTTGCGCGCCGCCTTGCCTCAAACGGATTCCGCGTGATTGTGAACTATTCCGCATCGGAAAAAGAGGCGGAATATTTGGCGGCGGAATTGAATAAAACTCATGGTATGGGGTGTGCGTGCCTGTTTCGCGCCGATGTGTCGGACAGGGAGCAGGTGGAGCGCATGTTTGCTTTTGCCGGCGGGGTCGATGTTCTGGTGAACAACGCGGGCATTGCCCAGCAAAAGTTATTTACCGATATTACCGTGCAGGACTGGGACAGAATGTTCGATGTGGACGTAAAAGGCGTGTTCCACTGCTGCCAGTGTGCGCTTCCCTTTATGATTCATAATAAGAGTGGAAAAATCATTAATATTTCGTCCATGTGGGGGCAGGTTGGCGCTTCATGCGAAGTGCATTATTCCGCGGCCAAAGCGGCGGTGATCGGCCTGACCAAAGCGCTCGCTAAGGAGGTTGGCCCTTCCGGAATTCAGGTGAACTGTATTGCGCCGGGGGTTATTCAGACCGAAATGAATCGAAATTTGGATGAAGCGACGGTANNATTTGGATGAAGCGACGATAGAAGCGCTAAAAGAGGAAACGCCGCTCGGGGTTATCGGCACAGCGGAAGATATTGCGGCGGCTGTCGAATTTTTAGCGGATGAAAAATCGAATTTTATTACAGGACAGATTTTTGGCGTAAACGGCGGTCTGATTATCTGATTTCTTTACAAAAAGTGACAATCCTTTCATCTTCATTACAGTACTGTCAGAATCGTAGACATTTCTTACAAATTTTCTATAATAGAAACAGAGTGAGCGATTGGGGTGTAGGTACGGTATGAAAAAATGGGCTTGTATGGCTGTCGCATCGGTACTGGCATTTTCTCTGCTTGCGGGGTGTTCGGGGCAAAGCATGGCACGGTTGCCGGGGTTTGGCGCAGGGGAATCGGTGACGGTAAAAGTAAACCTGACGGATAAAACGGAGAATAAAATCCAAATCCGCACCGCAATTCCGCAGTTTTCCGGTTTTTCGGCGGCGGAGGAATTGAATGCAAAAATCAAAAAGGTTTCAGACGACGGAATAGCTCAAATGAAACAGGATACGCAGGACTTGGGCGATGTGCCCGGCGCGGGTTCGCTTTTTTATCAAAGTTATTTCGACTACACGCACAACGATGATGTGCTGTCGGTATGGATTACCAGCGAAAACTATTCCGGCGGCGCACATGGGCTAAGTTGGGTGACTTCGTTTACGGTGAACACAAAAACAGGGGAGTTTTACGACACGCTGGGGTCGCTGTTTAAAGACCCCGCGGAAGGCGTACCGTACATAACGGATAAAATCATCGGAAATATTCAGAAAAGCACGGAAGGCTTTTTCCCCGAAGCGGTTCAAACAGTAAAGGACAAAAAGGGAAAGTATTCTTTCTATTTGGACGGCAGTGACCTTGTGGTTTATTTTGACTTATATGAAATCAGTCCCTATGCGGCAGGTATGCCGATGTTCCGTTTCCCGTTAAAGGATTTACAGACCAAACCGTATTTTACGGAAAAAGACCCGCCCACCGGGTACAAATTAAACGGACAGAACATTAAATGGAAAGAACCGGTCGTGTCGAACGACAGCGGCGTGTATGTTCCGTTGGAAGAAACCGCGGCAGTGCTGAATGACAGTCTGGTCGAAGAAGACGGTAAGTTTACGGTAGAGGGTAAGCCGGTGGAAATTACCATGATTAACGGCACGCCGTACGCCCCGCTGGTCTTCTTTAACGGTACCCTGCGTGATTTTGTATTTTACGACGGAACCGTACTGCGCATGTTTACCCCGGTAGAGGACATTCAGGTTTTTGCAAAGGCGCCGGTCAGTACAAGCGCCGCAGGCTGACAAAACCCAAAAGGAGGACGTTATGAAAAGGATTTCGGCAGTAGGTTCGGTTTTACTTTGTCTGGCAATCCTCGCCGGTGTGTTCGCCGGCTGCAGCAGCAATTCCGCGTCCACACCAAGCCCGGTAAAAGCAGAGAGAGGATTTTCTATCACCGCGCGTGATGCGGCCAAAACCCCCGGAATCGCGGATGCCGACCGCGGCACCGCCGCGGCAGGGGAGGAAACGGCCGGCGAGCAGGCCCCCGGAAGCACAGAAACGCCTACCGCGGCGGCAGCGGCTTCGCTTGCCACCCAGAAAATTATTGAGCAGCTTTCCTACCAGATTGAAACACTGAAGTTCGACGATTCCGTGAATAAGGTGCAAAGCCTTTGTGCGGAACTGGGCGGGTACGTGCAGGATTCCAACGTTACAGGCGACGGAATTATGAACCAGGGCGGATTACGGCAGGCAAGCTATACGCTTCGGGTTCCCCAGGAAAAGTTGAGCCAGCTGAAAACCCGTGTGGGTGACATTGGCAGTATTTTGAATTTCAGCAGTTCCAGCGAAAATATCAGCGAAAAGTATTATGATACGGAAGCGCGGCTGAAAAGCCTGCATACACAGCAGGACCGACTGCTTGCCTTAATGCAGAAGTCCGGCACGCTGACCGACGTGATTGCGCTGGAAAAAGCGCTGGCCGATGTCAATTACCAGATTGAACAGCTGACCAGCTCGCTGAAGCAATATGATTCCCTCGTCGATTTCAGTACGGTTTCCATTCAGCTGAACGAAGTGGTGAAACCCACGGAAACGGAAAAAACCCCGGTCACACTGGGGGAAAAAATTNNCTGCGCGGCCTTGGCGATTTTGGGGAGGCACTGCTGGTGTTCCTGCTTGGCGGCGCACCCATCATTCTTTTGTTTGTTGTGATTGCAGTTGTGCTGTACTGGGTTATGATTGGCCGGAAACGCCGCAAAGAGAAAAAGAAGGCGGCGCAATTGCCGCCCCCGGAAGAAACGAAAAGCGAACCCAAACACGATTCAACGGAAGAGTAATACATATAGAAAAGCCCCCTCTGCCAAACAGCAGAGGGGGCTCTTATTATAGTGAGGATTAGAAATCCAAACGCTTGCTGATGTAATTTTCCAGCTCGGTCAGGGCAATACGCTCCTGCTGCATGGTGTCGCGGTCACGCACGGTTACGCAGCCGTCATTTTCGCTTTCGAAGTCGTAGGTAATGCAGAACGGAGTACCGATTTCATCCTGACGGCGGTACCGTTTGCCAATGGAGCCGGCATCGTCGTAATCCACCATATAGTGCTTGGCAAGGCGGGTGTAAATTTCCTGTGCCTTGTCATTCAGCTTTTTGGAAAGCGGAAGCACGGCGGCTTTGTACGGGGCAAGCGCCGGGTGCAGATGCATCACAATTCTGGTATCTTTTTCGTCAAGCTGCTCTTCGTCGTACGCATCGCACAGGAAGGCCAGCGCTACGCGGTCTGCGCCAAGGGACGGCTCGATTACATACGGAATATAACGCTCGTTTGTTTCCGGGTCAAAGTAATCAAGGCTTTTGCCGGAATGGTTCTGGTGCTGGGTCAGGTCGTAATTGGTGCGGTCTGCAATACCCCACAGCTCGCCCCAGCCGAACGGGAACAGATATTCAATGTCCGTTGTTGCCTTGGAGTAGAAGGAAAGCTCCTCTTTCTCGTGGTCACGCAGGCGCATGTTTTCTCTGGTCATGCCAAGGCTTACCAGCCAGTTTTCGCAGAAGTCTTTCCAGTAGTAGAACCAGTCAAGGTCGGTGTCCGGCTTGCAGAAGAACTCCAGTTCCATCTGCTCGAACTCGCGGATACGGAAGATAAAGTTGCCCGGGGTGATTTCGTTGCGGAAGCTTTTGCCAACCTGCGCCACACCGAACGGAAGCTTGCGGCGGGTGGTGCGCTGAATGTTGGCAAAGTTTACGAAAATACCCTGTGCGGTTTCGGGGCGCAGGAAAATTTCGTTTTTCGCGTCTTCGGTTACGCCCTGAAATGTTTTAAACATCAGGTTGAACTTGCGAATATCGGTAAAGTTGGACGAGCCGCAGTCGGGGCAGGTAATGTTGTGCTCCTTACNNTCCTTAATATAAGCGCTCATCTGCTCAAAAGTCATGCCGTTCGCATCGCCGCCGGCATCTTCAATCAGCTTGTCGGCACGGTGGCGGGTTTTGCAGTCGCGGCAGTCCATCAGCGGGTCGGAAAAACCGCCCACATGACCGGAAGCAACCCAAACCTGCGGGTTCATCAAAATAGCGGAGTCCAATCCCACGTTATACGGACTTTCCTGCACGAATTTTTTCTGCCAGGCGCGTTTTACGTTGTTCTTAAACTCCACGCCGAGCGGGCCGTAATCCCAAGAGTTGGAAAGGCCGCCGTAAATTTCGCTGCCGGAATAGACAAAACCGCGGTTTTTACAAAGCGCAACAATTTTATCCATCGTTTTCTCAGTTGCTAACATAGTGTTTATCCTCCATATTTTCAATTCGCACGGGTCACGGAAATAACGGGCAACGCCCGTTCCGGCAGTGCGGTGAATTCCTGCTGAAGCGAATCAGTTAGCCGAACTGCCGTCCTTAAAAATGAACAGCTTGCTCAGCACATAATTTATAATGATAACAATCACGTTCATCGCGATTTTCGCCGCCCAGTCGTTCCAGGCAAGGCCGCTGACCAAAAGCAGCATGCCCAGCTCGTCCACACCCAGCGACAGCAGCCGTGCGCCCAAAAAGGAAGCAAGCTCCCGCCAGAAAAGCTTAGCCGCAAAGCTCTTGCTTTTGAACACGAAAAGCTTGTTGGTAATGAACGCGAAGGCCACCGAAAGAACCCACGCCACCGCGTTTGCCACAAGCACGTTTAGGTTTTCATCCCACGGCATAACGGGGTGCAAAAGCCCGAATGTTACAACGTTCACGGCTGTGGTAAGCACGCCGAATATAATATAGGAAATCATCTCCGGCGTCGTCAGAAAATGCCAGAGTTTTTTTATTTTATCCAAATGCTTCACCGCCATAATACTAACATTCCTATAGTTTACCATTATGCGCCGAACCTTTCAAGAAAAATTATAAAATTGGCGGGGATTTCTGGTTTTACCGGGTGATACAAAACCGGACGGCCTCTGTTTTGGCTAATTTAAAAATTAATCCTGCTTTTACTTTCCCAAAATCCGGAATTAACTTGGTCGGTATATTCTTAATCCAGAAAAAGAAAGGGAGAGTAAAACATGAAGAAAAAATTAATACATATGACTGCTGGCCTTTGTGTGGTTGCCTTACTGCTGAGCGGCTGCGCGGCGGGCTCCGCGGCGAAAAAAGTGGATTTAAACAGCATGACGGTCGACCAGATTACGGCGGAAGCTCAAAAAGAAGGTCGTGTGGACTCTGTCGGCATGCCGGACACCTGGGCAAACTGGGTTGGCACATGGACGGATCTTAAGACAAAATACGGAATCGACCATTCCGACACAGATATGTCCTCTGCGGAAGAGTTAGCGATTTTTGAAAACGAAAAGAATAACGCCACAAAAGACATCGGCGACATCGGCCAGTCCTTTGGCCCCACAGCGGTACAGAAGGGCCTGACCCTGCCATATAAAACAAGCCACTGGAACGATATTCCGGACTGGGCAAAGGATAAAGACGGCAACTGGATTATCGGCTATTACGGCACCATCACCATTATGACCAACACCAAGCTGGTTCCCAACGCACCGAAGTCCTTTGCTGACCTTCTGACCGGCGACTATAAAGTATCGGTCGGCGACGTGGCCAAGGCCAACCAGGCGCAGAACGCGGTACTTTCCGCGGCGATTGCCAACGGCGGTTCCGAAACGGATATTCAGCCCGGACTGGACTTTTTCAAAAAGCTTGCGGAACAGGGCAGACTGGACAAAGGCGACCTGACGCTGGCAAGGCTGGAAAAGGGTGAAATTGCGGTGGCGCTGCTTTGGGATTACAACGCACTGAATTACCGTGACCAGTTCAAGAAAAACAACCCCGACGCTGCTTTTGAAGTCAACGTTCCCTCCGATGGCGCCATTCAGAGCGGTTACTGCACCGTCATCAACGCGTACACCAAACATCCTTATGCCGCTGCACTGGCAAGGGAATACATTTTAAGCGACGCGGGCCAAATCAACCTTGCAAAAGGGTACGCGAAGCCGATTCGCAGCAACGTGGTTCTGCCGGATGACGTAAAAGCAAAAATGATTCCGGATGAACAGTACAAAAACGCACGGATGATCAAAGACCAGGACGGCTGGAACAACACGGCAAAAGACTTGGGAACCAAGTGGCAGGAAGACGTTATGACAGCGGCAAAGTAAGCAGCCCCTCAGGTATTTAAAATTTACGATAGATTGGAATTGCATGGGAAAGACGGAGCACTTCTTGAAAAAGGGAGTGTTCCGTTATTGCAAAGCCACGGAAACGGAGAAAAGGCAAACATGGAAAATGCAAATAGAACAAAAACAATATTTGTTTTGCTGGACGGCTGCGGGTTCAGCGTGGGGGAGCGCAACCTGGGTTATGCCGAACATCTGNNTGCCGTCCCTTTCCCGCCCGATTTATGAAACACTGCTGACCGGTCTGCCCGTTTACCGCCACGGAATCAGCAATAACCTTGTGGTCAGGCGCTCCAATTGTGTCAGTGTATTTGACTTATGCCGGAAAAACGGGCTGAAAACTGCCGCCGCGGCCTACCACTGGATCAGCGAGCTGTACGTAAAAGCACCGTTCTGCCACGCGACCGACCGTATTCAGCTTCATTCCGGCGGCAGCATTCAGGATGGGATTTACTATTTTGAAGACAGCTACCCCGACTCCCATGTGTTTGCCGACGCCGAGTTTCTGCGTGAGCGGAGCAACCCTGATTTTTTGCTGATCCACAGTATGAACATTGACGACGCGGGCCACCGGTTTACTTCCAGCAGCAGGGAATATGAAGCCGCGGCGGCGAAGGCAAACCTAGTGCTCTCCTCGTGCCTGCCCCAATGGCTGGAGCAGGGCTGCAGCGTATTGATTACCGCGGACCACGGCATGGACGAGGCTGGTCTGCACGGCGGCAACACTCCGCTTCAGCGGGAAGCCCCCCTTTATCTTTTTGCAAAAGGGGTACAAATCGGGGACTTTTCGGAACAAAGCATTTCTCAGCTATGCATCGCGCCGCTTCTGTGCCGGATGCTCGGCGTAGAAAAGGCAGAGGAGATGAAAAGTTTGGACGAAGCAGGGGTGAAGTTCTTTGCNNAATCAAAGCGTTACCTGCTTGCCTTGGCGCCGTTTGTATTGCTGGTGCTGTTTTTTGAAGTGATTCCGCTGCTGATGGTCGTTGTGCGCAGTTTTATACCGGAAGACGCAGTCGGTTTTACAGTGGAGCACTATATTGCCATTTTTACGAAGAAGCTGTACCAACAGGCGATTTGGAACAGCTTTTTTGTTTCCGCCGTTTCGGCGCTGGCCGGGATTGTTATTGCTTTTTTTGCCGCAAAAGCAGCGCACGGGGCAGAACCCCGGGCAAAAGGCTTTTTTATCAACGTGCTGAACATGACCTCGAACTTCGCGGGGATTCCGCTTGCGTTCGCATACATTATTCTGCTGGGCAACGCCGGGGTACTTATTCTGGTTGGGAAAAAATACGGAATTTCCGCGCTGGCGGAGTTTAACCTGTACAGCCTTGGCGGACTGATGCTTACATATATTTATTTTCAAATTCCGCTTGCCACGCTTTTAATGATTCCCGCGTTTGACGGAATTCACCCACAGTGGCGGGAATCGGTGGAACTGCTGGGCGGGAACGGTGCTACCTTTTGGCGCAGGGTGGGCATTCCGGCCCTGCTGCCAAGTATGCTCGGCACGCTGAGCGTGCTGTTTTCCAACGCGGTTGCCGCATACGCTACGGCATATGCGCTGCTGCAGAATAATTTTTCCCTTATCCCCATTCGCCTGTCCGAACAGTTTACCGGCGACGTGGTGCAGCATAAAGAATTCGGCAGCGCGTTGGCGGTTGTGCTGATGCTGATGATGGTGGCGGTCATGGGGCTGAATAATCGGATATTGAAAAACAGCAGGAGGGGAACCCGTTGAAAGCAAAAAAATCCTCCGCAGTATTCCGCGGAATCGTCTGTGTTTATTTGGCTGCACCGTTGATTCTAACGTTTTTGTACTCTGTGTTCAGCCGGTGGGATGATATTCTGCCGTCCGGCCTAACGTTTCAATTTTACCGCCAGCTGTTTTCGGATTCCCGCTTTTTGACTGATTTGCTGCGGACGGTCATCATTTCCATTCTGCCCATACTGCTCTGTACGGGAATTGTTCTGCTGGCCATGTACGTCGTGGTAGTACACCTTCCCATGCTTGACCGGGCCATGCAAACGCTGTGTATGATTCCGTACGCAATTCAGGGGATTATTCTGGCGGTAAGCATCCTTTCGCTTTATGTTGATGCGCCGGAACCGTTTTCCAACCGGATTTTTATGCTTACCGCGGCGTATAGCGTTATGATTCTGCCTTATATGTACCAAAGCGTAAAAAACAATCTGACAGCGGTCAATGCGGCGCAGCTGCTGGAATCGGCGGAAATTCTGGGCGCGGGTAGGCTGTATGCTTTTTTTCGTATTATTGTCCCCAATATTCTTTCCGGGGTCGTAATTTCCATGATGCTTTCGGCTTCCATGGTGTTCGGCGATTTTGTTATTGTAAACACCATGGGCGGCAGTTATTTTGAAACCGCCCAAATGTACCTGTATAAAACGCTGGCGCAGTCCGGGCAGCTTTCCAGCGCGTTAATCGTAATCCTGTTTGTAACCACCCTGCTGATTTCTGCCGGAGTGATCGGGCTGAAAAATAAAAATAAAAAGAAAGGCTCCGAAAGGTAAAGTCCATGCCGTACATCCAATTAAAAAAGATATATAAGTCGTTTGGCGACAGTGAAGTTTTAAAAGACATCAGCCTTTCTGTGGAGCGGGGGCAGCTGGTCACACTGCTCGGGCCGTCGGGCTGCGGCAAAAGTACGCTGCTGCGCTGCTTGGCCGGGCTGGAGGACGTAACCGCCGGGCAGATTTTTCTGGACGGCGAAAACATTACGGCCAAAAGACCGAAGGAACGAAAAATCGGAATGGTGTTCCAGCAGTACAGTTTGTTTCCCAATCTGAATGTTTATGAAAATATTGCCTTCGGGTTAAAAATAAAAAAGATACCAAAAGAGCAAATCGAACAGCGGGTTCATGAAATGGTGCAGATGGTGGAACTGGCGGGAAAGGAACGCCAGTACCCGAACCAGCTTTCCGGCGGGCAGCAGCAGCGCGTGGCGCTGGCACGCTCCATTGCTACGGAACCGCGGGTACTTTTGCTTGACGAACCCCTAAGTGCAATTGATGCAAAGCTTCGCCGGGAACTTCAGGCGCGCATTCGCGAAATCAACCGCAAGCTGGGCATTACCACGGTTTTCGTCACGCATGACCAGGATGAAGCAATGATTCTAAGCGACGTCATCCACCTTTTCCACGACGGCAGAATGGAACAGTCCGGCCCCCCAACCGAACTTTATACCCAACCCCAAACAAAGTTTGCTGCGGAATTCATGGGGAATTACAATATTCTTTCGGGTGAGGACTTCGGCAAGCTTATCGGTCAGGAACGCAACGCGCAGAAGCACATAGCCATTCGTCCCGAAACGTTGGCGGTTTCCGCGGAACCGCTGCCCCCCGCGAAAGACAGCTACCGGTTCGAAGCAGCGGTAGAGTCTCATATCTCCCACGGAAACGTTCTGCGCTATACCCTGTGCAGCAAAGGGGTACTCTTTCATGCGGATGTGATGTTCCGCAGCTTTGCCCTGTTCGAAAGCGGGCAGAAACTGTACGTGAGCGTGGAGAAAAAGAATTGCCTGGAAGTATAATCTTGGATTCCCGGAAAAAGAAAATTTTGAATAACCTGCGATTAAAAAAATAAAGTTTTTGTTGAAATATGGAAGAAGCGGTGCTATGATTTATTTATCATAGTAAAGCAAAGGCGCTTTTAAGGGAAACACCTTAAAAGCGCCTTTTTTTGCAAAAAAGGGATGAGGAAAATGGTAACGTACAAACATCAGGATTATCTGGAATATATGACCGACGTGAAAAAATACAGTCAAAGCATTTCTACACTGAATGACCAGTGGGACAATATTAAATTGTTATGTGAAATCGATTGCCCGGTGCAGTCGAAAAAGATACTTCCCAGCATGGCGGTAATTCAAACCGGATTTTACAACCTGCAGCAGGAACTGATTGATACGCTGGTTTCGGAAACATTCCGTAAAATTGAGCAGAAAATCAGTTCCAAGGCACAGGTTGCCGTGGATATTTTGATTCGCAACCTTTACGAACGAACCGCCGATGTGGGGTTCCTTGCGACGGACGACGACATTCGCCGGTTCGTTTCACTGCAGGAAAAAAGTGAATTGGAACGCGAATTGATTCTGAACCGGCTGCGCGCGTATGTTGCCAAATATTCCGTTTACGAGGAAATTGTTATTCTGGATAACAACGGTACGGTTTTGGCGAACTTGGATCAGAACAGCCCTATTTTTGGCACCCGAATTTCTGACCCGCTGCTGGAAGAAACGCTTGCTTCGGAAGAAGGATTTCTCGAAACATTCCGCCGGTCCCCGCTGCAGCCCGGAAAAGAAAAAGCTCATATTTTTTCCAGCAAAATCTCCGTGGACGATGAAGTTTCCGGAATCATCTGCCTTTGTTTTCGTTTTGACAATGAAATGGACGGCATTTTTCAAAAGCTTTCCACCGATTATGACGGTTCCGTTATTTTAATAGTGGACGGTCAAAACCGGGTGCTTGCCAGCAGCGACGAAAACCATGTTCCGGCGGGAATTTGTGTGGAACCCGTTGAGGAAGGAAAAGAAGGCATTGTTTACTACCGCGGGGTAGAGTACATTGTGAGAACCGTTCACACGCAGGGGTACCAGGGCTATTACGGACTTGGCTGGAAAGGCCATGTTATGATACCGCTTCGGCTGGCGTTCCGCGAAAAGGCGGCTTTGCAGGGCGGCGACCCTTCGATTATGACAGGGCTTATGAGCAAGGCAGATTCCTTTTCGACAGCGCTGAACGGCATTGTAACCAAAACGCAGGAAATTAACCATTCGCTGAAGCGAATCGTTTACAACGGGCAGATTCTTACAAAAGAGTCCGATGAGAACGAAGAATATTACAAGCTGAAGCCACTGCTCGGCGCAATCGGAAAAATGGGAAACAGCACCGGAAGGCTGTTTGCAAAGTCCATTCAGAATCTGTTTGCCACGGTGGTTACCACCAACCTTGCAGACGCCGCATTTACCGCTTCCCTGTGCATTGATATTATGGACCGCAATCTGTATGAAAGGTCGGACGACTGCCGCTGGTGGGCGCTGAATTCCACATTCCGCACCGTGCTGGCGCAGAACCGAGTCACGGAGCAGGAGAAAGAAAAATTGACGAAAATTCTGCGTTATATCAACAGTCTGTACACCGTTTACAGCAACCTGTTTCTGTTTGACCGTACCGGCAGAATTGTTGCCGTTTCCAACCCGGAGCACAGCGGAGAAATTGGCCTGACGCTCAGCGACGCCTACGTGCGCAGTATTCTGACCAATGCGGAAGAAGGGAAGTATTTTGTTTCTCCGTTCGAGCAAAGCGGTCTTTACGGCGGACAGTATACCTACATATACGGCGCGTCGGTTACAGACATTTCAGACAGCAGCCGTGCGGTGGGCGGAATCGGCATTGTGTTTGACGGGAACTATCAGTTCCGTGCCATGCTGCACGACGCACTGAAGGCCAAAGAGGATACGTTCGCGGTATTTGCGGACTGCAGCGGAAAGGTTATCTCCTCTACT
This sequence comes from Ruminococcaceae bacterium UBA3451, assembly GCA_002378845.1. GTDB lineage: Bacteria > Bacillota > Clostridia > Oscillospirales > Acutalibacteraceae > Caproiciproducens. The sequence continues at coordinate 17,160 of DFRY01000040.1, read as the reverse complement.
TTGGAATCGCTTCAACCCGGCGGCCGCATCAATTTGCCCGCAGATTTGTTGGCAGTGGAAAGCGGAACGTCACGTTCTGAAATTCTGGTATATGAGGGAAACTACTATGCGGTGGGGTGCGGCGCTTCCTCCGGTTACCGGGAGTACAAAATCAGCGACGGCTACCGGAATGATGTGCTGGCACTGGTGTTTGAAAAGCTTGCTGATTACGACGAAACAAACAAGAAAGAAACAGCTGACATTTCTATAGAGCAGGCTGATGTGAACCTGATGGATAATCAGGAACATATAAAGCTGGTCACCTTTGCGGTTGCCGGGCAGCTTTTTGCGTTGGAACAGTCCGCCGTGCTGGAAGCAATCGACGCCGGGGGGATTGTATCGCTTCCGGGGCAAAACAGCTTGCTGAAAGGGGCGGTGCTCTATAATCAGAAATACGTTGCCGTAGTAGACACCCACAGGCTTTTAGGCAGGCAGAACGAACTGACGGAAGCCTCACATCTTTTGGTCATAAAACCAACCCCGGGAACCATGCTTGCATTGGAGGCGGACGAGCTGAACAATGTTTTGGAGGTTAACCAAAACGATCTAAAGGCCGTGCCGGAAATCGGAGGAACGGCGTCCAGCGTGCAGGGGATTGTTTGCTTCCCCAATCTGGGCAACCGCGCCATGCTGGTGTTGAACCACAGAATTTTAATGCAAAAGCTGGAACAGAACAGCCTGACCGCCGACTGGGAAAAAATGCTTCCGCTGCTTGAAAAGCTGCAGGCAGGAAAGGGCGCTGAGAAAAGCGACGGCGAATAGTCGGAAACAGAGTGAAAAGGGAAGCTCCCGCTTAGCGGGAGCTTTTTGTTTATCTATTCGTTTTTTCGATGGATGAAAATTTAGTTTCCCCAAAATGCGTTTTCCTCCGTTTTTCGCCAAACACTTGTCGATTTTGTAACAATTGTAGCATTTTTTACAAGAAAGCGGTATGATAGATATAATAAATATTCCTGTTTTTGAGCGGATTTCCTTTCTGAGCTTACCTTTTTCTGTAATGTCTGATAAAAATTTTTTAAATTTGCAGGGCAGTCGGAAATGTCTCATGAAGGTGATTTTTTGGACATGGAACAGGGAAAATCGGAAAGTATAATAGCAAGTCTGTATTAACCGATTTATTGTGGCAGGGTATTTCCTAAGCAGGAACAAAATGAATTCAGGAAAGTTAGGGTACGCGGTGAAAAAACACATACTATTTTCTCTTTCGCTTATAGGGTCGCTGGCTGTGAACGTTGTATTTATGCAGAACGGCAACTTTAATATTACACAACATTTATATTATCTTCCGCTTTTGCTGGGTGTGTTTTACTACGGCAAAGGCGGGGTCTATTTGGCGTGCCTGATATCTTTTCTTTATCTTTTATCGGTAATCCAGTTCGACTATAATCAGGAAGTGCTTGCACCCACTTTGGTGCGCTGCGTCATTTTAATTGTGATTGCCGTTTTGGTTTATTCTCTTTTAAAAAAGAATCGTCAGCAGGAAAAAGATTTGTTAAGCGAACAGCAATGGCTTGCAATGACTTTGCTTTCCATTGGGGACGGCGTAATTGCCGCCGACAGTGCAGGGAATATTCGAATGGTCAACCGCGAAGCGGAACTGATTTCAGAGTATCAGAAGGAAACCGTAATTGGAAAGCGGATTGATGATGTTTATCATATTTACCGGGACGGAACCCTTTTGCGGCTGACGGACGAAATTATGGGCCAAATCAAGCAGGTAGGCTCGGTTGTTCTGGGCGATAACATTTACTATACCACTCCCAACGGGGTGACAAAAAACCTGGATATTAAAATTTCGCTCATTTCCCTTACTCCAAAAGAGATTTTAGGCTATGTAATTATTTTCCGTGATGTGACCGAAAAGAAGCAGATTGAGGAAGAAATTATTTATCTTACTTATCATGACAAATTGACCGGGCTGTATAACCGCCGCTTTTTTGAGGAAGAGCTGAAACGGCTGGATGTAGTGCGCAGCTACCCGGTTTCAATTATCATTGGCGATGTGAACGGCCTGAAATTGGCGAATGACGTTTTCGGTCACCTGGCGGGGGATCAATTGCTGGTTTGCGCGGCGAATGTGATGAAAGAATCGTGCCGGCAGGAAGATGTGGTTGCACGCTGGGGCGGCGATGAATATATTATTCTGCTGCCCAATACGAGCGCTGCTTTGGCGGATCAAATTGCGGAACGCATTCGGCAGAAGTGCAGCGAAACGTTTGTTAACGATGTTAACCTGTCCGTTTCGCTCGGGTACTCCACGAAAAACGACTCAAGTCAGGATATCATGGCCGTGATTAAGCAGGCCGACGACTTAATGTACAAGAAAAAATTGCTGGAAAACCGCAGCACAAAAAGCAAAGCCGTTCAGGCTATTTTTGAAAAGCTGCATGAAAAAAGTATTGGGGAAGAAGAACATTCCATCCGGGTCAGCGAACTGTGCGGAAAACTGGGGGAAGCCCTGCATTTTAATAAAAGCCAGATTGCCGATTTGATTCTGATGGGGAAATTCCATGACATTGGAAAAGCTTCTATCGATGCAGATATATTAAATAAAAAAGAGGGGCTTACACCGGAAGAACATGAATTGATGAAACAGCATGCGGAAAAGGGATACCATATTTTAACCGCGTCCCCTGAACTTTCGTATCTTGCAGGCGGCGTGCTTTCGCATCATGAAAGATGGGATGGAACCGGATACCCCAACAAGCTGAAAGGGGAAAATATTCCGCTGATGGCTCGTATTCTTAATGTGGCGGACTCCTATGACTCCATGGTTGCAACACGTCCATACCACAGGGCAATTTCCAAAGAGGAAGCGTTACAGCAGCTGGTGGAAAATGCAGGTAAGAAATATGACCCCGAAATTGTGCGGGTTTTTGTTCAAATGATGAAAGCGGTCTAGTGCCGGAACCAAATAATGCACGCATTGCTTTGCAATTCCGGCACCGGATACACAAACGGAAATATTTTGCGGGAATAAATCCATAAAACGTCTTGACATTTTCCGGCGTTTTACATATAATAATAAGGCTGTCCGATGACGCGGAGGCAGTGAATCGCAATTTATAGTTAAGCCATTTCACGCACGGCGCAGGGAATTTCACCGTGCATATCGTCAGCAACGAGGTGTAACTCAGCTTGGTAGAGTGCTTGGTTTGGGACCAAGATGCCGCAGGTTCGAACCCTGTCACCTCGACCATTTTCTTTGTGGGATACGAGTTAAGCTGAAATCGACAAAATATATTAATTTCTAATATTTTTGTTGACAAACGATGGCTGAAATGGTATAGTATTCGAGTGCCAATCACGCTGGCGTAGCTCAGTTGGTAGAGCAGCTGATTTGTAATCAGCAGGTCGGGGGTTCAAGTCCGTCTGCCAGCTCCACAGGTTTAACCTGTTTCAAGGAGTTTTGAGTATCAAAGCTCCACATATGGGAGAGTTCCCGAGTGGCCAAAGGGGGCAGACTGTAAATCTGTTGCTTTATAGCTTCGATGGTCCGAATCCATCCTCTCCCACCAGTAAGATCTGCAAAGTAATTTGCAGATCTTTTTTTGTTGCCGTGCGAAAACTTCCGGCTGTGCCGGGGTAACTATTGTGTGCGGTTTTTAACAAGATGGAGTAAGAACTGTATGATAGCGCTGTAAATACCTTCGGGAAGGCGCAGACGGCCGCTTGGGTTTCGCGGGGATCTTTTCCGTTCCGGCGTAACTTTATAGCTTTATAAGCGTTGCACGGCAGCATAAGATAACATGGATTATATATAAATAGGATAAAGATAAATGCTGACGCTTTTCTACAGAAAAACAAGGCGCTTACTGTAAGTGAGTAAGCGCCTTGTTTGCTTATGATATATTACTAATTTGAATCAGGTTAATTGAATGGGGAGCGAGTTCCAGCGTATTATTTTTTAAGGAAACTGTTTTTTGTTTCGGAATAAGCTGCTCTTGTTCAAAAGAATTAATTTGCCAGGTGTTATTGGCAGTAATGGTAAACACTTCGGCCTTTTCCGTGGAACAACCGCAGTCTATTTGTACCGAAGCGGGGGAATTAAGGTGCCGGTTTGTGGCGAAGATTAAAATATCGCCATTGGCATTTTTGGCAGCCGCTGCGTCTAAATAAGGAACATCGCACAGTTTCTCCACATGACCGATTTTTTCCGGAGTATCAAATGTGGGGCTGGTAACATGATAGAAGAGTGTTTCAGTCGGGTTTGCCTCTGTGTACAGCTTCAATACAAAATAACTGGCAGTACCAAAAGTATCCCCGTCTTTGCTGCGGATGCAGCCGCCCGGCCAACCGTTTACCAAATCGGAGAAATTGCAAATGCTTAGAATGTCTGCGTTTTTAAGGAAAAGGTTCAGCATTCCGGCGTTAAAAATTGCCGCTTCCAATGTGTGTTCCCGGCAGGCATCGTTAAAATAAGAGGTGTTCCATTCCGTAACGCCCAAATGAATTTCGTCGTTTTTGGAGCCGCTTTCCAGTAAAGTTTGCTTTGTGGCTTCCAATATTTTGGCGTATTTTTCCGGGGAAGCCGTAACGCCGTAATAAATTGCATCATTGCTGTGTATTTCGGAATGAAGGTGCGGCGAATACATGTGCAGACAAAGCACCTGCATTTTTCCCTTTAAATTTTTCAGTAAGGTTTGATTCCAGTCTTGAGAAAGGAAGTTTCCGTCCCCGGCACATGCCATAAAGCAAATCTGGTCATCTTTTTCTGCCATGGTGTGATAAAACTGCAAATACCGCTCGACATATTCGGCGGAATCGCAATGGCCTGCTTCCCAGTCGCCGAATGTTTCGTTCCCAATATCCCAGTATTTTATGTTGTACGGTTCAGGATGCCCATTTTTTGCCCGAAGAGAACCGTATGTGCTGTCTTTCGACCCGTTGCAGTATTCCACCCAGTTTGCCGCTTCCTGCGGTGTTCCGGTTCCGAAATTAATGCAGATCATGGGTTCGCAGCCAACGGCTTCGCAAAATTCCATGTATTCATCCATTCCGAAGCTGTTGTCTTCCCAGCCGCCCCAATGCTGGTTGGCTTTGCACGGACGGAAATCTCTTTCGCCGATTCCGTCTTCCCAGTGGTAGCAATCGGCAAAGCAGCCGCCGGGGAAACGAATTACCGGAGGGTGTAGATTCTTGATATATTTTAACGTTTCGGGCCATATTCCATGCTCTGCACTGAGCGGAACCAGCGAGGTCTGGTCAACCCAAATGGTTCCGTTGTCGCATAATCTGATTTCAACGCTGGCAGTATGCGTTTCAGAGGAAGAAGGGAACGAGAACTCATATTTATTCCATTCCGAATCGGTTGTAAACTCTTTCCGCACATATTCACAGCCTTCCAGGTCATGCACTAAAACCGTAACAGGTAAATTAGCCGTTCCTTTCAGCCATAGTGAAAATTGGTAACTCTCTTTTTTTCGAAGTGTCACCCCGTCTTGACGGATTCCGCACCATCCGCCGTAGTGGTTAAAGTTTCGGATTTTCTGGCTGACTTCTTTTCTGCCGATATGTTCCGCTTTGTCCAGTTCAAATTCAAACTGGTCTGTTTGCCAAACAGGCTGCCAGGGGTCCGAAACGCCGTCTGAATTATTATCCGGCTGTTCAAATCCCCGGTTTTTCATCAGCTGCGCCCACATTCCGTCATCTATGCAGTCAAACATAAATTCAATGAAATGTCCGAAAATCATAGGATTAACCCTGGCAACTGTTTGAAGCGGCTGAATGCTGACTGAAGCTTCATAAGGCTGATTCATGATGTTATCCTTTCAATCCTGTCATGGCAATTCCCTGTACAAAATATTTTTGTGCAAATATGTATGCGATAAAAATCGGTAAAAGAGAAAGGCACGCGCCTGCCATAATAATGGCGTATTCAATTACGTGCTGGCCCATAAACAAAGCTAATCCTGCCGGAAGGGTACGCATTTCATCCGAGGTGGTAAGCAGCAGCGGATATAGCAGGTCGTTCCAGTTGTACATGAAGTGGAAAATAGCTAATGAGATAATCGCCGGTTTGCACAAGGGCAGCATGATTCTCCAATATATTCGGAATTCGTTGCAGCCGTCGATTCGTGCGGCTTCCTCCAAGCCTTTTGGAAGAGTGATGAAAAACTGTCGCATCATAAAAATACCGAATGCGTTGGTCGCTCTTGGCAGAATTAGGCCAAGGTACGTATTAATGATATTCATTTTATACAGTTCCGCAAACAGAGGAATCATAATAACCTGAAAGGGAATCATCATGGTACCCAGAACCAGCAAAAACATTACCTTTTTGCCGCGGAATGAAATTCTTGCAAAGGCATAGCCGGCCATTGTGTCGAAAAAGAGAGAAGTAATTGTCACCAGCCCTGCAAACACCAAAGTGTTGCGGTAATACTTCAAAAAAGGAATACGCTGCCAAATACTTTGATAAGCGGTTAATGTGTATGTCGAATTCAGCAGTTTGGGCGGAAATTTAATAATGTCCGGTTCGGGCTTAAACGAAGTAACAATCATCCATAAAAATGGGTAAAGCAAACTAAGCGCCAACAGGGAGAGTAAAACCCATTTCAGGATTTGAAATATCAGTTTATTGTATTTTAATTTTGTCATAGCGGCCCTCCTAATTTAGATCCTCTTCGCCTTTTTGCATCCTGTTTAATGTGTAAATGGACACGACAAAGGTTATGATGAACAAGACGACGGCAATTGTGGAGGCATAAGCCATATTGTGAGAATCAAATGCAGCGGAGTAGATATACTGAACTACCGTTTGAGTCTTAAATAGCGGGCCGCCTTTTGTCATAACATAAATCTGATCAAAAACCTGAAAAGATGAAATAATACTGTTTACGATTGTAAAACTCAGCGTCGGCATCAGCATGGGTATGGAAATTTTGAAAAACTTTTGAATTGCAGTGGCTCCGTCAATGTCGGCCGCTTCATAAAAAGAATCTGAAATTCCCTGTAAACCCGCAATAAGAATGACCATGTTAAACCCAAAGCCCTTCCATATGCTGACCAGAATAATGGTGGGCATGGCCCAAAACGGATCTTTCAAAAAAGCAATCGGTTCTATGCCGATTTTAGTCAGCCAATAGCTGTACATACCAATATCTTTATCGATTAAAAAGCTCCAGACGATAGAGATAATTGTCATTGAGCATATTGCGGGAAGAAAATAGACGGATTTAAAGAAAGTATGTACCTTCGAATTTTTACTAATCGCAACCGCTGTCAGCAATGCGAGAAGTATTTGTAACGGCACTGTGCCAATTGTATAATAAACTGTGTTAATCAGTGAATTCCAAAAGCGTTTATCACCGAATAAGCGACTGTAATTTTCAAAATTGATAAACTTCATGTGATTGAATAGCATGTCGAAGTTCATAAAGCTGAATATTAAAGCAATCAGCAAGGGGATAAATACGAATATTGTAAAAATAGTCATAGAAGGCATGACAAACAGCAGGCCGGCCCTTGACTGCGCTTTGCTAACCGTATATGGGCGCTTCAAAATTTTTCCTCCTTCAATTAACCGTTTCTTTGAAAGGCGGTCAAAGAAAATGCTTGGGAGAGGGAACCCTCTCCCAAGTGTTTTTTACTTTCCTGTTAAGGAATCGATTGTCTGGGTTGCATCGTTCAGGGTGGACTGCACGTCTGCGTTCTGTAAAAGGATTGCTTCAAACGCGGGAACAATCCCCTGCGTATCAACATCGGCAAAGTTGGTCAACTGCTGCAAATAAAACTTCGAGCTGTTGGCCGGTTTTGAAAACTCTGCAATATACGGGTTCGAAGCCAGTCTGGGGTCGTCAAGCGCGTCTGTTCTTGCAAGGGGGAAGCCGGTGCCAAGGCTCCATTCAACCTGGGTGTCTTTGCTGTTCCACCACTTAAAGAAATCATAAACCGCGTCTTTATTTTTGCTTGTCGCCGTCATATACATTCCAACCGCATTGCCTTGAGTTACCTGCTCTTTAGGCCCTTTGGGTGCCTGCGCCACGCCAAAATCAATTCCTGCCTGCTTGAATCCCGTTGTTGCCCATGGGCCGCAGAAATACATGGCCAGCTTCTGGGACTCGAACAGCTTGTCAATTTCAGCGCCGGTGGAAGTTGCCGGGCCAATTTTCTTGTCGCGGATTAAGCTTGCCCCGCGGGTGACGGTTTCAACATTTTCTTTGCTGTTAAGTACACATTTCCCCTGGTCGTCCATAATGCTGCCGCCGTTGCCCCAAAGCATAATCGGCCACATGGGGGTAGTTTCACTGGTTGCCATGCCAAATCCGTATTTTCCGGTTTTTTCGGTAATCTGAAGCGCGTACTTTTCCAGCTCGTCCCAGTCTTTTGGGGGTGCTGCGGGGTCCAGTCCTGCTTCTTTTAGAATGGTCTTATTATAGTAAAGAAGCAAAGTTGCAAAATTCATCGGAACTCCGTAATAAGTCCCCTTGTACTTTAAGTTTTCGTCCAGAGCAACCGGAACGACGGAAGAGTCCACATATTTCTGGCTGTAAACATCATCCAACGAAGCCAGAGCACCGGATTCCGCATAGGTGCCGATTCGTTCTGTTGCAAATGCTAAAATGTCCGGCCCCTGGCCGACGGAAAGTACGGTAGCCAATTTTTGGTACAGGCTATCCCACGGCATAATCTCCATTTGAATTTCAACATTTTTATCGTTTGTTTCATTATACTTTTTGACCAACGATTCCAATGTTGTTCGGTCAGAGCCTGTAAAACCGTTCCAGAATGTTACAACGGTTTTTCCGGCAGGCGCTGCAGCGCTTGCGCCGTTTTCGGAATTTGCCTGTGCCGCGGCGGAACTGCTGCCCGTTGTTGAAGAGCCGCACCCCGTCATAGCGGACAGAACCAATAAAGCGGAAATTGCCAAACTTGCCAGTCTAGTTCCCTTTTTCATATAAATCCTCCTGTATAATTTATTTTGAAAGCGCCAAACGCTTATCAAACAACAGTAAACTTCGCGTCCTTTTCCTGCAATGTATAAAAACAGGGATGTTCTTTGCCGTTNNATGTACACACAGAACCAAGTTGCCGTTTAGGTCTTCAAAAATACTGCTGTGGCCGCAATTTTCGTCCAAAAGCAGGGTTTCTTCCTGCCGCCATGGCCCGTGAACGGAACCCGACTCGCTGACGGCCATCGCGACCGTATACCCGCCATGATACCCCTTTTCTTCCTTCGAATAGCTTGACCACAGCAAAACCAATGAGCCGGATGAAGTCCTGCGAACAAACGGGCCGTCGGTAAGAAATCCTTCTTTGTTTATTCGCGGATCGCTGAATTTGCGCAGCCAGGGTATCTCTTTGGAATCTACGAGGAGAATTGGCTCCTGCGTTAAAGATTCCTTTAAATCATCGCGGAGGGGAAGAGCTTCGATTCGGCCGTAAAATGTTTCGGTCCATTCGTGGCAGTAAATAATCCAGGGCTTTCCTTGTTCTACCAGCAGGGTGCCGTCCAAACACTCGTGGCCTTTTAAAGTAACATGCGACGGACTGTGCGGCACATAGGGCCCTTCCGGGGAATCTGCGACCAAAACGCCGGTACCGCGCTCTTCGCCGATGCCGCCTTTAAAAGAGGCGAACATATAATAACGGCCTTCATAAAAATAAACTTCCGGCGCCCAGTAGTTCCGAACGCCCCAAAAGCCTTTCGGAGGAAGGAATGCGGGCTTTGGTCCGCTGAAGTTTTCCAGGTCGCTGCTTTCATAAACCTCGAACAGCGGGTCAACGTTTCCGGCTCCGTCTGCAAGGGTGGTTCCAAAAAGAAAGTATTTTTTGCGGGCTTTATCGCAATAGACAAAAGGGTCCCTCATGTGAATTTCTGAGCGTTTCAATGTAAGTCCTCCTTTAACCGATACTTTCCAGAATTTCACGGATTTTTTTCGGATCGATTTTATCCATTCGGTCCATATTCATGTGTCCGTTCATCTCTTGCTGAACGTCGGTCAGCTCGGTGTAACAAAATCCGCATACAAAATCCAGTTTTGCAATGGCGTCAATTAAAGAACGGAACCGGTTCAAAAAGTTTTCTTCTTCGCTTTCTGCTTGTCCATATCCCCAGCCGCTTTCCGCCTGAAAAGCAATTCCTCCAAATTCACTTAATAGAATGGGCTGCCCGCAATAAGAATGTCCTTTTGCCAAAGCAAACCGTTCGTCATTGAAGGATTCGTCCCCGTTTAAGATAGAATCCTTGTGATTCCAGTGCTGCAACAGTGTGCGGCCGTCAGAGGCATAATCGTGAAGAGTGAGCATGTCGGATATGGTATGTTCCCAGCCGTCGTTCGTAATAACCGGGCGGGTTGGATCCAGTGATTTTGTAAGGTAGTAAATTTCCTTGGTAAAGTTTTGCTGTTCTTTGTCGGTGTAAATTCGGGGCAGTCCCCATGACTCGTTGAAAGGAACCCATGTAACAACGCTTGGGTGGTTGTAGTGCTGCTCAACAATCGAAATCCACTCCGAAGTAAACTTCTGAACGGCTTCTGAGTTAAACTCATATGTGGAGGGACTTTCGCACCAAACCAGCACGCCCAACACATCCGCCCAGTAATAAAACCTTTCGTCTTCGATTTTCTGGTGTTTGCGAATGCCGTTGTAACCGTATTCAAGCGCTTTTTTTAAATCGGTAAGGAGGGTTTCTTCATCCGGCGGGGTGAGCAGACCGTCTGCCCAGTACCCCTGGTCGAGCACCATTTTAAGGTAAATTTCCATATTGTTAAGGGTGAACCGGCCGGTATCGGATGAAATTTTCCTAACTCCAAAATAGGAGCCAACACGGTCAGCCAGTACTCCGTTCCGGTAGATACGAATTTCAACATCATAAAGATTGGGCGAATTCGGAGACCAGTATTTTACTTTCCACTTTGTAAAATCATGAATCAGACTGAACGTCCGGGAAAAAAACGGACGCAAAACCGGTTCCCTGGTCTGGCAGATTACGGTATCACGAAACGTTATGATTGTTTCAAGCTCTAAGTTTCCTTCGGCTTTTTCTCCGACCTGATATTCAAAGCGAACGCTGTTTTCGTCGTATTTGGGGGTTATTTTTACTTGCTTTAAATGGGCTTCGTTAACGACCTCTGCCCATACTGTTTTCCAGATTCCGGTGGTTTGTGTGTACCAGCAGTCATAATTTTCGTCTAGCCAGCGCTGCTTTCCCCTTGGCTGCGCAGTGTTTTTACTATCGTTTGCCTGAATTACGATTACGGCAGCATCGTCGTTTAACGCGTTGGTAATGTCAAAGCTGAAACGGGTATATCCACCGGAATGTTCCCCAATAAACCGACCGTTTACCCATAACTTTGTCAGGTAATCGCAGCCCTCAAGGTTCAGCAGAACCCGTTCTTCGGCAGTGTGCGGGAATTTCGCTTGTTTACAATACCATACGCTTTCGCATTGCTGGTCGGTGCCAATGCCGCTCAGCTTTGATTCATACGAGAAGGGTACGTTAATCGTGCCTTCGGTAAATCCGTTAAACCAACCGTTAATTTCACCTTTGTTGTAATAATCGAAGAGAAATGCCCATTCTCCGTTCAGGGATATGTAAGATTCTCTAACTAATTGTGGCCTTGGATAATTTTTTTTATAGAATTTTGTCATGTATTCCCCTCGAATCATATATTTATTACAGTAATAATGTAATAATTTGTTTTCTGTATCATACTTCTTTTCAATATTACTGTCAATAGAATTAGTAATATTATTTGTTTTTTGTTATAATTTACATATAAGACAAAAAGTTATATTGCAAAATGCTGGTTTAATTACAACTTTACAGTAATAAATTGATTTTTTTCGGATTTGTGATATAATTTTTTTATCCCAATATCTCAGTATTCAGTATAAAGAAAAGAGATTTTAAGATGGAAAAACAGCATGAAAGTTATTATAACGATAAAATTGACCGTCACATTGTTCTGAATGCGGAAGACGAAACATCTTATGCACAGTTTGAAAAGATTGGGAAAGCGCTCTCTTCTTCTATACGTGTTAAAATTTTAAAGCTGTTAAAATATCAATCCTTAAATATTGTGGAAATTTCCGAACGGCTGAAAATTCCGATTTCATCAACAGCATTCCATGTAAAATCACTGGAGGATGCGGGCCTGATTGTAACGGAATCTCTTCCCGGGATTCGTGGGTCACAGCGAGTGTGCAGCGCAAGTACAGAGGATTTATTTATTCTGCTGAACAGGCAGGATGAAATTCTGCATACCGCTTCACACACAATCGACATGCCGATTGGGCAGTATTTTGACTGTGATATTCGGCCCACCTGCGGGTTGGCAGACGAAAACGATTATATTGAAACTCAGGATAATCCACGCGTTTTCTTTTCGCCCAAACGGATTAATACCCAGCTGATTTGGCTTCAGCAGGGGTTTATTGAGTATCGCTTCCCGAATCACTTCTTATCAAAATCTCTTTTGCCCAAATATATTTCCTTCAGTTTAGAAATTTGCTCCGAAGCACCGGGCTACCGGAATATCTGGCCCTCTGAAATTACATTTTCCATCAATCAACACGAAATTGTAACATATGTATCTTCCGGCGATTATGGCGGCCGCCGTGGAAAGCTCACTCCGGAATGGTGGACCGACGGCAGTACGCAGTACGGTTTGTTAAAAACAATCAGTGTCAACCGGGAAGGATCCTATTTGGATGAAGTGCCTTGCAATAAACCGGTTTGTATTGATGAATTGCAGTTGGAGTCCGGGTCTTATATTTCATTTCGCATTGAAATTAAGCCGGATGCACGCTATATTGGAGGATTAAACCTGTTTGGAGAAAAATTCGGCGATTATCCTCAGAATATTGTAATGCATATAGATTGCTGACGATTGCGTTGGCCGCGAAATAAAGCTGTATGCTATAATTTGCGTTTGCACAGCGGGGATAATTTTCTCCGCTGTGCAAAACATAAACTTATATTTGGGAGAGTTCCCGAGTGGCCAAAGGGGGCAGACTGTAAATCTGTTGCTTTATCGCTTCGATGGTCCGAATCCATCCTCTCCCACCATTTAAGATCTGCAAAGTACTTTGCAGATCTTTTTATTTTACCTATTCTCTTTTTTACTAACTTTACTTTGTTTCCGTGCGTGCTATAATAAAACAAATAACATATAACAGAAAACAGAGTTGAAAAGCGGGGGAATGGGAAATGAACTCTTTTTTTCGTCTTAATCGGGTGAAAATTTTTGTCGCCGGTACATTGGCCGCGGCAATTCTGGTACTACCACTGACCGGGTGCCAGGGGCAGCTGCTCGGCAGCCTGGTTTCGGACCCGTCTATTTCTCTTCCCGTTTCGTCGGAACAAAGTACGGCATCTTCTCAGCCTCCGGTTTCTTCGTCGCCGGCTTCGGCGGCTTCTTCCGAAACACCGAAGGTAAGCTCCGCAGTGGTTCGCTCACAGGCTTCCTCCGTTGCTCCGGTAAAACCGGCGCAGAAAGCACAAAAGACGGCGACTACGAAAGCTTCGGCCGGCAATCAATCCGTTAAGAAAATTACGGAAGAACAGTCCACGCAAAATGCCGCGCGGCTTGCCGTTACCCAAAATACGGCAACGGTAGCGGCATATTCCCATATCGACCAGCGTGCCGGATACAACGCTCTGCCGGACACGGTCAGCCGCAACTTATATAACGGTATTATGAAAAGCGCGTACAAGCTGGCATTGCAGCCGAACTCTTCCGGGTATTATCCTACGGAACGAATAGAGATTAATAATGCACATTTATCAGAAGCACAGCTTCGGGTTGCCATGATGGCGTTTCTGAATGACAACCCGCAGGTGTTCTGGATAGCCAACGCCTTTTCTTATGGATACAACAGTACGGACACCTACTTTCAGTTATATTCCGTTGTTCCGCAGGATCAGTGCAATGCTATGATTCAGCAGATGAACGCAAAGGTTACCGCGATTATAAAGGCAATGCCGTCCGGCTTAAACGAGCTGGACCGCGAACTTTATCTGTTCGATTACCTGACGAAAAACTGTGTGTACAATAATGCGGCGGCAACCGACAACTCCCTTTGGAAGGCGTTTACCGCTTACGGTGCTTTGGTAGAAGGCAACGTGGTGTGCGAAGGGTACTCTCGTTCCATGCAGCTGCTGTCCAGCTATGCGGGGCTGCAGTCCATGTTGGTAAGCGGGCAGAGCAAAAGTGTAAACCATATGTGGAACCTGATGCGTATTGACGGGAAATGGTATCATCTTGACGTTACGTGGTGTGACAACAACCCGACCGTATACAATTATTTTAATGTAACCGATGCCGTAATTCAGCAGTCGCACACCGTTTTTCCCAATGCGGCTACGCTGACCGACGCACAGATTGACGGTTCGGACGGCAGCGCGGCGGTGGGATGCAATCTTTCCATGCCGGCCTGTACTGCTACGGACGCAAACTATTTCAAGGCGAAGGGAATTCACCTTACCGATATAAACAGTAAAGATGACAGCACGGCGGTCAGCACAATTGTTGCCGCGGCCAATCAGAAAAAAGAATCCGTTTCCTTCTATGTAGAGGAGAGCACCGACTATACCCAAACTTTGAACGGAATGGTGAAAACTTCCCCCTATAAGCTTATGACGTTACTAAATGAAGCCAACCACAATGCGGACATGAAAAATCAAATACCGCTGAACAGTATAAAGTACCTTGCCGACCAGCCCGACCGCGGTCTTACCGTGTTTCTTACTTATTAATGATTCAATTTAAATAAAAATTCGAAGCCCGCAGGTATACCTGCGGGCTTTTTGCAAAATTGATGTTTATCGTCTAGTGTGATATACTATGTGCATCATTCGGCCGGTCAAATCCGGTCAACGTGGGCTCGAATTTCCGGGCACCGCGATTCAGGAGGACAAGCACAATGGATAAAAACAGAATTGAAGCCGCCGTACGGGAACTACTGTGCGCAGTCGGGGAAAACCCGGAACGCGAAGGCCTTTTGGAAACGCCGACGCGCGTTGCCAATATGTATGCCGAAATTTTTTCCGGACTGGAAGACGACCCCAAACGGTATTTAAAGATATTCAACGAGCCCCAGCAACACGAGGAACTGGTAATTGTGCGCGACATACCGCTTTATTCGGTGTGTGAACACCATCTGCTTCCGTTTGTGGGGAAAGCGCACATCGCTTATATTCCGAAGGGCGGCAAAATTATCGGGCTTTCTAAATTTGCGCGTATTGTAGACTGCTTCGCCAAACGCCCGCAGGTGCAGGAGCGCCTGACGGCGCAGATTGCCGATTTCCTTTACGATAATTTGCAGCCTTACGGCGTTGCGGTTGTGATTGAAGCCGAGCATTTGTGCATGACCATGCGCGGCGCGCGCGCGGCCGGTGCCAAAACGCAGACATCCGCTCTGCGCGGCATTATGCGGACGGACGCGAAGAGCCGTGCGGAAGTCATGTCTTTGCTGAACGGAGGGATTCGCTGATGGCTGTGTTTTCAGTGGGGCAGTATCGTATGCCCCTTGGCGAACGAGCCTATGTTATGGGGATTCTGAATGTAACCCCCGATTCCTTTTCCGACGGCGGACGCTTTCTGCAGCCCGAAAACGCCTTGCGGCACGCGCTGGAAATGCAGAAGCAGGGCGCGGATTTGATTGACATCGGCGCGCAGTCTACACGCCCGGGGCATATTCCTNNGAATCGGCTTCTTCCGGTTTTAAAGCTGCTTCAGGGTAAAATATCCGTTCCGATCTCCGTGGACACCTATTATCCCAAGGTCGCGGCGGCAGCACTGGAGAACGGTGCATCTATTTTAAATGATGTGACCGGCTTTGATGACGGGGAAATGATTGCCGTTGCGGCAAAATCCGACTGCGGGTGTATTGTCATGCACCATGACGGGCCGGAAAATTCAGATATTCTCACCAGCATTAAACGGTATTTTTCGCATAAAATAACTATAATGTCACAGGCGGGTATAACGCCGGAACGAATTTGCCTTGACCCCGGCGTAGGCTTCGGCAAAACGCATGAGGAAAATCTGCAGATTCTGGCGAATTCGGCGCGGCTTCGCGTGGGGGACTGCGCGCTGCTGATTGCCGCTTCGCGCAAGCGGGTCATCGGGGGCGAGTGCGGCAACCCGCCATTTGAACAGCGCCTTGCCGGTACCATAGCGGTTCACAGCATTTCTGTCGCCGACGGAGCAGACATGATCCGTGCTCACGACGTACCCGAAGCGGTGCAGTCCGCAAAGCTGGCTTCCGCTGTCAGGAGGTACCGGAATGGATAAAATCATTATAAAAGGGCTGAAGGTGTTTGCTTATCACGGTGTAAACCCGGAGGAAAAGCGCGACGGCCAGACCTTTATACTGGACATTACGTTATACCTTTCCCTGGAACGTGCCGGGCAGACAGATGATCTGAACGATACCGTAAGCTATGCCAAGGCGGCTAAAACCGTTTTGCGTGTAATGACGGAAGCAAGTTATGATTTGTTGGAAAAAGCATCCCAGCGGGTAGCAGAACAGCTGTTATCGGAATATCATGATGTGGAGCAGGTCGATGTTCTTTTAAAGAAGCCTCAGGCGCCGGTGAAAGCGGAGTTTGAGTACATGGCCGTGATGATTTCGCGGAAAAGGGGCGGCATCCATGAATAAAGTGGTATTGGGTATCGGTTCAAACCTAGGCAATCGCAGGGAAAATATGAGCGCGGCGGTTCATGCGCTGGAACAGCTTCCGAACACTACCGTAATTGCAACTTCCAGTTTATATGAAACCAAACCGGTGGAAGTGCCGGATGAGCAGACAGATTATTTAAATGAGTGCGTGGTGGCTCTTACCGAGCTTTCCCCGCGCGCGCTGCTGGGCGCATGCCTGGGCATTGAAGCGGCAATGGGCCGCGTGCGCGAAAAAGTGCACGGCTCCAGAACCATTGATATTGATTTATTATTGTATGAGGGAGTTACAAGCAACGACCCGGAACTGGTTCTGCCGCATCCGCAAATGCTGAAACGCGCTTTTGTACTGATTCCTCTAAGCGAGCTATTTCCTGAAAAAACCGCATTGGGACTGGACTTTTCGGCCTCTTTAAAGCGGTTGGACCCCTCGGGAGTAAACCTTTTTTAAAAAAAGATGAAAAAACTTTAAAAAAGGGTTGACTTACAGTA
>DFRY01000078.1 GCA_002378845.1 Ruminococcaceae bacterium UBA3451 | reverse complement strand
AAGACTTTTCGGTTGGTTTTTTGACAAATTGGGCGAAAGAAATTAATAGACGACGAATCGAGGACAGCAGTGAAAAAAGCATGGTGGAAAGAAGCGGTAATCTATCAGATTTATCCGCGCAGCTTTATGGACAGCAACGGGGACGGAATCGGCGACATTCCGGGTATTATCAGCCGTCTGGATTATTTGAAAGAGCTTGGCGTTACGGTGATTTGGCTGTCACCGATTTACCGTTCCCCCAACGACGACAACGGGTACGATANNGAGGCGCGGAAATCGCGCAATAACCCATACCGCGACTACTACATTTGGCGCGACGGCAAGAACGGCGGACTGCCGAACAACTGGGAATCCATTTTCAGCGGTTCGGTGTGGGAGTACGACCAGAACACAGAGCAGTATTATATGCACCTGTTCGCCCGTTCCCAGCCGGATTTAAATTGGGAAAATCCGGCGGTACGGCAGAAGATTTATGAAATCATCCGTTTCTGGCTGGACCTTGGCATTGACGGCTTCCGAATGGATACGGCCAATATGTACTCCAAGATGCCGGGCCTGCCGGACGTACCCGGCGAGGGGCTGCAGCCCGCTTCGATTTATTATCAGAACGGGCCGCGAATTCATGAATTTATGCGGGAAATGAACCGGGAGGCTTTTCGCCATTATAATGTGATAACGGTTGGAGAAACCAGCAACGTAACGCCGGAAATCGCCCTGCAATACGTGGGGGAAAGCCGGGGCGAGCTGAACATGGTGTTCCAGTTTGAACACATGGGACTGGATTTCGGCAAAGATAAATGGGACATTCAAAAATACGAACCGAAAAAGTTGAAACAAGTATTGACCAAGTGGCAGAACGGCCTTGCGGGTGACGGCTGGAACAGCCAGTACCTGAATAATCACGACCAGCCGCGGCAGGTATCGCGTTTTGGCGACGATAAGAATTACCATTACGAAAGTGCCACCATGCTGGCCACCCTGCTGCACACGCTGAAGGGAACCCCCTTTATTTATCAGGGCGAAGAGCTTGGAATGACCAACTGCCCGTTTAATACGGTGGAAGAGTTCCGCGATGTGGAAATCTTCAATGTTTTAAAGGAGCGTGCATCCGACCGAAAAAATCCACCGGCCGAGCTGATGGATGCAATTTGCAAAATTGGCAGGGACAACGCGCGCACGCCCATGCAGTGGGCTGACAAAGAAAACGCCGGGTTCACGACGGGTACCCCATGGATTAAAGTGAATCCGAATTATCATGCAATCAACGCGCAGACGGAACTGGAAAACCCGAATTCCGTGTTCCGTTATTATCAAAAATTGATTCGCCTGCGCAAAGAAAACCCGGTTATGGTTTACGGCAGCTTCACAGATTTAGACCCGGAACAGAAAAGCGTGTATTGCTATCGGCGGGAACTGGAAGAACAAATTTTGACGGTGGTACTGAACCTGACCGGGGAAGAATTGCTGTATTCGCTACCAAACGGCGTATGCTGCAAAGACATTCTACTGGGGAATTATCCGGAAAACATCTTGCCGGCAGACGGAAAGCTTTTGCTGCGGCCTTATCAGGCTTTGGTTTTTATTTGCCAAGCGGTAAAATGATGAAATTTGCAGGGTGTAAAGCGGAGCAGCCAGCCTAACAGGATGGCCGCTCCGTTCCGCGTTTCTATTGACCATACGGAATTTTTGGCCTATAATATCCTTTAATAGAAACAAGGTAAAAATAACGTAATATGGACGGACGGCGGTTCCCGCCCGTCCGTATTTTTATGCCTACTGTGATAATGGAATGATTCGAGGGATTAATATGCTGCAAAATAGGGTGGATGCAGATTTTCAGGGCTGCATTTCGATTCGACAGGGAAAAACCGTTCTTTTTCAGGAAGCACGCGGGTATTCGGATTTGCCGAACCAAACACCGAATACGGCCGAAACCCGTTTTGCCACGGCTTCGGCGGGCAAGGTGTTTGTTGCTGTGGGAATTTTGCAGCTGATTGAAAAAGGGCAGCTGCATTTTGAGGATACCATTGGCACTTTGCTTGCAATGGACTGGCGGCAAATTGACCCGGGCATTACCGTGCGCCAGCTTTTGACTCATACCTCCGGTATTCCGGACTATTTTGATGAAAGCGTAATGGATGAGTACGCGGAACTGTGGCGTGATTATCCGAATTATAAAATCCGCTCCAATGCAGACCTTCTTCCGCTTTTTCTGGAAAAACCGATGCTGTACCCAAAAGGAGAGCGCTTTCAGTACAACAACACCGGCTTTGTCGTGCTGGGGCTGATATTGGAAAAAGTCAGCGGAGTACCGTTTGATGTGTTTTTGATGGAACACGTTTTCCTGCCCGCAGGGATGAATTCCACCGGATATTATGAACTGGACCGCCTTCCCGCACGGTGCGCCAATTCTTATATTTGGGACGAAACACGGCAGGAGTATTATACGAATATTTACAGTGTAGACGTAAAAGGCACCGGAGCCGGGGGCGCATTCACCACGGTTGGAGATATAGAACGATTTTGGAGCGCCCTGCTGTCACACCGGCTGCTTTCGCAGGAAATGACCCTGCAAATGTTGAGTCGGCATAGCGGAGCCGGCAACAGCAATTACGGGTACGGAATCTGGCTGAAAAAAGATGGAGAGAACGGTTATTCCCCCTATTTTCAGGGCAGTGACCCCGGGGTGAGCTTTGTGTCTGCCTTCCTGCCGCGGCAAGGTATCAGCATTACTATGGTAAGCAACTTTGGAAATGATGTATGGAGTATCATGCGGAAGGTACGTGCCGAATTGGACAGCACCGGGTCATAAACAGGAGGGAACGATCAACGTGCGGTTCGGGTTTGCGAAAAGACAGGGTTCCGGCGTGTACAAACTGTGACTCACCGCAATTCGAAAAAAATGGTTTATATTATGACGCTTTTCTGAATTTAAAAATAAAAAGGCGGGGATTTTCCCCGCTTTTTTTGATCCTGTAAGATTCTTCCATGGATCCGCTTCCAGATACTTTCAGACCCAAAAGAGAATAAGCCGCGGCCTTTTGCTAAAAATAGAGGCGTAGAAAGTAGTAAGGAGGAATAGGATGATTAAGGAAGAAAACGGGAGCACGGCGCTTCCGAAGTCGATTAACGAAGTGACGCCACATCCTGGCGCGGACGCGCTTTCGATTACCGGGTTGATTAAGGACTCCGGAAAAATTACCGGATACCAGCTGTCGGACGGCGAAAATATAACGAAGGAACAAGGCGTTCAGATGGCGAAGGACAATAAAATTAAAGGAGTCGCCGTGGCGGTGAAAAAAGGGACGGAGTATCTGCGTGCCCTGCCGGACGATTCGGAAAACAACAACCTCGGCAGTCTGCCGTCTGTTTCAAAGGAATAGGCATCCGCGGCGCGGTGATGCAGCTTACACTGCACGCCGCGCCGTTTCTTATACAATATATAAAATTTTGGAAGGATCAAAATGCTTTGCGAATTCGTCCCGCAAAAACTGTTCCGCTTTGGCGCGCACAGCGGGTTTATAGCAGTATTTTCCCATTCCTCTGCCGGTCATAAGGGCGGGGTCGTACAGGTCGATTGCGTTGGGGAACGCTTCGCTGTTAATGGCGCGGTGCACGTAGCTGTAAGTCATGAAAATTATTTCCACGAACATTTCCCGTTTCATTTTTTCCGACAGCTCGTCTGAAAGAATGGTGAGCAGTTCCGAATACAGCGCTTTCCAGTTTTGTGTTAAAATAACCGGCGCAATGAGCAGCCCTGTTTTGTACCCGGCTGCGCACATTTTGTTAATGGCTGCAATGCGGCTGCGCAGCGGCGACGTGCCAAATTCAATTCGTGTTATAATTTCCTGCGGGTTCACGCTCATGCGCAGAGTGCTTCTTCCCCGGTGCTCCAGGTGCAAAAGCGGGTCAACCATGTCAAATTTGGTTGGGAATGTAAGAAATCCCTTTTCATTTTTCGCAAATTTTTCAATCGTCCATTCCAAATTGGACGTAACGGTATTTTCCAGAATTAAATCGCTGTTGCTGCCGATTTCGAAAGTCAGCTCCCGGTCGGATTTATTGGCGGTACGGATGATTTTGTCCAGCATTTGTTCCCGGTTCACAAACAGCCGTAAATACGAGCATTTGTTATAGTTGCACACCAAATAGCAGTAAAGGCACATTGCGCTGCACCCCGACGACGTATAGGGAACCAGAAAGTCGGAAGACTTATGGTTGGGAACAAATTTATGTGTTTTCCGTACTCCTACGATTAAATATTGTTTCATTTCGGCAAACTGAGAATTTTCATTGTTCCGCAGCTGCTCAATGTTGTTGTGGTTATCAATGGGAATCCACGGAACATCCTTATATTTTTCATAAAGCATTTTTCCCAAATCGTAGTCCAGAGCGGGAATTTCATAATAAACTTTTTTTGGTTTCAGAAAAATCGCCTTCTTTGTATTAATTGGATTCAGCTCAGTTTAGTATCGGTCTGAATTTGCAATTTAAACTGTGAAAAACACATGAAGAATTTAGTGTATTTAAGCCGGAATTCACAGGAAACAGCCGGTGAAAAGCCCGGTTTCGGAATAAATCGCCCTTCCCGGTGCAGGATAAAGTAGGGCCATAGTATACCATTATGGTTTTCAATTCAATTGATGGGAGGAAATGATTCATGACGCATCAGGGACATGTTGCACGCACGGACTTTGTTGAAGAAGATCATTCCGGTATGACGACGTTCTTTCGGTGGTTAGGAAGAATGGTTGCGATGGTAGTAATTCTTGCTATCGTATCTTTCTTTACCCCCGGTTTCTCAATTAACGGACTTTGGTCATTTATTTTGGCCGCGATCGTTATCAGTGTGCTCGATTACCTTGCGGAAGCAGTGATGAAGGTGGATGCATCGCCTTTTGGAAAGGGTATAAAAGGGTTCCTTCTGGCAGCAGTCATTCTTTATGTTGCACAGTTTCTTGTTCCAAACATGGCTGTGACCCTAATCGGCGCGCTGTTGGGCGCACTGGCAATCGGAATACTGGACGCTATTTTCCCCAGCAGAGTTATGTAAAATTTCGAAGTAGAACATGTATTTCCAACGGGGCCGTACGGCAAATTGCCGCTACGGCCTCTTTTTTTAAAAGATAGACTGTAAAATGGATGTGATAAAAATAAGGAAAATTCACCCAAATAGGAGTGTTGAAATTTAAAATTTATTCCAAAAATAAAAATATTGCCAAGCGATTTTGTCAAAAATGCAGATGAAAACTTGAACGTCATGTCAATTGACATTGATGCCCGAGAAGAATAATATGGGTAAAATGGAAATTTAATGTAAATAAAATGCATTGATACGGCAAACAAGCAGGCTTAAAGAGAAACGCATGCGGATTTTGCGGTTTGGAGGTTTTTATGAAACGGGGTATTAGTCTGATTCTATCGCTTGGTCTTTTACTGCCCGCCGGGTGCGGCCAGACCCCTGCTCCGCAGGTGAGTTCCGCCGCGGTGCAGGCCGTTCAGGCTGAAGTGAAAAATTCTGAAAAAACCACTGCGGAAAAAGTAGCGGAGCTTATGGCAAAAATGACACTGCAGCAAAAAGCGGCGCAAATGGTGCAAGGCGCGGCATACAGCATGAGCCCCGATCAAATGAAAAACAACAGCTACGGTTCGGTGTTGAGCAACGGAAATACCAATAAAAACGACACGGCAACCTGGAAATCGCTTGTTATGGGGTACCAGACCGCGGCAATGAATGCGGCGCTGCCGATTCCGTTTGTTTACGGATTAGACGCGCTGCATGGGCATAGTTCCGTGATGAACGCGGTCGTTTTTCCGCATAATATTGGAATTGGCGCGGCAAACGATGAACCGCTTACCTATAAAATGGGTGCCGCGGTAGCCGAGGAAATGAAGCTGACCGGTATTCTGTGGGACTTCGCTCCCGTTGTCGCCGTTGACCGTGACCCGCGTTGGGGCCGCACGTATGAATGTTACTCCTCTAATGCAGATTTGGTGACTTCTATGGGAACCGCCTTTGCCAAAGGGCTGCTTGACCACGGAATTATGCCGACGGCAAAGCATTTCATTGGGGACGGGAGCGTGCAATTCGGAACGGGTGAAGACGATAAGCTGATTGACCGTGGGGACGCAAAACTGACGGACGCCCAGCTGGAAGAGCTGCTGAAACCATATAAAGCCCTCATCAAAGCAGGCGTAAAAACGATTATGGTCAGCCACAGCAGCGTAAACGGACTGAAAATGCACGCAAACAAAGCGCTGCTGACCGACAAGCTGAAAGGAGAGCTGGGCTTTGACGGCTTTATTGTGAGCGACTGGGAGTCCATTCAGCACATTCCGGGCGCAACGCTGCAGGATCAGGTGATTCTGGCCGTCAATTCCGGGGTCGATATGCTGATGCAGCCGACAAATTATTCCGAATGTGCAAAAGACATTGTTACCGCCGTGAATCAGGGGAAAATTTCGCAGGAGCGCGTGGACGACGCCGTTCGCCGAATTCTTACGGTGAAATACGAGATGGGTCTGTTCGACGACCCCATGCAGGAAAAGCTGAAGCATGAGGTATCGGAAGTGGGTACGGCCGGGTACCGTGACCTTGCACGGCAGTTGGTGGAAAAAAGCCTTGTCCTGCTGAAAAATCAAAACAATCTGCTGCCCCTGCACAAGGGCGAAACGATTTTCGTAACAGGCCCGGCAGCGGACGATGTGGGTGCGCAGTGCGGCGGATGGACGATAGAATGGGCCGGCCGGCTGGACAACGGCGGGCAGCACATCACCCAGGGCAGCACCATTTTGGATGGCCTGAAAGCACTTGCGAAGGAATATGACCTGAAGCTTATTACCGATGAAAAGCAGGCCGCGCAGGCAGATATTACTCTGCTTTGCGTGGGGGAAAAACCTTATGCCGAGTGGGAAGGCGATACCAAGGATTTAAGCCTGACCGGAAGTTTGGGGTTACCCGGGAATGAAGACGCGATTGCGCTCGCAAAAAAGCTAAAAAAGCCGACGCTGACGCTGATTGTTGCGGGGCGTGAAGTGCTGATCACCAATGAGATGAAGGATTGGGACAGCGTGGTCATGTGCTTTTTACCGGGCAGCGAAGGCGATGGGATTGCCAATGTACTGCTTAACAAAAGCCCGTTCCAAGGCAAGCTGCCCATGCCGTGGTACAAAACGGTTGCGGGAATTGACACGGGCGACACGCTGTTCCCCATCGGATATGGCTTAACCGATTGAAAAATTCACCAATTCGGCGGAAAAATTGCTGCCATTTTGTTGAGATAGAAATGAGCGCCCGGTTACCGAAACCGGGCGCTCAAACTTATTATTCCGTTATTTCCAGCCTTTTTCTCGGGTGTTGGCTTCGTCGCGGATTTCTTCGCGCATGCCTTTCAGCGCGTCTTCTCTTCTATCGTTTTTCGCAATCAGGTTCTTTCTCATTTTGTCGTCGGAGGTTTCCTCAATCATATCGTCCGCGCGGCGCATATTGTCCACAGTATGATTAATATTCCCCTGAATCCGCTCCACGTTGTCCGAACGGTCATCCGGTTTGCTTTTCATCGTTACAACTCCTTTCCGTTAAACTTCAGTTTTATAATTTGTTAAATCCTGAAATTTATGAGCGCAAAATTACTGGTGAAATGAAGCGCATACCATTGATACGGAATTAAGCCGTGTCCCTTGAAATTCCGGGTGAGCTGGGCTATAATGAAACAAGTTTTGAGTAAAAATACGCCGGCGTGCAACTTTATGCACAGCGGCGTTTTGTATGAACAGGGGATTGGAAATGACCGTACTGCAGCAGATTTTAATTGCGTGCCCACTGGTGTTCCTTGCAAGCTTTGTGGACGCGGTGGCGGGCGGCGGCGGGCTGATTTCGCTGCCGGCTTATTATTTGACCGGAATGCCGGCGCACCTTGCGACCGGCTCCAATAAATTTTCCTCCTGCATTGGAACGGCTTTTTCCACCGGACGTTTTTTAAAGAATGGAAGCATCAGTCCCAAGGTAGCGGCAATTTCCGCGGCGTTCGCGCTGACGGGCAGCTTTGGCGGCGCGCGGCTGGCGCTGGTGCTGGACGACCACGTTCTTCGCGTAAGTATGCTGGTACTGCTTCCTTTGGCTGCAGTACTGATTTTGCTCGGAAAAAAGAAAGAAGCGCCGGATGTTTGCACATTCGGCGCCATTTCCGCACGGCGCGCAGTAATTCTTTCCGCGCTGATTGGTGTGGTACTGGGTTTATACGACGGATTTTTCGGGCCGGGAACCGGAACGTTCCTGATTATTGCTTACACAACCCTGCTTGGCTTTGATTTTAAAACCGCCTGCGGCAATACGAAGGTTGTAAACCTGAGTTCCAACCTCGCGGCGGTAATCACGTTTATTGCCGCGGGAAAAATCGATTATGCTGTCGCGGGGCCGGCAGCGGTTTGTTCCATTGCCGGGCATTGGATCGGTTCCGGTTTGGCGATTAAAAAGGGTGCGAAGTTCATTCGCCCGGTCATGCTGTTTGTATTGGTACTGCTTTTTTCAAAAGTTACGTGGGACATGCTTCATTAAATCAGTTTTACGCGCGGCCGNNGGAACGGAACAGCGCGAATGCAGCGGCGCCGGCGGCAATGCCGATTCCAAGGCAAACGGCCAGCGCAAGAACCGGGCTGTACGGCGTTTCCAACCCGAAGGCAAGCCCCGAAAAGGCGTGCATGACATGGGTTGCGGGGAAAACCCGTCCCAGCAGCATCAGTGGCTTTGGCAGCATGGTGGCCGGGAACATAATTCCGCTGAGCAGCAGCGAGGGTAGAAAAACAGCCTGAGAAAACAGCGTGGATTCGGACTCGTTGCGGCATGCAGAGCCAATGAGCAGACCGAGCATGATGTTGGTGAACAGCAGGCAGGCCAGAACCAAAAGAAACATGCCGAAGTTTGCAGGCAGTTTTGCCCCGAACAGAAGCGGGGACGAAAATAAAATAAGAAGCGATACCACAAACAGATGCAGAAACGCGCTGGCAGACTGAATCAGCAGAACGGCCGGCCCCGGTACTCCGTTTACGCGGTACGCTCGCAGTACGCCCGAATTGCGCATGCCGATAAGCGGAATCGGCGTACCCAGAATGGCGCCCATGCTGGCGGCGAAAATAATCATAGATGAGGCAAGCGTTTCTTTTGTGGTCGCATTAATAGAGGAGAACACCGCTCCCATTACGGCGTAAAACGCCAAAGGAATCAGGTAGAACGTCATTAGCGTACCTTTTTCCCGCACATCCATTTTAAATTGGATAGATAAATGATTTAAAAAAGCGCTCATACCGCAACGCCTCCTTCCACAAGTTCCAAAAACCGTTCTTCCAGCGACGGGCGTTCCACGCGCAGGTCTTCCACCGTGTTGCCTGACTGTTTTACTTTTTTCAGAATATCCAGCACGGTTACCGCCGCGTCCGGGCACAGCCACACGCCGTAGTCCTCATTTTTTCCGGTGAACTGAGCCCCTTCACAGTCTGAAGGAAGCCATCCGCTGCCGGTGCGCAGGGAAATCCGCGTTTGCCGGCTGCCCGCCGCCGTAATCTGCGCCGGGGTGCCCGTAGCGGCGATTTTTCCGTGAATGAGAATGGCGATGCGGTCGCACAGAGTTTCGGCTTCCGCCATGTCGTGGGTGGCCAGAAGAACCGTAATGCCTTCCGCTTTCAGACTGCGGATGGCGTCGTGCAGCTGTGCTCTGCCCTGCACATCAAGGCCTGCGGTCGGTTCGTCCAGCACGACGGCGGCCGGGCTGCAGGCAAGCGCCAGCGCAAGGTGAAGCCGCCGCTTTTGCCCGGTGGAAAGCTGCCGGTACTGCTTTTTGGCAAGCTCGGCAATGCCGAAGCGTTCCAGCAGGTCAAGTCGGGTCGGCATAGCCTGCCAGCGGCAGACCAGCTTCATGGCCTCGTCCACATGAATCGCCTCGGGCAGGGAGGAGGACTGCAACTGCACGCCCAGCTTTTTGCGCATTTCTTTGGACAATGCGTCGCGGCCGGAAAGAAGCAGACGGCCTTCGTCCGCTTTTCGCAGCCCTTCCAGACATTCCAGCGTGGTGGTCTTCCCCGCTCCGTTCGGCCCCAAAAGGCCGAACACTTCTCCCTGGCAGACGTCAAAGGAAATATTGTCTACCGCAGTTGTTTTTCCGTAACGTTTCACCAACCCGTTTACGGAAACCGTTGGTTCATTCATAAACAGCATCCCCCTGAATTTGAATATTATTGTTATGAAAATAAAGCTCCAGCGCCGAGGTCAAAAATACTTTGATCGCTTCCTGAAATTCCTGTGCTTCGCTGGGCCAATTGTCCACATCGATGCCGGCAGACATCAGCTTTTCCAGCAGGGCGGGGTCGCCCTTCGTCATGGCAGTTACCATTTCCCACCACTGCGCGGCAAGGCGCTGGCCGTCTTCTCCTTTTGGGTCTGCGCCGGAACGGTAAAGAGAAATCAGTTCCGCGAACAGGGTTTCACTGGTGCGGTTCATGGCTTCCATTTCCTCGCCGATGCCGAACCGGGCAAACATACGGTTGACTTCGTCGTTGCCAAGGTAACGGAAAATAAAACCGAGCGGCTTTCCGCTGCCCATCATCCACATAAGCGCCACAAATTTGTCGGTTCCAATTTCTTTGCCGGCGTGTACTTCCTGTATTACTTTTTCCATCATTTGTTCGGTTTCCTGAAGGGACGTGATTTGCCGGTGAAGAACATCTTTTTGGCGGGAAAGCAGCTTTTCCAGTTCCGCGGGGGATTCTTCGGGAATTAGCCGGTCACGGATTTCTTCCAGGGTAAACCCGAACGATTTTAAAAACAGTATTTGCTGCAGCAGAAAAATGTCGTGCCGGCTGTACAGGCGGCGGCCGCCCTCGCTGTACGAAGGAATGAGGAGCTTGCATCGGTCGTAATACTGCAGGGTGCGTACGGTCACCCCCGCATTGCGTGCCAGCTCACCCACGGTGTAAAGCTTGTTTTCGCTGTGATTCATGGCTTTCGTCCCTCCTTTACCCGCATTATACTACATTACGTAAGGTAACAAGCAAGCCCATTTTGGAAAAAGTTTCAAAAATTTTTTTATGGTGGAATGCCTTTGCCGGGCGTGCGGAAGGTAGACTTAACATTGACGTAAGACGGAAAAAGGGATATTATGTAAATATTAATGGAACCTTATTTTCCCGATTTGCTTCATAAACCGAACGGATGAGCCGATACAATAAATATTGGGAAAAAATTAAGAAGAATTCGGAACTAGGGAGCAGAAGCATCCCGTCAGAAACAAAGGGGGAATTGAGTTGAAGAAAATTTTAGGGCTTTTCCTGTGCCTTTCGCTCATGGTGGGTGCGGTGCCGTTTTCGGCAAGCGCCGCAACGACGGAAGCCGGAATTGTAGACAAACACGGCGCAAAAACTTATGTTGGGCCTGTTTCCGCGTGGGGAAAAACATGGGACAGCGAGAATTTTACGGAAGTAACCGATGATGATTTTTCTTATTCCGGCAGCCTGACCATAAAGGCCGGTGATATGGGCACGGTTTCCGTTTCGGGCAGCGATTCGGTGCTGACGGTGAACGGCGGAACGATGGACGCCATTCAGGCGGACGGTAATGTTGTTTTAACCAGCGGAAGTATTAAACACGATGTAGATTCTGACCAGAAGGTCACTTTCAACGGCGCGGTGACTGTAGGCGGCGACTGTTACGCGGAAGAAATTACGGCAACCGGCAGCAAAACAGCAACTGTTTCCGGTTCCTTGGTCGGTGCCGGTACCATTACACTGGGCGGTACTGCGCTGAAAATGAAAGACATCAGCGGCGATTTGTCCGGCACGCTGAAGCTGCAGAACTATACGCTGGCACTTCCTACAATTGAGGATATGCGAGAAATAGACGTGACCGGCAACACCACGGTAAGCGGAAAAATCGTGGCAGGCAATCTTTCCATTCCGCAGAAGACGGAACTGATTGCAAATTCCACGGTGGAGCTTGATACGCTGGTCGGCCCCGGAACACTGGCGTTTACCTCCGGCAGACTGACCATTCACGACAGCGTCAGCGACCGGCCGTTTATCCGGTTTAATAACTCCGTCAGTAACGGTTCCCTCGCGTTTAAGGCAGACCCGGGCGCGGTGGACGAGGACGAAATAGAACTGTACGATTTTGAACTGGAGCAGAAATATACCAACGGTTACGACTCTTTTTACTTAACCGATTCCATAAGAGAAGGAATTACGCTGAGCGATTCCGCCGTTTCGGTATCCAGTAAAAACTCGGCGCTGGTTCGGGCCAGTGTAAGACCTGCGCTTTCCAATTTTGCGACCGGAACCAAAATTGTATGGGAGCTGCACGGCGACTCCTCGGCGTTTTCCATCAGCCCCGATTCTACAAAAAACACCTGTCAGGTTACGTTGAAAGCGGCGCAGAACGGTTCGTATAAAGCAACGCTGATCGCGTACCTGGTTGACCAGCGCGGCGACCGGCTGAGCGATTATAAGTCCGATTCCTGCGTTATTACAACCGGCAGCAGCAATCCGCCCCCCAGCACGGGTTCTTTTGCTTTGGATACCTCCAGTGTGACCATTCCGGTGGGCGGCACGTATTCCGTAATGGCAGTCACCAATTCCACAGTTCCGCCGGTACAAATGTCCTATAACTCGGCAGTCGCCACCGTAGGCGCGGCCAAGGCGTACAGCGGCGGCGGGAAAACCGGCTGGCTTTACCCGGTAACGGGCGTTGCCAAAGGCGCGGTTACCATCGACATCGGCGGGCAGAAAATGATTGCCAATGTGGTTTCGGGCAGCATTATTGTGGATACGGCTTCGTACACCATGAGCCCCGGCGGGAAATACTGCATCGGCGTGAAGGTGAGCGGGCTTGACCGCAAGCAAATCAATGTACATTCTGCGAACAGCTGCACGACCATTCAGTACGCGGGGTATTCCGGCGGGTTGGACCTGTACGTGGTAAAAGGCGAACAGCCCGGCGTGGGTTACGCAATTTTTGACGTGATCGGCGGGCAGTCTGTGCGCACACAGATTACTGTACAGAACGGTGCGAAGGCCGGCGGCGTAAGCGCGCGGCTGATTGCGGCGGGTTAAGCAGAAACCATTTAATGGAAATTCATCCAATATTAAAAATTAAAAAAAAAAAAANNAAAAATTAGAATAAAAATCTTGCTATCATGATATAAATGTAGTATCGTGATAACAGGCGAAACATTTGTCAGACCGTGGGTGCCCCAGGTCTGACTTTTGTTTATTACCTGAAATGATTAAAAGGAGAGGATTGTTTATGTTAGTGGTTGTCGGCTCGATTGTCGGGGCCATTGTTGTGCTCTATCTGCTGATTTTCCAAATACTCGGCCTGCGCATCATCGGTTCGAATGAAGTAGCGGTCATTGAAAAATGGTGGAGTGTGAAAGGTTCCCTGAAAGATTCGATTATCGCCCTGCACGGGGAGGCGGGTTATTCGCCGGACTTACTGCGCGGCGGGATGCATTTTAAATCCGCTCTGATGTATAAAATACATAAGTATCCCCTGATTACTATTCCGCAGGGGCAAATTGCGTACTTGTTCGCCCGCGACGGCAGGCCGCTTTCCCCTACGCAAACGCTTGGCAAGGTTGTGCCGGAGGCAAATAATTTTCAGGATGTGCGCGGCTTTTTGCAGAATGACGGCCAGCGCGGCCCGCAGAGAGGAATTTTGAGAGAAGGTACCTACGCCATTAATCTGGCGCAGTTTATTGTAATTACGCCCAACGACATTAAGGCGATTTTCAGCGGTTCTAAGCTGGAACGCGCCGAACTTACCAGCATGCAGCAGACCCTGCTGGCACGTTCCGCGTTCAGCCCGGTTGTCATTATGGGCAACGGAAACGAATCCAGCGATATTATGGGTATTGTAACCGTACATGACGGCATGCCGCTGGAGGAAGGCGAAATTATTGCACCCAGCGTGGGCGAAGGACATGCAAG
>DFRY01000029.1:15203-93601 GCA_002378845.1 Ruminococcaceae bacterium UBA3451 | reverse complement strand
GACAGGCTTTTTCTCCCGACTTGCGCTGGCTTCAAGCCGGAATAGACCAACTGACAAGAAAATAGCTCCATGGTCGAAGACCATGGAGCTATTTTGGTGCCGGTGGCCGGACTCGGGTGGTGCAATAACGGCACGCGTACCGCGAGTCCCTCCATATTATTTGCCAAAGTGGTGGGACAGGCTTTTTCTCCCGACTTGCGCCGTGGTTCGAGAAATAGGGCCATCAACGCAAAAATAGGGAATACCCGAAATGGGTATTCCCTATTTGGTNNCTGGTGCCGGTGGCCGGACTCGAACCGGCACGGTATCGCTACCGGTGGATTTTGAGTCCACTACGTCTGCCAATTCCATCACACCGGCAAGAACAACGAATGTTATTATATAATAAAATCAGAAAAAAATCAAGACAAAGGTTGCAATAAATTTGAATAAAGTAGAAGCGGGGCGTTTTGTGCTGAAAACGCTCCGCTTTTCCACTTGCTGTTTACATATCCGCCAGCATTTTTATGCAGTGCCTTGGGCATATTTTAGCGCATTCCCCGCAGCCCGTGCACTTTGTGGAGTCTACCACAGCGTGATTGTCAATCACATGAATTGCATCGTTCGGGCAGGTTTTTTCGCATTTTTTACAGGCAATGCAGCCAACCTTGCAGATTTTATTCGTATCTGCGCCTTTATCGCAGTTGCTGCATAAAACAACCGCCTGCTGCCAGAAGGGTACGAAATGAATTAAATGCTTCGGGCAAGCCTGAATGCATTTGGAGCAGCTCTTACAAAGCTTCGGATCAATTGTAGCAAGACCGTTATTTACGCTGATTGCACCGTACGGGCAAATGCGCACACAGTCGCCCAGCCCCATGCAGCCGTATTGACAGCTGGCAATGCCTCCGGCTACAATAGCAGCGCCCGCACAGGTTTCAATTCCTTCATACTGAACTTTATCGCTGGTATTGTCATAATTTCCAAGGCAGTGTACTACCGCGACCTTGGTTTCGGTGCTTACCGCGTCGCAGCCAAGGTATTCTGAGACGGATTTTGTTACAGCCGCTCCGCCGACCGTACATAGTCCCGGCTGTGCTTCGCCGGTTGCCAGCGCTTTTGCGTACCCGTCGCAGCCGGAATAGCCGCATGCGCCGCAATTCGCACCCGGAAGCATCGCCCGGATTACTTCGGTTTTTTCATCCTTCGGTACTGCCATAACAATGGATGCAATTGCCAGAACCAATCCGGCTAAAAGTCCGATTCCGGCAACAACCAGAACGGGAATCAGTATTACATTCATATTTGCATCTCCTAACCCAACATGCCTTCAACCAAACCCTGGAACCCAAGAAAGGATACCGCGGTCAGCGAAGCTGCCACCAGTGTAATAGGCAGCCCTTGCAGCGATTTCGGAATGTTGTTGTTTTCGATTCTTTCGCGTATGCCTGCAAACAGCACCATGGCTACCAGGAAGCCAATGCCCGAGCCAAACGCGTTTACCAGCGACTGCACAAAGCCAAAACTTGCGTCGGACTGGCCTTTTTCAATTACCAGCATGGTAACGCCGAGCACGGCACAGTTTGTGGTAATGAGCGGCAGATAAATGCCAAGCGCATTGTAAAGGGAAGGAATATACTTTTTCAGCACGGTTTCAATGAACTGAACCAGCGCGGCAATAATCAGTATAAACACAATGGTTTGCAGGTACACCAGGTCGAGCGGTACCAGAACATAAGTATAAATCGGCCAGGTCACAGCGGTGGAAATCACCATTACAACTGTTACGGCAATGCTCATGCCGGTCGCGGTGTCCAGCTTTTTGGAAACACCGAGGAACGGGCAGATACCAAGGAATTTGTTCAGAATATAGTTTTCCGTCAAGATGGCGGCAAGGAAGATTGCGATTAAGCTTTTTATCATTCCTTCACAACCTCCTTCTCTAAGTTTTCCGGTGCAGGCGTACCCTGAAGGTCAGCACATGCCCCGCTGTACGGGCAGCCTGCACAACAGCCCAGTTCGGCCGGTGCTTCGCCGTTTCGCTCTGCCAGCTTGTTGGCAAGCGCAATCAACATGCCGAACACAAAGAAGCCGCCGGGAGGAAGCAGGAAAATAATGATGGGGTCCATGAAGCCCACGGTGACGGGCAGGCCGAAGACCGTGCCAGACCCAAGCAGTTCACGGATAATTCCCATAATCAGAAGCGTAGCCGTAAAGCCTACGCCCATGCCGAGGGCGTCTAAAACGGATGGGAGGATTTTGTTTTTATTTGCGAACATTTCTGCACGGCCTAAAATGATGCAGTTTACTACAATCAAAGGAAGGAAGATTCCCAAGGCCGATTTCAAGCTGGGGGAGAATGCCCCAATCAGCATTTGAACGATGGTAACGAATGCCGCAATCAGTGTAATGTAACACGGAATACGTACCTTATCCGGAATTACATGCCGAAGAAGAGATATTACCGTATTGGAACATACCAGAACAAAGGTTGTGGCAAGCCCCATGCCGATGGCGTTGTTTGCCGAAGTACTTAACGCAAGGGTAGCGCAGGTGCCCAGAACAAGACGGAGCACCGGGTTTTCTTTCACAATTCCCTTGCTGAATTCTTTCCATAAAGACATCTTATTCACCGCCCTTTACTTTTTCATAAGATTCAATGGCTTCGTTTACGCAAGCAGTAACCGCTTTACTGGTAATGGTAGCTCCTGTCATCGCTTCAATCTGGCCGTCTTTCCTGCCGCCGGTTTTAATTACTTCAAATCCTTTTTCGGGAACGGTCTGCTTGTATTGATCACGGAAGCTGTCTTTCTGTGCGTTTAAACCGAGTCCGGGAGTATCATTGATAGAAAGAATCGCAACGCCGGTTACTTTGCCGTCTTTTCCGATTCCGGTCATTACGCTCAAATCTCCGCCGTAACTTTTGGTTTTGGTGGTGAATACATAACCCAGAACGTCATTTCCTTTTTTACCGATGGCGTAAGAGGCGTCGGAAGCATTCTCGAACGATGTGGCACCCGGCATAACAACCAAGCGGGAAGCAGCTTCGGACTGCTTGTTCATCTCATCGATTTTCTTCGCGGTAAGCATATTTGTCGCGGCAAGCAGCAGCGTCATGACCAGGCAAATAATAAATAATGTAACCGTAGGTCGAATAACCTCTTTTATGTCGAATTTCATTTCTTAACACGCTCCTTTCCGAAGGCATGCGGACGTGTTAAGCGTTCGATGTGTGGAACCATAATATTCATTAATATAATGGAGAAGGATACGCCCTCCGGCAGCGCGCCGAAAATGCGGATCAGCATGGTGATAATACCGGCTCCGACGGCAAATACGATTTTTCCCTTGAAGTTGATGGGGGAAGTGGAATAATCGGTTGCCATAAAGATAGCGCCGAGCAGAAGTCCGCCCGCAAGCACATCAAACACCACATTGCGGCCCGCGATCAAAGAAATGAGGGCTGCGGTACCGATGTAACAAAGCGGAATTACCGGGCTGATGACTTTGCGCATAACAAGGTAAATTCCGCCCAGAATCAGTGCGACCGCACAGGTTTCACCAAGGCAGCCCGCCCGAACGCCGACGAACAGGTTCAGAAAGGTCGGAATGGTGCCGTCTGCTCCGTTTTTTAGTACATTCAACGGCGTTGCGGTAGTCATCGCGTCAGTTTGGTGCAAATAATAAAACGGGGTGGCCCAGGTGCTCATTTGGGACGGGAAAGACGACATAAGGATAATGCGTGCGGTAAGAGCCGGGTTTACAAAATTCTGCCCGATTCCCCCGAACATCTGCTTCACTACCACAATAGCGGCAACGCCGCCGAATACCAGCGCCAGCGGGTTGATTCCGACCGGAACGTTGAAAGCAAGCAGAATTCCGGTAACGACAGCGCTTAAATCACCGATGGTGTTTTCTCGCTTCATCATCCTGCGGCAAACATACTCGCTTACAACGCAAGTCGCGACAGAAATGGCAATCAGAAGCAGAGCCTGCGGCCCAAAGATGATGCCGGAAGCAATCATAGCCGGTACGAGCGCGATAATAACGTCCAGCATAATCTTATGCGTGGTAACCCCGCTTCTGAGGTGTGGGGAAGACGAAACGATCAATTTATCCGCCATTATTTTGCACCTCCTGCTTTCACCATAATTTTGCCAAGACGAATTGCCTGTACAAGCGGTCTGCCCGCCGGGCAATTGAAAACGCAGGTGCCGCATTCCATGCAGTCCATTACGTCAAATTCCGTAAGCTGTTCCACATTTTTTGCGTTGGAGTACTGTTCCAGAAGGGTAGGTAACAGGTTCATCGGGCATCCGCTTACACAGCGACCGCAGCGGATACAAGCGGTTGGTTCGAAAAGATGCGCTTCTTTTTCATCGAATGCAAGAATGCCGTTGTTCTGTTTTAAAATTGGCAGCTGATCGCTTGCCAGCGCAAGTCCCATCATGGGGCCGCCCATCAGCATTTTTTTCGGTTCGGTTTTGTAGCCGCCCGTAAAAGCAACCACATCCGCAATTTTCGTACCAATGGGCACAATCACATTCTGCGGATTCTGTATTGCGGAACCGTCAATGGTAACCCGCTTTGTCACAAGCGGCATACCCGTTTTCATGTAATTTGCAAGGAACGCGACAGACGTCACGTTCATAACAAGACAGCCTACGTCCGAAGGCAGTTTGCCCATGGGAATTTCCCGGTCGGTGCAGGCTTTGACCAATACCTTTTCTGCACCCTGTGGGTAGCGGGCAGGAAGGGTCAGCACACGTACGCGGTCGTCCGGGTCGTTAGTTTTATTGTCGGCAATTTCACTTAACACTTTAATTACGTCGGGTTTATTGTTTTCTACAGCAATAATAACCCGCTCCAGTTTCAGCAGGTCGCGAATTGCGTAAATCCCTGAAAATACTGCCCATGAATTTTCCAGTGCCTCACGATTGTCGGCGGTTATGTAAGGTTCGCACTCGGCAACATTGACAATCAGGGTGTCAATGCTTTTCCCTTCGGGAACCTTCAGCTTTACATAAGCCGGGAATCCCGCTCCGCCAAGGCCAACCAGTCCGGATTNNCAGGGGGCTTTACGTCCGGGGAAACGGTCATGTTTCCGTCAGAATCAATCACAACGGCATCGGTGTACTGCCCGCCGGGCAGCATAACTTTTTTTATCGCAGTAACTTTTCCGGAAACACTCGCATGAATCGGGGCGCTGATAAAAGCGCTGCTGTCTGCAATTTTCTGTCCAACCAAAACGGTGTCGCCCACTTTTACCAGCGGAGTGCAGGGCGCGCCTACATGTTGCTGCATGGGCAAAACAACCTGAGCGGGCGGCGGCATAATAACGGATTCTGCCTGCGCGGTATTTTTTGTGTGAGGAACGTCTGCACCGCCGTGTGTTTTGAATGGATTGGCCGGAAATTTAATTTCCATGTTCTTATCCTCCAAACTTTTGCTAAAATAGGGATATATATGAAAACGGCACAGGAACCGAACCGCAAATCCGGAATTTGCCGAAATAATTGCGGATTCTATTGCTTGGTTCGGTTTATGGTATTCAGCACTAATTGCCGACAAAAGAAAATCGTTTGTCTGCAATTGTGAAGGTGCTTTTCAGGTTGTCGGTAATTGCAATTTTATTCTTATTATCAATAAATATTCCTCCTGCGTTGTACTGCTTCAACAGATCCATCCCCTTTTCCGTACCCAGAACAAAACACGCGGCGGAAAGTGCGTCACTCAGCGCGCCGCTGCTGCTTGTTACGGTCACCGNNGTCACCGAAACCAACCCGTTGTTTTCCGGAAGCCCGGTTTTCGGGTTCAGCAGGGAATGGTACAGCGTACCGTTTTTGGTAAAGTTGTTTTCGTATATATTAGAAGTGGAAATAAAGCCGGAGGTAAGGTCAATTGTTCCGATAGAAGCGCCGTTTTCCTCGCTGTCGGCCGGGTCGCGTACGGCAATATGCCACGGGGTTTTGTCCGCCTTGGTACCGTACACCCCCACACTGTCGCCCACCGCAACAATGCCGCAGTCTGCCCCTGCGTTTTTATAAGCCGCCACCGCCTCGTCGCAGGCGGCGCCTTTTCGTATGGAGTCCAGGTCGACTGCCATATAATGCAGCTTCAGCGAAGCAGTGGATTCCTTTTGGTCGATCCGCAGATCCTTGTAATTTATGTATTTCAGGTATTGACTTAACTCGCCGAAGGACGGCACGTGCTGATTTTCACCGCCAAAATCCCAAAGGGAATACAGCGGCAAATCGGTGGGGTCGTAAGCGCCGCCGGATTTTTCCGCTACGTCAAGCGCCTCGTCCAGCAGGGCAATGGTTTTGGGGTTCAGTGTCGACCAGGTGCTTCCTGCAGCCTGATTCAGCTTGGCAATATCGGAATCGTCAATTCGCCACGACATCAGGTTTTCCAGCGCGCCCACGCTGTTTGCGGCAGCCGTGGCGGCGGCTTCTCCTTTTGCACCGTACACGGTTTGCTGCATGTAAGTTTCCATGGCAAAGTTCGTACATTCATAGCTCTGCGCCTTTTGACCGAACCTCGTCCATAGAAAAATCAATACAAAAACGATAACTGCAAGCACCGTACTGAGCAGGATAATCCTCTTTTTGTTTTTGCTCATTCAAATCCTCCCGCGCCGCAATTCATTGTTTATTTTTGATTCATAATATTGCTTACATTATACCACAATTTACTGAAAAACTTAATTGGAGAATTTAATATAGCATTATAACAATGATTTCACGGAAAGTCCAGCAAAGCGATAAAATCCCGATTTTTATAAAGTGATTTTCATACTGAAGGGGCATTCCGCATTTTGTATCATAACGAAATGATGCCTTGTGAAAACTGGGGTACAGTCAGCCGATTGGTACCGTCGGGGAAAAAGAATATATAAATGAAAAGAGAATGGAAAAACAAAGGACAATCCGTTCTGTTTCATCGGGTATATTGCATAAAATTAATACATAAAATTCATTTTTCACCGTACATGTTTTGTGTTATGTTACAAAATCGACAAAACATACTTCTCACAGGCTTTCTTTATGCTATACTTTACCTATGTATGAAAAAGTGGGGGGATTTGCGGTGTCTGTAGAACGTGTGCGGGACTATTTAAAACAGTATCATATGGAAGGCCGGCTGCAGGAATTCGAGGTTTCGAGCGCAACAGTGGAGCTTGCGGCACAGGCTTTGAATGTAGAGCCTGCACGGATTGCAAAATCTATTTCGTTGCAGGACGAACAGGGCTGTGTGATTGTTGTGGCTGCAGGGGATGCGAAGGTGGATAATACGAAATTCAAAGCCGAATTCGGAAGAAAAGCGAAAATGCTTTCACCGGAAGAGGTGGAGCCGCTGACCGGTTACCAAATTGGCGGAGTGTGCCCGTTTGGGAACCCGGACACCGCCAAGGTGTACTGTGATGTTTCGCTTCGGCGCTTCGACGAAATTTACCCTGCGGGGGGCAGCTCGAATTCCTGTGTAAAGCTGACATGCGACGAACTGTTTGAAGTTTCAAACAGTGTAAAATGGGTCGATGTTTGCAAAAACTGGGAACTGTAAGGTAGTTCCATTTCATTTGAACTTTTAAAATTGATATAAGGTAAGGTTGTTTTTCATGAGAATGCGCAATAAGCCGTGGGCGGCACCCGAACTGAATGCGTGTAAATTTTTTGTAAGGAATCCGGCGCAGTACCTTGGCAAGTGGCAGACTTTTTTTGCGCGCCGTCAGCCAATCCATTTGGAGTTGGGCTGCGGGAAAGGTCTTTTTATCGCAGGGCTTGCTCCGCAAAACCCGCAGATTAACTATATGGGCATCGATTTAAAGGATACGGTGCTTGCGCCCGCGAAACGTAATATCGAGCAGGCATTCCTCACCGTAAACAAAGAACCGGACAACGTGGTTCTTATGGCGCAGGACATTGAACAGATTTTGACGGTCATGAATTCCGAAGACATTGTAGAACGGATTTACATTAATTTTTGCAACCCGTGGCCGAAACCGAAGCATAATAAGCGCAGGCTGACGTATCCGCGCCAGCTGGAAAACTATAAAAAGTTTTTGGCAAAAGACGGCGAAATCCATTTTAAAACCGATGACGACGCTTTGTTTGCCGACACGCTTGGGTACTTAGAAGAATGCGGCTTTGCGGTAATCAGCAAAACGTATGACCTTCATGCGGAGGATTGTTCCGAAAATGTTATGACGGAACACGAAAAGATGTTTTTAGAACGTGGAATCAAGATTAAGGCATTAACGGCAAAACTGAAATAATGAATTTTTTATGAAATTATATTGCAGAATCCATTGACAAATGCAATTAAATCACATATAATTCCTATAAGTTTAGTAATATTACAAAACTACAAAAGAGGTGTCGGTTTGAGCCAGGCAATGATTGAAATAAAATCCCTGAGCAAAACCTTCCAGACAAAAAATGCTGAAGTTCACGCTTTGAATGATATTAATTTATCCATTGAAAAAGGCGATATTTTTGGCATCATCGGCATGAGCGGTGCAGGTAAGAGCACGCTGGTACGATGTATTAACATGCTGGAAAAACCCACAAGCGGAACCGTTCTGTTTGACGGCAGCGACCTTGCCGCGCTGTCAGACTCGGCATTGCGCGCGGCAAGGCGTTCTATGGGTATGATTTTCCAGCAGTTTAACTTGCTGATGCAGCGCACGGCGCTGGGAAATATCTGTTTCCCTATGGAACTTGCCGGGGTTGATCGGGCCGCCGCGAAAAAAAGGGCGCTTGAGCTTTTGGAACTGGTCGGCCTTTCCGACCGGGCAAAAGCGTATCCGTCCCAGCTTTCCGGCGGACAAAAACAACGTGTCGCCATTGCGCGCGCGCTTGCTACCGAACCGAAGGTGCTGCTCTGTGACGAAGCCACCAGTGCGCTTGACCCGACCACCACACGCTCGATTCTTGCTTTGCTGAAAGACATTAACCGCCGCCTTGGCATTACGATTGTGGTAATTACGCATGAAATGAGCGTAATTGAGGAAATCTGTAATCGGGTCGCTATTATTGATGAAAGCAAAATTGCCGAATCCGGTGCCGTGCAGGACATTTTTTACAAGCCGCAGACCGCGGCAGCACGCAAGCTTGTCTACCCGGACGGGCGGCATACGGAAAAACCCATCAGCAAACGATGTATGCGTATTGTTTTCGACGGAAATTCTTCCTTCGAGCCCATTATTGCCAATATGGTGCTGGAATGCAAAGCTCCGGTTAACATTATGTATGCGGATACAAAAAATATAGACGGTAAGGCATTTGGCCAAATGGTGGTTCAATTGCCGGAGGACGAGTCACTTGCGCAAAAAATGTTTGCTTATGTGCGTGCAAGGGGATTGTCCGCTGAGGAGGTGAACGGTTATGTGGGATGAAGCAACGCTGAGTATGCTGGCGCAGGGTGTTGGTGAAACCCTGTATATGACAATCTTTTCTACCTTATTTGCCTACGTAATCGGGTTGCCGCTCGGGATTCTTCTGGTTACAAGCGCAAAGGACGGGATCCGCCCGCGCTCCGGGTTGTTTAAGGTGCTTGACGTAATCGTGAACCTGACCCGCTCGGTTCCGTTCCTGATTCTTCTGGTTGCCGCAATTCCGTTTACACGGCTTGTAGTGGGCACTTCAATCGGTTCCACTGCAACCATTGTGCCGCTTACTTTGTCGGCGGCTCCGTTTATTCGAAGACTGGTTGAATCTTCCCTGAAGGAAGTCGATGTTGGCGTCATTGAGGCGGCCCAATCCATGGGTGCGTCCAACATGGAAATTATCTGGAAGGTATTGCTTCCCGAAGCGAAGCCGTCGCTTANNCGGCTGCGCCATCGCGACCACAACCATTCTCGGTTATTCGGCCATGGCCGGTTTTACCGGCGGCGGCGGACTTGGCACCATCGCGGTCAATTACGGCTATTACCGTTACCAGAATGATATTATGCTCGTCACCGTAATTCTGCTTGTACTCACAGTTCAGGTACTGCAGGGGGTTGGCATGAAACTGGCCGGAATCAGCGATAAAAGAAAATAACGTAGTTACAATTTGTATAATAAGCTTATAATATAACGTAAAGTATCAAAATTTTCAGATTTTATTCCGTAATGGATTCTTTTTCTGGCGAAAGTTCAGAATCGCTACTTTTCCATAATTTTATAAATTGGAGGATAATTCATATGAAAAAAGTAATTTCATCGATATTAATCGCGGCGCTTTCCCTGTCCGTTTTTGCCGGCTGCGCATCTTCCAGCACCACAGCTACTCCTTCCGCAGACGGCGCTTCGCCTGCGGCCAGCACCGGGGCATTGAAAAAAATTGTAATCGGTGCTTCCCCAACACCCCACGCAATTATTTTAAAGGAAGCCGCAAAAATTCTGAAAGAAAAGGGCTACGACCTTGAAATTAAGGAATTTTCCGATTATGTGCTGCCGAACACCGCGCTGGAAAGCAAAGAACTTGACGCAAACTACTTCCAGCATCAACCTTATCTGGATGATTTTAATAAGCAGAAGGGCACGAACATTGTTTCCGCCGGTTCCATTCATTACGAACCGTTCGGTATTTACGCAGGAAAAACAAAAGCCCTTGCCGACCTGAAGGACGGCGCTACCATTGCCGTTCCGAACGATACTTCCAACGAAGCAAGAGCGCTTCTTTTGCTGCAGGCGCAGGGCTTAATCAAACTGAAAGACGGCGCCGGCGTTACCGCTACCCAGAAGGATATAGCCGAAAATACGAAGAACCTGAAGTTTAGCGAAATTGAAGCCGCGCAGCTGGTGCGTTCCCTGCCGGACGTTGACCTTGCTGTTATCAACGGAAACTATGCGCTGCAGGGCAATTTGAAAGTCACCGACGCACTGGCGGTCGAAGTGGACGATTCCCTTGCCGCAACCACATACGCAAATATTATTGCCGTACGAAAAGGCGATGAGAACCGCGAAGATATTAAAGCTCTGGTCGACGTGCTCAAAAGCGACGAAATGAAAACCTTTATAAAGAATACATTCAGCGGAGCTGTTGTTCCGGCGAAATAAGCAATTATCCGCAAAACGCCCGTACAGGTTACTGTACGGGCGTTTTTTGCCGGCACGGAGCAATGTGCACGGCGGAGTGTTCCGGTGATTTGCGCATGAAGTATATAAAACCTCGTTTTGCGGATGATACGGCCTATCACAGATTGTTTCAAGACCACAGTTGCATAACGGTGCGCACTTTGCTACAATAAGGACAAATATTCTTAGGAGTAAGATTATGAAGTGTTATAAACTGGAAGAAAATACGCTGGCGGAAGCGGAAGAATCCTTCGAAAGCAGTGCGGTCTGCATTTGCAGTGTCGACGAGCTTCAGCAGATGAATACCCGGTTTGCACAGCATACCATTGAAGAGTGCCGCGGCACCGGTGCGGCTAAGCTGGAAGCCTATGACGGTTACGATTTTATCCTGTTAAATGTGGCGGATGACGACAACCGGTACTCTACCCACCGTGTCGCACTGTACGTTACCCCGGAGCAGGTGATTTTTGTCTGTCACGGTCATTGCGAGACAGTGGAAAAAGTACTTCAGACATTGGTGAATGTTAAAACGGTAAACCTAAACCTTTCCCGTGTGCTGTATGCGTTTTTTAACAGCCTGACAAACAATGATTCGCAGGAACTGGAAGACTTGGAGGAGCAAGTTTCAGACCTGGAACACCGAATTATCGAAGGGGAAGAAGAGGACTGCATTCGCGACATTGTTGCTATGCGAAAAAGGCTGATGTTTTATAAGAAATACTATGAGCAGCTTCTTGACGTTGCGGAAAGCATTGAGGAAAATACCAACGGAATGCTTTCTTCCGGTGCTTTGCGCTATTTCAAGATGTTTACCGCACGGGTGGACCGCCTGAACCGCAACATTCTGAATTTGCGCGACTATGTCACACAGGTGCGTGAAGCGTACCAGTCCCAGGTGGACATTAAGCTGAACGAAATCATGAAATTATTTACTGTTATTACGGCTATTTTCCTTCCCCTTACTCTTTTGGTCGGCTGGTACGGCATGAACTTTAAAAACATGCCCGAACTGCAGTGGCCGTACGGTTATACAATGGCAATCATCATATCCGTCCTCTTTGTAGTGGTTTCTATTATATATTTTAAAAAGAGGAAAATCCTGTAATTTTCTGTGACCGGCATGTGACCGCAAAGTATTATAATTACGACAGCTAAACGTAAAAGAACAAAATTGGGCCGCATATGCAATTGCGCATATGCGGCCCGAAGTGTGCAAAGTCTGCAAAAAGGATTTGTTTTGTCTGGAAATTAGCGAATTTCAATCTGGCGCGAAGGCGGAAGTGTTTTTTCCTGTTTCGGCAAATCCAGTTCCAGCACGCCTTTTTCATAGCTTGCGGTAATTTTTTCCGCATCGATATTGGAAATATCAAAGCTTCTGCTTAAGGAACCGTACCTTCTTTCGCGGCGGACAAAGCCCT
Source organism: Ruminococcaceae bacterium UBA3451 (assembly GCA_002378845.1). Taxonomy (GTDB): domain Bacteria; phylum Bacillota; class Clostridia; order Oscillospirales; family Acutalibacteraceae; genus Caproiciproducens. The sequence goes on along the minus strand of DFRY01000029.1, from coordinate 81,141 downwards.
GGCCGTCGGGGTCGGTATTGTTGTCCTCGCTGTGTTCCGCAGTAAGGGTCAACATGTCGCCGTCTATGTTAATATGGATATCCTCTTTATTAAAGCCCGGCATGTCGGCCTTGAGAATAAATTTATCGCCTTTGTCGAGAATATCCGTACGGCATGGGGAAAATTCTTTGTCCATGTCGCCGAAAAAGTCTTGGCTCATCCTGTTGAAATAGTCGAACAGATTTCTGCTTCTTTGCTCAAAAGGAATTAAATCAAACATAATCAAAACCTCCATATTTATTTGATTTTGGAGCGTTGCACCCTTTGTGTGTTCCGCTCTTTGTTTACGATTTTAGTATAGGCGTGAATTGTGAAAAATATTTGTACGAATTTATAACAAATCTTTAATTTTAGCACTCGAAACACGAGAGTGCTAAAAACAAAAGTTAGACTTTGTCTGAAAAATCCTTAAATTGACTGGAACTTTTTTACAGTTTGATTTATAATTGAGAAAAATAGAGAAATTCCGTGTTGCTTTTTGAAACGGGTGCCCGTATGGTGGGACAAGCCCTTTCTTTGCGTGTTTTCTTTGAAATCTACAAAAAAATCGGATTCTGTTTAAAAAATATTGACATATCGCCAACTGCGCTGTACAATGTAAATCGTGATGAAACCGCTTTCAAGAAAATTACTCAGAAATGGTTTCTTTTTTCTTTCACAGAAAGTTATGGTGATTGTTTTGGCGCATATCAGCGATGTTGCTAAGCTGGCCGGGGTTTCTTCGGCTACAGTTTCCCGCGTAATCAACGGTACGGCGAGAGTAAATGAGGAAAAAGCCCGCCGTGTGCTGGAAGCGATAAATGAAACGGGTTTCAAACCGAATGAAATCGCCCGTTCACTCTATAAAAAGTCCTCTCGGATTATCGGTTATATTGTACCCAGCATTCTGAATATTTTCCTGAACGAAATCGGCCGTGCAATCGAGGATGAAGCGTTTCAAAACGGCTATAAAATGATATTGTGCAACTCGGATGAAAATCCGCAAAAGGAAGCTGCTTACATTAATATGTTATCGTCCATGAATGCAGACGGAATTATTATTACTGCCAACAATGAGCATCTGGACGAAGAAATTCGCAGCTGTCCTCTTCCGGTCGTTGTACTTGACAAAAGCGCCGGTACCAGTTATACTGCATCGGTTCAGTCCGATAATTATTCCGGCGGGCGAATTTCCACCGAGCATCTGGTGGAATGCGGGTGCAGGCATGTCGTACTTATGCGCGGGCCGCAAAAATACTCCAGCAGCCAGCAGCGCTTTCTGGGTTATGTGGATGCCTGCAACGAACACGGAATTCAGCCTTTGTTCATTAACAGCCAGTACAGCTTCAGCGACGGACTGGAATGTTCCCGTGAACTGCTGGAACGCTTTCCTAATACAGACGGAATTCTGGCTTCCAGCGACATGGTGGCGCTTTCCCTATATAAAGTATTGTGCGAGCAGGGCCGCCGTGTTCCGGACGATATGATGATTGTAGGGTACGACGGCGTGGAGCTTAGCTCCTTAATGACGCCCGCACTGACTACCGTCGCCCAGCCGATTGAAGAAATTGGCAGGCTGGCGGCGAAGTTAATTATTGATCAGGTTGCGAATAATACGATAGAGCAGCGGGAAAACATTCTGCCCGTTTCCCTGAAAATACGTCAAACAACAAAACAAATATAAAAGAAGGATTTAGAACTTATGGAAAAACGCATTTTTTTAATCGTGCTTGACAGCGTCGGAATCGGCGAGGAACCGGACGCTGCGGAATACGGCGACGAAGGCAGCAATACCATCGCTGCCGCGGCCCCCAGCCAATATTTTGATATGCCGAACATGCAGAAGCTCGGTCTGTTCAACATTGACGGCGTAACCTGCCGCCCGAAGGCGGAAGCGCCGCTGGGTGCTTTTGCACGCATGCAGGAAATTTCCAAAGGGAAAGACACTACCATCGGCCACTGGGAAATTGCAGGCATTAATTCCCCAAAGCCGCTGCCGACTTACCCCGACGGCTTTCCGGTGGAAGTACTGCGGGAATTTGAGGAAAAAACCGGCCATAAGGTGATTTGTAACAAACCGTATTCCGGAACGGATGTGATTCGTGATTACGGAAAAGAGCATGTAGAAACCGGTGCGCTAATCGTTTATACCTCTGCGGACAGCGTGTTCCAGATTGCCGCACACGAAAGTGTGGTACCGGTTGAGGAACTGTACCGCTACTGCCAGATTGCCCGGGACATGTTGGTTGGCGAACACGGCGTGGGTCGCGTTATTGCAAGACCGTTCACCGGGGAATCTCCGAATTTTACGCGTACCACCAACCGCCACGATTTTTCGCTCCAACCGCCGAAGGTTACCATGCTGGACCAATTGGTGGAAAATCAGTTCGATGTCATTGCCGTCGGAAAAATCAATGATATATTTGCCGGAAAAGGCGTCAGCGAATTTGTTCGCACCAAGGGCAATGAAGAGGGGATTGAGCGTACCCTCGAATATACCAAAAGAGACTTTAACGGTTTGTGCTTTATCAATTTAGTTGACTTTGACATGCTGTACGGCCACCGCAACGACGTGGATGGTTACGCAAAAGCGCTGACATACTTTGATACAAAACTGCCTGAAATTATGGCGGGTCTGCGCGAAGGCGATTTGCTTATGATTACCGCCGACCACGGCTGCGACCCGATTACCCCGTCTACCGACCATTCCCGCGAGTATACCCCGTGGGTGATATACGGAAGTGAAGTGAAACCCGGTGTTAACCTGGGGACACGCCCGACCTTTGCCGACATTGCCGCCACTGTGCTGGACTATTTCGGAGTAGAGCAAAAGGTGACAGGGACTTCCATGTTGAACAAAATCATAAAATAAAAATTTGGAGGAATCATATGTCTAGCGTACCAACGCCCCACAACGGGGCAAAAGCAGGAGAAATTGCAAAAACAGTGTTAATGCCGGGCGACCCGCTCCGCGCAAAGTTTATTGCGGAGACGTATTTGACCGATGTTGTTTGTTTCAACACGGTGCGCAATATGCTTGGTTTTACCGGAAAATACAAAGGCAAGCCCGTTTCCGTGATGGGCGGCGGCATGGGAATTCCCTCGATCGGAATTTACTCGTATGAGCTGTTCCATTTTTACGACGTGGACAACATTATCCGCATCGGTACTGCCGGCGGAATTGCAGACAATGTTCATGTACGCGACGTTGTCATCGGCATGGGCGCCTGCACCAATTCCAACTACGCTTCCCAGTACAGTCTGCCGGGAACCTTCGCGCCGATTGCGAGCTTCGGCTTGCTGAGCCGTGCGGTGAAAGCGGCGGAAGAACTGAAAATTAACACCGTTGTGGGTAACATCCTTTCCAGCGACACATTTTACGACGACAACGAAAATTCACTGAAGGCATGGATAAAGATGGGTGTTCTTGCGGTTGAAATGGAAGCGGCCGCTCTTTATATGAATGCGGCGCGCGCGAAGAAAAACGCGCTTTGCCTGCTCACCATTTCTGACTGCCCGTTTACCGGCGAATCATTGTCCGCCCAGGAACGCCAGACCAGCTTTACTCAAATGATGGAAATCGCCTTATCTTTGGCGTAATTTGGAACCCAAAGTTTAAAAAATAAGAAAAAATTCGCAGAATTAAGAAAAAATTTTGCAGAATTCACGTTGCTATTGAAAAATCCTGTCGAAGGGAGTAATATCACATATTGTGATATTTAAAAATATCCAAACATAATTTAGGAGGAAAATTTCATGAAGAAAATTGTAGCACTCTTGCTTGCAGTTGTTATGGCTGCATCCGCAACTGCGTGCGCATCCGGCTCCAACACAGCGGCCTCTAGCCAGGCAGCAGCCAGCACACCGGCTTCCAGTGCAGCCGAAGCCTCATCTACAGAGGCCAAGACAGATTTTAAGATCGCGATGGTTACCGATACCGGCGGTGTTAACGATCAGTCCTTTAACCAGTCTTCATGGGAAGGCCTGCAGAAGCTTAAGGCCGATACTGGCGCAGATGTCAGCTATACCGAATCCAAGCAGGAATCCGATTATGCCACAAACCTTGATAAAGAAGCCGACGACGGCAACAAGCTCATTTGGGGCGTAGGTTTTGCTATGGCAGACGCAATCACAAACGCTGCAAAAGCCAACCCTGACATCAGCTATGCTATCGTTGATAATGATTACGGCGACAAAACACCTGCAAACGTAACCGGTGTTGTGTTCCGTGCTCAGGAGCCTTCCTTCTTAGTCGGCTATATTGCTGCGAAAACAACAAAGACAGGCAAAGTCGGTTTTGTCGGCGGCATGACCAGCGCAGTTATCGACCAGTTTGAATACGGCTATAAGGCCGGCGTTGCTTACGCTTCCAAAGAAATGGGCAAAACAATTACTGTTGACGCTCAGTATGCTGAAAGCTTTTCCGATGCATCCAAAGGCAAGGCAATTGCACAGAAGATGTTCTCCAACGGCTGCGACGTTGTATTCCACGCAGCAGGCGGTGTTGGCGTAGGCGTTATTGAAGCTGCAAAAGAAGCCAACAAATTTGCAATCGGCGTTGACCGTGACCAGGCTTACCTTGCTCCGGACAACGTGCTTACTTCCGCAATGAAACTTGTAAACCAGGCGGTTGAGCTTGTTTCCAAGGATGCAATTGACGGCAAAGAAATCGGCGGCAAAACTTACACTTACGGTCTTACAGAAGATGCTGTTGGCATTCCGACAGAGCATAAGCTGATGGGCGACGAAACTTACAACGCAGCAATGGCTCTGGAACAGAAGATCAAAGATAAAGAAATTACTCCTCCGGCCAACAAGGATGAGTTCACAAAGTACGAAGCAACCCTGAAATAATTCTTCGCAATCCCATTTAATAAATCTCTTCTCACAGCGGGGCGTACATTATATGTCGCCCCGTTGTGTGTAACGAGATTCAAGGAAGGCAAGGGGGTTTATTGTAATGGAAGTCAGTAAGGAATACGCGGTGCAAATGCACGGTATTACCAAAATGTTTGGCTCCTTTTGTGCCCTGGATGATGTGAATTTGGATGTCAAAAAGGGCTCGATTCACGCTATTTTGGGCGAGAACGGCGCAGGAAAAAGCACACTTATGAATGTGCTGTACGGTCTGTATCAGGCCGAAGCAGGCGAAATCTTCTTAAACGGAGAAAAGGTGAACATAAAAAATCCGAATGTTGCAATTGAACACGGTATCGGTATGGTTCATCAGCATTTTATGCTGGTTGACAATTTCACAGTAACTCAGAATATCATCCTCGGTAACGAGGTTGCTAATCAATTTGGCGTTATAGATATGAAAAAAGCACGCGAGGGGATCCTCGAAATTGTTAAAAAATACGGGCTTGAAGTAAACCCGGACGCAAAAATCGAAGATATTTCTGTTGGAATGCAGCAGCGTGTTGAAATATTAAAGGCTCTTTACCGCGGTGTCGACCTTCTTATTTTAGATGAGCCGACCGCCGTGCTTACCCCGCAGGAAATTGATGAGCTGATTAAAATCATGCACAGCCTGATTGCGGATGGGAAAACGATTATCATCATCACGCACAAGCTGAAAGAAATCAAGGCGTCCTCCGACGTCTGCACCATTATCCGCCGCGGGCAATACATTGACACCGTTGAGGTTGCCGACATTGACCAGGAAGAGCTTGCCACCAAGATGGTGGGGCATGCGGTGAAGCTGGTCGTTGATAAAACACCGGCCACTCCCGGCGATGTTGTGTTCGAAATCGACAATCTTACGGTAAAGGATGAGCGTAAGCTCGACGCTGTGAAAAATCTGTCCCTTACGGTGCGCAAAGGCGAAATTGTCGGAATTGCCGGAATCGACGGCAACGGCCAGAAGGAATTGGTGGAAGCCATTACCTGCCTGACGCGGGCGGAAAGCGGAACCATTAAGATCAACGGGCAGGAAATTCAGAATACTACGCCGCGCAATGTGATTGACCATAAAATTTCGACTATCCATGAGGACCGCCAAAAACGCGGATTGGTGCTTCCGTTTACCGTAGCGGAAAACGCGGTGATTGAAAAATACCGGTCAAAAGACTTCTGCAAAAACGGAATGCTGAACCGCAGTGAAATTATTGCTTATACAAAAGGTTTGATTGCGGATTACGACATTCGTCCTGCGGATTGTGAAAACCAACCGGTACGCGGCCTTTCCGGCGGTAACCAGCAAAAGGTGATTATTGCGCGTGAAATTTCGAATCAGCCCGATCTGCTCATCGCCGTTCAGCCAACACGCGGATTGGATGTAGGCGCAATCGAATACGTACATAAAACGTTGATTCGTGAGCGCGACGCGGGCAAAGCGATTCTTTTAATATCGCTGGAACTGGACGAAGTTATGAATGTTGCAGATACCATTGATGTAATCTACGCGGGCAGTATTTCAGACAGTTTTAAACAGGGTGAAGTAGATGAGAAAACCATCGGACTTTTAATGGCGGGAGGTAAGCGGAATGCAAACGACAGTCAAAATTCTTAAAAAGCCGATTACTTCAACTTTAATCGCCATTTTATTCGGCTTCTTAGTTGCGGCAATCGTTCTTGTCTTTGCCGGGTACAATCCGTGGCAGGCGTTTGGCGCACTGTTTCAGGGCGTTTTTGCAAGACCGAAATACATTTCGAATGTGATTATTAAAGCAACACCGATTATTTTAACAGGATTAAGCGTTGCATTTGCATTTAAAACCGGTATGTTTAACATTGGCGCCGAAGGCCAATACATAGCGGGTACCATTGCTTCGGTTTGCGTCGGTTCCAAGCTGAACCTGGCGGCACCGATTCAGATTCCGCTGGTAGTTTTGTCCGGCGTACTTGCCGGGGCACTTTTCGGCGGTATTATCGGTTATTTGAAAGCAAAATTCGGAATCCACGAAGTTATTACCAGTATCATGCTGAACTGGATTGCGCTTTATCTTTCCAACTTTATCGTAAATACGCCGGCATATCACCAGCCGAACTCAACCAGTTCCTATCCGGTGAATGATTCCAGCTTTACCATGCTTCTGCCGAACTGGAAAGCTTCCAAGGCAGGAATGGCTGCATTGAAACCGCATGAGTGGCTGTATGAAATGATGTTAAAAACCGATGTGAACTTTGGTATCCTTGTTGCCGTTATTATGGCAATCGTGATTTGGGTACTTCTGTACCGTTCCGCAAAAGGCTACGAGCTTCGCTCCGTTGGGTTTAACCGCGACGCAGCGGAATTTGCGGGCATTAACGTAAACCGTAATATTACACAGGCGATGATTATTGCGGGTGCTTTGGCAGGACTTGCCGGCGCGCTGGCAATTACGGGCACTTCTCCGCATAAAATTTCAACCATGGCCGCTTTTGAAAACAACGGCTTCAACGGGCTTTCGGTCGCATTGATCGCCGGTTCGTCGCCCATAGGCTGTATTTTTGCAGGGCTGCTTTTCGGCGGTCTGCTCTACGGCGGCCAGAGCGTACAGCAGGATGTTGGCGCTCCTTCGGAAATTATCAACATTATGATTGGAACAATCGTGTTTTTTGTGGCACTAACCAAAATTGTGCCTTCCCTTGCGGACAGACTGGAAAAGAGAGGTGCTGGTCGTGCTAAGTAGTTTGTTATTACTCATCGGTATTACACTGATGTACTCCACACCGCTGGTGTTTGGTGCGCTCGGCGGGGTGATTTCCGAACGGTCCGGTGTTGTTAACATCGGAATTGAAGGAATGATGACAGTCGGTGCATTTACGGCCGCGTCGGTCAGTTACTTTACGGGCAACCCTTGGCTCGGCCTGCTTGCCGCAGGCGCTGCGGGCGGGTTGATTTCTCTACTGCATGCAATTGCGTCTGTTACTTTTAAAGCAGACCAGACGATTTCCGGCATTGCAATCAACTTAATCGGGCCCGGTGTGTCGCTGTTTTTCTGCCGTCTTTTATTTTCAAATGCAACCATGACCTTGCCGTCCAATACGCTTCCGAAGCTTTTCGGAGAAAATGCGTTTGGTGACAGTCCGGCTAAAAATCTGAATGTGGACATTACCGTTGTTCTTGCATTAATTGCGGCGGTTTTGCTTTGGTTTTTCCTGTACAGAACAAAATGGGGACTTCATGTTCGCGCGGTAGGGGAACATCCGGCGGCGGCGGACACCCTTGGCATTAACGTCGGCCGTACGCGTTACGCCTGCGTAATTGCTTCCGGTATTTTAGCCGGATTCGGCGGTGCTTCCATGACGCTGGCGATTATTTCCCAGTTTACGCCGACAGCAATCAGCGGGCAGGGCTTCATTGCGCTGGCAGCGGTTATTTTCGGTAAATGGACCCCAATCGGCGCTTACGGTGCCTGCATGCTGTTTGGCTTCGCCCAGGCACTTACCGTAGTGCTTGGCGGCAACGACAGCATCGTCGCCGTACCGAGCCAGATTCTTGCTATGCTTCCGTATATTCTTACCATCGTCGTTCTCATCCTGTTTGTCGGTCGTTCCGTAGCGCCGAAGGCAGACGGCGAGCCGTACGAAAAAGGGGTAAGATAAACGCGGAACTGCGAAAAGCAGAATGCAGAATAGGAGAAGAAAATGGAGAACAAAGAAATATTAAATAAAGTTGACCATACTTTGCTGACACAAACCGCTACCTGGGCGGAGATCAAGCAGATTTGTGACGATGCCGTGCAATACGGCACCGCGTCGGTTTGTATTCCTGCCTCTTATGTGAAGCGCGCAAAAGAGTATGTGGGCGACAAAATGGCTGTTTGTACGGTCATTGGTTTCCCAAACGGCTACGCTACCACTGCGGCAAAGGTGTTCGAAACAAAGGATGCCATTCAGAACGGCGCGGACGAAATTGATATGGTCATCAATATCGGCTATATTAAAGACGGCCTGTATGATTTGCAGCTGGATGAAATCCGCCAGATCAAAGCAGCCTGCGGCGGCCGTATTTTAAAGGTAATTATCGAAACCTGCCTTTTGACTCAGGAAGAAAAAATTAAGATGTGCGAAGTCGTAACAAATTCCGGTGCGGATTTCATCAAAACCTCCACCGGGTTTTCCACGGCGGGTGCTACTTTTGACGACGTTGCCCTTTTTGCGGCGCATGTCGGCCCCCATGTCCGCATTAAAGCGGCGGGCGGCATCAGCACGCTGGACGACGCGGAAAAATTTATCTCCCTTGGGGCTTCCCGTCTTGGCACCAGCAGAATCATTAAAATTATTAAGAATGAGGAAGCTCACGGTTATTAAGGGCTCCTGAAATACCGGCTTTCTTCAAAGCCATGACTAAATTTGGCATACGAAAAGGGCGGATTTTATCCGCCCTTTCTTAACCGCTAAAGAAGGTAGTTTTTATGAATGAAAAGAAATTGGTCGACGCCGCAATTTTGGCGCGCGAAATGGCGTACACTCCGTATTCCGGCTTTCAGGTGGGGGCGGCTCTGCTGACGGAAAGCGGAAAAATTGTTTTGGGCTGCAATATTGAAAATGCGACCTATACCCCGACAAACTGTGCGGAGCGCACCGCTTTTTTTAAGGCAGTCAGCGAAGGGGAGCGTAAGTTTACGGCGATTGCGATTGTCGGCGGCAAAGCCGGCGAATCCATCCGCGAGTACTGCCCGCCCTGCGGCGTATGCCGCCAGGTAATGATGGAGTTTTGTGACCCGGAAAGCTTCCGTGTAATTTTAGCCAAAAGCCCGGAGGAATGGAAGATATACACACTGCGCGACTTGCTGCCGCTGGGGTTCAGCAGCGCGAATTTGGACGGAAAGGGTGAATCACTATGAGAATGTACGATATTATTGCAAAAAAGCGTGATGGCGGGGAACTGAAAAAGGAAGAAATCGAGTTTTTTGTCAATGGTTATGTCAAGAATGAAATTCCGGATTATCAGGTTTCCGCATTGCTGATGGCGGTTTATTTTAAAGGAATGACCGCACAGGAGACCGCCACGCTTACCATGAGCATGGCCGGTTCCGGCGAAACGGTGGACTTGTCCTCCATCGACGGAATTAAGGTTGACAAACACAGCACCGGCGGGGTCGGCGACAAAACAACGCTGATTATTTCTCCGATTGTCGCTTCGCTTGGCGTGCGTGTTGCAAAAATGAGCGGCCGCGGCCTTGGGCACACCGGCGGAACGGTGGACAAAATGGAGTCCATTCCCGGCATGCAGACTTCCATTGACCGGGAAAAGTTTTTTGACATTGTACGCAAGGTCGGTGTAAGCGTAATCGGTCAGTCGGGCAACCTGGTGCCAGCGGACAAAAAGCTGTATGCTCTGCGCGATGTGACCGCAACCATTGAAAGCATTCCGGGNNAAAATCGCCGCAGGCTCCGACTGCATCCTGCTGGATGTAAAAACCGGCAGCGGTGCGTTTATGAAAACAACGGAGGACTCCATTCGCCTTGCGCAGGCGATGGTATCTATCGGCGAGCATGTGGGCCGTAAAACCATTGCGCTGATTACCGATATGGACCGCCCTTTGGGCAACGCCATTGGCAACTCGCTTGAAATCTGCGAGGTTTGCGAAACACTCAAGGGCCGGGGTCCTGCGGATCTGACGGAAATCTGTATTGATTTGGCCGCCAATATGCTTTATCTTGCCGGAAAAGGGGAGATAGAGGATTGCAAAAAGCTGGCACAGAACCAGATTGACAACGGCGAAGCGTTCGCTAAGCTGAAGGAAATGGTTGCGGCACAGGGCGGCGAAGTTTCCGTTCTGGAGGACAATGCCAACTTTACACAGGCAAAGGTCACCCATGAAGTTCTGGCGCAAAGCGAAGGGCACCTGTATTCCATGAATACGGAACAGTGCGGCATCGCATCCGTTGAACTGGGTGCGGGCCGAGAAAAGAAAGAGGATTCCATCGATTTCAGCGCCGGGATTATGCTGACCAAAAAAATCGGGGATTATGTGAAAAAGGGCGATACCATCGCGGTATTTTACTCCTCCACAATAGAACGCTGCATGGAAGCGGAAAAACTTTTTGAAAGCGCGGTAGTGATTCGCGGTGAAGCGCCTGCTTCCGTTCCGGTTATTCACGCTCGCGTAACGCGCGACGGAGTAGAAACGTATTCTGTATAAATAATGAAGCATAAAAAAGCACTGCCGGGTTTTTGCCCCGCGCAGTGCTTTTGTTTGTTATCCTATGTGATTAATCCTGCAATCCTTCGAACTGCATGTTGTAATATTTTGCGTACATGCCGTTGCGTTCCAACAGTTCCTGATGCCCTCCGCGCTCCATAATCCCCTCGTCGCCAATGACGATGATTTCATCGGCGTTGCGAATGGTGCTGAGGCGGTGTGCAATTACAATGGTGGTACGGCTCTTGGAAAGTTCTTCCAGTGAATTCTGAATGTGCCGTTCGCTTTCGTTGTCCAGCGCGCTGGTCGCTTCGTCCAGAATCAGAATGCGCGGGTTTTTCAGAAATACGCGCGCAATCGCAAGGCGCTGCTTCTGGCCGCCGCTCAGGCGTGTTCCGCGTTCCCCGACATAAGTGTCGTAGCCCTCTTCCAGGCCGACAATAAACTCATGAATGTTGGCGCGCTTTGCGGCTTCTATAATTTCCTCTTCGGTAGCTTCGGGTTTGCCGTAGGAAATATTATCCCGAATACTGCCCGCGAACATGTAAACGTCCTGCTGCACAATGCCAATGGCGCCGCGCAGGGATTTCAGTTTAATGTCACGCACATCTTTGCCGTCAATCCGCACGCTGCCCGAGGTCACGTCGTAAAAACGGGGAAGCAGGGAACATAAGGTGGTTTTTCCGCCGCCTGACGGCCCCACCAGCGCAATTGTTTTGCCCGCGTCGATGTGGATGCTGATGTGGTTTAAAACGTTGCTGTCGGCTTCATAGCTAAAGGAAACGTCCTGGTACTCAATTTCGCCCCGTACATTTTCCAGTTCCGTGGCATTGGGTTTGTCCACAATTTCCGGTTCGGTGTCAACAACCTCAATAAACCGCTTGAATCCGGAATACCCTTTCTGGAACTGTTCGGTGAACTCAATTAAAACATCAATGGGGTTAATGATGATGTTTATGTACAAAGCGTACACGGCAAGGTCGCTTAAATGCAGCGAACCCTGCGCAATGAAAAGCCCGCCGCTGATCAGTACGGTAATGAAAAGAAGTCCCTCAAAAAAAGAGGTGCCCGCGCGGAAGCTGCCCATAATGCGGTAGCTGCTGACTTTGGAGTCCAGAAATTTCAGGTTGCTTTCGCAGAATTTATCCCGCTCCAGTTTCTCGTTTCCAAAGCTTTTCACCACACGGATTCCCGCAAGGCTGTCTTGCACACGGGAATTGACACCGGCAATTTTTTTACGGTTATCCATGAAAATGGCACGCATTTTTTTGTTTTTGTGAATGGTAAACACAATCATGAACAGCGTAACGAACAACAGAATCAATGTCATCGGTGCGTTGATGGTCATCATCAGCAAAAAGCTTCCGAAAATTTTCAAAAAAGAAATCAGAATATTTTCGGGGCCGTGGTGAGCCAGCTCACTGATATCGAACAAATCCGAAACGAGCTTGCTCATCATTTCTCCGGTGTTATTCTTGTCGTAATAGGAAAACGAAAGGCGCTGCAAATGATCAAACAAATCCTGCCTCATATCGCTTTCCATGCGTGCGCCCATAATATGCCCCCAGCTGGTAATGAAGTACTGGCAGCCAACGCGAATCAGCTCCATAACAAGCAGGCTAAGGCCAATCCAGGGCAGGGCACGCAGAATAATCTGTGTGCCCTCGGCGTACAGGCCCTTGGTCAGCCAATTCAGAATCTGCGGAAAGGCAACGTCAATGGCGGAAACCGCCAAAGCGCAGAACATATCAAAGTAAAACAGTTTCCGGTACGGTTTATAATATTGTATAAATTTTTTAAAGATAGACATGCTGATCTCCTGTGAATTAGTATTTCTCCGGTTCGCTATACTCTTCACCAAAAGTTTCAACTGTTACAGACTGCATGACCTGATCTTCCAAAGGTCTGTCGTTGTAATCGCGGCGTACCGCAACAATTCGGTCTGCCTCCTCTATTCCTTCAATGACCTTGCCGAATGCGGCGTACTGGCCGTCAAGGTGCGGAGCGTCGTTAACCATGATGAAAAACTGGGAACCGGCGCTGTTCGGGCTCATGGAGCGTGCCATGGAAATGACTCCCTTGGAATGCTTCAAATCGTTCGAAAAGCGATTGGCGCTGAACTCGCCTTTAATGCTGTAACCCGGGCCGCCCATACCGGTGCCTTCCGGGTCGCCGCCCTGAATCATAAAGCCGGGAATGACCCGGTGGAAAATGGTTCCGTTATAGAACCCTTTGTTTACTAGGGAGATAAAATTATTTACTGTATTCGGGGCAACCTGAGGGTACAGCTCAATTTTCATTGTGCCCGCATTGGTTTTCACTGTAACGATTGGATTTTTCATTTTAGCCACCATTTCTCCGTGCGACATAAATTTGGAAAGCCACCCGCTTCGCACGGATCTCGGCAGCTTACCGCCGGGGAATACACACGGCATATCCCCCAAGCAATGCAGAACAGGCCCATCATGCTGCCTGTTTTGTATTTTTCTATTACAGCGGTATTTCTATTATACCCAGTTGTGGGCATTCCTTCAAGGGTAATAATTTTTTAAAGTTAGAATAAGGAAAAAAATTTTACAGGATTGGGATTCGGTTGTTTTCCTGAAACGGAGGCAAAATAGTTACTGACCCAAATATCGCGGAAAAACTGTTTCTAATTTCGCCGTCATGTATGGTATAATGAAAGCAATCGAAAAAATGATAGGGGATGTTTGGGTGAAGCTGATTTCTTGGAACGTGAACGGCCTGCGGGCCTGCCTGAATAAGGGCTTTATGGATTTTTTCAATGCAATCGACGCGGATGTCGTGTGTATTCAGGAAACGAAGATGCAGCAGGATCAGGTAGAAATCGATCTGCCGGGTTATTGGCAATACTGGAATTCCGCCGAGAAGAAGGGGTATTCGGGTACCGCTATTTTTACGCGCAGGGATCCGCTGCAGGTCAGTTATGACATCGGCGTGCCGGAACATGCGGGCGAAGGCCGCACTATTACCATGGAGTTCGAGGACTTTTATCTGGTCACAGTTTATACGCCGAACGCGCAGCATGAGCTTGCCAGAATTGATTACCGCATGAGCTGGGAAGTCGCGTTCCGTGATTACCTGAAGCAGCTCGACGCGAAAAAACCGGTGGTTGTTTGCGGTGATATGAATGTGGCACATCATGAAATCGACCTGAAAAACCCGAAAAGCAATGTCGGCAATGCGGGCTTTTCCGACCAGGAACGCGAAAAAATGACGGAATTACTGGAATCCGGCTTTACCGATACCTTCCGCTATCTGCACCCGGAGGAAATCGGCGCATACACGTGGTGGTCTTACATGTTCCATGCCCGGGAAAAGAACACGGGCTGGCGTATTGACTATTTTCTGGTGTCCGACCGAATTTGTGACAAGGTTATGGAAAGCAATATTCATCCGGAAATTATGGGAAGCGATCATTGCCCCATAGAATTGGTACTGAACGAAGAATAAAACAAATAAACAGCTGGAGGAAAGACGATGCAATTGATTTTTTACGGCGCAGACAAAGAAGTAACCGGCAGCTGCCACTGTATTCAGGTAAACGGAAAGCGGATTTTAATTGATTGCGGCCTGCAACAGGGCGCCGACGAAGACGACAACCACAAGCTTCCGTTTTATGCAACGCAAATTGATTATGTTATCGTCACCCACGCGCATACCGACCACAGCGGCAGGCTGCCGCTTCTTGTCCGCAACGGGTACCGCGGCAAAATGTACGCAACGCGCGCAACCTGCGACCTGCTTTCCATTATGCTGCGCGACAGCGCGCATATTCAGGAAATGGACGCCATCAACGAAAGCCGCAAGAACCGGCGCGCGGGCAGGGAACCGGAAGAGCCGATTTATACCATGGAAGACGCGCAGGACACTCTGAATCGGCTTATGCCGTGCAGCTACGGCGAGNNGGAGCTTTGTGAGGGAGTCCGTTTCCGTTTTACCGACGCAGGCCATTTGCTCGGTTCTGCATCGGTGGAAATGTGGCTGACGGAGGGAGGAAAAACCAAGAAAATTGTTTTTTCCGGCGACATCGGCAATACCAATCAGCCGATTATCCGCGACCCTCAGTATATTGAACAGGCGGATTATGTGGTAATGGAGTCCACCTATGGCGACCGTGACCACGAAAAGGTAGCGGATTACATTCCTGTTCTGGCGGAAATTTTTGACAAAACACTTTCCCAAGGCGGAAATGTGGTAATCCCCAGTTTTGCGGTGGGGCGTACTCAGGAACTGCTCTATTTTATCCGTGAAATAAAGGAACGCGGTCTGGTAAAGCACAATCCGGACTTTCCGGTATACGTTGACAGTCCCCTTGCGGCCGAAGCGACAAAAATTTACAGCGGCGACTTGACCGGATATGCGGACGAAGAAACCGTAAAACTGATTAAAAACGGATTTAAACCGATCTCTTTTTCCAATTTGAATACCAGCGCCAGTGTGGAAGAATCGAAAGCGCTGAATGAAGACGGCGTGCCAAAGGTTATCATTTCCTCCAGCGGCATGTGCGAGGCCGGCAGAATCCGGCACCACTTAAAGCATAATCTGTGGCGGCCGGAATGTGCTATCGTATTTGTGGGGTACCAGGCAAACGGAACGCTGGGCAGAATTCTGTTGGAGGGAATCGATAAAGTAAAGCTGTTCGGCGAAGAAATTGCCGTACACGCTCATATTTACAATTTCCGTGCTCTTTCCGCGCATGCGGACCGAACCGGCCTTTTAAAATGGATTCATGCGTTTCAGGAAAAACCGCAGCGTGTGTTTGTGGTGCACGGAGAACGGGAGGTTTGCGAAACCTTTACACAAACTCTGAAAAAACTTGGTTATAACGCGTTTGCACCCAATTTTGAAGCAGTGTACGACCTTTTGGCCGATAAAACATTGGAACCGGGCAAGGAACCCGAAGCGCGCCATGTGGAGCATAACGGAAAGCCTCGCAAATTCTCCGGACCGTTTGCACGCCTGATGGAAGCAGGAAAACGTTTGATGCGAGTGATTCAAAACAACGAGGGCGGGGCAAACAAAGACCTTGCCAAATTTGCCGATCAAATCAATTCCCTGTGTGATAAATGGGACAGATAATGCACGCATATCAATAAGATAAACCCAAAAATAAAGAAACCGCAGAAGAAAGGGATCCCTTTCTTCTGCGGTTTTTCGCTATTTATTTGTTTCGCCGCGTTCCTTCAGCAGGTCACGGATTTCGGTCAGCAAAACTTCTTCATTGTTTGGTTTCGGCGGGGCAGGGGGCGTTTCCTCTTTTTTCTGTTGCAGGCGGTTCATTCCTTTTATTACAAGAAAGATGGAAAACGCAATAAGAACAAAGTCCAGCACATTCTGCAGGAATACGCCGTATGTAATAGCAATGTCTTTTCCGCCCTGTATGGAAGCGGGAATGGTCACACGCAGCGAAGTCAAGTCAATTCTGCCGGTGACCAGGGAAAGTACCGGCATGATGATGTCGGAAACAAGCGAAGATACTATTTTGCCGAACGCACCGCCGATTACTACGCCGACTGCAAGGTCCATTACGTTGCCCCGCACGGCAAATTCTTTAAATTCCTTCAATAACTTTTGCATGTTTTTACGCTCCCGTTACAGTTTCGCTTCCTTTTCAGTGAACCAGATTGCGCAGTTCCACCGGATTTTCAATTCGAATGCACTCTTGCGAGTCCAAGGCTTCGAGCCGCGGGTCGTCGGAATCCTCCTGACTGCAAATATGGTAACAGTCTTTTCCTTTTGCTTTTGCACGGTATAAAGCCGCGTCGGCCTTTTTATACAGCTCGGCATAATTTTTTCCGTCCTGCGGGTAAAGCGATACCCCAATACTGCCGGAAATGGGGTGGCTGTTGTCGTCGCCCAGACGGATTTTCCGGAACATGGCGCATAGCCCGTCCAACTTTTCGGTCAGCGCGTCCAATGAACCGTAATTTTTAACAAGGATAAAGAATTCGTCGCCGCCAATGCGGCCGACAACGTCTGTAGAACGGAATACTTTTTGCAGACCTTCCGCTACATGGGTCAGAGCGGCGTCGCCTTGAATATGCCCCAGACTGTCGTTGAAGCCTTTAAAATTATCAATATCGAGCATAATGGCGGCATTCGGCACCTTGCAGCCGTCGTTTGCCAAATAGGACTCCACCAGACTTTGCGTGACCAGCTTGTTGTAAAGCCCGGTCAGACCGTCCTTTTGTGACTGTTTCAGCACTTCCAGCTCGTAACGCTTACGCTCGTCAATGTTTTTCACATAACCAATCGCCTTCATGCTGTCGTCCCCGTTGTTGGAAAGGTGAATCAGCGTGCCGGCCATCCAGCGTATTTCTCCGTTTTTCATAATCTGCCGGTATTCCAAATTGATTTCGGCGGTGCCCCCGCTGTTAAACAGCGTGAGCAAATTTGCCCGGTTAAATGTATTTAAAAACTGCTTTATGTCGTCTTCGTGAATCGCATTTACAGCAATCGACTTTATAATTTCGTCGTACAGCTCGGTTTTTAAAAAGGGGAAAATGCGGTTGTAGGCGCTCTGCCCGTAAATCAGTTTGTTGTGGGTCAAGTCCGCTTCAAATACCCGTTCGCAGGTCAGTTCCAGCGCAGAACGGTAGATTTTTTCATTTTCATACAGCTGGTTCTGCAAATGCCGGTTTTTGACCAGCTCG
This sequence comes from Ruminococcaceae bacterium UBA3451, assembly GCA_002378845.1. Lineage (GTDB taxonomy): Bacteria > Bacillota > Clostridia > Oscillospirales > Acutalibacteraceae > Caproiciproducens. The sequence continues at coordinate 63,371 of DFRY01000029.1, read as the reverse complement.
TCCGTCTGTTTTTCCATAATGGTCATAAACTGGTTGAATGACTGTGAAAGATGATAGAAAACATCGTTTTCCCTGCCGCATGAAAATCGTGCCCGGTAATCGCCGTGAATTGCGCGGTGAATTGTCTTTAAAAAGTTTTGAGCCGGCTCCGCCACAAACCGGTACCATACATAAAGCATGGTAGCCAGCAGGACGAGCGCGGCCACAAGCAGTGTACCCAAACTAAGGGCTTCCTGTACAAAGCCCCTGGTTTCGGCATATAAAACAATTATAAAAGGTATGAAAGAAGCCCCAACAATCCAATAACTCTTGCTCTTCAAAGGGTTTCAACCTCCAAATCTTTTTATGACGGCGCCGTCAGCAGGATTCGTTGGCAGCGTCATAAATTTGTGCAGCCGGCTGGCATACTTTTTGATAAAAGCTTAGCCCCTTGGCTTTGCGTCCCTGATTTTTATCAGGTTTGCCTTTTTACAATCTTTGGCAGGATGATAGGAAGCACCTATGGTTCTAAAAAAATAATACATCAATTATTGGACTGTTACAAGAGCATTTCATTCGGTTACGGCAAAAACATGATAATAAACAATTATCATAGAAGAAATTTAAGCATTTTTCTTTTCAGCAATTGATTCCCCATGGGTTTCCTCAAGGGTCTCCCTTGCTACGGCAAGCATCAGTTTAATCCGGTTTTCCTGGTTTACGCGTGTTGCGCTCGGGTCGTAGTCAATCGGGACAATGTTGGAATGGGGGTCAACTGCCTTAATGCGGTGAATCATTCCTTTGCCGCAAATGTGGTTCGGCAGGCAGCCGAACGGCTGGGTACATACGATATTTTCATATCCCTGTTCGGAAAGCTCCAGCATTTCCGCAGTCAGCAGCCAGCCTTCGCCCATTTTATTGCCGTATCCGATTACGTTTTTGACTAAGCCCTTTGTATGGGCGTAAGTAGTCGGCGCCAAAAACTTCGGTTCGCTTTTTACCGCTTCAATCAGAATATTCTGCATTTTCAGCAGATAATTCATCAGCGTGTTAACCACGGCGAACTTAGCCGGGTTGCCGCCGTACAGTTTAATGTCTTCCAGGCGGTTGTCAACCTTAAACAGGGCGAAATTTAAAATACCGGGCACATTGACTTCACAGTCCTGCTCGCGCAGAAAATCTTCCAGATGGTTGTTGCCCAGCGCGGCGTATTTAACGTAAATTTCGCCGACCACGCCGACCTTGATCTTCGGTATTTTGTTCAACGGGATTTTAGCGAAATCTTTTACAATTTCATTCAGAATTTCCTTTAGCTCTTTCAGGGAAAGCCCTTTGCCGTGGTTGAATCGCTCGGTTAAGTTGTTAATCCAGCGGTCTACCTTCTTTTTGCTTTCACCTTTGTTGACTTCATACGCTTCCGTCTGGTTGTACAAAAGCATCAGTGCGTCACCGTAAACCAAAGCGGCAACGAACTTCCGAAGCATCGGCAAGGTAATGTGGAAGCCGGGGTTGCTTTCCAGACCGGACATATTTAGCGAAACGACCGGAATCTTTTCCAGACCGGCCTTTTTCAGTGCTTTGCGCAGCAAATGAATGTAATTTGATGCACGGCAGCCGCCGCCTGTCTGGGTAATAATCAGCGCGGTATGATCAAGGTCATATTTGCCCGAATGAAGCGCGTCGATAAACTGGCCGATGACCAGAAGCGCGGGGTAGCAGGTGTCGTTATGCACGTATTTCAGGCCTTCGTGCACCACGCTCGGTCCTTCATTTGTCAGAAGCTCTACGTGATACCCGCAGTTGTTCATCACATTAACGATCAGTTGAAAATGAGTCGGAGCCATCGACGGGCAGAGGATGGTATATTCCTTTTTCATTTCCTTTGTAAACAGCAGGCGCCCGCTTTTGTCAAATTCCAATTCTGCCATGTGATTCACCTCATTTTTCCAGCGCGGCAAACAGGCTGCGAAGCCGGATTTTGACCGCGCCGAGATTTGTAATTTCATCAATTTTGATCTGTGTATAAATTTTATCTTTTTCTTCCAGAATACGGCGTACCTCGTCCGTGGTAATGGCGTCTACGCCGCAGCCGAACGAAACAAGCTGTACCAGGTTCATATTTGGTTTATCGCCCACATATTCCGCGGCTGCGTACAGTCTGGAGTGGTATGTCCACTGGTTAAGCACGTCGGTGGGGAAGTGTTTTACTTTGTTGCTGACAACATCCTCCGAAATCACCGCGGCGCCAAGGCTGGTAATCAGCTTGTCAATACCGTGGTTGATTTCCGGGTCCAANNTCAAATGATACGGTCTGCCGCTTAAAATAATGATTTGCTTGTTCTGCTTTTCCGCATCCGCAATCATTTCGTCGCCCTTTGCGCGCACGTCGGCAAAATAATCGTTATACGCATCGTACGCGGCTGTGGCGGCTTGCTTCACTTCGGGCAGGCTTATGCTTTCAAAGTACTTTCCAAGAATGCCGTGCATCTTAATGGGGAAGTCACGCTTGCGGTGAATTCCCACATAGTCGTGAATAAAATTGCAGTCCTTCAGCGCACTCATATTGGCGGAGATTACCTCCGGGTAATACGCGACCACAGGGCAGTTGTAATGGTTGTCGCCAAGCCCTTCGTCAATGTTGTAGGACATGCAGGGGTAGAAGATGTTTTTTACGCCGTCTTCCACCAGTGCCAGAACGTGACCGTGCATCAGTTTTGCGGGGAAGCACACGGTGTCCGAAGGAATCGTGCTCTGCCCGTTCAGGTACAGTTCACGGTTCGACAGAGGAGAAAGCACCACTTCAAAACCGAGACTGGTAAAGAAGGTGTGCCAGAACGGCAGCAGCTCATACAGGTTCAGCCCCATAGGAATGCCGATTTTTCCGCGTTTTCCTTCCACCGGCTGGTACGAGCGAAGTTTTTCCAGTTTATAGGCGTAAAGATTCAGTTCTTTATCGGAGGAACGTCTGGTAACCGGCTTTTCGCAGCGGTTTCCGCCGATAAAACGGCGGTTTCCACCGAATATATTGATGGTAAGGCGGCAGTTGTTGCTGCACATTCCGCAGGATGTTACCTTAACCTCATGCTTGAAGTTTTCCAGCTCTTCTTTCCCAATGATGCTGCTTTCTCCCGTGGATTTGCTCATGGCGTAAATGGCCGCGCCGTAAGCGCCCATCAGACCGGAAATGTCGGGGCGCAGAACGTGAACGCCCAGTTCGTTTTCAAATACGCGCAGTACCGCGTCGTTCAGGAAGGTGCCGCCCTGTACCACAATGTTCCGCCCAAGTTCTTCGGCGGAAGCGGCACGGATTACTTTGTAAATTGCATTTTTTACCACGCTGACGGAAAGACCGGCGGAAATATCCTCGGTAGTGGCGCCGTCCTTCTGTGCCTGCTTTACCTGCGAGTTCATAAACACGGTGCAGCGTGAGCCCAAGTCGACCGGGTGTTTTGCGAACAGACCCATGCGGGCGAACTCGGGAATTTCATAGCCCAGCGTATTCGCAAAGGTTTGCAGGAACGAGCCGCAGCCGGAAGAACAGGCTTCATTCAGAAAAATGTTGTCAATGGCGCCGTTGCGTATTTTAAAGCATTTCATGTCCTGCCCGCCGATGTCAATAACGAAATCCACGTTGGGAAGGAACCGTTTGGCTGCGGTAAAATGCGCAATGGTTTCCACAATGCCGAAATCCAGACTAAACGCGTTTTTCAGCAATTCTTCGCCGTAGCCGGTTACCGCTCCGGCTGCAATATGTATATTCGGATAACGATTGTATATGTCCAGCAGATATTCCCGAATAATGGGAACCGGGTTGCCGGAATTGCTTTTGTAAATGGAATCCAGAACCTCGCCGTTCTTCCCGATCATCACGGCCTTCACCGTGGTGGAGCCGGCGTCGATTCCAAGGAATATATCGCCGCTGTATTGGGCGGCGTCGCCCTTCGGTACGGTGCACTGTGCGTGTCGGCTTGTAAATTCCTCGTATTCCGCGTCGTTCTTGAACAGCGGCGGAATGGAAAGAAAGTTCGAAGTGGTGCCGTACGCATCAATACTTTGCAGGGCGGCATCCAGGTCAATGTCGGTGTCGCTGTGGAAGGCGGCGCCCATGGCGACGTAATACAGCGAATTTTCCGGGCAGATTCCTTCAATGCCAAGCGCCTGGTCAAAGCTGTAGCGCAGCTGGGAAAGGAAGGTGAGCGGCCCGCCAAGGTAAACCACTTTTCCGTCTATTCGTCTGCCTTGTGCCAACCCGGCAATGGTCTGGTTGGCAACGGCAGCAAAAATACTGGCGGAAATATCGCTTTTGCGTGCGCCCTGATTCAGCAGCGGCTGAATGTCAGACTTTGCGAACACGCCGCAGCGGGAAGCAATGGTATAAATTTTTTCATACTGTTCGGCCAGTACGTTCATTTCATCCAAAGAAATATTCAGCAGCGTTGCCATCTGGTCAATGAAAGCGCCGGTACCGCCTGCGCAGGAACCGTTCATCCGCACTTCGGTGCCGCCGGAAAGGAACAGGATTTTCGCGTCCTCGCCGCCTAATTCAATAATTACGTCGGCGTCCGGAATCAGCTTGCCTACGGCAACCCGGGTGGCGTAAACCTTNNCGGTAAGCCTGGCACTTTTTCCACCGATAATTTCCTTTTTGATTTTCGTGAGCAGTTCCGACATTTTTTGCGTAATTTGCGAAAAATGCCGTTCATACGATTTATATACGATTTGGTTGCTGTCGTCCAGAACCACGCATTTTATTGTTGTTGAGCCCACATCTAAGCCGATTCTCATTATAAAATACCGCCGTCTCTCTTTAAATATTCCTTAACGATAATGAAACATTATAGCTCGGTTTTTTGTAAATTGTCAAGGGTGCTTGTGTTAAAAATAGGGTACAGTATATTGTTATTGCGCCGAAAAAATGTTAAAATAGGGTAACTTATACGATGTTGTTCCGTGTGTTTTTTGATGAAATTTATCAGGAATACGCTGTTGAAAACGGATTATTGCACCGACAGCATGTTCCGGTTTGCCGGCGGAACACGACGGAAGTTACAGTCAAAACAGGTGACGGAACTTTCCATCCCGCTGAAAACGGCGGAATCCGGTTTTTATTTACCCGCTTCAGACCCCTATTATAAATGTAAAGGGGGCGGGTCGATTATGCCGGAAAGGTTTATTTTTCTGCGTACCTGTCAAAACTCCGAATACTCCCTTTGCAGGCAAATAGCATTCGGAAAACGAGGAACACAATTGGATGAATCGGCAAAGGAAAGCAGGTGAAAGAAATGAGTGAAGCTGCAGCGGGGGTACCCGCTTCGGAAAAAAAGTTTATATTGGTTCTGTTCGGGTCGCCGCGTAAAAAAGGATTTACCGCCCGCCTGCTGAACGAGTTTTTGGAACCGCTGCAAGACGCTGCGGAAATAAGGGTTATTGATTCTTACCGTTATAACGTTGCACCCTGCAGGTCATGCAACTACTGCACCCGTAAGGAAGGCTGCTGCATGAAGGATGATTTTGACGAACTCGATTTGCTGCTGCGCCGCGCGGATGTCATTGTGGTTGCCACCCCGGTTTATAACCTCAGCTTTCCCGCTCCGCTTAAGGCAATCGCAGACCGTACACAGCGTTATTTTTCGGCGCGGTTCTCACTGGGGGTAAATCCGCCTATTGCAAAGCATAAAACCGCCGTGCTGCTCGTGACAGGCGGTTCGCGCAGTNNACGCCAGCTTCGCATGATTTTTTCGGTTATGAATACCTCGCTGGAACATGAAGTAGTTTGGACAGGCACCGATTTTGATTCCGGTGAAGCGACGTTTCCCAGAGCGCGCGACGAAGCGCACAACCTCGCGCTTGATATCAAAGGTGAATTGTGATATGATAAAGTGTAGCATTATTATTTGGGAGGACTAAAATATGTCAGGCCATTCAAAATGGAATAATATCAAACGCAAAAAAGAAAAGACCGACGGAGCGAAAGCAAAAGTATTTACCAAAATCGGCCGTGAGTTAGCCGTTGCTGTAAAAGAAGGCGGCGGTCCCGACCCGAATTCCAACTCAAAACTGAAAGACTGTATCGCCAAAGCAAAGGCCGCCAATGTGCCGAACGACAACATTGAGCGCATTATCAAAAAGGCTGCCGGCGACGGCGATGATACAAAATATGAAAACATTACATACGAAGGATACGGCCCGAGCGGGGTCGCGGTCATCGTAGAAACTCTGACAGACAACCGCAACCGTACCGCAGGCGACGTTCGCCATTATTTTGATAAATTCGGCGGCAATCTGGGCACCACGGGCTGCGTATCCTTTATGTTTGCGCAGAAGGGTGTCATCGTCATTGAAAAAGAGGGACTGGAAGAAGATAAAGTTATGGAAGACAGCCTCGAAGCAGGCGCTTCCGATTTTCAGGCCGACGAAGACGTTTTTGAGATTTACACTGAGCCCGAAGATTTCAGCGGAGTGCTGGAAGATTTGGAAAAGAAGAAATACGAGTTTGTTTCTGCAGAGGTCGAAATGGTACCGAACACTTACACCTCGCTGACCGACGAAGACGCAATTATAAAAATGCAGCGCCTGCTCGATGCACTGGAAGACAACGACGATGTGCAAAATGTTTGGCACAACTGGGATAATCCGAATTCGGATGACGAAGACTAATAGAAAGTTTTTCCATAATTGTGCAAAACTGGAGGAAGCAACATGACAGGCTCTGACAATCTGTGCATGAACTGTATGTCTGATACAGCCGGTAAAACGGAATGCCCGAACTGCGGGTTTCGTTCTGCCGAGCTTCAAATGAACCATGCGCTTCCCTACCGGACGAAACTGCAGCAGCGGTATCTTGTCGGCCGCGCAAAACAGAGCAACGGGGAAGGAATTACCTATATCGGCTTCGATACGGTCTTGAATATTCCGATCGAGCTGCGCGAATTCTTTCCGCAGACTATCTGTGGACGGGCGGACAATGCAACCGATGTGCGTGTGTTCGGCGGAAGCGAAATCATTTTTGATGAGTCACTGGCAAGTTTCCTGAATTATTCAAGAGAAATCGCCCATATGCGCGAGCTTTCCGCAATTGTTCAAATTTATGACATCTTTGAAGAGAATCATACGGCGTATACGGTTTCCGAATGGAACGAAAGTATTACGCTCCGTTATTTTGTGGAGCGCAGCGGCGGCAGCCTAAGCTGGAACGCCGCGCGTCAGCTTTTTATGCCGGTGTTATCCGCGCTGAGCGCAATTCACGCGGCCGGAATCAGCCACCTTGGTATTTCACCGGATACGCTTCATATTATGAAGGACGGCCGAATGAAGCTCGGCGGCTTCTGCATTAGTGCCGTGCGCCGCATGGACACTGACCTTCCGCCGGACATGGTTTCCGGCTGTGCCGCAATTGAGCAGTACGGAATGGGGTATACCCCCGACGAGGCGACCGATGTTTACGGCTTTGCCGCTTCATTATTTTTTACGCTGACCGGCACCATGCCGCAGGACGCGTTAAAACGCCGTACCGATTCCCGTCTGCTGATACCGACCAGCATTATGCGGAGCCTGCCGCCCCATGTGGTAACGGCAATGGCCAATTCGCTTCAGGTTTCACCGGATAAACGCACACCGACTTTTGAACGGCTGCGCGCCGAACTTTCCGCCGCACCCACAGTAACGGCGGCGTTGCNNGTTGGAAGAAACGCAGCGGCTGGACCGGATTAATCCGAGGTTTAAGCCGGAACCGCCGGAGCCTGTGCAGAAAAAAGGGGTACCCAATTTTGTGTGGGTGATTCTTTCCTGCGTTTTGGCTTTAATCGTATTTACTGTGGTAGGAATTATTTGGATTTCCAATACGGACGACGCCGGAGCGGCTGCGCTGGCGTCCGAATCATCCCAGGTGGATTCGGCCGTTACAAGCGAAGCGGACAGTTTGCTGGCTGCTTCTGCGGAATCTTCCGACCCCAATATGATTGACGCGCCGAATTTAGTCGGCCAGAACTACGAAGATTTAAAGGCGGCGGTTTCTTCTGATTCAACCGCGAATCAGGATTATCAGGTGCTGCTTTCCACCAAGCAGTTCAGCGATACCATTCCGGAGGGCGGCATTATTTCTCAGTCGCCCGCAGCGGGTACAAAGATGGCAAAGGGCGCGGAGATTGTAGTTGTTGTCAGTCAGGGCGCAGCGGTGCGTACATTGCCGGATATTACGGGGAAAAGCCTTGCAGATGCTTCCGAAGCAGTAACCTCCGCCGGTTTTGTTCCGACAAAAGACGAGGAATACAGCAGCACGGTCGCTGCAGGTTCCGCAATCGGTTATAAGGAAGTTAAGGCGGGCAGTCAAATGCCGTACGGCTCTTCGGTCATGATTGTAATCAGCAAGGGTCCGGACCCCAGCCTTTCCTCCGAAGACGTTTCTTCCGGAACCACACCTTCCGGTTCCGCACAGCAATAAATTAATACGAGAGCCGATCCGTTGCTTTTGCATCGGGTCGGTTTTTTGCTGTAGATGAAAATGCAAATAAAGCGGATAATTCTACTTATTTTACATTAATTTGACAAAATATTTAAAAAATAGTGGAAATATACAAAAAAGTATATTATAATAAAAATGATTAAATGATCTGGAATTTCATGGTAATAAATTTTGGAGGGATTTCGATGGACGCGGTGAGACGAAATGATAACAGCAAACTGGTTAATGTTTTAAATAGAATTTGGAATGGCCCCAGTGATATGGAAGAAAATCATACTTTCAATGTACAAATGCAGCGAGAGGCTGTAAGTAATAACCGCGAAGATAATGTGTCCGATTTTAAAATTGAAGTAAAAAATGATGAAACGGAGGTAGGCTCTGCTGTGTCTACTGTTGCGGAACAAAATAAACCGGATCTTTATCCGATTCGGCCTGAATTCAAACCTCAAAATTCTTATGAAATACCAACGGGAAAAGATCATGGCTCGACAAAGCAGTCCACATTGATCTCAAAAGGGACGACAATCACCGGCGATATTAAGTCCGATGGGGATTTTGAAATATACGGTATTGTAAAGGGCAGTGTAAGTACGACGGGAAATATTAAAATAAGCGGGAAACAAACCGGCGACGTGTCCGGCGCGAATATTACATTGGTTTCCTGTACGGTTCGCGGCAATCTTACCGCAACCGACGATGTCACTATTGACAGCGATTCGGTAATTATTGGGGATATTAAAACGAAAAACCTTGTCATTAACGGTAAAATGCAGGGAAATGTTCGTGCAAAGAACAGCATTAGCTGCCAAGGAAATGCGATTGTAATCGGCGATTTGGTCGGTGCTACGGTAACCGTAAACGATGGTGCGAAGCTGCAGGGCAAAATGCAGATTTTCAACGGCCAGATGAACGAAATTAAAATTCTGGACGAATCGAAAGCAATTCCTACCGAAGAATAAATATCTAAAACAAACCGGCCGGAGCTTACCATAAGCTCCGGCCGGTTTTTACGTACTTCACAATGGAAATTCAAGGGCGTTTTCTGAATAATCATTGAAAATAATCAGGAAAATTATATATCGAGCGAAAGCAGTCTGGCGGCATTGCGCCAGTAAATGTTTTCTTTTTCCTCGGTGGAAAGGCGTGTTTTTTCAATGTATTCAAATTCGTCACAGGAACGGCTCCAGGGGCAGTCGCTTCCGAACAGAATCCGCTCGGAACCGTGTTTTTTTACAATGCGCTCAAACTGTTCCGAGGGGCAAAGACGTGCGCTCATGGCGGTATCAAGATAGATGTTTTTACCGGCCAGCAGCTCTTCAGCCTCGTCATACATTACCATACCGCCCAGGTGAGCCGCAATAATTTTCATCCGCGGGAATAAATCTGCGATACGCGCAACCGCTTTGGGTGTGGCATGTGCTAAATTGGGGGACAGCGGGTCGCGCCCGGTGTGAAATGTAACCGGAAGCCCCAGTTCGGAAATCGCCTCGTAAATAGGGAACATTTTGGCTTCGTCGATAAAAAAGTTCTGGTAATCCGGGTGCAGCTTTACGCCGCGAAGGCCCAGTAATTTTATTCGCTTTAACTCCTCCACTGCATGCGGGGAGTCCGGATGCACCGAACCAAAGCAATGAATGCGTTCGTTCTGTACGGAAGCCGCCCAATTGTTCAGGGAAGTTTGCTGTGTCGGTTTGGTGGCAATGCTTAGGGCGGCACAGGCGTCAACGCCCCATTCGCGCAGCTTTTCACTTGTTCCGCTTACGGTGCCGTCGGTTAGGTACTGGCACTTGCAAACGCGTGCAAGGTTGGTTAGTGCCCTTTTTGCAAGCTTGTCAGGGAAAATATGAACGTGCATGTCGATTAGCATAATAACCTCCAAAAAAAAGCGGACGCAAATACCTTGCGCCCGCTTTGATTGTTAAGTTGCGACAGCGAAAATCAATCGCTGCTGAAGGGAAGCAGTGCAAGGTGACGAGCACGCTTAATCGCGATGGTCAGCTCGCGCTGGTGATGTGCGCAGGTGCCGGTTACTCTGCGGGGCAGAATCTTTGCTCTCTCAGAAATAAAACGGCGAAGCTTTGCGACATCCTTATAATCGATGGTATCGACCTTATCAACACAAAAACTGCAGACCTTTTTACGGGTTTTGCGTCCGCCCGGACGGCGTTCCCTGTCTTGTCTGTCATTTCTATCAGCCATGGCAAAAAGCCTCCTTTTCTCATCATTATTAAAGTTTTACGGGAAATCTCAGAACGGCAGATCGTCGTCTGAAGGAATTTCCTCAAAGTCACCGGTGTCGCCGCTGGAATAAGCGGGCATCGGCTGCTCAGGGGTAGCGTCTGTTCTTGAATGATAGTTGCCCGGCGCCGAGGCGCTGTCGCGCTTTGNNAGATCGGCAACAATTTCAAACGCTTTGCGCTTGTTTCCGTCTTTATCCGTATAGGTGCGTGTCTGAATGGAACCCTGCACGGCAACTAACTGGCCTTTACGGAAATACTTGCACACAAAATCAGCGGTGTTGCGCCATGCGACAATATCAATAAAGTCTGCCTGACGGTCCGCGCCCGACTTAACGTAGGAACGGTCAACCGCAATAGTAAAACTTGTAACAGATATGTCGTTTGTTGTGTGCCTAAGTTCAGGGTCAGCAACAAGTCTGCCCATTAAAACAGCGACATTAAGCATTCGAATCACTCTTCCTTCTTAGCTTTCTTTCTTTATGATGAGAGAACGAAGGACACCATCGGTAATTTTATAAATTCTGTCGAGTTCTGCTGTGAACTCAGGAACGCTCGTGAAATTGATCAGGGTGTAATAGCCATCGTCCTGCTTTTTGATTGGGTATGCAAGTCTGCGCTTGCCCCACTCATCAACACTGTCGATTGTGCCGTTCGCCTCAATCAAATCCTTGAACTTCTGAACTAATGCGGTGATTCCGTCGTCACCTACCGTTGTGGAAAGGATGAATACGGTCTCGTAAGAATTCTTTACTTCTGACATTGTTTGCACCTCCTTTTGGACTTTGGCCCCGAAATAAATCCNNTCAGTCCCGGCATATTAAGTCAAGAATGAATTTACAGTGATTTGGAAAGTTCCTTCAGGTAGGCACGGAATTCCTCGCCAATGTCGGGGTGCTTCAGCGCCACTTCCACCTGTGCCTGCATAATGCCGAATTTGTTGCCCATATCGTAACGAATTCCGGTGTAGTCTACCGCAATCATTCCCGTGGTGCGCGCCAGGGCACACATGGCGTCGGTCAGCTGAATTTCACCGCCCGCGCCTGGTTCCGTTTTGTCCAGAATATCAAAAATATCCGGGGTCAGAATGCAGCGGCCAAGAATGGAGTAAAGCGACATGATTTTATCCGGCGAGGGTTTTTCAATCATATCGGTACAGTTGAAGTAGTTATCATGAATATTATCCACTTTCAGCGAACTGTATTTGGTAATCGCTTCTGCGGTAACCTGTTTTACGCCCAGAACACCCTTGCCAAATTCCTCGTAAGCACGAATCAGCTGGCCGCAGGCCGGGTCTTCACCAATAATGACGTCGTCGCCGTACAGTACGGCGAACGGTTCGTTGCCGACAAAAGAGCGCGCGCAGTTGACCGCGTGGCCAAGGCCGCGGGTTTCTTTTTGGCGCACAAAATAAATATTCGCTTTGTGGGAGATCCCCACGATTTCTTCCAGAATTTTTTCTTTTTCCGGGCCGCTGCTGGTCAGCCTTGCTTCCAGCTCGGGCACACGGTCAAAATGGTCCTCAATCAGTCCCTTGCCGCGGTTGGTAATAATCAGAATATCTGTAATACCGGAATTGACCGCCTCTTCCACAATATATTGAATGGCCGGCTTGTCAACAATGGGGAGCATTTCCTTTGGCATGGATTTTGTAGCCGGAAGTACTCTTGTTCCAAGTCCCGCGGCGGGAATAACTGCTTTGGTAACCTTCAATTTTTTCAACTCCTATTTTTTGTTGGGGTTTACAGGCTGGGTATGTACATGAGAATCATAAAGCAGATTAATAAGCTGATTGCAAGCGCCGTGTTCACGCCGCCCTGTTCCTGCAGCTGAACGGCTGTTTCGGACGGATCCTTTGTTTTTTCGCGGATCTGTCTTACTTTTTCCACACAGTGCTTCATGTACCACCTGTTTGCGTTAAAACCGACAACGATCATAATTACGATTTGTACGATTAAAATAATCGTAGGAACAAATACCAGCATCAACTGCTGTATCGGCTGCTGTAAAAGCATTTCAGACATTTGCATCATTTGTTCATACGTAGGGGAAACGGCATCGGAAGCAATGCCCACCTGCTGCATCAGCGGCTGCAGAATCGGCATGACGTAAAATACGGAAACAAAGCTTGAAATCAGGTACAGCGCGACCATTACCGCGGTAAGAATTGCGCCGAGCTTGTATTGCTTGCGGTAAAGCATCCAGCCGCCGGAAAATAGAAAAGCGCTGAAATTGAATCGGTTGCGGCCGAATTTACTGCTGTTCATAAAAGCGGGAAGATAATACTGCGTATTATTCTGCACCAGTTTTGCAACATCACCAGCGGGAACATCTTCCAGTGGTTCGTTCGGGTTTACGCCGCCCATGGGGTCGAACACGAACGGAATCGGCTGGTTGGGGTAACCGCCCTGCGGAAAGTTACCGGACTGGTTCGGATTATTCTGCTGATTCGGCACACCGTATTGCTGGTTGTTGCCGTTTTGCGGAAACCCTCCGTTCGTGGGGAAATTTCCGAATGGGGGGAATCCGCCGGTTTGTGGAAAACCGTGAAAATCCTGCTGGTTATTCGCCAGGGATTGTCCGCAGTGCTCACAGAACAGCGCGGATTCGGAATTCGGGCTGCCGCAGCGCGGGCAGCGTTTGGTCTGATTTTCTGTATGTTGTTCGGTTTCGGGCTTTGGCGGAACCCATGCGTTGGGAGTGCCGTGCTTTTCTGCAAAAACACATTGACCTGTTTGTGCATAGCACTCACGATGATATGGAGCGCCGCAGTCCGGGCAAACCACAATATCGTCTTTAGCGGTAAAAGCCTTTCCGCAAACCGGGCATTTTACTCCGGTATAGTCAGTCATAGCTTATCCTCCTGTAAAAATGTTTCAGGGTATGATATTCTATTGTAGCTAATTTTCGAAAAAACTTCAATCTATTCATTAAGAAGTTTTCACCTAATTCATAATTTTAAACAACATGCAGTGCAGGAAAGACTAAGCGCAACTGGGGTGTTTTCGGAATTTATTCTTTACAACACCCCTGAAATAAATTATAATCAATAAGGTCTTGTTCTAACGGAAAAGAGGAACTGCACCGGAATTATGGCTTAAAACCGGTTTTTTCATTATTACGCGGTTTTTTTAGCAGAAAAATCCATATAATTCTTACGGCGGTTTCATAACAGAATCTTTATGATGAAATACAAAGATAACTTTAAAGGATGATATTATGCTGCAATTTGAAGAACTTAGGCTTTCGCTGGAGGGGTTGGAACCGGATTTAAAAGATCTGGCGGAAGCGCTCGGGCTGGAAAGCTTGCGCGAGGAAATCGCGAAGCTCGATGAAAAAGCAGCTCAGCCGGGGTTTTGGGACGATATGAGTGTTTCGCAAAAAACACTGCAGCGTTCCAGTATGCTGAAAAATAAAATTGCGGCTTACGAACGCCTGACCAGCGCGTACGAAGACACGCTTGCCCTGATTGAGCTTGCCGATGAAGAAGGCGACCTTTCCCTTTTGCCCGAAGCACAGGAGGAACTGGAAAAATTTAAGTCCGGGTTGGAGGAACAGCGGCTGTCCACGCTGCTGCAAGGTGAATACGACAGCAAAAACGCCATTTTAACGTTCCATGCGGGCGCGGGCGGCACCGAAGCGCAGGACTGGGCCGAAATGCTTTACCGCATGTACTGCCGCTGGGGTGAGCGCCACGGCTACAAAGTCAGTACGCTCGATTATCTGGACGGAGAAGAAGCCGGTCTGAAAAGCGCAAGTATTTTGATTGAAGGCATGAACGCGTACGGCTTTTTAAAGAGCGAAGTCGGTGTTCATCGGCTTGTCCGCGTGTCTCCGTTCGACGCTTCCGGCAGACGCCATACTTCATTTGCTTCTTTGGAAGTTATGCCCGAAATCGACGACGACGTGGATGTGGAAATTAATCCGGAAGACATTAAAATGGATGTGTACCGTGCAAGCGGTGCGGGCGGCCAGAAGGTTAACAAAACCTCTTCGGCGGTTCGTTTGACGCACATTCCAACCGGAATTGTCGTAGCCTGCCAGGTGGAACGCAGCCAGTACCAAAACCGCGACGTGGCAATGAAAATGCTGAAATCCAAATTGATTGAAATCAAAGAGCGCGAAAACTTAGAGCGCATTGAGGATATTAAGGGCGAGCAAAAGGAAATTGCGTGGGGTTCCCAAATCCGTTCCTACGTCTTTATGCCGTATACCCTTGCAAAAGACCACCGCACCGGCTTTGAGTCCGGCAATATCAACGCTGTAATGGACGGCGATATCGACGGCTTTATCAATGCCTATTTGAAGGCGCAGAGCCTTGACACATTGGGCCAGAACAATCAATAACAATTCTATAATATTCAAATAAAAAAGGGAGAATGAATTTTCATTCTCCCTTTTTGCTGTCGAAACATAAAATCTAGTATTGTTTGTTCATCAGCAGTTTCTGTAAACGGTTGTCTCTGCCGCAGAAGGCAACGCGAACGTAATCGCCCATAATACGGGAAGCAAACCGTTCCGTATAGCNNCTGAATGGACAGGTTCGTACTGATGATGGTCGGCTTTTGCGACATGAGCCGCGTATTTACTATGTTATAGATTTCTGCGCTGGAAAAGGCGGTTCGGAACTCCGTGCCCAAATCGTCCAGAATCAGCAGGTCACATTCCAGCAAAGAACGCCCGGTGTCGCCGTCTTCGCGCCCGAAATGTTCGCGTTCCAGCTTTGTAATAATATTGTTGACAGAGCAGTACACCACGCCGAAGCCTTTTTGAATCACCGCGTTTGCAATGGCGAGCGACATGTGTGTTTTTCCAAGCCCTGTGCCACCCTGCATAATCAGACTGGGGGAGGTAAGTGAAAAATTATCCGCGTATTTCCGACAGTTGCTGAACACAGCTTCCATGATGCTCCGCGGCGACTTTTTGCTTTCCTCATCGGGCTTTGCTGAATAATAATCGAGTGAAAAACTGTCAAAGGTGGAAAGGGACAGGGGAGTCAGCGCATTCAGTTTGCGGTAGGATTCCGCACGGAGCAGGTTTCTCATGCAGCTGCACATTCTTCCGTCTATGTAACCCATGTCGTTGCAAAGCTTACAGGAATACTGCGGCTCCAAATAATCTTTCGGGTAGCCTTCCGCTTCCAGCAGGCGGTTCAACTCGTCCTGCAGCGCCTGATTGTTCATTTTCAAACGGTTCAGCTGTTCCCTTGCGTTTGAGCCGCCCAGTACGGCTCTTGCGGCGGCAAGCGCCGTTGTGGAAAGCAGGGACTCAACGCGCTGCGCTTTCGGGCAGCGCCGGTAAAACGCTTCTTTACGTTCGGCTGCCTCTTCCTCCGCCTGTTTGCGGCGTTCCGCAAGAATCCGGTCAGCTGCGTCATAAATTTCTCTGCTGTACCCCACAAAAATCACTTCCTGTCAAAGTTGTCAAAAACGCCGGAGCGTTCATACTCAATAATATCATAGGTTGTCGCCTTGGATGGCTTGTCGCCTTTGCGGGCGGAAGCACGTTCTTCTTTTTCTTTCTGTGCCTGCACCAGGGTGGAAATGCCGTCTTTATGCCAGCGTTCCAAAATCTTGTGCATATAGCTGGGGCTGAATTTTCCGGTGGCGTCCACATTGCGCTCATAAGCTTCGTGAATCAGCGCGGCGTTGAAATTCCACTGCGCCACCCACATGGCGGCAAACGCCTCTTCCTTGCTGGTGGGGGCACGGTGCGGAATGCCGACGGCCTGCTCCACCATGCGCCAGGAGTTGCTGTTTTCCGCCAGACGGCGCAGCTTTTCTTCCGCTTTTTCATGGGTAAAAATTTCTTCATCCGCCCAGTTCATGGCCACTTTTTCTATGTATCGGGTATTTGCCTTGCCAATGCTTACCACATACTGCAGCAGCATAATGATTACGTCGGCGGGCAGCCCGAAGTCGTCGTGAATCATCAATAGCGTAGCGGAATCCCCGTTGGAAATCAGTCGGCCCAAAATTTGTTCCGCCTCCTGCATCAGGCAGGCAATTTCGGTGGATTCGCCCATTCGTTTCGCCACAAAGGCATTGTCCGCTTTTTGCGGGCGGGAAAGAATTTTGTGCACAGCCGGTACGGGCTGCGCTACAGGGGCAGGTTCCGGCTGCGCCGGCTGTACCTGCGGTGCCGGGGCGGATACCGCTTCCGTTTTTTGAACAGCAGCCGTAGAAGGTGTAATTTCTCCCTCCTGTACAGTCACCAGCCCTGCCTGCTGCCAGTACAGCATGGCGTCGTCCACATCGGCCCGGTCAATGCCCAGCGCTTTAGCGGTGTCGTTTGCTTCAAACGGTTCCCCCGCATGGCGCAGCATCCATAACAGAACTTTAATCTGAATGGACCCGGCTAATTTAATATGTTGATCGACCACGGAACAAGGAACGGCAAACACCGAGTTCCATGCCCCAAGATTCATCGTATAATTCATAAAAGTCACCTTTCCGGCTCCGGCCTATGCCGGAAAATTACCTCGAAAGATATTATAACATAAGCCGGCGGAATAGGGAATTACAAAATCAAAGAGAAATTTATTGAAAAATAGGGTTGACAATACAACGCTTGTGTCGTATAATAACAAACGTCCCAAAACGTACTGCAAAAATCTGCGAATGTAGCTCATCTGGTAGAGCGCCACCTTGCCAAGGTGGAGGTAGCGAGTTCGAGCCTCGTCGTTCGCTCCAGAATAAAAGGCGTCGGCTTTTTGCCGGCGCTTTTTTCATGATATTGCAAGATTAATTTACAATAAATTAAAGTTCACAAATTTGTAAAAATATGATATAATATTAAAGTTTTGTGAATATAAAAAAAGAGGGAAATTTAATGGATACCAGAAACGATGTTCGAAATGTTGCAATTATTGCTCACGTTGACCACGGAAAAACAACATTGGTTGACCAGCTGTTAAAGCAAAGCGGCGTTTTCCGCGTGAACGAAGCAGTCGCGGAGCGTGTAATGGACTCTAATGACCTTGAGCGGGAACGCGGCATTACCATACTTTCTAAAAATACCGCCGTCATGTACAACGACGTAAAAATTAATATTGTCGACACCCCGGGTCATGCTGATTTCGGCGGCGAGGTCGAGCGTATACTGATGATGGTAGACGGCGTGCTTCTGCTTGTTGACGCGTTCGAAGGCTGTATGCCCCAAACCCGTTTCGTTTTGAAAAAAGCACTCGGCCTTGGCAAAAAGCCGCTTGTCGTGGTTAATAAAATTGACCGTCCGGGCGCAAGACCGGCCGAAGTAGTGGACGAAGTGCTCGACCTGTTTATTGAACTTGGCGCAAACGAAGACCAACTCGAATTCCCGGTTGTTTACGCTTCCGGCCGCGACGGGTATTCTACTTTGGACCCGAACGTGGAAGGAACGGACATGAAGCCGCTCTTTGACGCGATTATTGAAAATATCCCCGCACCGGCGGGCGAATTGAACGGCCCCACACAGGTGCTGTTCTCCAATATTGACTATGATGATTACGTGGGAAGAATCGGAATCGGCCGCGTGGAGCGCGGGCAGATTAAAAACGGCGAAAATGTTGTTCTTTGCTGCCGCGACGGTTCCACACGCAACGTAAAGGTTACAAAGCTCTATCAGTTCGAAGGACTGAAGCGCGTGGAGGTTGAGGACGCCAAGCTGGGCGACATCGTTGCGGTTTCCGGTATTACCGGCCTGAACATTGGCGAAACCGCCTGTTCCCCTGACTGTGTTGAGCCGCTGCCGTTTGTAAAAATTGACGAGCCGACTGTTTCCATGCTGTTCATGGTAAACAACAGCCCGTTTGCAGGCCGCGAGGGCAAATATGTTACTTCCCGTAACTTGCGCGACCGCCTGTTTAAAGAGGTAGAGACCAACGTGGCCATGCGCGTAGAGGAAACGGATTCCGCCGATACCTTTAAGGTTTCCGGCCGCGGTGAACTTCACCTTTCCATTCTGATTGAACAGATGCGCCGTCAGGATTACGAGTTTCAGGTTTCCGCGCCGCACGTTATTTATAAAGAAATCGACGGCAAAAGATGCGAACCAATCGAACTGCTGATGATTGAAGTACCGGATAACTATGTCGGTGCGGTCATGGAAAAGCTCGGTTCCCGCAAAGCGGAAATTGTGAACATGGGTACCCGTGACACGGGAATGTCCCACCTTGAATTCAAAATTCCGGCCCGCGGTTTGATGGGTTACCGTCAGGAATTCCTGACCGACACCAACGGCAACGGTATTATGAATAACGTGTTCGATTCCTACGAACCGTTTAAGGGTGAAATCGACATGCGCCCGCAGGGTTCGCTTGTCGCGCATGAAACCGGAGAATCCACCGGGTACGGTCTGTTCTACGCACAGGATCGCGGCCGTATGTTCATTGGGCCCGGCGTGGAAGTTTACGAAGGAATGATTGTCGGCGTCAGCCCGAAATCCGAAGATATTGTCGTTAATGTCTGCAAAAAGAAGCACGTTACTAACACCCGCGCCTCCGGTTCCGACGACGCGCTGAAGCTTACCCCGCACACGGTGCTCAGCCTGGAACAGTGCCTTGAATTCATTAAAGAAGATGAGCTTGTGGAAGTTACGCCGAAGAATGTTCGCATGCGTAAAAGAGTCCTGAGCAAGGAACTGCGCATGAAGCAAGCCAGCAAGAATAAATAATTATGAATTTTGTAATATTGGATTTGGAGTGGAACGGCACCTATAGCCGCCGCATCAAAGGATTTATCAATGAGATTATTGAATTTGGTGCGGTCAAGGTGGATCGGAATCTAAATATTATCGATACCTTCGAGGCGCTTGTGCGCCCGCAGGTCGGCAAAAAGATCAGCGGCAAAATTAAAACGCTCACCAGCATAACCAATGAAGAACTGGAGGGCGGCCTCCAGTTCATGCAGGTTACGAGCCGTTTTAAAAAATGGATGGGCGACGCCATACTGATGACATGGGGTACGTCGGACATTCTAACGCTGATTGAAAACTGCCGCTACTTTTGCGGAAACGCTCACATTCCTTTCCTCAGCAGCTATGTAAATTTGCAGGCTTACTGTGAAAAGATGCTCGATTATGACACCACGAAGCAAATGGGGCTGAGCACTTCGGCTCAGCTGCTGGAAATCGATGAAGAGGATTTTGACCATCACCGCGCTTTGGGCGACAGTTTACTGTCGCTGCGATGTCTTCAAAAGCTTTATTCGCCGGAAAAGCTGGTACCGTTTATACAGGATGCAAAGACCGCCGAATTTTATGACAGGATTCAGTTCAAGACGGTTATCGTCTGTGACCTGAACAATCCACTGGTAAAGCGAAGCGACATGTCGTTTAACTGCGACGAATGCGGAAGCCACGCGTACCGGGCAAGCGAATGGCAATTGAAGAACAAAAGCTACCGCGCGTTGTTCATTTGCCATCACTGCCATCATAAATTTTACGGCCGTGTCCAGTTTAAACTTAAGTACGAGGGAATGGCGGTTAAAAAAGGAATCCTTCCGGTGAATGCCGAGAAAGATAAAAATGAGGACAAAGCGCCTCAAGAGGAGAGCTAACAGCTCTCCTTTTTTTATTTAATTTCTTTGTATTAATTTATTTATCTTTTTTCTTCGCGTTTTCTGTTCGAAACAGGTCAATGAGACTGCTTTCAGTGGTTTATTTGCTGCTGAAAATTTTGTTTTCCGTATTTGCTTTTCCGCTTCGCATATGCTAAAATCATGGAAAAATCATTTCTTGTTCGGAGGCTGACATGCAATACGACAGTAAAAATATGAATTTCAATGAACGCTCCGGCGTTGCGTATCTTACCTTTCCGTCCTTTGAGCGGTTTGGTTTTGTCCGCCACGCCTTTTCTACGCGGCTCGGCGGCGTAAGCCAAAACGAGTACGCCTCGATGAATCTGAATTTCGGCCGTGGTGACCCGGATGAAACTGTTATGGAAAATTACCGGCGTTTCTGTCTTGCCGCGGGCTTTGATTCCCGTACGCTGGTGGCCTCTGCGCAGGATCATCATACCTTTATCCGGCGCGTTACTTCAGAAAATTACGGCAACGGAATTTGGAAGCCGAGGGATATGCAGAGTGTGGACGGCCTGATTACCAACGAACCGAACGTTACGCTGGTCACTTATTACGCGGACTGTGTTCCGCTTTTCTTCCTCGACCCCCAAAAGCGTGCCATTGGCCTTGCCCACGCCGGGTGGCGCGGCACTGTTGCAAAAATCGGAGAAANNAGAAAAGGCCGTGGAAGCCATGGAAAGGGAATTCGGAAGCGATCCTAAGAAAATACTCGCGGCAGTCGGGCCTTCCATCGGCCCATGCTGTTTTGAAGTGGATGCTCCCGTTTACGACGAATTTATAAAGCTGATGGAATTAGCGCCGCAGGAATTTATCACCGAAAAGGGCGGCGGGAAGTATATGATCGATTTGTGGGAAGCGAACCGGCGCGTCTTAATGAATGCCGGTATTCCCGCTGAAAATATTTCTGTCGCGCAGCTGTGCACCAAGTGCAATGCGGAATGGCTGTTTTCGCACCGGGCAAGCGGCGGGAAACGCGGCGGTCTTGCCGCAATGATGTGCATTACGGAAGAGCAGGTTTAATCCTTCGGCTGTTCTGACTCGGAAAGGAAAATTCAGTATGCAAATAGAATCTTGTACCCTTTGCCCGCGTGCATGCGGGGCTGTGCGGGAAGAAAAAACGGGGTTTGGCTACTGCGGTATGGGTGCCGACCCGGTGGTCGCCCATGCCGCACTGCATTTTTGGGAGGAACCCTGCATCAGCGGAACCCGCGGCTCGGGAACGGTGTTTTTTACCGGCTGTTCTTTAAAATGCGTGTTTTGTCAGAATTATCAAATCAGTACGGAAAAGGCGGTTGGAAAGTCCGTAAGCGTAGAAGAACTGGCAGATATTTTCGACCGCCTTGCGGCGCAGGGCGCACACAATATCAATCTGGTCAACCCCACGCATTTTGCTTTGCCCATTGCGCAGGCTCTGCGCCTGCATAAGCCGCCCGTTCCGGNNCAATGACCTTGCCCGAAAGTACTCCGGCGCGCCGAACTATGTGGAGCACGCGCAGGCCGCTGTTCTGGAAATGGCACGGCAGACCGGCCCGGCACAGTATGACGAAAACGGCATTATGGCCCGCGGCACCATTGTGCGCCACCTGATACTGCCCGGGAATACACGCAACTCTATTGCGGTTCTGGACTGGCTGGACGGCAATTTGTCCGAGGGGGTTATGGTGAGCCTGATGGCGCAATACATTCCCTGCGGCAGGGCGGAGGAGTTTCCGGACATGAACCGCCGCATTACCCGGCGGGAATACGATAAGGTCCAGGATTACCTGTTCGGACTGAATCTGGACGGGTTTGTACAGGAGCGAAAATCCGCCAGCCAAAGCTTTATCCCTCCGTTTAATCTGGAGGGTGTTTTGCCGGATTCCTCTCTTGACAAACAAGCTGGATCGGTATAAACTGTTATCTAGTTTTCAATATTACATAATAAATTATTGTGAGAATGGTGATAGTGTGCAGAAAAACGTAGAAAATAAAGCAGAATGGCGCGCACAGCGCCGCGAAGAACTGGCTCTTCCAAAATATTCTTTGTCGGAAGAAATAATGAGCGCAATTACACACGGCGTTGGCGTGGGGCTTGCCATTGCGGGCATGATCGTGCTGTTGGTTATGGGGCATCACGACCCGCTGACCATGGTCAGCGTATCCATTTTCGGCGCCACTATGATTATGCTGTATCTTGTTTCCACCCTTTACCACGGGCTGGGGGTGAACAAAGGGAAAAAAGTGTTCCGTGTACTGGACCACTGTACCATCTTCTTGTTAATTGCCGGTACGTACACGCCGATTTCGCTTTTGTGCTTTGGGGGCGCTACCGGGTGGCTTATTTTCGGCATTGTATGGGGCGTTGCAATTCTCGGTATTATTTTAAATGCAATTGACCTGCGCCGTTTCGGCAAGCTTTCTATGGCGTGTTACATCGGCCTTGGGTGGCTGGTCATCTTCTTTTTTAAACCGCTCATTGAATGCCTTGACCAAACTTCTATTGTCTTGCTTGTCATCGGCGGTGTGATTTATACCGTTGGCGCCGTCATATACGGTACAGGCAAAAGGGTAAAATACATGCATTCCGTATGGCATTTATTTGTGCTTGGCGGAACCATTTTTCATTATTTTGTAATTTACCGCGTGGTAGTTTAAAGCAAATCTAAAATTGTTTACAAATCATGCAACATTTCTTCGTTTCTTCGCGTTATAATGTGCGTATAGCACATAAGTGGAAGGAAGTGTTGCGGTTGGATATTCTGCAAAAAGAAATGTCATTTGATTCCTGCATGGGGGACGAAAGGATTTTCGTTCGGATTTTCGAGCCTGCCGACCGCAGTCATGCAAAAGGTGTTCTGCAGATTGCGCACGGCATGGCCGAGCACACGCTTTTGTATGTTGACTTTGCAAAATACATTGCTTCGCTGGGTTTTGCGGTCGTGATGAACGATCATTTGGGGCACGGAAAATCGGTTGCCTCCGGCAGTGCGTACGGTTATTTCGGGGAAGGCGGATGCCAGAACCTGGTTCGTGACATGCACAAGCTGTACGAAATTATCCGGCAGGACTACCCCGGTCTTCCGTATTTTCTGTTGGGGCACAGCATGGGTTCATTTTTGGCGCGCAGCTACACGGCGCAGTTCGGCAAGGAACTGGCCGGTGTAATTTATGTGGGAACCTGCGGGGACGCGGGTGCTGCGGTTTATTCTGCGGAAAAGCTGCTTGCCAATGCAATTATAAAAAGGAAAGGTCCCAAAAGCCACGATCCGCTTTTCGCAAAGCTTTCCACACAGCAGTACAACAAAGCGTTTCAGCCCGCGCGAACTCCGAACGACTGGATTTCACGCGACACTGCGCAGGGGGATGTTTACACGAACGACCCGCTTTGCGGCTTTGACCTAACGGTATCCGGTTACCGCGACATTGTGTATTTGCAGGCGGAGGTCAGCTCGGGCGAGTGGTTTAAAAAGGTACCGGATATTCCGATTTTAATTCTTTCCGGCGAACGCGACCCGGTTGGCAATTTTGGCAAGGGTGTAAAAAAGGTGGCTGAACGGCTTCAAAAAACAGGACATTCCGTGAAGCTGGTTTTGTACCCGGAAGCGCGCCACGCAATTCTAACGGAAACAAACCGGAAGGAAGTTTACGAAGAAATTCAGGATTTTCTTACATCATCAGTACTGAAAAATCAATAAAATAATAGCAGGCCTGCCGCGGNNGTTTTATCGCGTTTTCAGCATGATATGGGAATTAAAATGGGGAGTGATACAATGCCCGTTCTTTACATAAGCCCGCTGCAGTCGGACGAAGAATATTTGGGTGGGGGAAATGATCGGTATTACATGAATCAAATTGCGGATGCCATGGAACCGCTGCTGCGCACCAACGGCATTCGGTTTACCCGCAGCGAACCGGGTATGATGCTGGGGCAGACGATTCGGGAATCCAATTCGGGGTATTATGATTTACATCTAGCGCTGCGTTCCAATGCGTCGCCCGAAAACCTTGCCGGCAGACTGATGGGTGCAGATGTGTTTTATTACAGTTACGGTGCCCGCGGCAAACATGCGGCGGAAATGCTTGCGGAAACTTATAAAAAGATTTATCCCGACCCGGTTTTGGTAAAAGCGGTGCCGACTAACCGTATGCCGGAAGTTACAAAAACCAACGCGCCTGCCGTTTTGGTTGAAACGGCGTACCATGATAACGAAAGAGATGTCATGTGGCTGAAACGTAATATTCCTGCCATTGCGGTTAACTTGGTGGAAGGAATTACCCGTACCTTTACACTGCCGTTTATCGGGAAGCCGCAACTGGTTCTGCGCGGTAAAGTGGACATTCCCGAAGAGAGCATGAACATTTATCTGCAGCCCAACCCGAACGCACAGGTAGCCCTTAGGGCGCCCAACGGGTCGCCTGTGGCCATTTGGGGTTTGTGGCAGAACTGGTACGTGGTAAACTATAAAGGGAATGTAGGGTATGCCGCCGCGCAGGAGATTCTATTGGAATAAAAATGTTTGGGCAAAAGAAAACGAGTTCCTGAATAAACAAGCCCCGGCTGAAGCCGGGGCTTGTTTCAGGTTTTGTTCCTGCGTTTCCGCAAAAATCGCCGGTAAATCCGCCATTGCCGTTTTGTGCGCCGTGTCCATTCCCGCAGGGATAGTTTTTCGATAATATGCAGAATCACTACCATAAGGCAAATGGCAAGAATCATCATCGGAATTAACACGAACACCATGGGGAAGGTAAGGTTCACCACAGCAAAAAACGATTGGAATGTGGTTAGAGCAACCGTAAAAATGATAACCATCAGCGAAAACAGAATCGCGTTTTTGGTGTTAAACGGCATACAAATACGGAACAGGGTAAGCAGCCCGGTAAAGCCGGTAATGATAACGGCAAGAGTGGAAATTTGATCCGAAGTAAAGCTTAAAAAAGAGGAAATCGCAATCAGCACCAAAATATTGAATACCATGGTGAGCGCGCCGGGAATGGATTTTTTAACCACGTTTACAATAAATTTGCCATGAATACGTTCCCGGTTCGGTTCCAGCGCCAGTATAAACGAGGGAATACCGATAGTGACCATATTAATCAGCGAAAACTGAATTGGCTGAAACGGATACCCGCTCGCAATAAAAATAAACAATACGCCGATGATGGTGGAAAAAATGGCCTTGACCAAAAACAAAGCGGCGGAACGCTGCAAATTGTTAATGGAGCGCCTGCCTTCGTTCACAATGCGCGGCATGCTGGCAAAATTGGAATCCAGCAGTACCACCTGGGAAACCGTTCTGGCGGCGTCGCTGCCGGAGGCCATGGCAATGCTGCAGTCGCTTTCTTTCAGGGCAAGCACGTCGTTTACGCCGTCGCCCGTCATAGCGACCGTATGGTTCAGCTCTTTCAGTGCTTTAATCATGTCGTGCTTTTGCTGCGGCGTTACACGCCCGAAGACAGAGTATTTCTGCACTCCTTCTTTCAGTTCCTCATAATTGGTCAGCGTGGTTGCGTCCACATAATTGTCCGCAGTCCATAACCCCGCCTTTTTTGCAATGTTTGAAACCGTCACGGCGTTGTCGCCGGAAATTACTTTGATATCGACTCCCTGATCAGAAAAATATTCCAGTGTCGCCTTGGCGCTTTCCCGAATTCGGTCGCTCAGCAGAATCAGTGCCAGCGGGGTAATCTCCTGCGGCAGTTCTTTGTCATTCAGCTCCCGGTCGGAATGAGCCAGCAGCAGCACCCTTTGACCGTGTTTTGCATATTCCTCCGCCTGCGGTCGAATGGATTCGAATTTCTCTTTTAAAATAAATTCGCCTGCGCCAAGCAGAAAGCTGCCGCTTTCCTGAAACGTCGCCCCGCTCCATTTACGGGCGGAGGAAAAAGGAACCGTATTGCCGCAGTGCCATTGCGGCGGCCGCAGACCAAGATCCCGCAGCGCATTAGAGGTGGGGTTGTCGTCGTTCAGGGTGTCCACCAACGCGGCTACGGCGTTTTCCGTCTGCTCCTGTGTGATTTCGCACAGGGGAACGATTGCGTCCACCTGCATGGTGCCCTCGGTAATGGTGCCGGTCTTGTCCAAACATAGCGTGTCGACGCGCGCCAGTGTTTCAATGGAGTACAGCTCCTGTACCAGTGCTTTGTGCCGTGCCAGGCGCAGAACGCTGACTGCAAGCACCACGCTGGTTAACAGGACAAGCCCTTCGGGAATCATCCCGATCAGCGCGGCCACCGTGCTTACAACCGCATGGTTGAAGCGCACCTGTGTGATGAAATACTGCTTGAAAAACAGCATAAGCCCGATGGGAATTATTCCGAAGCCGATCCATTTAATAATCCGATTAATCCATTTCATAATTTCGGAATTTGGCTTTTTCATGTATTTCGCTTTGCTCGTAATCTGCGCGGCATAATTTTCCTTACCCACATGTTCCACCTGTGCCCGGCAGTTTCCGCTGCTGATAAAGCTGCCGCTCATCAGTCGGTCACCGGGCTTTTTCACAACCGCGTCCGATTCGCCGGTAAGCAGCGCCTCGTTTACCTCGCATTCGCCGTCTACAACAATGCAGTCCGCGCACACCTGATTTCCGGCAGCCAGCAGCAGAATGTCGTCCAAAACAAGCTCGCTTACCGTCAGTTCCTGCTTTTCGCCTCCGCGCACCACATGCGCCTTAGGCGCGGCAATCAGGGAAAGTTTATCAATTGTTTTTTTTGCGCGAATTTCCTGAAAAGTGCCGATCAGAATATTCGATAGGATCACGCCCATAAATAAAAGGTTCTTGTACGAACCGACTGCTAACACCAATCCGGCAAGAATCACATTTAATATGTTAAAGGGCGTAACCAGATTATCGCGGATAATCCGGCCAACCGTTTTCGTTTTTATGTCCTCTTCGCCGTTTACCAAACCCTGGCGAATTCTTGACTCCACCTGATCCTGGGAAAGCCCGTCCGCTATGCTGATATCGTTCATTGCATTTTTCCCATCCATGTATTTTTTACTTCCAGATTATTATACTATTATAGCCGCAGTAAGTTCAACATAAAACAGCCTTCGTCATAATCTTAAAAAATCCGTAACAATTTTCGTCAATAGTACTAAAATATATGCGGCTAACGTGTGACATTCGATGTATTATTCATCTTGTTAAGCCCAAGCGTTGTGGTATAATTTAAGACTGTGATTAATCGAATCATTTTTTGTTTTTTGTTTGGAAGGATTATGTAAAGAAAGGGGCTTGACCCTTATCGCTGCTGTAATGAATTTTGTTTTGGAAAAAACAAAACCATGGACTAAAAATACGGATGAGCTGATAGTTCTGCTTTTGACCGCTTCGCTCTTTCTGCCGTTTTATTTCAGCGTAGCGGCAACCTGCGCGGTTGCCGGTATGACGATGATGAACGGCAATACAAGAGCAAAGGCGTTCTCCGCTCCGTACACGAAGTTCCTGCTTGGTTTCCTTATCGTTCCCTTTTTTGTTTCCGCAACTTATAGCAATTATTGGGGCATGCTTTATGGCATGGTGACAATTGCCGTGGTAATCTGCGGCTTTTATGTCAGAAGCATTATGACACGCCAGTTGTTCAACACAATGATGGATCTGGTGTGCGCAGGCAGTGTTTCCAGCGTCGTTATCGCCGTTTACCAAAAGATTACGGCGTATTCGGCCGCCCCCAGTTACCGCCCTGTTTCCGTGTTCCATAACGCGAACTGTTACGGAACGATCATTGAATTTGTCGTTATTATTGCCATGTATCGTATTTTTACGAACGGGCGCGGCAGAAAATTCTACTTTGCCGTCATCGGCCTTAATTTAATCGGCTTATACCTTTCCGCAAGCGTTTCCGCCTTTATGGCAATGTCCTGTGCGGTTCTGACGGTTCTTCTTTTAAAAGGAAGGTACAAGCTGACGGGCATATTCGTGCTTTCCGCAGCCATCTTCCTTGGCGCTTCGCTTTTGTTCCCATCCATCTTCCCAAGGGGAATCGACGCGCTTGACACCACCTATGAACAGCGACTAAACATCTGGATTACGGCGGTTAAAGGAATTCGTCAGCATTGGCTGCTGGGTACCGGCGCCATGTCTTACCAAATGATTTACGACCAGTTCGGCGGGTACAAAACATATCACTGCCATAACCTGCTTTTGGATACCCTTTTGAATTTCGGTATTGTCGGTCTTGGCGCGATTGGTCTGTACGCCATTACGCAGCTGAAGCTGCTTGCAATGCGCTTTAAGAACAATATTTGCAGCAATATGAACATTCTTGTGGTTGCCGCGTTTATGGCGGTAATTGTGCACGGCATGACCGATGTGACCATCGTCTGGATACAGACCGGAATGCTGTTTATGCTGATGTTTTCCTCAACGGGAATCGGGTCGGAGTACCTGGAAAGAAAGCTCCGTCTGCCTTCGCTTTTGCCGGAATACTCCGACGAAGCAGCGCGCCCCGTGTATGTGAAAAATTAATACTAATTTCTTGACTTCTGCAAATCAGTAAGCTATCATCTGTGTGGAACCGAATATCATGTGATAGCACTTTGAAATCCCCTTGCCTCACAAAAAATCAGGCAGGGGGATTTTGTTTGCGGAAAATCTTCACCGGAGGTGTAAATATGAGAAAAAGCAAAGCAAATTTAACCGGTACCAGCGTTTCGCTCATTGCGCAGAAGCTGATTGAATATTCCAGAATGGAAAAGTACATTCTTTTATCCACGCTGAAAACGCGTGAAAAAGGATTGGATATAGTCGACGTGGAAGTGCTTTCGGAACAATATAAAAGCAATGAAATCTCCCATGAAAAACCTGCGCCCTGGTACGTTCAGCTGGTGAAAGCTTTTGTGAACCCGTTTACCCTCGTACTGTTGATTATTGCCGCAATTTCCTTTGTAACGGAAGTCATGCTTGCCACGCCGGAAGAAAAAAGCCCGGCCGCGGTTGTTGTTATATTGATACTTGTTTTTATCAGCGGCGGCCTGCGCTTTTTTCAGGAATTCCGTTCCGGCAGGGAAGCGGAAGCGCTGAAATCCATGGTGAAAACCACCGCGACCGTAATCCGCAGAGAAAACGGCAAGGAAGAAATCAGCATGGCAGACCTTCTTCCTGGCGACATAGTTGTGCTTGCCGGCGGAGATATGATTCCTGCCGATGTGCGGATTTTAAAAGCGAAGGATTTGTTTGTCAGCCAGTCCGCGCTGACCGGCGAGTCCGAACCGGTGGAAAAATATCCTGAACCGGGCAAATACGCCGCAAAGCCGGATTTGTTCGACCTGCGGAATGTGTGCTTTATGGGCACCAACGTCATCAGCGGCTCCGCAACAGCGGTTGTGCTGGCAACCGGCGACGATACCTATTTTGGGAACATGGCAAAAACCCTGTCTGGGGAACGCGCCCCCACCAGCTTTGACAAAGGCGTAAATACCGTCAGTTGGCTGCTGATTCGCTTTATGATCGTAATGGTACCGATTGTATTTTTAATTAACGGAATTACAAAGCATAACTGGATTGAAGCGCTGCTGTTCGCCATTTCCGTCGCCATCGGCCTGACCCCCGAAATGCTGCCCATGATTGTTACCACCAACCTGGCCAAGGGCGCCGTCAGCATGGCACGGCAGAAAACGGTGGTAAAGCACCTGAATTCCATCCAAAACTTCGGTGCGATGGATGTGCTTTGCACCGATAAAACCGGAACGCTGACCCGAGACGAAATCATCATTGAGCGCCATATGAACGTGCAGGGGACGGAAGATGTGCGCGTACTGATGTATGCTTATTTGAACAGCTATTTTCAGACCGGACTAAAAAATCTGATCGACCTGGCCGTCATCGAAAAGGCAGGCGAGGAAAGCGTTACCTACCTGAACAACGAGTACTTAAAAGTCGATGAAATTCCATTTGACTTTGCCCGCCGCCGCATGAGCGTGGTGCTGAAAGACCGCACGGGAAAAAGTCAGCTCATTACCAAAGGCGCGGTGGAGGAACTGATGGACATCTGTTCCTTCTGCGAATACGAAGGGCAGGTCGTTCCGTTAACGGGCGAAATCCGTGACCGGGTGGCCGAAATGGCGGCAAAGCTGAACGCGGAGGGAATGCGCGTAATAGCTGTTGCCCGAAAGGAAAATCCTTCGGTAGAAGGCGTGTTCGGGGTAAAGGACGAAAGCGAAATGACGCTTTTAGGTTACCTTGGCCTGTTGGATCCACCGAAGAAATCCGCCGCTACCGCAATTCAGGCACTGAAAACATACGGTGTAAAAGTAAAGGTTTTAACCGGCGACAACGACGCGGTTACACGGAAAATCTGCGGCGAAGTCGGCCTGCCTGCGGATCAGATTTTGCTGGGTTCCCAGGTGGAATNNATATTTGCCAAGCTTTCTCCCATGCAGAAAGCGCGTGTGGTTAAGGCGCTGCAGGAATTGGGGCACACCGTCGGGTTTATGGGGGACGGAATTAACGACGCGCACGCTCTTAGCACTGCCGATGTCGGCATTTCGGTCGACACCGCCGTGGACATCGCCAAAGAAAGCGCAGATATCATCTTGCTGGAAAAAGACCTGATGGTACTGGAGCACGGCGTGATTGAAGGCCGTAAAATCTTTGGAAATATCATCAAATATATTAAAATGACCGCAAGCTCGAATTTCGGGAATATGCTTTCCATGCTGGCGGCAAGCGCCTTTTTGCCGTTCCTGCCCATGATGCCGGTGCAAATTCTGGTATTGAATTTACTGTATAACATTTCGCAGATTTCCATTCCGTGGGATAACATGGATGACGAGTACCTGCGCGTGCCCCGCAGATGGGACGCTTCCAGCATCAGC
The DNA here is from genome assembly GCA_002378845.1 of Ruminococcaceae bacterium UBA3451. Taxonomy (GTDB): domain Bacteria; phylum Bacillota; class Clostridia; order Oscillospirales; family Acutalibacteraceae; genus Caproiciproducens. The sequence goes on along the minus strand of DFRY01000029.1, from coordinate 32,336 downwards.
AAATTTATGCTGTGTATCGGGCCGGTCAGTTCTGTGTTNNACATTGCAACCTTTTTGCTGATGTGGTTTGTGTTCGGCTGTACGAATGCGTCTAATCCGATGCACGTTGCTTTGTTTAACGCAGGATGGTTTGTTGAAAGCCTGATTTCTCAAACTTTGATTGTGCACCTGATCCGTACCCCGAAGCTTCCGTTTGTGCAAAGCCGTGCCGCGAAGCCCGTTGTTTTGCTTACTACCGTTATTATGGCGGTCGGCGTATTTATTCCGTTTACGGCGCTTGGTGTCTATTTGCGCATGGCGAGCCTGCCGCTCCTGTATTTCGGCTGGCTTGCGCTGATTGTGCTCGCCTATATCCTGCTTGCACAGATTGTAAAAACAATTTATATGAAAGTCAACCGTTCCTGGCTGTAAAGCCGGAAAGAAAAGGCACCGAACCCTTGGGCTCGGTGCCTTGCTGCTTTATGACAATAGGGAAAACGGTGTAATCCGCAGTGCGTTGATTTTTGCGCTACAGTCCGGAGGAGAGAAAATGCGTTTTCGCTTCCGGTGCGGTGCCGGGAAAGGATTGTTTCGGCTTCTGTACCGCGCTTTGCCCGCCAAATTCCGTCATGTATTTCCAGTAACGCTTTGGCATGTGACCCATGCGGCATTTTGGATTATGGCGGCCCTCCACCTCAATGGTGTTATAAAACAACTGCNNCAACTGCCATAAGTTGCGGAAGGACTGCTCTTCTTCGTCCGGCTCGGGCAGCTGCAAATCCTCAATCGGAATAATTGCGGATTCATACGGCCGGTAAATCAGCGCCATGCCGTGTGTTTTGTCGTAAATCAGGAACCGTTCCTCCGGGTATCGCTCGCGGAAATGTACCACCAGCAGCGGAAGTACATAATTTTTCGGTTCAATTTCCGAAACCAGTGCGTTGTTAAAAATAGAGAAACGAATAAACCCTTTCAGCAAATGGCTTTCATTGTCCAAATGCTTTACGGCTTTGAATAAGGTGTTTACTACATCGTCTGCCAGCATGTTCATTATTTTGGGGCCATGGGTGTAACCTAAACGCAGGAAAAGAAGAATGTACCGCTCTTTATGGTCTAGGCAGGTCAGAAACGCGCGCCGCACGAAGTCCAGCGCCGCGTCGCCCATCTTTTTGGGGATGGAAGCCAGTACGCGTGCCGCTTTTTCCGGTACCGTTTCAATCTCTTTTGTTGGCAGCAGCATGGTCTGCGGCGCGTCGGGCAAAAGAATATCCAGCGGGATTTCCTTTTTGTCGTAGCTTTCAAACACACAGCACAGCAAACCGTCAAAGCTGCCGTCGTAATAATAAATCACATCTGACCCGTCAGGCATTTCCGAATATCCTCCTGTGTAAAGGCTGGCTGTCCGAACAGGGAAAGCTGTTCCGGCTCGGCCTGCTGTGGCAGATTTTGTTGGTACATGCCCAGCGCTGTGTCCGACATCATGGAGCGCAGCACCGCGTCTTGCGTAATTTTCAGTCCGTCCGCAATTTTTCCGCCGCACGTAATAAAATATTGTGCCCGCTTCAGTACAACGCCCAGCTTTTTCAGACCGTCAAAATTTAGGGAAGAGGCTCGCCGCGTGGAAACAATGCGTTTTGCACTGGTTACGCCAATACCCGGAATCCGCAGCAAATCGTCATACGGGGCACGGTTCACATCCATGGGGAAAAGTTCCATATGGTTCAGTGCCCAGTTGCATTTTGGGTCAAGATAAGGGTTAAAGCTTTGGTGGCTGCTGTCCAGCAGCTCGTTTGCGGAAAACCCGTAAAAGCGCAGCAGCCAGTCGGCCTGGTAAAGCCGGTGTTCCCTTAAAAGCGGCGGCTTCGTACCCAGCGCGGGCAGCAAAGCGTTTTCCGTGACCGGCATATAAGCAGAAAAGAAAACGCGTTTCAGCTTGTATTTTTTATAAAGCCCTTCCGTCAGGTTTAAAATTTGAAAATCGGTGTCGGGTGTGGCGCCCACAATCATCTGGGTGCTTTGTCCGGCCGGTACAAATTTCGGCGCGTGGCGGTATTTTACAAGGTCGGTGCTGTTTTCCTGAATTCGGTTCTGAATATAACCCATGGGGGCCAAAATGGAATGCTTTGATTTATCCGGGGCAAGCAGCTGCAGGCTGCTTTGGGACGGCAGTTCAATGTTTACGCTCATGCGGTCAGCCAAAAGCCCCAGCCGCGAAATCAGCGCGCTGTCCGCACCGGGAATGGCTTTCGCGTGAATATACCCGGAAAAGCGGTATTCCTCCCGCAGAATGCGCAGCGCTTCAATCATTTGCTCGCAGGTGTAATCCGGATCTTTCATTACGCCGGAACTTAGGAAAAGCCCCTCAATATAGTTTCGGCGGTAAAAGTTGATGGTAAGTTCCGCAAGTTCGCGCGGGGTGAACGCGGCGCGCGGAGTATCGTTGGAACGGCGGTTTACACAGTATTGGCAGTCGTAAACACAGCCGTTGGTCATTAGTACCTTTAAAAGGGAAATACACCTTCCGTCTGCCGCAAAGCTGTGACAGATACCGCAGGCTGACGCACTGCCGATTCCGCCTGCGGAAGCTTTTTTGTCCACTCCGCTGGAAGTGCAGGCGACGTCATACTTTGCGGCATCGGTTAGAATTTTCAGTTTATCAAATACGTCCACAGTACCAGCTCCTTATTTTTGTATTATATCATAGAACGTATGTTCTTGTAAAGAGGCGGTCAAAAATAAGTAAGAGCCATAATACCGGCAAATAAATTTGCACTCCGTATTACAGCTCCTTTTTTCAAAATATTAATATGGTTTAATGAACATCTGCGTCCAGTAAAGCGTACCGTCCGCTTTTTTCGCGGCGCCAACGCCCGTCTGGGTATAGGCGGCAGACGGAATGTTCGCTCTGTGACCGGGCGAATTCATCCAAGCGGTGACAACCGCCTGTGCGCTTCTCTGCCCGTAGGCAATGTTTTCGCCGGCGGCGGAGAATTTCAGCCCGAAGTTTTCCATCATGTTGAACGGTGAACCGTACGTTGGGGAAGTATGCGAGAAGTAATTTTTGTTAATCATATCCTGTGACTTGTATCTGGCCACACGGGAAACCTGCCAGTTTGTTGTCAGTGCGGAAAGACCGCGCTTTGTGCGTTCCAGGTTAATCAGCCGGATTACTTCGGTTTCCAGCGATTGCAGCGGGGCGGCTTCCGGAATATTTATTTTTTGCCCTACGTTAATCATAGCCGGATTTTTTATTTGCGGATTTGCTTTAATCAGTTCCGATATTCCAATCTCGTATTTCACGGCAATTTTCCAAAGAGTATCGCCGCGCACTACGGTATAAGCTTTTGCCTGTGCAAATGCAGTTGTTTGTACTGCAGAAAAAACAACAATTGTCATAAAAAATGCGAGTAACTTTTTCAGAGTAAATCACCTCCTATATCATTTTCTCCATCGTGCGTTTCAAATATGTTGTAAGTTTTTAGTTAAAAAATTGACATACGGTGAAAAACCATGCGGTTGGTACAAAACTTGAAAATTGCCTTTTATTAGTAAACCGGAAAAGCAAAAAATATGAAAACACAAAAAATAATAGTTGAAATTATAAAATCAACGTGTTATAATAGCTTTCGTTGCGGGGGCGTAGCTCAGCTGGGAGAGTGCTTGCTTCGCATGCAAGAAGTCGAGAGTTCGAATCTCTTCGTCTCCACCAAGCAATAAAAAGCAAAAGGATTTGAGCCCTTACGGTTCAGATCCTTTTGTTTTTTATATTAATTTTTGTTTCAATAACATGCAGGCTGATTGACTTCCGGTAAAGGAGTTTTCACATGTCGCAGACTACAAAACGCGCACTCGAAGAATCCCTGAAACGCATGCTGCTTAAAAAACCTCTGGATAAAGTTACGATTTCCGACATTGCGGAAGACTGCGGCATTAACCGCATGACGTTTTATTATCACTTTAAGGATATTTACGATCTGGTTGACTGGTGTTTTGACGAAGATGCGGACAAAGCGCTTGCCGGGAAAAAAACATATGATACCTGGCAGCAGGGATTTTTGCAAATTTTCCACGCGGTTCTGGAAAATAAACCGTTTATTTTAAATGTTTACCATTCCGTCAGCCGCGAGCGGGTGGAGGATTATTTATATAAGCTAACCTATAGCTTGCTGTTCGGTGTGGTCGAGGAAAAGTCTGTCGGACTTGTGGTGCGCGATGAAGACAAAAAGTTTATCGCGGACTTTTACAAGTTCGGGTTTGTAGGGCTGATGCTGGACTGGATTAAAAACGGTATGCGGGAAGATCCGCAGCAAATTATTGACAAGTTAAGCATTTTAATTCACGGCGATGTGGCAAGGGCTTTGGAAAAAATGAAAATCAACTGATTAAAATGCGAAAAATTTAGACAATTCCCCGGCAGTGATAAAAATTTTATCACTGCCGTTTTTTTGTTTATAGGCAAACCGCGAAAAAACAGTAGAATAGAATCAAATGCAAAAACTATAGGAGGTTTTTTGTTATGTACTATTCCAGCGGTAATTACGAAGCGTTTGCACGCCCGGTGAAACCCGAAGGCGTTGACCGTAAATCGGCTTATATTATCGGTTCCGGTCTTGCGGCGCTCGCGGCAGCGTGTTTTCTTGTCCGCGACGGGCAAATGAGCGGTAAAAGGGTACATATTCTTGAAAAAGATCCGATTCCGGGCGGTGCCTGTGACGGTTATCAATATGACAATGTGGGTTACGTAATGCGCGGCGGGCGCGAAATGGACAATCATTTCGAGTGCATGTGGGATTTATTCCGTTCCATTCCGTCCATTGAAACGGAAGGGGTCAGCGTGCTTGACGAATATTACTGGCTTAACAAGCGTGACCCGAACTATTCCCTGATGCGCGCAACCGTCAAACGTGGGGAAGACGCCCATACCGACGGTAAATTCGGTTTATCCGATAAAGGCGCTATGCAGATTATGAAGCTGTTCTTTACCCCGGATGAAGATTTGTACAACAAACCGATTACCGATGTGTTTGACGACGAGGTGTTGAATTCCAACTTCTGGCTGTACTGGCGCACCATGTTCGCTTTTGAAAACTGGCACAGCGCGTTGGAAATGAAGCTGTATATCAAGCGTTTTATTCACCACGTAGGCGGTCTGCCCGACTTTAAAGCGCTCCGTTTTACAAAGTACAATCAGTACGAGTCCATGATTCTTCCTATGATTAAATATCTGGAATCGCACGGAGTGCAGTTCCATTATAAAACCAAAGTTGTAAACGTTGCTTTTGACATTCAAAAAGAGAAGAAAACCGCCAAACGAATCGATGTCATTCATGACGGCAGCGAAGCTTCCATCGATTTAACCGAAGACGATTTACTTTTCATTACGAACGGCGGCTGCGTTGAAAATTCCACCCTCGGTGACCAGAATCATCCTACCGCGTTTAATAAAGAGATTAAAGCGGGCGGCGGTTGGGACATGTGGCGCAGAATTGCCGCGCAGGATTCCTCTTTCGGCCATCCCGACAAGTTCTGCGGGAACGCGGAAGAAAGCAACTGGATGTCGGCAACTGTCACAACGCTCGACAACCGTATTCCGCCCTACATACAGAAAATCTGCAAACGCGACCCGTTCTGCGGTAAAGTCGTTACCGGCGGCATCGTTACGGTGAAGGACTCCAATTGGCTTCTTAGCTGGACCTTCAACCGTCAGCCGCAGTTCCGCAACCAGCCGAAAGGGCAGCTGGTGGGCTGGGTTTACGGCCTGTTCAGCGACAAACCCGGCAACTATGTAAAAAAGCCCATGCGGGAATGCACCGGAAAAGAAATCTGCATGGAATGGCTGTATCACCTTGGTGTGCCGGAAAATGAAATTGAAGAACTTGCCGAGCACAGCGCCAATACCGTGCCCTGCATGATGCCTTATATTACTGCTTTCTTTATGCCCCGCGCCGCGGGTGACCGCCCGGCCGTCGTGCCGGAGGGCAGCGTGAACTTCGCGTTTCTGGGGCAGTTTGCCGAAACGGAACGCGACACAATCTTTACCACCGAATATTCTATCCGCACAGGTATGGAAGCCGTTTATACCCTGTTGGACGTTGACCGCGGCGTACCGGAGGTATGGGGCAGCGTGTTCGATGTGCGCGACCTGCTGAATTCTGCCGTGCAGCTCCGCGACGGCAAAAAAATTACCGATATGGAGCTGGGGCTGATTGAAAAATTAGCGCTGAAAGCCATGCTGAAAAAAGCAGACGGCACCGATATTGAAAAGCTGCTGAAAGAATACCATTTAGTCTGATTTATTCAAATGAATTCGTTTCCATTTGTTCCATACTATTTCTCTAACTCCTATTCCATCTCTTTTCCACAAAAATCCATGTGTCCGGGCAACCGGCGCATGGATTTTTGCTTTTGATTGAGATTTTATTGCGCGGGGAAGAAGTATCGCTTGACAAAATCGCTTACTTCTCTTTTCATTTGCCCTGTTTTCCTGTATGATAAAGTAAAATCGATGTAAACGAAGGAATGCAAACCATGAAATACAGGCATATACAAAAAGCGGTGTTCCTGCGCAGACCAAACCGTTTTATTGCCGAATGTAAGTTAAACGGAGAAATCGTGGTGGCGCATGTGCGCAATACCGGGCGATGCAGGGAACTGCTTGTACCGGGCTGTACCGCATATTTGGAACAGGATTTAAACCCAAANNACTTTATCTGGAAACGGTTTCGCAAAAGGCCTTTGCGGAAATTAAGGGGGTCACTCTGGAAGAAGACGGCATTGTGCTGTTTCCGGATGCACCGACCGAACGGGGCATTAAGCATATTCACGAGCTGTGCCGCGCCGTAAAAGAGGGGTACCTTGCGTATCTCGTTTTTATCATTCAGATGAAATCTGTGCGGTACTTTACCCCAAACCGGAAAACGCACCCTGAATTTGGGGAAGCGCTGGAAGCCGCACAGGCCTGCGGTGTAAATCTGCTGGCGTTTGACTGTAACGTTCTGCCGGATGAAATTTGTCTTTCCCAAAAAGTACCGATCCTTTTATAACGGATATAAGAGCAGTTGTAATTATAACTGTTGTGTGCTATTGTACAATCAGAAATTAAATTTCTTTTTAAAATAATAAGAAAGAAGACGACAGCGGTATGGCAATGACAGAATTGCCCCTGGAAAAAGCGTTTCTGCTGTTTGAACCGGGGCCGGTGCTTCTGGTTACGACAAACGAGAACGGAAGGAACAATATCATGACCATTTCGTGGCATATGGTCATGGATTTCACTCCGAAAATTGCCCTGACGACCGGCCCGTGGAATTATTCATTTCAGGCTTTAACGCATACAAAAGAGTGTGTGCTTGCGGTTCCAGCCGTCGACTTGGCGGAAACAACCGTCCGAATCGGCGACTGTACGGGCGAAACAGCGGACAAATTCAGTGAATTCGGGTTGACTCCGCTGCCCGGGAGTAAGGTAAAAGCCCCGTTGATTGCGGAATGCCTTGCCTGTATGGAATGCCGTGTAACAGACTATTTGGAACCGCAGGGAATTTTTGTTTTAGACGGGGTAAAAGCCTGGGCTGAGTCACAGCGGAAAGAACGGCGTACGTTCCACGCAAACGGGGACGGTACGTTCGTGGTGGACGGCGAAACCTTGAATTTTCGCCGGTTTATGGAAGATAAGCTGCCGCCGGGGGTGTAATTTACACTGAATTTCCGGTCGAAACCATAAGCAATGCAGAGAAACGGCGAAAAAAGGGGCTGCGGTTCGCCCTGAGGGGCGGTACCTGCCCCGTTGCGCGGCAGGCAGGTTTTTTCTGCATAAGCGGGCACTGGCGGCAATCGACTTGTGAAAGGGTTTGTGGTAGAATACATTCCATCAGAGATTTGAAGGGAAAAAGCCGATGTACGGCGGCCCGAAAGGAAATTGTATGAAAAAAATCAAAGCACTTATTCTGGTACTCCTGATTGTATTGTACGGCGCAATCATTTTTGTCGCCTCACCCAACCTAAACCCTCTGTATGACGAAGGGCTTGGTTTTTGGGGATTTATCATCACTTCGTTTTCCATTGTTTTATGGCTCATGAATGTGGGCGAGCGCAATGTTGTGGTGCAAACCAATCGGCAGGTTCGGTTTAACGTACCGAAACGCGGCCGTGTTTATCTTATGGTCGCGGCGGCACCGTGGGTCATTCTGATTTTGGCCAATATTTTCTCCAGCGTTCTGTTCCATACGGACCGCTATAAAAATCAGATGCCGGAGCCGGAAAACAGAACGTTTTCCTCCGATGTGCAGGCCATTGATATTGACCGGCTTCCCGTGGTCGACAGCAGCCTAGCAGCGCTGCTTGCCGACAAAAAGCTGGGTGAAAAGCCCGCGCTGGGCAGTCAGGTTACGCTGGGTGAACCGACCATTCAAAAAGTCAATGACAAACTGGTGTGGGTTGTTCCGTTGCTGCATTCCGGCTTCTTTAAATGGCTGTCCAATTCCGGCGGAACCCCGGGCTATATCCTTGTTTCCGCTACCAATNNACAATCCCCGCGACGTAACCTACGTGGATAATTTTCCAGTGAAATATCAGCCGAACGCGTATATCCTTGACAATCTGGAACGGCACACCCGCTTTTCCGGCGGGCTGTTTACCGGAATGACCGATTATTCTTTTGAAATAGACGACTCAGGCAGACCGTACTGGGTGGTAACCACATACAAGAATCTGGTTGGCTACAGCCTGCCGGAAGCGGACGGCGTTATTATTGTGGATGCCGGTACCGGGGAAAGCATAAAATACGGAATCAGCGATGTTCCGAAGTGGGTGGACCGCGTTCAGCCTGCGGACTTTATTATGGAGCAGATTTCGAACCGCGGCAATTATATTCACGGGCTGTTTAATTTTTCCAATCAGGATAAGTTCCAGACCGCGGAGCAAAGCGCCATTATCTATAATAGCGGAAGATGTTATCTGTACACCGGCCTTACCAGTGTAGGCGCTGATGAAAGTGAAACCGGTTTTATGCTGGTGGACATGGTAACCAAAACACCGTACCGCTACCAAATCAGCGGTGCCACCGAATATGCGGCGCAGCAGTCGGCGCAGGGTAAAGTGCAGAATTTGCACTATGCCGCCTCTTTTCCGCTGATTACCAACGTAGACGGGCAGCCGACCTATTTTATGACTTTAAAAGATAATGCGGGGCTGATTAAGCAGTATGCTTTCGTATCCGTCACCGATTATACCAGCGTCGGTACTGGGGAAACCATTGGCAGCGCCATGTCGAATTATCAATCCGTTTTGAAAAATACGAGCGGAAGTTCTGAAATTGGCACAGGCGGTCAGCAGCAGGAACTGCAAGGAACCATTGACCGAATTTCTGCCGAAATTGTGGGCGGGAATACGGTTTATTCCATGATTCTCAAAGAAGAACCCAATAAAATCTTCACAGCGGTTGCCGACCTCAGCCCGGAACTGGTTTTGACCAGGGAAGGGGACACGGTGAAGCTTTCCTATATAAAAACGGACCATGCTGTAGTTGACCTTTCCGCGTTCGACAATTTAAAATACACGCAGAGTTAATGCTTTTACGTCCGAATCCTCTGCACAAAGCACCCTCCGGTTTTTCGGAGGGTGCTTTTTATTAGAAAAATGAAAAAAGTTGTATCAAATACTTGACAATTGAGTAAAATAAGTTATAAATAGTAAGTAGTAAGTAATAAGTAGTAAGTAGTAAGTAGTAAGTAAGCAGAGAAATGCAATGATTTGTGGGGTGGAATTATTATGAGCGAACGAAAGCTGGCACAGGAATTTTCCTTGGTTGCGCTGAATGCACAGGACAGCCGCCATATGACCACAGCCAAAAAGGTGGCGCTGCGCTGCATAGCCGCGTCTGTTGTTCTGGAAGTCTATTTAGACGGCGGTTTTACCCGAACGGAAAACAAACTGGCGTTAAAAGAAGAAGCAATAAAAAATTTTCAGGATTATCACAAGATTGTTTTTCAGCCTTTGCTCCGAAAAAACAGCGGGCCGGCTGATTTGGAATGGTGGCTGAAAAGTGCGGCGCGACTTTCGGGCCGTCAGCTGGTCAAGCTGGAGCATGAAATCGTAACTCTGCTTATGGAACAGAAAGGAATAGAGGAAATTCCGAATCTTTTAGGCTGCGATCTTTATTACGATTCTGCGGGAGTTGTGGTCAAGGAGTACCGCAGCAGTCTTCGTGAATATACCGCTATTACAGAAAATATTCGTGCAGACACGCTGGAGGAAGGGCCGTTAACCGATGAAAACATCTGCATGCTTTGGCTTCTTCGTGAAAGCAGCTGTANNCAGCTGTATGCATGATTTCTTCTCCCGCAATGAAATGGAAAGGTCGGCTGTTCGTATGAATGACCTGTACCACGGTACAACGCTGGGCAAAGAATTGCTGTTAACCCGGATTCACCGCGGGCTGGAAGTAACGATAAAGCAGTATCTTCACTTTAAAAAAATGGTTATGAGAACGCGGGTGGGAAGCGGTATTGATTTTGTGTTTCCTTTTCTGGAACGTTCGCAGTCTATTTTTATCGATACGGAAGCTTGGTTTTCCAATTCTCAGAAAAGGTTGGAAGATGTGAAAGCACGCTTGGAAGCGAACGGCCATGCTTTTCTTATTCTGGACGAAGGACAGATTCCTCTGATCAGAATCGATAATATTGTGTACGAGGCGATCCCGCAGGCTATTTACGGGCGGATTCCGATTCATGGGGTTCGTCTTCTTCCCAGGCACCCGGTGTAAAGGAGCGGTTTATGTCAAGACAACGTACCATGGAAGTGATTTCGGCGTCAGAGTTTGTATCCATAGGGGAATTGGTACGGCTTACGAACTGCCGTTACAGCACACTGAAGTTTTACACCGAGGAGGGTATGCTGCCGTTTGAGCAGGCGGAAGAAAATTTGACCCGCCGCTATAANNGGGAAGAGACCGTGGAGCGGATTCTTTTTATTAAAAAGCGTAAGACCGAGGGCCTTTCCATTCCGCAAATTAAGGAAGCGCTGGCCGAAAAAGACGGATAAACAAAAAAGAAACCGTACTGTCTATGGAAATGGTATCTTCCGTGGATAGTACGGCTTTGTTTCTTTTTGAGTAACTTCTTACGGGAAAGTTTGAATGGGTTCTTCCCACCAGCCGAAAGCGATTCTTCCGTCGGCCGGGGCTGTCACGTTTTCCAGTAAAGAAAGAAATACCAGAAAAGAACCGCCGGGCGGGAAAATCAGCTTTCCGTTTTCCGTTTCAACTACAGTCGTCGTCGGTTCGCCCCTGCGAACGAACGCTTTCACTCCGCCAACCGGTTCTCCGGTCACATTCGAAGCAAGCTGCAGTTTTACTTTTGGTTTCGGAATCGGGCGGTAAGCGGTGTTGGACGGGGTAACAAGCGGCGAATCCGTGGGCGTTCCCGGAGGGGTGGCATTAAACCAGAACTGGGCGCGGAACGGCGAGTCCGAAACCTCTGTTACGGTCCATACGTTCACATACAGGTTCACGCCGGAATGGCATGGATTGTAAAGCCTTGCCCAGGCGCTGGTGCCGTTTCCGAGCGTCAGGTTATCCGCATAACCAATAAAGTATTTGCCCCGTTCCGATTCGTACAACTCAATTGGAATATTCACGCTTTTTTCGATGGCATCGGGGGGATTTGGAGGACTGCAAAAAAATTTTGGTTCATTCGGAACAAACATAAACTCACCTTTGATTATGATTTTTATGCCGTATCGGCAATAGCATGTCTGCCTATTATACTATGTAAGATTTTCCGTGTCGGTGATGCAATGCAGAAAAGGGTGCATTTGAATTCTCTGTGTGGTACAATAAAGCATCAGTAATGCATGGGGAAAATTATTATGGAGTGATGTTACATGGATGTGTCGCTAAATACGGCAAAATTAAAAGAATACCTGGATTTTGCCGGGATTCTGACCTGCAATGTGAACGTATACCTTCCGTCCCTTTCCGACATTGGCTGTGAATGGGGCGACGTTACCGCGCTTATTGATTCACACGGCCTGTTTTACTGCAAGGCGTACCGTAAACGCACTACGTACCTGTCCAATACGGTGTATTTTTTATTGAAGCAATGCAAGCCGCAAAAGCCGATGAATGACTCCGCACGGTGGATTTACGAGCTTTTGGAAAAGAATGGGCCGATGGAAACGGAAACACTGAAGCCGCTTTCCAACATGGAGTCAAAGTCGTTTGCGCAGACGTTCGACTTCCTTTTGGAAAACCGGTATATTACCGCATATCAGAACGGCAAGGTGCTCAACCCAAACTGGTCCACCTTCCTTTACAGTACGGCAGAAGTCTGGGAGGAATGCGTAAAAGTGCGGGGCGAAGAAGAAAACCCCGAGGTTTCCCTGAAAACAATTCTTACCCGTACCATGCCCGAAGCGGAATTTCAGAAATTTATTTCGCACTGATTTGGATATTACAGATGTTGCTGTTGGGAACGACATCACTTTGGAGAATTCGAGTTGTTTTCTGGATCCTGTTGCGTCAAGAGTAAAAACTTGTCGTCAGAATATTTTAAGTGATGCTATACCAGGTTATTCCGCCGTCATTCGTGTTAAAAAGCTCCCCGCTATCGTCCAGCCCAAAGCCTGTGTTCTCATCGGGAAAGCAGTAATCCACCAATAATATATTTTCGTTTCCTTTTATGTTCCATGTAGCCCCACGGTCGGAAGAAGCATACATATAAACGGAATGCTTCCCGTTTTGGCAGAAATCCAGTTCCATTTTGACATTTGAATGGTCAGGGCTGAAAAATACTGGGGGATACGCATCAATATAATAATCTTTCTCGTAGGATAAAGAAGCGTATTTTTCCGGAACCGGTAAAGCGGTGGCGGTCCAGTGTGCGCCACTGTCTAATGTTTGGTAAACAGGAATTTCTTTTTGCCCATGGTAGGTACAGGTAATATAGCCGTTGCCTTTTTCGGAAAACCCGATTCCGGTTGTGTAGCCACTGACAGGAATCAGTTTGTCATTTGTCAAAGCCCAGCTTGCTCCTCCGTCCGATGTTTTGTAAAGAGCTCTACTCATTTGCCCGGCGGCTGGAAGGGTACTGGTAAGCAGAAATCCGTCGGTGGAACTGGCAAAACTTATTGCCAAATCCCCACCGTAGCCTGAATTTGGGTCAGCTGTTTTTAATTGAAGTTCAGCTTTCGTGCACGTCTTCCCGGCATCCGCTGTTTTCTGTATTTCAACACCGGATGTTGTGTTAAGAGCGATCCACACAGTTTTAGCATCCAATGCAAACAGTGCGGGTTTGCCGTAATCATTTAAAGCAGGAATCGAAAGGAGATTTTCCCAACTGATTCCGCGGTTCTCCGTTTTCCACAAGTGCAGATTTTTTGAAATGGTATAGCCTAATTCCGACGTTGCCATATCGATTTGATAAAAGGCGTTGGGCTGCGCTGTCTTATCGGGTATATCGGAACTTGATGCCAGCGAAACGTAAGAATCAACATTGGGTTGACTTTGTAAAGGTATGTTAAAAGAACAGCCGGACATAAGAAGCAGAAAAAACAGGAACAAGCATATTGTTTTTTTCATGGTATTTCCTCGTTTCATCCATAAAAATATCTTAATTGTATTATTGCAGAACAGAAAAAACTTTTCAATATACCAGTGCCAAGTTACTGAAATTGTTTTGTCTTTCCTGAAATCTTGACATATTTGCCGCGGTTCAGTATACTATAATCAATATATAAAAAATTGGAGATGAAAACATGCGCAATATTTCCTGCTGATTACGGTAACGTCAATCCTTATTTGACGTAAGTAAATGGAGCATACGCAACAGGCAGAACACCTGCTTTTTGTTGCTGTGCCCATGCAGGAAAATTGCTTTTTCTCCTCCTGATCGAATACTGCATAGCTCTGCCTTTTTGGGTGGGGTTTGCCGTAATATGGGAAGACTGCAAGAGTAATTTTCTTGCAGTCTTTCTGTTTATATCGGAGGTAGAAACAATGTCACTGATTCATATCTCAAATCTTACTTTTTCTTATGACGGCAGCTACGACAACGTGTTTGAAAACGTGTCGTTTCAAATCGACACAAATTGGAAGCTTGGCTTCACCGGCCGAAACGGGCGTGGGAAAACTACCTTTTTAAATCTGCTGATGGGCAAATACGAGTACAGCGGTACGATTTCCGCTTCGGTCGATTTCGATTATTTTCCGTTTGAAGTAACCGACCCGTCGCAATGCACGGAAGACGTAATCCGTTCCGTCTGCCCGGATTATGAATTATGGCGCATTTGCAAGGAGTTCGCTTTGCTCGAAGTGCCGGACGAAGTGCTGTACCGCCCTTTTGAAACGCTGAGCAACGGCGAACGGACAAAAGTACTGCTTGCCGCGCTGTTTCAAAATGACAATCACTTTCTGCTTATTGATGAGCCGACCAATCACCTTGACATGAACGCACGAAAAATCGTCGGCGATTACCTGAACGGGAAAAGAGGTTTTATTTTGGTTTCGCACGACCGCGCCTTTCTCGACCGCTGCGTCGATCATATCCTCTCGATTAACAAAACCGATATTGAAATCCAAAAGGGCAATTTCTCCACTTGGCAGCAGAATAAGGAACGGCAGGACAGCTTTGAGCTTGCCGAAAACGACCGCCTGAAAAAAGATATTTCACGTCTGAACGAAGCGGCAAAGCGGACTTCGGAATGGTCGGACTCTGTAGAAAAAACTAAATATGCCACACGGAATTCCGGCCTTCGCCCCGACCGGGGGTACGTAGGCCACAAGGCGGCGAAAATGATGAAGCGTTCCAAAACGACGGAAATCCGGCAACAGAAAGCGATTGAGGAAAAATCCGGTCTGCTCAAGAATATTGAAACGGCGGAAGATCTGATAATTAAACCGCTGCGCCATCCGCAAAGCCGCCTAGTGACCGCCGCCGACCTATCTGTTTTCTACGGGGAAAAGCTTGTGTGCAGCGGAGTGGATTTTACGGTGAATCAGGGTGATCGCATTGCGATTACCGGGCGGAACGGCAGCGGGAAGTCCAGCATATTAAAGCTGATTTTGGGTGGCGGCATCAAGCATACCGGCACGCTGATTACCGCTAGCAACCTCGTTGTTTCTTACGTTTCGCAGGACACCGGCTTTTTAAAGGGCAATTTAAAGGATTTCGCGTTATCGCAGCAAATTGATGAAAGCCTGTTCAAGGCGATTCTGCGCAAGCTCGACTTTTCCCGGGTACAGTTTGAAAAGGATATGTGTGATTTCAGCGAAGGGCAAAAGAAAAAGGTGCTTCTTGCAAAAAGCCTTTGTCAGAAGGCGCACCTGTACCTTTGGGACGAACCGCTGAATTTTATCGATGTGCTTTCGCGCATTCAGATTGAAAACCTGATTTTAACCTTTCAGCCCACCATGCTGTTCGTGGAGCACGACAAATCCTTCGTGGATTCCGTTGCGACGGGACGTGTTGTTCTTTAGGGCGTATTGAACTTTTTTCCGTTTCTGTGTACAATGTACAATGTACAATAAAGGAACAAATAACAAGGAGGCATTCCAATGATTATAACAACCACACCGTCCATTGAAGGCAAGCAGATTGTGGAATACAAAGGCGTTGTGTTCGGAGAAGTGATTTCCGGCGTCAACTTTATTAAGGACTTTGCCGCGGGACTGTCCAATTTCTTCGGCGGCCGTTCCACAATGTACGAAGAGGAACTGATTCAGGCACGCGAAAACGCCATGCGTGAAATGGAGCAGCGCGCTTACCAAATGGGTGCCAACGCGGTAGTTGGCGTAGATGTGGATTACGAGGTGCTTGGTGCCGACAACGGCATGTTAATGGTTACCGCTTCCGGCACAGCGGTACGCTATGCAGAGTAACAGAATAAAGCTGAATAAATGAAATTTGCAAACGGCGCGGGCTACCGGAATTCGGTGCTTCGCGCCTTTTTTTGTTCTTTCTCTCCCCATGCAGTTGGACGCAAGAAACGCCGGTTCCCGGCAAATACAAGGAAATAAAGGAATACGCCGGAAACGCCGCTCATATATTAAGAAGACGGATTATATGCAAAGCCGCGTGATATTTTTCAGAAAGGTGTGATCGGCTTGGTGATACATACTGTGCGGCAGGGGGACAGCATTTTTTCCATAGCTAGGCAGTACGGAGTGCCTATGCAGAGAATTATCGACGATAACAAATTAGAAAACCCGGAGCGTCTTGTGGTTGGGCAGGCAATTGTAGTGCCGTCGGAAAATATGAACCACACCGTGGCGCCGGGGGAGTCGCTGTATTCCATTGCCCGCAGGTATGGGACAACAGTTGCCGACATACTCCGTGTGAATCCCGGTATTACCGACCCTTCCCGGCTGCGCATCGGGCAGGTTATTGTAATTCCGGTAAGCGGCGAAAAGTTAGGTACAATTGAGGTAAACGGATACGCATTCCCAACCATCAGCAGCGCTACTCTTGACCTTACGCTGCCGCACCTGACCTATATGAGCATTTTCAGCTATCAGGTAAGGCCGGACGGCAGCCTTGCCCCAATTCAGGACGTTCCCATTATTCAGAATTCACGGCAGCAAAAGGTTGCCCCGCTGATGGTAATTACCAATATAAAAGAAGGCGGAAGCTTCGACAGCGACCTTGGCCACACCATTCTGACCAACGAACAGGTGCAGAACACGCTGTTCCAGAATATTATCAATACCCTGCGAAAAGGGTATTATGGGCTCGATATTGATTTTGAATATCTGTTTCCGTATGACAGGGCAAGTTATGTTCAGTTTCTCAAANNCGCGGTAGACACGCTCCATCCGCTGGGGTATTCGGTTACGGTCGCGCTTGCGCCGAAAACCAGCGCCGGGCAGCAGGGGTTGCTGTACGAAGCCCACGATTACTCCGCAATCGGCGAACTGGTCGATCATATTATTCTCATGACATATGAGTGGGGTTACACCTACAGTCCCGCCCGCGCCGTTGCCCCGGTCGATTTGGTGGAAAAGGTACTGCAGTACGCGGTCACGGCAATCCCCAGCCAGAAAATACTGATGGGCATTCCGAATTACGGCTATAACTGGACGCTTCCGTTCGTGCAGGGTTCCGCAGCCCGTTCAATTTCCCACACGGCGGCGGTCGACCTGGCCGCCAGCGTCAATGCAAGAAT
>DFRY01000029.1:0-15154 GCA_002378845.1 Ruminococcaceae bacterium UBA3451 | reverse complement strand
GCCGTTCTTCCGCTATTACGACAGCAACCGCCGCCAGCACGAGGTTTGGTTTGAAGACGCTCGGAGCATTGAAGCAAAGCTGAAACTGGTGGATAAGTATAATCTGGGTGGGGTCAGCTACTGGACGGNNCGGTTTCGACCGTACTCTTTTAATTTATTGTTTGGAATACAAGGGGATTTGCGCGGCAATCCGCTGCCCCATCTCCGCCGAGGCATTATGAAGATACCCAAGTACAACGTTTCGTGTATTTTCCGATACAACTGCCAGGTCGGCTGCAATATTATCCACTAAATGATTTTGGGCTTCCGGCGTAAGTGCCCGGTACCGTTCCCCTGCCTGTGTGAAATTATCCGGCTTCCTTATTTCGGAGCGCACCAAACGTCCCTCGGTACTGGTTCCGGCACCGCTGGTCAGCTGATCGTCCGGTGTCCAGTTTTCCTGGTGATTGACCGGAATACTGCGGAAATTTTCTCCCAGCCGGCGGCGCTGCGAATCCCAATAAATATTCGCGCGTGCCTGCAGCAGCTTATCGTCCGACAATTCGGCCCCCGGTAATAAATTCGTGGGGGCAAACGCGGCCTTTTCAACCTGCTCCATATAGTTATCCGGGTTACAGTTCAGTGTTAAAACGCCAACCGGAAGCAACGGGTACTTTTGTTCATCCCAAATCTTGGTGCAATCCAGTGGGTCGTAGGGCAGGCGATTTTCATCACCGGGGTTCATCAGTTGTACCCATAATTCGTATTGAACCGGTATGCCCGCGGCGATGGTGTCAAACAAGTCCTTACCGGCAATGTCAGGGTTAATTCCGGCTAAAGCGATTGCGTCATTCCGGGTTATGTATTCTTCCCCGGCTACAGGAATCCAGTGATATTTTACATAACGGCGTACTCCGTCGGAATTTTTCCATACATAGGTGTTCACGCTGTGTCCCTGAATATGCCGCAGACTTTTTACGGTTCCCACATCGGAATAAAGCCAGGTGACAAAGTGGGTTGCTTCCGGGGCAGTCGCGACAAATTTCCAGAACCGTTCCGGGTCAATCAGATTGTCCACAGGGGACGGTGCCAACGACGTGAACGCTTCGGGGAAGCGGATGCCGTCACGTACGAAAAGTACGGGGATGTGGTTGCACAGCAGGTCAAAAACGCCTTCGGGGGTGTAGAATTTCGTGGCAAATCCCCGCACGTTCCGCGCGGTGTCCGGTGTGCCTTTGTTGCCTGCCGCCAGGGAAAAACGAACCATAACCGGAACCTGCTGTCCCGGCATTTGCAGGAAGCTTAGCTTGGTGTACTGCTTCATAGAGTTCACCGTTTGGAAAAACCCAAACGCGCCAAACCCTTTTACGTGCACTGGGCGTTCCGGGATCTTTTCACTGATGAAGGTTTCCAAAGCTTCATGCAGGGTGCTGTCCTGCAAAAGAACGGGGCCTCTTTCCCCGACGGTCTGGGAATGTTTCGTGTTCAGAACCCGGTTGTCTGACCATGGGGTGGACGGAGCCTGCATGTAATATTGATTGTCCGTATTTTCTGCCGCGTATGTTTCCGGTGCGGGCGCAGCATACTGCAGGTGTTGCATTTGCGCGTTGTAATCCAATGCGTTGCCGTAGTTAGCGGGAATACGGATTTCCGCCTCATTTTGAAACGTGGGGTTTGTCTGTGCATAGTTTTGTACGGTTTGATCATTTTGCTCATGGTACCGTTTTGTCTGTGAAAAGGCGTTCAGTTTCATTTCCTGCATTTTTTCGTTGATTAACTTTTCGGTTGAGGAATCAATACTCTTGTTTCCTTTATTTGAATTTTTCGGTTCCAGCTGAAACCATCCGTTATTTTGTGCCATTTTCAGTTCCCCTTTCCATCAAAAATATCATGTTCCGGATCGTATTTAGCTGCGTTCCGTATATTTCAATATAACAATATATTCAAACGGAGCGAAACCGAACTTTGTCCAATCTTCCGTATTGTTAGTTAAGCCAAAAAGAGTACGGTTTCGACCGTACTCTTTTAGTGTGCAAGATATAAATTTAGTTCTTATATTGTATTTGTCGAAATAAGTGATATGATTTTACTTATACGAAGGCAGTCAATAGCAATAATCACGTGACTCGCCACACACATTCTTTGTGTAGACTTTATATTAAAAGTTTGACTGTGAGGTGTCAAAATGAATAGCGCCAGTTTGGATATCTTAAAAGACCCCGAAATATATAAGTCAATTACAAAAGGATTACTTGGAATTATTCCAATAGTTGGTAGCGTAGTGGATGAACTTTGGAACTATTTCGACACTCGTTTGATTGATCGTCGCATAAAGGAACTGGAGAAAACAATATATCAGCAACATATTGATTTTTCAGATTTTCAAAAAAAACTATTAGGACTATCCACTGATGAACATAAATTTTATGCTATTCGTAATAACTTAAAATATATGTTTCTTTCAGCTTTGCCGGAAACTGTCGATGTTCTTAATAAATCGCTCATTGATTTAGTTATGGCAGATAATTATGATATGTCTGAACATGCTTGTGAAATTATTCGTCAATTAAACTCGGATGATATTTACTTTTTAAAGCTTGTTATCTCATTTCAAAAAACAGGGAATAGAGATTATCAGTTAAAGGTGATGCAAGAATCGCAGCAGGCTTCTGAAAGCCAACAAGGCTCTATGGAAAAAGAAGAAAAAACAAGTACTGGATATAAAAATAGATTATGGGTTAGTAGGAATGTTCAATTCTCTCAAAATACTATTTTTTGGAATGATATTGCACAATTCTCTGGATTATCAAAAAATGTCATAGATCCTGGAATATTGCTCAACTCTTACTGTTCTGATAAGAACGGAAACACTGTTGATGATTGGGCATATATGATTCGGTCTATAACAAAATTACAAAGTTTGGGTGTATTGGTTTGTGAAATAAAATTAACCATAGGGACATCTTCTTTATCAAACATTGATAGGTTTCATCTTACTTTTTTCGGACAAAAAATCTTATCTTATCTTGATGATTCTACTGGTGAGGTTTAGCCATTAGTTTAAGTTTGATCGACAAATCATATACAACATAAAGTTGAGTTGAGTAATTGCAAATTGGGTAGCATGGAACCAAAGTCAAGCTTCATATAATGTCTACGCGAAAATCAGCCCCGCATAATCCAGCCTTATGCGGGGCTTTTTCTATTAATATGTCGCAGATATTTTCGCGCCGTTTGTAGGGTTAGTGTGCAGCTTGTCCATAAATTCGGCAAAAGATTCGGTCAGGCCAATGGTAAGATGGTTTGGAAAGATACAAGTCGCAAAAAGCTTTGAAGTCCGTTAACCCATGTGGTATAATATTCATTCAAACAGGGAATCTTTGCCGTTCCGGCTTATATATGAAATACAGAAGAATGAAGAGGTTATAAGGATATTATGAACGAAAAAGAAGTTTCGGAAATTCGCCGCCGTTTCCGGCAGGACAAAAGCAACATTACCCATATTCGCGGATGCTTCGTCAACGACAAGCGGGAAATCGTATCGGAATTTGACCAGTCCCTCACGCTGATGTCGCAAGAAGAATCCGAAAAATTTTTGGCCATTATCAAGCGCACGCTGTCCGGTACCCTTGGAAAAAACCTGCTCGATATTTCCTTTGCAACCCAGCAGGTTGTGGACGGCGAAGAGCATCAACTGTTAATGGAGCTTCGAAATTCATCGCTGAAAAACGAAGATGCCGTACAGGCTTTTTTTCAGCGTATTATTGAAAATCTTTCGCTTGAAGGGCAATATCTTATTCTTTTGGCGCACGATACATACGATGTTTTTTACCGTTCGAAAGATGGGGAAAAGCAGGACGACGCTTCCTCCGAAGTGTATTCGTACATCCTGTGCAGCGTCTGCCCCATAAAGATGACTCAGCCCGATTTAAGCTATTTTGTTGTGGAAAACGAGTTTCATAACCGTAAGGTGGACTGGATTGTATCGCCGCCGGAGGTAGGCTTTTTGTTCCCGGCATTTGACGACCGCAGCGCGAATATTTATAACGCGCTTTATTATACGCGGGACATAACGGAAAACCACGCGGAGTTCATTGACGCGGTGTTTAAAAGCGACGTTCCCATGCCCGCCGCCGAGCAGAAAGAGATTTTTCAGTCCATGCTGGGGGAATCCCTTGCGGAAGACTGCAGTTACGAAGTTCTGCAGTCGGTTCACGGCCAGTTCAGCGAAATGATTGAAGAGCACAAAACCAATAAAGAAGTGGAGCCGCTTTCCATTTCCAAAGGTACCGTGAAAAGGGTTTTGGAATCCTGCGGCGTGTCGGAAACCGGCGTTACGGCGTTCGATGAAAAATTCGACGAACAGTTCGGCGCCGATCAGTCGATCAGCCCGCGGAATGTGATTGATGCAAAGAAGTTTGAAGTTCGCACCCCTGACGTAACCATTCAGGTAAACCCGGAACGCAGAGACCTGGTGGAAACCCGCGTAATCGACGGAATGAAGTACATTCTCATCCGTGCCGAAGACGGCGTCGAGGTCAACGGCGTAAACATACATATTACCTGATTTGCAGAATCTTCGAAGCGCGGGGTGCATCGGAACGAAAATACGCCGCAGTCATGACGCTGACCATCTCACATCAGATACGGAATTTGAGTAGAGGATAACATGAAGATTGCAATATTGGGGTACAGCGGCAGCGGAAAATCCACGCTTGCCGGGCAGCTGGGGGATGTTTATAAAGCTCCCGTATTATTTTTGGACACAGTGCAGTTTTTACCCGGCTGGTTGGAACGCGACAGGGACGAGGCCCGTTCTCTGGTTGCCGATTTTCTTCAGAACGATTCCTGGGTAATCGACGGCAATTATAACGACTTTTTTCAAAAAGAACGCTTGGAACAGGCGAATCAAATCATTCTGATGAATTTTCCCCGCAGGGTCTGCTTATTCCGCGCCTTGAAACGATATTTTCAGAACCGGAATACGGTGCGGGAAAGTATGGCGCCGGGCTGCCCGGAAAAAATCGATTGGGAATTTATCTGGTGGATTTTACACGATGGACGAACCAAAGACCGGCGCGCTCATTTTAAGCAAGTTGCTTTGCAGTACGGGGAAAAAGCAATTGTCCTAAGGAATGCTCGGCAGGTAAAAGAATATTTAAAGCAATATTCTGCGTCGGGTTTTGCCAAAAGAGAGTAGAGGGTAGATAAATGGAGATTTTAGTTTTGGGCGGCACGCGGTATTTTGGCGTTCACCTTGTACAGCAACTTCTCAGCGACGGGCATAATGTCACAATCGCGACAAGGGGAAAAACAAAAGACAGTTTTGGCAGCACGGTAAAACGGGTTACCGTCGAAAGAACATCGCCGCAAAGCTTAGCGCAGGGGCTGGCGGGCAAAAACTACGATGTAATTTATGATAATTTAGCGTATTGTTCCAACGATGTGAAAGCCCTTTTCGACTCTGTACGCTGCGGAAGGTATATTATGACTTCATCGGCCTCGGTGTATGATTTACATAAAAACACACGGGAATGTGATTTTAACCCGCTTGAAAAATCTCTCGTATGGTGCAACCGCAACGAATTTCCTTATGACGAAGTAAAAAGGCAAGCCGAATGCGCCCTGTTTCAAAGGTACAGCGACCGGAATGTTGTTGCGGTGCGCTATCCATTTGTCGTCGGAGAGGACGATTACACCAACCGGCTTTATTTTTATGTGGAGCATATTGTCAGGGGAATACCCATGTATATCGACAATCCCGATGTTCGCATGAGTTTCATTCATTCATCCGAAGCGGGGCATTTTCTGGCGTTTTTGGCGGAAAGCACCTATACAGGGGTGATTAACGGAGCCAGTACGGGAACCGTATCGCTGAAAGAAGTACTGAAATACGTTGAAGGAAAAGTCGGCAAAAAAGCGATTCTTCATCGAGAGGGGGAAGCCGCCCCTTATAACGGAACAATGGATTATAGCATCAATAACGAACTGGCATTAGAATTGGGGTTTCCGTTCTCCCATATAGAAGAGTGGATCTATCCGCTGCTGGATTCCTACATCAGCCGTGCGGTAATGTAGGGAATGATTTGACAGAAACCGAAGGAGCGAAGAAACAAGCGTGGAATTACTGGATATTGTAAAAGAAGACGGAACCCCCACCGGGGAAACGGTCGCGCGGGAAATTGCACATCAAAAAGGAATCCGTCACCGTACCTCGCATGTGTGGCTGTTACGGAAAAAGAACGGAATAACACAGGTGCTGCTGCAAAAGAGAAGCCTGGAAAAAGACTCGTACCCGGGCTGCTATGATATTTCAAGCGCCGGGCACATCCCCGCGGGGGACGATTTTATTCAGTCGGCTTTGCGGGAATTAAAGGAAGAACTTGGGGTCAGCGCGGCAGAAGAGGAACTGATTTTTTGCGGATGCCGGCAGTTTGAATACCGCGAGCAATTCCATGGGCAGGAATTCTGGGACAATCAGGTCAGCAACGTATACGCGCTCTGGTATGACAGGGAAGCCGAAGCATTCACCGTACAAAAGTCGGAAGTAGACAGCGTCCTTTGGATGGATTGGGAAAGCTGTATTGATATGGTAAAACACGGCAAGGCGCCGAATTGCATCTGGCTGAAAGAACTGGAAATGGTGTCGTCTACAATTAGATTTTAATAAAACTCAGATTTTGCAGTTGTTTTCTAAATAACAGATATAGTATCGAATTACCCAGCACTCTAAAACAAAAGCGCCCTCCTACAATGGAGAGCGCTTTTCGCGTTTCAATATTTAACTTTACTTTTTCGCTTTCTGCTGTTCTGCCGCGTATTTGCAGAATTCCTTCATGCAGCACAATTCACATTTCGGGCTGCGTGCAGTACAGACCGCACGGCCATGCAGCACCAGCCGGTGGCAGAAGTTGTTGGATTCATCCATCGGCAGAACCGCACGAAGCTGTTTTTCCACCTTGAACGGGTCCGTTCCCTCGCTGATTCCAATTCGCCCGCAAATGCGGATGCAGTGTGTGTCGGTTACCACGGCTGGCTTATGGTAAATATCCCCCACAACAAGGTTGGCGGTTTTTCTTCCCACGCCCGGCAGCTTGGTCAGTTCTTCAATGCTGTCGGGTACAATTCCGTTGTACTCCGATTTTAGCATTTGGGAAAGGGCGAAAATATCGCGGGCTTTTGTTTTATACAGCCCGCAGGAATGAATGTAAGGTTCAATTTCCTCCGCGGAGCCGTTTACAAAATCGTCCAGTGTGGGGAACCGCTCGAACAGCGCGGGGGTAACCATATTCACCCGCGCGTCGGTGCACTGTGCCGAGAGGCGTGTTGCAATCAACAGCTGAAGCGGGTTCGTATAAGTCAGGGAGCATAACGCGTCCGGATATTCGTTTTTTAATGCGTCCACCGCAAGCGCGGCGCGCTGTTTTTTTGTCATGTAAAAATCCTCCGAAACCATCGTGAAGTAACTTTTTATTTAATATTATATCAAAATGCGCCAAACTGCAAGTTGACAAGCCCTTTCATATCTCATATTATTAATGGTAATAAAAGCATTGATTGGAAGGCAGGGAAGAAATGAGCAGATTTCAGTTGAAAATTCTGGCAATCGTAACCATGTTGGTCGACCATACCGGGGCAATCCTGTTTCCCCAATTCCCTGTTCTGCGCATCATTGGGCGGATTTCTTTCCCAATTTTCGCGTTTCTTATTTCCGAGGGGCTGCTGCATACCTCGAATGTAAAAAAATACCTGTGGCGCCTGTTTTTGTTTGCACTCATTTCGGAAGTTCCGTTTGACCTTGCGTTTTACGGGCAGCTGTTTCACCCGCAAAGGCAGAACATCTTTTTCACACTTGTGCTGGGCCTTGCCGCAATCGCGTTTTTGAATGTGTACCGGAACCGTAACTGGGTTGTGGCGGGTACCTTCGCGGCGGCAATGATGCTGTTGGCTGAATTTCTGCACACCGATTACGGGTGATTCGGCGTTGCGCTGGTAATTCTGTTTTATTGTTTCAAAAATAATCGGGCCAACTGTGTTATCGCTTTCATATTGCTGGTTGCCGTTTACAGCCTGTCGTATTCCTTGCTTGAGTTTTTTTGCATAGTCTCAATTCTTCCCATTCTGCTTTATCACGGCCAAAAGGGAAAATGGAACTGGAAGTACTTTTTCTATGCGTTTTACCCGGTACACCTGTTGCTGTTATATTTCATCCATACGGTTGCCATTTAGTGCATTAAAGTATATAATGTTAAAAACATCTAGGGAAAGGGAATGAAAAATGTTTAGTAACATGATGGATACCATCGGATTTGTTGCGCAGGCGGACTCTGAGCTCGGCGCGGCAATGAAAGATGAATTAAAACGCCAGCAGTCAAACCTTGAACTGATTGCTTCCGAAAACCTGGTTTCCCCCGCGGTAATGGCTGCAATGGGCAGCGTACTTACCAATAAATACGCCGAAGGATACCCGGGCAAACGGTATTACGGCGGCTGCCAATACGTTGATGTTGTGGAAACGCTTGCGCGTGACCGCGCCTGCGAGCTGTTTCACGCGGAGCACGCGAATGTTCAGCCCCATTCCGGCGCACAGGCAAACCTTGCCGTCTATTTTGCGCTGCTGAATCCGGGCGACACGGTCATGGGCATGAACCTTGCGGAGGGCGGGCACCTGACTCACGGTTCGCCGGTGAATATGTCCGGTAAATATTTCAACTTCATTCCCTACGGTGTCGACGCCGAAACAGGCCGTATCGATTATGAAAAGCTGTATGAAACCGCAATGGCAGAAAAACCGAAAATGATCGTTGCCGGTGCAAGTGCGTACCCGCGTGTCATTGATTTCAAGAAATTCCGCGAAATCTGCGACGCCTGCGGTGCATATCTTATGGTAGACATGGCGCATATCGCCGGGCTCGTCGCCGCCGGGGAACATCCGAACCCGGTGGAGTGGGCTGACATTGTCACCACAACCACACACAAAACCCTGCGCGGCCCGCGCGGCGGCATGATCCTTTGCCGCGAGGAATACGCCAAGGCAATTGACAAAGCGATTTTCCCGGGAACACAGGGCGGCCCGCTCATGCATGTGATCGCCGGCAAGGCGGTTTGCTTTGGTGAAGCGCTGAAGCCGGAATTCAAGGAATACGGCCACCGGATTGTAGAAAACGCGTCTGCTTTGGCCGAAGGCCTTCTGAATCGCGGCGTTAAGCTGGTCAGCGGAGGAACCGATAACCATTTGATGATGGTTGACCTCAGCGGGATGGAACTGACAGGAAAAGAACTGGAACACCGTCTTGACGCAGTAAACATCACCGCAAACAAGAATACGGTGCCGAACGAGCAGCGCAGCCCGTTCATTACCAGCGGTTTACGTCTGGGCACTCCGGCTGTTACAACCCGCGGCCTGAATCCGCAGGATATGGACATTATTGCCGAATGCATCAGCCTGGCGATCCATGATTTCGAGGGCAGTGAAGACAAAATCCGCTTCTTGGTTAAGGGAATCTGCGACCGTTATCCGCTGTACGAGTAAGTTTATCTGCACAATTGCAATAATAGGGGTGTGCGTTGGCATACCCCTTTTCTCTTGTGAAAACAAATCGGTTATGGTATGATATGGAATAGAAAATTGGTAATTATATTTTAAGATACAGCTATGCTAAAATGAAAGGATGATTCTGTTGAAAAAGAGTGCTGTTTTTTTTCTTTCCACTACAATGCTGCTGTTCGGAGCGGTAATCGGATTTTTGTTTGCTTCCAATAAACTGGACTTCCTCTTCGGGCACCGAAATATCGGCAACCGCCATTTCGGCGATGCGGACGCGTGCTGCAGCGATTGGGATGAAGATGGCGACGAAGACGATATGCCGTTTTAAGCTTTAAGTAAGATTTTTTGAGGAGGAATCGTTATGTCGGCGCCCTTAGCAGACAGGCTTCGTCCGACAAGCCTGGATGATATTGTCGGTCAGCGCCACCTTCTGGGGCCGGGGAAAGCGCTGCGCCGCATTATAGAGTCCGGCGAGATTCCAAACATGGTGTTCTACGGCCCTTCCGGAATTGGGAAAACGACGCTGGCTTCTATTATTGCAAAACAGACCAACCGCAGCCTGTACAAGCTGAACGGAACCACCGCTTCTACGGCGGATATCCGCGACGTAGTCAGCCAGCTCGACACGCTTGCCGCACCCAACGGAATTCTGCTTTATCTGGATGAAATTCAGTATTTCAATAAAAAGCAGCAGCAAACCCTGCTGGAGTTCATTGAAAACGGTCAGATTACGCTGATTGCTTCCACAACAGAAAACCCCTATTTTTACGTTTACAACGCGATACTTAGCCGTTCCACCGTATTTGAGTTCAAGCCGGTGGAAAAAGAGGACGTGCTCCTTGCGGTTCAGCGCGCGTTTGAATTCATGGGCAAAGAGCAGGGCCTAACGGTGGAAACGGAGGACGGCGCCGCGCAGTACATTGCTATGGCCTGCGGCGGCGACGTCCGCAAAGCCATGAACGCCGTGGAACTGTGCGTGCTTTCCGGTGAAATTCACGACGGAATCTGCCATGTCAGCCAGGAACAGGCGAAAGAGCTGACGCAGCGCAGCGCGTTGCGCTATGACCGGGCTGGGGATGAGCACTACGACATCCTTTCCGCTTTTCAAAAGTCCATGCGCGGTTCCGACCCCAATGCGGCGGTGCATTACCTTGCCCGTCTGCTGGAGGCGGGCGACCTGCCCTCCGTATGCCGCAGGCTGATGGTTTGCGCGTGTGAGGACGTGGGGCTGGCCTACCCTATGATTATTCCCATCGTAAAGGCCGCGGTGGACGCGGCTTTGCAGGTTGGTTTGCCGGAGGCACGCATTCCGCTTGCCGACGCGGTTATTTTGGTCTGCAATTCGCCAAAGTCCAATACCGCGTACTGTGCGTTGGACGCCGCAATGGCGGATATTCAGAAAGGCAGAATCGGGAATATTCCGCGTCAGCTTCAGAACAAGCATTACGACGGGGAA
Organism: Ruminococcaceae bacterium UBA3451; assembly: GCA_002378845.1. Lineage (GTDB taxonomy): Bacteria > Bacillota > Clostridia > Oscillospirales > Acutalibacteraceae > Caproiciproducens. The sequence continues at coordinate 4,172 of DFRY01000029.1, read as the reverse complement.
GACAACCAGCAGAAAGGGCAGTTTTATAAGTATCCGCATGACTACCCGAACCGCTGGGTTGCACAGCAGTATTTGCCGGACGAACTGAAAGACGTTCAGTACTATCAGTATGGGCAAAATAAAAACGAACAGGCGTCCCGTGAGTATTGGGAAAGAATAAAAGGACAGAATAAGTCTGATTAGAAATTGGATAAATTCGGCTAAATTTGTTGCAAAATTTTTACTTATATAATCTTATATAATAGAATAAGCAGGTTTGGGGGTGTAAGATATGAAAAACGAAGTCTTATTTGATTTAACATATGGAATGTATGCGATTGGTGTAAAGGATGAAAATAAAGTTTCCGCCTGCATCGTCAATACGGTGGTTCAGGTAACGAACACGCCGAACATGATCGCTGTCAGTATGAACCACGGCAATTACAGCCACGAATGTATTGCAAGCAGCGGCATGTTTACGGTTTCTGTTTTGTCGGAGGATACGTCTGGCGCGGCAATCGGCGCGTTGGGGTTCACTTCCGGTCGCGATACGGACAAGCTGGTGAACGTGCAGCATAAGGTTTTGGCGGAAGGAGTTCCCGTGATTAAGGAAAATATTTGCTGCTGGTTCCTTTGCCGAGTTGTCAACCATGTGGAAACGCCAACCCATACCGTTTTTATCGCGGAAATTACTGCGGGAAGCGACGAAGCAAAAGGCAGGCCGATGACTTATGATTATTACCATAAGGTGATAAAAGGGAGAGCGCCGAAAAATGCGCCGACTTACCAGGAACAGCAGCCGACAGATGACCGGAACGACGGGGAAAGTTGGATTTGCACCGTCTGCGGTTATGTATATAATGACCCCGATGTGTCGTTTGAGGAACTTCCGGAAGATTGGGTTTGTCCAATCTGCGGAATGCCAAAATCCGCGTTTAAACGGCAGTAATTGATATTATAATGAACAAAAGGGAACGAGTGCAAAAACAAACGTTTTTGCGCTCTTTTTCTTCGAAAAGGAAAGGTGGATAATTATGGAAAAGATTTACGAAACAGACCGGCTCGTTCTGAAAACGCTGGACGGTACTTCCGCAAAGCTTGTTTTGGACTATTACATTCGAAATCAGGAATTTCTGGATGAGTGGGAAGCAGCCAAAGAAGACAGCTTCTACACCGAGGAATACATCGCGGCCATGCTGGATTTGGATGTAATCAACACGGAAATGGGTTCTTCCCTTCGTTTTTGGATTTTTAAAAAGGGGAATGAGGACCGGGTCATCGGTTCCGTTGCTTTCAATAACATTGTTCTTGGTGCCTTTTGGTCATGTTTTCTGGGGTATAAACTCGACCGGGATGAAATCAATCAGGGCTACATAACGGAAGCAATTCAAAAAGGAATTGAGATTATGTTTGGGGAATACAATTTGCACCGTATCGAGGCCAATATCATGCCGAAGAATGCGCGTTCCCTGCGCGTTGTGCAAAAGCTGGGCTTCTACAACGAAGGTCTGGCGTACAAGTATTTGAAAATTGACGGGAAATGGGAAGACCATATTCATATGGTGCTGCTGAATGATGCCGTATAATACGGATTTGTCATACCCAATTGTCCTAATTTTAAAAAAAGCCCCGGGTTACCGGGGCTTTTTTTATGACTGAATTAGTAAAATTCGTTTATAGCAGCTTTTCAAACAGCTTGAACCATTTCAGCCCGATGCTTCCCAGGCCAAGGTCAACAGTATCAACATAATGGAATCCGCACCGTTCATAAAGCCGAATTGCGGGTGCATTGCCTTCGTAAACATCCAGCCGAACTGCCTTTGTTTGTGTTTTTTTTCCCAGTTCAAACGAAAAGTCTAACAGCGCCCTGCCAACGCCGTACCGCTGAAAGTCCGGGTGTACCGCAAAAGTATGTATCACCAAAACATCCGAATAATCGGACTCGAAAGCCCAATGTGCGTTTTGGTACGCCGGGTCGGGCTTGTGGTTTAAAATGACAGTGCCGGCGAGCAATCCTCCGTGCTTTGCTACATAAAGATTGCCCTGTTTTACTCCTTCGGTTGCAGTTTCCCGTACCGGGTAAATCCCTTTTTTCCAGCCCGGGTAATTTGTGCCTTTGGCAAGGAAGTCGTTTAAATCGTTATACAAATCTTCCAACTCGTCAATTTCTGTTTCGGTTGCTAAAGCAATTTCAATATTCATAAGAAGTCCTTTCGAAAAAATGAGAACATTATTTTTTAAAAACCTCAAGAAAGCCCTTAGCTGCAGCGGAAAGGTAGCGGTCGCCCCGCCAAATGGCGGTGACTCTGCTTTCAATGGTTTTGTCGTTTATAACTTTGCAAATGCAGGTTTCTGCATACGGCTGCATGGACTGCGGCATAATGGCAACCCCAAGCCCCGCGTTCGCCCACATCAGCGAAGTGCGCGCGTCGTCGTTCATGCACAGAATATCCGGCTTAAATCCGCCGGCTTTGCAGGCGGCAAGAATCAGCTTTTCAAACCTGCGGTATAAAATCAGCGGCTTGTCCTTTAAATCCTTCAGTACAATGTGGTCGGCATCCCATTCCGATAAAAACTGTTCGCGCCCCACTGCAATCATCGGCTCGCTTTCCAGTGAGATATGCTCCGTGTTTTCGGCGTGAAACGGCGTTCTGGCAATAGCAATTTCGATGACTCCGCTTGCCAAAAGTTCAATCAGCTGGAACGTGTTTCCCTCGTGAATTTCATAATGCACGCTCGGGTAAGCCGCAGCATATTCCACCATGCGCTTTTTCAGCAGTGCCGGGCCGGAGGATGAGGTCGTTCCCAGCCGGAGCGTACCGTTTGGCTTGTCGCCAAAATCGTCCAACTCGCNNGACTCCCGCGTCCGTAAGCGTGATACGCCGCGCCCCGCGTTCGGCAAGTCGCACGCCCAGTTCGTTTTCCAGCAGCTTCAGCTGATGGCTCAGCGGCGGCTGGGAAATATGCAGCTTTTTTGCGGCGGCACTGATGCTGCCTTCCTCCGCAATCGCAACAAAATACCCCAGTTGTTTCATGTCCATAATCTCACCCCTTACCCATACTTTAGCGGTATGGCAGATAGATATAATAAATATTATTCCTATACATTTTACTATGCTATAATAATACACGGAAAAGGCATCATATTACAAGGGAATGATAGAGAAATGTTGAAATTAACGCGTTATTTGAAACAGTTTAAGATGCAGGTAATCGTCGGGCCTATCTTTAAATTAATAGAGGCTATCTTTGAGCTGATTGTCCCCCTTATAACGGCTCAGATGATTGATAACGGCGTAAGAAAAGGAAATGTTCCGTACATTTGGCATATGGGCGGAATCATGCTGCTGCTTGGCGTTACCGGGCTGTGCAGCGCGCTGATTTGCCAAAAGCTTGCGTCGGTCGCTTCTCAGGGGTTCGGCACGGTGGTGCGCAGCGAAATGTACCGCCATATTAATACGTTTTCTCATTCGGAGATTGACCGGTTTGGCACGCCGTCCCTGATTACCCGGATTACTAACGATGTGAACCAGCTTCAGTATGCGGTTGCCATGCTTATTCGCCTTGTAATCCGCGCGCCGTTTTTGGCGGTGGGCGNNGGGCGCAATTGTAATGGCGATGCTGGTCGACCTGAAACTATCCGTTATCTTTTTAATTGCAACACCGCTCATCGCGTTTGTGCTGTATTTTATTATGGGGCGTTCCGTCCCTTATTTTCGAGTCATGCAGAAAAAGCTGGATAAAATTTCGCTGGTTTCCCGGGAGGGGCTTAGCGGCGTGCGGGTAATCCGTGCGTTTTCCAAGCAGAAAAGCGAGCAGCAGCGCTTTTTTGAAGCAGCCGACGACCAGACCGGCACGGCAATTAAAGTGGGCAAGCTTTCCGCGCTGTTGAATCCGCTGACGTATTCCATTATGAATTTTGCCATCATTGCCATTGTTTGGTTTGGCGGCTGGCGGGTGGACTCCGGCGGAATGACGCAGGGGGAAGTCATTGCGTTTGTCAATTATATGACGCAAACTCTTCTGGCGTTGATTGTGGTGGCGAATCTGGTTGTCACGTTTACCAAGGCTTCCGCGTCTGCCGCCCGGGTGAATGAAGTGCTTGAAACCGGCACCTCCGTTCCGGAAACCAACACGGAACCCGTAATTCCAAGAGTAAACACCCCGAAAATTGAGTTTCAGGATGTCAGCTT
>DFRY01000075.1 GCA_002378845.1 Ruminococcaceae bacterium UBA3451 | reverse complement strand
TCCTTTGTTGTTGCGTTTTCCGGCGGATTTACGGTGATCTGCAGCTTATCCTTCATTGGGTTTACCAGCGGTTTTGGCAGCTTTCCGCTTTTGGAACGTCTGGCATAAACCATATTGTTGTTCATTTTGTGGCTGTCCATAAAATCATAGGCGCCGTCTTTTCCGAACAGAATGGTAGTTTTATCCGCTTTTTCCCCGGGAAGATTGCCTTCCTCCGTTTTATAGCCAAAATCGCTCAGCGAATCCATATAAACGCCGTAAATCATACCCTGATATCGGTACTTTCCGCTGCTGACCGTGGCGGCGGACATGTCAAGATAATACACGGGAGTAACGGCAACAACATTATCCAAAGATTTGATCTTATCCAGAATCTTATCGTCAAGCGCGGGGGAGTCCGGCGTTTTCATATTATTGTTAATAGTGATAACGGTTAAATCGCCCATACCCTTCATCATGGTTTCCATACTTTCCTTAATTCCGATTCCAAAGGAGACCATGACGACAATGGCACAGGTACCGATTACAACGCCGGAAACCGTTAAAAGGGTTCTCACCTTTCGTTTAAAGAGGTTGCCGAACGCCATGCCGATCATATCTTTCCATTTCATGCTACTTTACCTCGCTGTTTGGCGTGTCGTCATAATCATCGCTTTCTTCCAGCAGACGTATCTTTTTCAGCTTCCTCTTTTTCAGAATTATCCGCAGCACAATTAGAATTGCAACGACAGCAACGGCTCCGCCCAGAAGGAACGGCCAAATGGGGGGTGAACTGCCGACCTCCGGCTGAATGGCCGGTTCCGGGTTCATGCCTTCGGCGCCGTCCTGCATGGTCATTACGTCGCAGGAAAACTCTTTTGTCAGCGTTTTGGTTGCGCCGTTCGCGTCCTCATAGCTGAACACGGCGGTACCGGTCAGCGTGCCTTCCGCAGAAGGATTCAGGGTAGCCTGAAAGCTGTCGCCGACTCCGGAATCAATGTTTCCAATATAAGAGTTTGCCTCCCCAGTGGTGAAGTTGCCTTGCAGCTTTACGGAAAGATTGAAGATTTTGCTTTTGCCCTTATTTACGTAATTGATATTGAGCTGCCCCGGCTCGCCAAGATACATCGGCCCCGGAACCTCCGCGTCGTTTACTTCAAACCGGTCGGGCTGGGTGAGGGGAATCGAGATGGTTTCCTGTGCGTCAAGGGATTCGCGGATCTCGTGAAGCACCGCTTCGTATTTAAACGCAATTCCCACGCCGTAAGACCTTGGCGCCGCATCGGATTTTGGCAGAAGCGCAATTTTTTCCTGAATGACTGCTCCTCCGTTTAATTTGGAAATGAAAAATGTATTGGAGGATTTCGCGGGGGTGAACGCGCCGCCGGTGTCCGCGTCAGAATTGCTGTCCACCGTGGATGAAACCGTCATTTTAATGTTTTCGATTGCGGTTGCCCCGGTATTTTTAATGTTCATGGTAAGCAAGAATTCCTTGCCGCCCGTAACGGCAGTTCCTCCGTAATCGTAGCTTTCAATAATAATTTGCGGCTTGCTTGCATTCGATTTGTCGCCGTCGTTTCCCGTTGAAGCTTTTGTTCCGGTAACGGGAACAAAAACATTATAATCGGTAGCGGTGGGAGCTTCGTCGGAAGAAAGCTGAATTTTAAGCATGTAATTTTTCGACGCCATTTTTGAATTGCAAATCATCGGGAAAGCCATGCTTACTGTTTCGCCCGCTTGAATTGTGTCAACTGTTTGGGTGTCCAGCTGTCCGTCCACTGTAATTTCGTCCGGGTTTAACCCGTCCAATACAGCGGTTACATGATTATTCGGTAAACTGCCGTTGTTCTTCACAACCAGATTCAAATGAAACCGCTCGCCTTCTTTAATTCCTGTGCGGTCAACGCCGTAAGTCAGCAAAGTAAGGTCTGATTTGTCGGTACCGGAGGAAGTGGCAGTCGGCTGACATTCCGTAATGGTCTTTTGGACGGCAGCAGTTTCGCCGTCCCTGTAATGAATCGTAAATTTTAAAATGGCAGCGCCTTTTCCTATGTATTTCAGATTCGCTTCAGGAATATTAAGGTAATAATCAGCGGGCTCTGCTATGGAACTAAAATCGGCATCTGTAATTGTACTTTCGTCGGGGTCAAGAGTTATCGGCAGGCCGGAAATGGAATTGTTCGGACTGTCAACCTTTATATCCTCTACATTTGATTTATCATCATAAAAAGCGAAATTTGCTTCAAAGCTGTTGCCGCGGGAAATAGTCGGGGTTGCGGAATTAGAGACAATTTGATAGATTACTCGCGGAGCGGGGGAGTTAGCGGCAGCTGCGGATGGCAATCCGCTGACCAGAAAAACGCTTATCATACAAATTGAAATTATAGCGGAAGATATTTTTCTTGCTTTTATTTTCATCTCTCTTTTTCCTCCTCGTTTTCTGCGCTTCCGGGTTCGGCTGCGCTGGTTTCAATATCAGAAACTTCGGTTTTGTCATTTGGGGCAAGGGTTTCGGAGATGTTGTCTTGTGCTTCGGAGCTTTCAACCCCGGCAATGGAAACATTTATTTCGTCGCTTTTTACGCTGCCGTCATGAATGGTAATAATCCGGTTTGCGTATTTTGCAATTTCCATGTCATGGGTAACAATAATCAGCGTTTCGCGGTACTTCTTCGCCATGGAAATCATAATCTCCATAACTTCGCGGCTGGTACGGCTGTCCAGGTTCCCGGTCGGCTCGTCGGCAAAAATGATTTTTGGCCGCGCCACAAACGCCCTTGCAATGCCGACACGCTGTTGCTGCCCGCCGCTCATTTGCGTGGGCTTGTGCAGCAGCCGGTTACCCAGATTTACGGCTTTCAGCATATGTACGGCGGCTTTTTCGCGCTTGTTTTTATTTATTCCCTTAAACACCAGCGGCATGGCCACGTTTTCAATAGCGGTTAAGGTAGGCATCAAGTTGTAGGACTGAAAAACAAACCCGATATATTTTTGCCGGAACAGTGCCCATTGTTTTTCTGAAAAATTCGTCACGTTTGCGCCGTTAATCATTACCGTACCCTTCGAAGGTTTTTCCAGCCCCGCAAGAATATTCAGCAGGGTGGATTTTCCAGAACCGGAGGTGCCCAGCACACAGCAGATTTCCCCTTCGCCAATCTCAAGATTAATGCGGCCCAACGCAATGATTTTTTCTTTGTCCACTTGATATACCTTGCGAATGTCTCTCACGGATATCAGGCTCATGAAAATTCTCCTAACCAAAAGATAAATATGGCTTGCATAAAGGATGAAAAAATACCGAATTCAGACGAAATTTTAAAGTTTATGTAAGTATTACTGGTAACATTTACCATTATCATAATATATTCTTATGCCGAAAACAATAAACAAATATGTAATTATTTCAACAAAAATATTACAGAAAGCAAAAAAAGCAGGAACGGCGTGAAAAATTCACCGTTCCTGCTTAAATTCTGTCAGGTAAATATAATTGCAAATTAATCAGGATTCTGTAATCAGTTCCGTCAGCTGACTGTTCAGCTTTTTTGCCTCCGTATCATTTTGACTTTTCAATTCGGAAAGCTTCGCCATTACATTATGTACTTCCCGTTCTACTTTCGCTACGCTCGCCTGGGAATCATGGATTTTAGACTGTACCACCCAGTCGGCAATCAGTCCGTCAAAAAAGAAATCAGCGAACTTGGTGAATCCATCAATTTCAATGTGGATGTTGGAGGTAACTTTTACGTCTGCCAGTTCGGTGCGAAACCGGTTCAGCAGCACGCTCACCTGGCCGGCTTCCGCCCGCGCGTCGTCAATTCGGGAATGTTTTGCCATGTCGGAAATCAGACCGCCGCCAAGCAAATCCCAGGTACCCCAGTTTTCCGCACTGTGCAGACTTTCAGAAACACGGTTAATACTGCGTACCACATTGTTTCCGGCTGCGATTGCTTCATCGATTTCTTTTCGTTTGCCCTTGCAGGATAAAATACCGTTTTCCAGTTCAATAATTTTTTCCGCGTATGCCCCGTGCTGTTCCAGCATGGTGTCGCGTTTTTTCTCAAGAAGCGCATAATATTGCCTTTCGCACTAAGAGTACAATGTGCGTTCCTCCGTCAGCTGTGTTATGCGCGACTTCAAGTCCTGAATTTCATAAAGGCATTGATCCAGCTTCAGTTTAGCGGCAAGCGCCTCCTGCCGCTCTTTTTCTATTTGTTGTTCCCGGCTGCCAAGCAGCGTGTAAAACAGGGAAGAAAGGCTGGTTTTACTGATTTTTTCAACATCAAGATTTTCTTTCTCCAGTGCGTTTTCTAAGGAAACGGCAATAGTTTCGTGAGCGTTAAGCTGTTCGTTCAGGCTTTCCAGTTTATTATTTAAGCTTCGAAACTGTACCATTCCCTGATGCAGCCGCTCCAGCTCCCGGTTGATTTCCTCAAACATTAGGATTCCCCTTTTCCAAAAATCGTTCAAATCTTAAGTATCTTGTTCCCTGAAAGGTGAGTTTGCCGGCGTCCCCCTCGGCAAGCAGTCCGTATTCTCCAGGGGGGATAGGAAGCTCCATCCGGTCGCCGCTTTCCACCTCAAATGTGGCGTAATAATAGGACTGGCCTGCTATCTGCTGGTTCGTGTAAAACACATTGGTTCTTTTTGCCGTTACTTTTGCAGGAACCGTTAACACGGGGGAGGCATTATTCTGGTTCCACTGCGCCCGCGATTTTGCCATTGTGCTGATCACCAGACCAAGCACAAGAAGAAACATTGCTCCAATTAAAACCGGCATAACAATCATTACAATATTAAAAGCCAAAGTACAACGCCCCTCATCTGCCATATTTGCTCATATTATATAATATCTCAAACCGGAATTAAAGAAATATTTTGAAAATCGGTTTGTAGTGCACCCTTTAAATTTATTGTTGAATAAAGCATTTTAATAGAATATAATTAGTTTAAATAAATTAAAGTGGTTTTTCAATTCATTATACTGTGTGTTCGATGAAGGAATGACAATATGTTAAAAAACTATGTTGCGACATGTTCCATAGACATCATCGCTCTTCTTTTTTTGTCGGTCATATTACTTAGCAGTAATATGTTGAACAACAATCGCAAAAAGCCTTTTTTATTCGGAATTGTCCTTACCGTTATCATTGTTTTTTCGGAAGCCGGAACGATTTTTTCTGCGGACAAAATGGGGCTGCGCAGCATAAATATTTTCTGCAATGTTTTGGGTTTTGCGCTTACCCCGGTAATTCCAATTGCTTTAATTGCCATTTCTGACGTTCATATATTTCAAAAACATAAATTGCTTCTTTTGCCGACTTTGTTGAATTTTTTCGCGGCTGTTTTTTCCCCTTTGTTGGGGTCGATTTTTTCAGTTGATGCAAACAGTCATTATGAAAGAGGTCATTTGTTTTTTATATTTATCGCCGTTTACTTTATCAACTTAATATTCCTCGTTGTGAATACGCTGCGTATTGTAAAAATGAATCATTATCTGATGAAAAGAAAAATGGCAGCTTTATCTTTTTTTACGGCAGCAGGTACAAGTATTCAGGTTCTGTTCCCGTCGGTATACTCCTCTTGGCACTGTATTACGTTTTCGCTGCTTTTATATTTTCTTTTACTGTCCGAATTTGACAGCAGCTTCGATACTTTGACCGGGCTCTACAACCGGGCCACTTTTGAACTGGCAGCGCAGCAAATATCGAACCGAAAGGCATTTTCTATTATTGTCCTTGATATTAACGATTTTAAAAGCATCAACGATACATACGGTCACGATTACGGCGACATAGTTTTACAAGCGGTGGCGGCAACAATCAGAGGGTCTTTAGACAGCCGTTATGCCTGCTATCGGGTCGGCGGAGATGAATTCTACATTATAAGCAGGGAAACCAACCCGGCGAAAATTGAATTTCAACTTAGAAATGTGACAAATGCCCTTGTGGAAGAACGCAGAGACGACAGGTGCCTGCCGACGATTGCTTATGGGTACAGTGTTTTCCAAACGGGCGAAGTTCTGGACTTTCATAAAATGCTCAGGGATGCCGATGAACAGATGTATTGTTTTAAAAAACTGCAAAAAGCGGAATAACGGTTAAGGAAGTCTGCGATTCCAGCAAAAAGAACACTTTTTTTAAAAAGCATATTGCATTATTCGAACGCACGTTCTATAATAAATTTAATATAAGATTATGAAATGTGTGGGGAGTGAAAGCAATGGAAGAAGAAATCAGCAAAAAAGCGTATGTTCCGGTTATGGCTTATTTTGATGAGTACGGGCACATTACGCCGGTTTTTTTAACAATGGAAGATGGGCGTACCTATGAAATCGATCAAGTCACCGCGGTAAGCCCTTCCGCTTCACTTCATGCAGGCGGGGTACGTTACACCTGTATGATTCAGGGTGCGGAACAGTATGTTTGGCTCGAGGAAAAGCGCTGGTTTGTAGAAGCGGCAAAAGAATAAAATTAATTTGTGTGGGGAAGAATAACGTGCTCCAAATATTTTAGAATGTTTTTAGGTTGTTTTAAGTCATAGGAATTAAAGTTTTAAACTGCTTTTTTTCTGTTGCCTACCCGGCCTTTTTTAATTTGAAATTAATTTTAAAATTATAAAAAGCCCGCATAAACACTGAACATTCAGTATTTATGCGGGCTGTGTATGGCAGGGGCAGAAGGACTTGAACCCTCGGCACGTGGTTTTGGAGACCACTGCTCTACCAACTGAGCTATACCCCTATATTTTGCGGTCCTTTCCGAACCGCGGTTATTATATTATCATTTCTTGTAATTTCTGTCAATATAAATTTTGAATTCCTTTCAATTAAAGTTCATACATTTGACTTGACAGATGCTGGTTAGATATGTATAATTATTTTTATGTAATATGACTTACTAATACCCCTGCCTTATGGCGGATGGGAGGGAAGATAAATGGCTGAGATTAGAATTAAAGACAACGAGTCCTTGGATAGCGCTCTTAGAAGGTTCAAGAAACAGTGCGCAAGAGCAGGCGTCATTGCTGAGGTTCGCAAGAGAGAAGCTTATGAAAAGCCTTCTGTCAGGCGTAAAAAGAAGTCCGAAGCAGCTCGCAAGCGCAAGTTTAAGTAAGTTTGGCTTCAATACGTAATTAGGAAAGCGGGCTTTATGCCCGCTTTTTTAGCATGAATTCCCATTCTTTCCGCGAAACGGAGGAATTTTTATTGGCGCTGTTTTTGCCTACCGCTGCCGTTGACAAAGTTACCGACATTACGCCCGAACTCATTCGTGCAATGAAAGCGAATTCCGTAATTCTTGATGTGGACAATACATTGGCCATTCACGGGTCACAGGATCCGTTTGAAGGCACGGTGGAATGGACACAATATATGCGCAGTCATAATATAAACATTATTATTATGTCGAACAACTCGAAAGAACGGGTTGCTCCTTTTGCTGCAAAGTATGATTTGCCGTTCATGTACCTTTCGTTAAAGCCGATTCCCATTGCATACCATCTTGCGGTGCGTAAAATGGGCGTGCGGCGCAGGGATGCGGTCGTGGTGGGCGATCAGATTTTTACCGATGTTATCGGTGCAAATCTGGCGTTTATGAAGTCGATTCTTCTGGTTCCGGTCGGCGGGGAAACTTCGCTTTCCTTTGCAATCCGGCGCGGGCTGGAAAAACCGCTCAGGCAGCGGATTATCAGAACCAAACGCGGCAGGAAATACTTTGAGTAAAGGGATGTTTCATATGGGCAGTAAAAAAGTTCTGGTCATTCTCGGGCCGAACCTGAATATGGTCGGCGTGCGGGAAAAGGGTGTTTACGGCGATGAAACCGCCGAAAGCATCAATCTTCAGATCATTGAAAATGCGAAAAAGCTCGGCTACGAATGCGACATTTATCACTCCAACCACGAAGGGGATATTATTGATAAAATCCATGCGGCCAGGGGAGTATATGACGGTGTGGTAATTAACGCCGGAGCTCTTACGCATTACAGTTACGCACTGCGCGACGCCATTGCCTGTGTGCGCATTCCGTTTGTCGAAACCCATATGAGCAACATTTACGCCCGCGAGGAATTCCGCCATAAAAGCGTGATTTCAGCTGTGTGTGCCGGCCAGATTTCCGGTTTCGGCAAAAACAGCTATTTTCTTGCGCTTGCTGCGCTGAAAGACCTAATGTAGGCAAAAAATCTCTTGAAAAAACACATGAAATATTATAAGATATTAATAGGAAAAAATTATTGGAGGATTATACCATGATATCTGCAGGCGATTTTAGAAATGGCGTAACATTTGAAATGGATGGAAACGTCGTTTCCATTATTGAATTCCAGCATGTTAAGCCAGGCAAAGGCGCTGCTTTTGTCCGTACCAAAATCAGAAATGTAATTACAGGCAGTGTTGTTGAAAGAACATTTAACCCTAACGATAAGTATCCCACCGCTTTTGTAGAGCGCAAGGATATGCAGTACCTTTACAGCGACGGGGATCTTTACTATTTCATGGATTCCGAAACTTTTGAGCAGATCCCGATTAACAAAAGCGTGTTGGGCGACAACTTCAAATTCGTGAAAGAAAATATGGATTGCAAAGTTCTTTCCTATAAAGGAAATGTTTTCGGCGTTGAGCCGCCGAACTTCGTTGAGCTTGAAATCACCGAAACCGACCCGGGCTTCAAGGGCGATACTGCTACCAACGCGACAAAGCCTGCCACAGTAGAAACCGGTGCAGAAATCAGAGTTCCTCTTTTCATTAATGAAGGCGAAAGAATCAGAATAGACACCCGTACAGGCGAATATATGGAGCGCGCATAACCAAAACTATGCATGTCCGCATATTCACAATTTGAAATTAAAGGGAGGCAGAATCATGACAAATACAGAAAAGGTTGCTTACATTCGCGGTTTAGCGGAAGGCCTTGAACTTGATGAAAACAAGAAAGAGGTCAAGGTTCTTAATGCGATCATTGATCTTTTGGACGACATGGCACTTTCCGTTTCCGACATGGAAGACAACATGAACGATATGGCAGACCAACTCGACGCAGTCGATGAAGATCTGGGTTCCTTAGAAGATGATTTTTATGAGGAAGACGACGCGGAAGACGAAGAGGACGACGAAGACGATTGTGACTGTGACGACTGCTACTACGAAGTAACTTGTCCGAACTGCCATGAGACGATTTGCCTTTCCGAAGAAATCATGGAAGACGGCCAGATGGAATGCCCGAACTGCGGCGAAACACTGGAATTTGACTTCGATGAAGAGGAAGGCTGCGGCTGCGGTTGTGAAGACTGCGACCACGATCATGATCACGAATAAGTTCATATTACTACAGATAAGGGCACCGCTTTTGCGGTGTCCTTTTTGTTTTTACATTCTGCTTTGAATGACAAAGGGAGTAAGCGCAGACAATACGAGTATCCTTTGTGCCGAATAAACGGCCGTTTAATATTCAGGGAAGCGGGGCGTCGCTTGACAGTTTCATAGATTTTGTATATAATAGAGACAAAATTGTACCAAATGATACGAAAAAGCGAGTGGAATATGAAAGAGATTCATAAACAAAATAAATACTGCGTGTTGCTTTCTCAAAGCTTCCTGTTCAGCGGAATAAACAGTGAAACGGTTCGGGCTGCTTTTGGCGCCGAGGACTGCTCTTGCCTGGAATTTGAACCGGGCGAAAAGATTTATACGAAAAACAGTTTTAAAAAGAGTATGGGCATTGTTCTTGCCGGGGAACTGAAGGCGTTTAAGCCCGGTACAGACGGCGCGAACCTGGTGTTAAACACCTTTTTTACCGGCGGAATTTTCGGCGTTGCTGGGCTGTTTAATAATACAAAACAGTATGTGTCCGAAGTGGTGGCGGTAAAACGCAGCCGCGTGTTGTTTTTGCCACAGCAGCTGCTGCACCGTTTGTTCGAACAGAATTATCTGATTGCAGAAAATTACATCAGCTATCTGTCCAACCGCATCTGTTTTTTAAACAGTCGAATCGATAATTTTACCGGGGGCAGCGCGGAACGCCGGCTCGCTTCGTTTTTGCTGTCTTTATCCGTGCACAGCGATGACCCCTTGGTGTTTGACCTTCCCTGTACGTTAACTCAGCTTTCNNAAATACGCTTGACATGGGCCGCGCTTCGCTGTACCGTGCCATGGATTCCCTGGTCGAGCTTGGAATTATTCGGCGCGACGGCAGGGCAATTACAGTCGTTGATCTTGACCGGCTGCAGTCCGGTCAGTTCTAATAATGAATGAAGAGGGTATATTAATGAAAAGTACTAAAAGATTTACGGCAATGGCGCTTGCGGCGCTGCTGTTCGTCTCCGCAGCGGCTGGCTGCGGCACGAAAACAAACACAGGGGCTTCTTCTGCGGCAAACAGCACAGCCCCTTCCAGCACGGCTGCTTCCAGTGAACCGGCCAGCTCCGCCGCTTCTCAGCCGGCGGAAAAAGCAACCATTCGGCTTGCTACATTGAAAGGCCCCACCGGGCTTGGCATGCTGAAGCTGATGAGCGATAACGACGCGAAAACTTCGGCTGAAAATTATGAATTTACACTCGTCGGTTCCCCTGACGAAATTGTCTCAAAAATCTCTACCGGCGAAATCGACGTCGCGGCGGTTCCCACCAATCTGGCTGCTACCCTTTATAACAAGACGAACGGGGAAGTTCAGCTGGCTGCAATCAATACGCTCGGTGTACTTTCTTTGCTGACGGACGATGGCACCATTAAAAACGTTAAGGATTTAAGAGGGAAAACGGTTTATGCGTCCGGGCAGGGCTCCATACCGGAATACGCATTAAATTATATTTTCAAGCAGAATGGGCTTGAAGTCGGCAAGGATGTTAAGGTAGAATATATGTCGGAGCATACGGAGCTTGCCACCAATATGATCGCCGGGAAAGTTACGACTGCGGTTCTTCCAGAACCCTTTGTAACGCAGGTGCTTGGGAAAAGCAAGACTTTGAAAATCGCTCTGAATATTACGGATGAGTGGAACAAGGTTGCCGGCGACAAAAGCGTCCTTACTATGGGCGCGCTGATTGTCCGCAAAGATTTTGTTGAGAAAAACAAAGCCGCTTTCGACGCTTTCCTCGACGAATACAAGGCGTCTGCCGCATATACGAATTCCAGTGTGGACCAGGCTGCGGCTCTTTCGGAAAAATACGGGATTATGCCTGAGGCGGTTGCGAAAAAGGCAATTNNCTTATATTGACGGTTCCGAAATGAAATCGAAGATTCCTGATTTTCTCAAGATTCTGTTTGAAGCCAATCCGAAGTCCGTTGGGGGGAAATTACCCGGTGATGACTTTTATTACACAAAATAAGAAGCTGTCCAAAATAACCGGCAAAGTTTTGGCTGCCGTGTTTTGGCTGGCTGTCTGGCAATTCATTTATTTCATCGTAAAGCAGGAGATACTAATCGTATCTCCTGTTCGTGTTTTACAAAGGCTGTTCGAATTGGCGAAGGACGATATGTTTTGGTTTACCGCGCTGAATTCCATGCAGCATATTCTGACCGGTTATGTGCTTGGCATTGCGGCAGGTGTGGTTCTGGCAATGCTTACGACTTCTTCCCGCATGCTGTACGATTTGTTCTATCCGATTATCAGCATTATTAAAGCAACGCCGGTGGCTTCTTTTATCATTCTGGCGCTGGTCTGGATTCAATCCGCGCAGGTGCCGGATTTTACATCCTTTTTAATGGTTCTGCCCATAATATGGAGCAATGTTTCCAATGGCATTGCGAAAACGGACGCGAAGCTGCTGCAGATGGCACACTGTTATGGGTTTGGTTTTTCCAGAACCGTACGCCGCGTTTATATTCCGTCCGTTATGCCGTATTTTATTGCGGCGTGTACAACCGGAATGGGCCTTACATGGAAGGCGGGAATCGCCGCGGAGGTTTTGGCAAACACAAAGCATACCATTGGCGGCCAGATCTACGCGTCGAAAATTTACATTGAAACGGCCGACCTGTTCGCCTGGACGGCAGTAGTCATTGCAATGAGCGTACTGCTGGAACGCCTGATGGTGTGGGTTATGAAAAAAGTCGGGCAAAAATATAACGTGGATCGGTTGTGAGGCTGCGCTGTGGAACTAGAAATAAAAAACGCGAACAAAAGATACGAAGGGAAAGTCATATTGCAGGATTTTTCCCTAACGCTTCCCGAACGCGGCGTGGTGTGCTTTTTCGGCCCGTCCGGCTGCGGAAAAACAACGCTGCTGAACTGTATTGCCGGCCTTGAACAGTTGGACTCCGGTAAAATCGCCGGGGTTCAGGGGCATAAAATTTCGTATTTGTTCCAGGAAGACCGCCTGCTGCCGTGGATTACCGCGCAGGAAAATGTTGCTGCCGTTCTGCACGGAAGCGCCCAGCACAACGCGGAAGAGGCTGCCGAATGGCTCGGTTTGGTCGGTTTGTCCGGGGAAGAGGAAAAGCATCCCGATGAATTGAGCGGCGGCATGCGCCAGCGGGTGGCAATTGCAAGGGCACTTGCTTACGGCGGGGATTTGTTTCTGCTGGACGAACCGTTCCATGCGTTGGATGAGGCCACAAAACAGGAAATTATTACGGTCATTCGTAAAAATACGCCCAATGCGCTTAAAATACTGGTGACACATGACTCGGAAGAAGCAAAATCACTGGCGGATATTACTTATGTGTTGAGCGGTCCTCCGGTCAGAATTATGCATACAATTACAAAATGTTAACAAATTTACCGCTGCGTTGTGCGATAATAAGCACATAACTGGAATTTTGTATTTATTTTATAAAGTGATTGTGCTATACTTATCCAGTTGTAAATTTTTTCAATGGGAGTAATTGTATGAGAAATAGAAGAGTTACTTTAAAAAATCAATTACCTCAAATTATTCTAGATATTATCTGTGTATATTTTAGCTACTGGATTTCGTATGTATTGCGGTATGAGGGGCATATTTTCCCGAACTATTATGATTGGGAATCCTTTCGTGCATGGATTCCGTGGATTACCGCAATCTATATTGTAACGTTTGTTATTTTTCGATTTTATACCACGATGTGGCAGTTTGCCAGCTTGGACGAGCTTTTGCAGATTTTTTACGGCAATACGATTGCCGGTGTGCTGGTCACCATTCTCGGCTTTACCCTTGCGCACCCGGTGTCGTGGCAGATTCTGCATGTAAAGCGTTTCCCGATCTCCGTTTATATCATGGGTTTGGTGTTCACGTTCTTCTTTGTTGGCGCGTCGCGTTTCAGCTTCCGATTAATCCGCAGGGCGAAACGGAAAAGTCAGATTAATAAAAAAGACACCGACGAGTTTAACCGGGTCATGGTAATCGGCGCGGGCGAAATGGGCTCCATGGTGATAAAGGACATGAAAAACGCCCCGGAAAGCAAAGGAATTCCGGTTGTCGCAATTGACGATGATAAAAGCAAACGCGGTACCCGAATTCACGGGGTAAAGGTAGCAGGGGGCAGGGAAAGCATTTCGAAGGTGGCTTCCCGCTACAATGTGGATCAAATTGTGCTTGCCATTGCGTCGGCTTCGAAGCAGGACAAGCAGGATATTTTAAGCGTTTGTGCGCAGACCGGGTGCCAGCTGAAAACAATTCCGGCACTTTATGAAATTATTGAAGACAGTGCCGACCCGTTGAAAATCCGTAATGTTGACATTGTTGACCTTTTGGGCCGCGACGAAACAAACCTGAATGTTGCCGAAATTAGCGGTTACCTGAAAAATAAAACCGTTCTGGTTACGGGCGGCGGCGGCTCCATCGGCAGTGAGCTTTGCCGGCAGATTGCGCATTTTGAACCAAAAAAACTGATTATTTTCGATATTTACGAAAACAACGCCTATGACCTTCAGAATGAACTGCTCATGCGCTTTAAAAATTTGAATCTGGAAGTGCTCATCGGTTCCATTCGCGACAAGGCGAGAATTGAACATGTATTTTCCGTGTTTAAGCCGGATGTCGTTTTCCACGCCGCCGCGCATAAACATGTGCCGCTCATGGAGCTTAGCCCCGGTGAAGCGGTGAAAAACAATGTTTTCGGCACACTGAACGTTGCGCAGGCCTGTGATAAATTCGGCGTAAAGCGCATGGTTCAAATTTCTACGGACAAAGCGGTTAACCCGACCAATATTATGGGTGCAACCAAGCGTATTTGCGAACTGATTATTCAATATTACAGCCGCCACAGTAAAACGGGCTTTGTTGCAGTTCGTTTCGGCAATGTATTGGGCAGCAACGGCAGCGTGATTCCGCTTTTCAAAAAGCAGATAGAAGCCGGCGGCCCGGTAACGGTCACACATCCCGATATTACCCGCTTCTTTATGACCATTCCCGAAGCGGCTCGGCTTGTAATACAGGCCGGCGGCATGGCGCACGGCGGTGAAATTTTTGTGCTCGACATGGGTCAGCCGGTGAAAATTGTGGATTTGGCGCGCAACCTCATCCGTCTTTCCGGCCTGCGCCCGGACATCGACATTAAAATCGAATACACCGGTCTGCGGCCCGGCGAAAAACTGTATGAAGAGCTTCTGCTGGACTGCGAAGGCAGCTGTGAAAAGACCGCACATGAACTCATTTATATCGGTTCCCCGATTCGCTTTAATGAGGATACGTTCTTAAATCAGATTGAATCGCTGCGCAAGGTGGCCGGTGTGGACAACGTTGCCATGATGGAAGTCGTCCATGAACTGGTACCCACTTATACCGGTCATGCGGAAGAAAACGACGCGCTTGCAAATTAATTAATTCAATAAAAGAAATGCCCCGGCTTTACAAGCCGGGGCATTTTACAGTATATTCTGAAATTGATTACTGGTGTAAAATGGTTCCTTCTCCGTTTTTCCAGCATTTGTAACACAAACCAATATAGCTTTCGTTGCCGCCAATAACGACCTGCTCGCCCTCCCGTACAATTTCTCCGTTATGTATTCTTGCGTTTACTTCGGCTTTACGCCCGCAGGTGCAAACGGATTTAATTTCTGTCAGGGAATCGGCAATTTCAAACAGCCGTTTGCTGCCTTCAAACATATGCGTCTGGAAGTCGGTTTTAAGGCCGAAGCAAAGAACAGGAACAAATTCAATGGCAATATCCTTCAGCTGCTCAATCTGGGCTCCGGACAAAAACTGCGCTTCGTCAATAATCAGAACATCATGCCGATTCTTTAAAAACCAGTCGTAAAGGTTCATTTGGTGATCAATTAAAATTCCGGTGTCCTGCAGGCCGATGCGTGACTTTACGATGGTTTGTCCGTCCCGGTTGTCAACGGAAGGCTTCATCAGCGCTACGCGGTATCCTTTCTCCTCATAATTAAACTTTACCATTAATGCCTGTGCCGTTTTGCTGCTGCCCATGGCGCCGTATTTGAAATATAATTTGGGCATTTTTTCTCCTCCGATACCAGTTTTAATGTTTTCAGTATAGCATAGTTTTTCCTTCAGTAAAATAGCAGGGGGGTATTTCTGTCAGTTATGCCGAAGATTTCGACAGGATGCAGTTAATAGCGATTCGGCTTCTGTGCATATATTTGTACGGGGGTGCGTTATGAAATGGATTGTATTAACCCGGCGCAGGCTCATTTCTGTTTTGTTCTGCCTGATTGCCGCCGTGTTGGCCATTCTGGTCACCTTACACGGGGTAAGAGCGGTAACCGCATCGGCCACCCGAAACAGCACCCCAATCTGTTCGGTACAAACGGGGGAAAAGAAAGTTGCCATTTCATTTGACTGCGATTTTGACGACCAGGAAACGGTTAAGCTTCTTGGAATTTTAAAAAGATACAATGTAAAGGCGACGTTTTTTGTATTTGGAATCTGGGCGGAACGGTATCAGTCATCGCTGCAGTCCATCGCGGCGGACGGGCACGAAATCGGCAACCATTCCGACACGCACCCGCACATGCCGAAACTGGCTCAAAGCGATATGCGAAAGCAAATAGCCGACTGCAATAAAAAAGTAAAAGCAATAACCGGAATGGAACCCGTTCTATTTCGTCCGCCTTACGGGGATTGTAACGCTGCTTTGGTGGAAGCGGTAAATTCCTCCTCTATGTACTGCATCGAATGGAGTGTTGACAGCTTTGACTGGAAAAACCCTACGCCGCACCAAATGGTCGAACGGGTGACCGCACAGGTAAAGCCCGGCTCCATTCTGCTGTTTCATAACGGGGCGCTGAATACGGCCACCGCCCTGCCGGACATTCTTGCTTCGCTTCAGGCGCAGGGCTACGAGGTGGTGCCGGTTTCCCAACTGATTTACAAAGACGGGTATTGGGTAGATGCTTCAGGCATGCAGAGGAAAGACTGATGCATTGAAAATCTGCTTTCTGTAAAGTATAATGAAGAAATAAAGAAACAGAAGGTGTAAAAGAATGGCGAGAATAATGGACATTCGCAAAAGCGGAAGAATGATTCGTGTCAGCGGCAAAACGGTAATGGATATTAACTCAAATGAAAAGTATTTTTCCATGTGGGTGCACACTGCGGGGCAGGAAACCGGACTGGGCACATGTCCCCTGAATGTGCAGCTCGACGTGGAAATGGCTACGCGGCTCCGCAACCTTCTGAACGATTTTATCGGCGAATAAATTTTTAAAATCTACATATTTTTTATGCGTCCGCAAATAATGTTTTTATCATTTGAGAGGGCAGGGAAAAAATGACAAATGACAAACATTATTTTATGCGGAAAAACAACCGATACCTCAATCAGCGATGCGCTGCTGCCCGCGTTGTACGCGCACGGGAACGTGCAGTATTATAGCCCTCAGCGCCTAACGCGCCACAACGACGAGACAATTAAATTTCTTGTTTACGATTGTGAAAAAATACCCGATATTGAGTTGGACAAAGGAATTCTGCTTTTTAAAAACAGCTTTGATTCCCGTGGTCAGGCTTGTGTTCCAAGCGGTTTTTCGTGCGTGCCGGAAACGAAGAACTTACACGCCGCAGCCATGCTGCAAGGGACGGACGCCGCCGCGATTACATGCGGAACAAGCCCGAAAGACACCATCAGCATTGCCGGGCTGGACGAGTCCAACGCTGCGCTCAGTCTTCAGCGCAGCATTATTACGGTAGACGGCACGGTTTTGGAACCGCACGATTTTACGGTGAAGCTGGTTTCAAAATTAGGTCCGCACCGAATTTTGGCCGTGTGCGCGGTTCTGTTAATTGCCGGAATTGATTCTTTCCAAGGTTATGTAATTTAGTTTGAAAAAATTGTCATTCATATTTACACTCCTAATACGCAAAATAGGAAAGCAAACGCAAAACAAATCGGACGAATGAATTAATTATTAAGGAGTGTTTTATCAATGACAAGTAATAACAGACACGTAGTTCCCGAAGCAGCAAACGGCCTTGAGAAGTTTAAAATGGAATCCGCTTCCGAAGTTGGCGTTAACTTAAAGCAAGGTTATAACGGCGATTTGACCTCTAGAGAAGCCGGTTCTGTCGGCGGCCAGATGGTCAAAAAGATGATTAAGAGTTACGAGGAAGGCCTGAAATAAGCTTTCTATAGTACGAGCGTCATGCCAGAAGGCATGGCGCTCCTTTTCATTTCAGGAGGATCAGCTTTCGTAATCCTCAATTCGGTTATTCAGTTCTTCTTTGCTGTATACCCTGATTCCTTCCTGTAACAGTTCCTGGTCTGCTGCCGGCAGCGAGGAAACCGCAACGTCAATTTCCTGATAAGGGGTATTTTCCTCATTAAAAAACACGCCGATTACCCCGTTATATTCCTTCAGCATGTAAACGTCGGCCCTGCTTGCCATTACGTTAATTTCGCTGCTTTCTTGACTTGAAGGTACATTTGCTGTAGAATTATTAATTATATTTGAACTTNNACTTGCGGGTTCAGATGAAGGAGTTGTTTGTTTCAGCGGAAAACGTAAATACAGCAATACCGCTATGACTGCAACCAGCAGCAATAGCACGACAGATTCTCTTTTCAACCGTATCACCTCAGTGATATTATTTGAAAAATTTGGAAATTTATTCAGTTACTATGGGTTTTTTCAAGAATAACCGACAGGGAGGTGGCATCCGATGAGAAAAACCGATATAAATAAGTATTCCGGTTCGAAAAAACGCAGCAAAGGCGGCGTGACAACCGCAAAATCGATTGGAAAAATCGCCTGGAAAGGCATTCTTACTTTTTTTACGATTCTTATTATTACCGGAATCATCGTATCCATTTCATTGATTTCATTTATCCTTAGCATGAAAGATGAGTCAATGAATTACGATTTGCATAAGCTTCAGCTTAATTACACCAGTTTTATTTACGTAAACGGGCCGAACGATGACAGCGCGAACCCCGTAAAATACCAAAGTCTTTACAGTACGGAAAACCGCGTGTGGGTGGATTACGATAAAATCCCCCAGCAAATGAAAGACGCGATTGTTGCCATTGAGGACAAGCGTTTTTGGGAGCACGACGGCGTGGACTGGCGCAGAACTTTCGGCGCGGTAACCCAGCTGTTTTCAAAGGGCGGCAGCTACGGCGGTTCCACCATTACACAGCAGCTTATTAAAAATGTGACCGGCGACAAAGACGTAAGCCTCACCAGAAAGGTGACGGAAATTTTCCGTGCGCTGAATCTGGAGAAAAAATATTCTAAAGAAGAAATTCTTGCGGCATATCTGAATGTGGTCAACNNGGTCAACTTCGGAAGCGGCTGCAATGGCGTTCAGGCTGCGGCCAATTTGTATTTTAACAAAAATATACAGGATTGTGACATTGCCGAGTGCGCGGCGATTGCGGGCATTACGCAGAACCCGACAAAATATTCTCCGCTTGTTCACCCTGACCAGAACAAGGCGCGTCAGCAGACGGTTCTGATGGAGATGCACGATCAGGGGAAAATTACCGATGCGGAATACAAGGCCGCAATGGACGAATCCGAACATATGAAATTTGTAGGCAAACAGGCTGAAAATGTCGTAAACAATGTTCCAATTTGGAACTGGTACGTCGACACCCTGTTTGAGGATGTAAAAAACGGTCTGATGCAGGCTTACAACTGCTCCAGCGATAAAGCGGTTGATATGCTTTATCATGACGGCCTGAAAATTTATTCTGCTATGGATACGAATTTGCAAACCATTGCGGAAAATACGTTCCTTTCTGACAAATCGTTTGGCGGCAGCAAAAAAGTACAGGCAGGTTACCTGGCAATGGATTATTCCGGCCGTGTGCTTGCAACGGTGGGTTCCCGCGGGGAAAAGAAAAGCAACCGCCTGTTTAGTTTGGCTACCGACGCAAAACGGCAGCCCGGTTCCACTATGAAGCCGCTGGCGGTGTACGGCCCGGCAATTGAAACAGGGAAATACAACTTTTCCTCGCTGGTAAATGACAATCCGCTGCCGAACTGGTTCAGCGACGGAAGCGAAGGCCCGAAAAACTGGGGCCCGGGCAATACCAGCGGGAAATACTGGGGAATGGTGCCGATTGAATTTGCGCTGGAACGCTCCTTAAACGCTGCCGCGGCACAAACCGGTACGGCAATTACGCCGAACGTCAGCTTTACGTTCCTGACGGACAAGCTGAACTTTACCAGCCTTGTTCCAGCAGACAACAACCGTGCCCCAATGGCAATCGGCGGATTGAGCGAAGGCGTTACCGTCCGTGAAATGACGGCTGGATACCAGATGTTCGCCAATGGCGGAAAGTTCTATCAGCCATATACGTTTTACCATGTAGACGATCACGACGGCAATGTAATACTGGACAACCGGAAAGAGGTACCGAAACAGGCCATCAGTTCCATTACCTCATCGGTAATGCATCATTTGCTGAACAACGTTATCACAGGCCCTAACGGTACCGGTCGCGGCGCCGCCATCAGCGGATGGGAAGTATTCGGTAAGACCGGTACGACCAATGATAATAAGGACAGCTGGTTTGTCGGCGGTTCACCGTATGCCGTTGCGGGAATCTGGACCGGTTATGCCACCCCAACGTCGCTGACAACAGCGGAGCAAGGGTATTCTAAATCGGTTTGGAAGGCTATTATGTCAGAATACCTGAAAAATAAGCCGAAGCTTGCCTTTCAGTATGACTCCAACGTGATTTCCGCTTCCTATTGCACGGTGACCGGTCTGCTTGCAAATCCGGACACCGATAAGGATGTCGCGACCGGCTGGTACGATAAAAACCATATGCCGGCGGTGTGCGACGGCGTTCACGCGGGTTCCAGCTCTTCCGCTGTTTCCAGCAGTATTGTATCATCCAGCCAGCCGGAAGTATCCAGCAGCAGTTCGGAAATAGAATCTTCCGTCAGCTCGCAGGCAGAGGAGGAATCCCAAACCTCATCTTTACCGGAGGAGTCCCGCTCCTCTTCCACTGTAACTTCCAAGCAGCCATCCTCCTCGGATTCCACGGTTCATTCCGCTGCGTCTGCAGGATAATTTGACAATATATGTGAATGCAGGTACCGCTTTGGTATCTGCATTCTGTCTAATTTGACGTTGAATGTTGCGCTGAAACGTGGTAAACTGTTAAAGTGTTTATATCGTTTTTTTAACGGATGAGTAGAATAAGTAAGGGGTGCGTCATATGGTAGAAATAGCCGTTATGGGCTACGGCGTTGTTGGTTCCGGAGTGGTTGAAGTTTTAACGAACCATGCCGAAAACATTTCAAAACGTGCGAAAGAACAAATTAATATTAAGTATATATTGGATTTGCGTGAATTTCCCGGAAGTCCTTTTGAAACCAAATTCACAAAATCTTTTGACGCGATTCTCAATGACCCTGATGTTAAAATTGTTGTTGAGGTAATGGGCGGGCTAAATCCGTCTTATGATTATGTAAAACGCTGCCTGGAAGCGGGAAAAAGCGTCGTCACGTCAAATAAAGAGCTGGTTGCCGCAAAGGGTGCGGAACTGCTGAAAATTGCGCAGAAAAATAATCTGAACTTCCTGTTTGAAGCGAGTGTCGGCGGCGGCATACCGATTATCCGGCCGATCAGCCAGTGTCTTGCGGCAAACGACGTGGTTGAAATTGCAGGAATTCTGAACGGAACAACAAACTTTATTCTTACCAAAATGATTCGCGAGCAAATGACTTTTGAAGATACGCTTGCACTGGCACAAAAGCTCGGTTATGCCGAACGGAACCCCGCTGCAGATGTGGAAGGCTTCGATGCATGCAGAAAAATCTGCATTCTGGCTTCCCTTGCTTACGGGCGCCATGTGTATCCGGAGCAGGTTCACACCGAGGGTATAACCAAGATTACTCTGGCCGATGTAGAATACGCGGCAGCATGGGGCGGTGTGGTAAAGCTGATCGGTCAGGTTCGCATGATGGAAGACGAGAAGCTACAAATTATTGTTTGCCCGATGTTCATATCGCGTGACAGCCAGCTTGCCAACGTTGACGACGTGTTCAACGGCATTATGGTACGCGGCGACTCCACCGGCGACGTTGTGTTTTACGGAAGGGGTGCCGGAAAGCTGCCGACCGCAAGCGCCGTCGTTGCCGACGTAATTGACTGTGTAAAACACTTTAAAGCCAGAAAGTACCTGTATTGGGAAGAAGGCTCGGAAGATTATGTAGAGGATTACCTGCTGAACAACGTGGCAATGTATGTCCGCGCGAAGGTGGAAGACGACGTGCAGGCGATGAAAGAAATTCAGAAAGTATTCGGCAAAGTAACCCGTCTGTTCCGTAAAAATGCAGAATGCGGAGAAATTGCCTTTGTTACCGGTGTAATGCAGGAAAAAGAGCTGGCGGAAAAATTGACGCAGCTTGAAACATTAGAAATTCAAATTCAGAATACAATTCGCATTGGCGATCTTTAATATTTTATATAGGATGTTGATAGTATGATTAGAATTCAGGTGCCGGCAACCAGCGCAAACCTTGGTTCCGGCTTCGACTCCTTGGGCATTGCGCTTAACCTGTATAATCAGATCTGGATGGAGGAGTCCGACAGCGTTGATATTTCCAGCAGAGACGACGTTGTAATTCCTACCGATGAAAGCAATCTGATTTTCTGGGCGGCAAAACAGGTGTATGAAAAATGCGGCCGAAAGCTACCGGGGCTTAAAATTATTCAGCTGAATAATATTCCCATGGCACGCGGCCTTGGCAGCAGCTCCGCCTGTATTGTTTCCGGTATTCTTGGTGCAAACCGCCTTTTAGGCAGTCCTTTGGCGCAGAAGGATTTAATTGACCTTGCTGCACAGATTGAGGGTCACCCGGACAATACCACGCCCGCAATCGTAGGCGGCC
Organism: Ruminococcaceae bacterium UBA3451; assembly: GCA_002378845.1. GTDB lineage: Bacteria > Bacillota > Clostridia > Oscillospirales > Acutalibacteraceae > Caproiciproducens. Next base: position 4,202 of record DFRY01000075.1, on the reverse strand, counting down.
TTGCTGCTTCCGCAATTGAAGCAGGCAGGGTTTATACCGTAAGTGTCCCGGTATCGGATAAAATCCGTTTTGCTCTGTTTATTCCGCCGTTTGAACTTAAAACTGAAAAAGCGCGTTCTGTGCTGCCGGAGCAGTATTCCAGAAGCGATGCGGTTTATAACCTTTCCCGTTCCGCACTCATGGCGGCATCTTTGTTTTCCGGTAAGCTGGAAAACCTTCGGGTCGCGGTTCAGGATAAAATTCATCAGCCCTACCGTTCCAGCCTGATTGATGATTTGGACAGTGTGTTCCGCCTCAGCTATGAACTTGGTTCTCTCGGTACTTACGTAAGCGGCGCCGGACCGACTATTATTTCCATGATTGACGCGGACGATACCGATAATTTCGCTAAGTACGCCGGAAATCACCTTGAGGAAAAGGGAATCGAGGGCTGGCAGATTAAAGTGCTGAATGCGGATTCTCAGGGCGCGCAGATTTCCATTGAGTAATTTTTTATAGAAGATATGGGGGACAGAACTTTATGAGCCTAATTGTTCAAAAATTCGGCGGCAGCTCCGTAGCAAACGCCGAGCGTATTTTCAATGTTGCGGATATCGTTACAAAAGCATATTCACAGGGTAATGATATTGTGGTTGTTGTTTCCGCACAGGGGGATACAACGGATGATTTAATCACAAAAGCGAAAGAAATCAATACAAATGCGTCCAAAAGGGAAATGGATATGCTTTTGACAGCCGGAGAGCAGATGTCGGCGTCTCTTTTGGCTATGGCGATAGAAAAGCTTGGGTTCCCGGTTGTTTCGCTCCTGGGCTGGCAGGCTGGCTTTATTACAAGTTCCGCTTATGGCAGCGCGCGCATTAAGCGTGTGGTACCGGACCGGATTCAAAAAGAACTGGATAAGAAGAATATTGTTATTGTAACGGGATTTCAGGGCTTGAACCGCTATAACGATATGACTACACTGGGGCGCGGCGGTTCAGACACCAGTGCAGTTGCGATTGCAGCGGTTATGAATGCCGATTTGTGCCAGATTTTTACCGATGTGGAAGGTGTGTTTACAGCGGATCCGCGTAAAGTAAAGGACGCAAGGAAACTTGCCGTAATTTCTTATGATGAAATGCTTGAACTTGCGTCGCTTGGCGCGCAGGTGTTAAACAACCGTTCTGTCGAAATGGCGAAAAAGTACGGTATTCAACTTGAGGTTCTTTCCAGCATGACCAGAAAACCGGGAACTATTGTTAAGGAGGCTAAAAAAATGGAAAAAATGCTTATCAGCGGGATTGCAAAGGATGAAGACGTCGCCCGTGTATCAATTATCGGTGTACCGGACAGACCGGGCCTTGCTTTCAAAATTTTCTCCAAGCTTTCCGCTAAAAATATTAATGTCGACATCATTCTGCAGTCAGTAGGCAGAAACGGCACAAAAGACATCAGCTTTACCATCAGCCAGGCTAACCTGAAGGAAACAATCGATATTCTGAATCCATATGTCGAACTGATTGGTGCAACCAGCGTTGTGTATGATGAAAATGTTGCGAAGGTTTCGATTGTCGGAGCAGGTATGGAAACACACCCCGGTACCGCAGCACAGATGTTCGAGGCGTTGTTTGAAGCCAATATCAATATTCAGATGATTGCAACAAGCGAAATTAAAATTTCCGTCCTGCTTGATCGCCCCGATGCCGACAAAGCAGTTTCAGCGGTTCACAACAAATTTTTCAGTGAAGCAATGAACGTTTAATTGAAGAACAAGTTATATATTTTGCCGGCAGATACAATCCGCCGGCATCTTTTTTTAAAATATGCTTGCATTTTCCAACATCTTGTGCTAAAATAACTCTTGTTGTTTTCCGGGTGTGGCGCAGTTGGTAGCGCGCTTGACTGGGGGTCAAGAGGCCGTGAGTTCAAGTCTCGCCACTCGGACCATTGAAAAGACCGTCGACTTTTGTCGACGGTCTTTTTGTTTCGCCTGCATTTATGTGGGTTTACAAACACGAAATATGCTAAAAGTCTTATAATTACATTCGAACCAAAATGAGATCCGCATGAACGCTGAAAATCCAGTGATCATGCGGATTTCTTACGTCTTTATCAAATAATGTTTAGTAGCGAAAAGTACTAAAAGAGACGCTTTTATGTGGCATTCTGTGACGTGACGGAGGCCGATCTTCTCGCATCAGTGCTGAATGATATCTTAATTTGGCCGATCCCTAGCTGCGGTGACCTGCGGTTTCGGCTAATGGTAAACTTCTTGGATCGTCCGGACATCGACCTGACCGACGAGCATCGCAACTTTCTGCTGATACGTGTACACGGAACATTACTCCTTCCGGAGCTCTCCTATGTCCGACTTTTTGTCCGCACCCCTTTTAGGTCAATTATACTCTGGCGATGACACATTTAATTGTTACTCTGTTATGCCGTTGGGGATTGTGGCAAGCAACTTGCGGGTTTCTGCCACAACTCGATTGCTGAACTCGATGGAACGTACCTGTTTGGAGGCAGTCATTGGCTTCCCTTTCTCGTCATAGTAAACACCAGTTGTATCTGACGTGTCACTCAGGACCTTCGCGATGAGGCGACCGGCTCGCTTTGGGGTACTCCAATACTTGATTAAAGGGGCTAGCGGAGCTACCAGATATTTTGAGACAAACTGGAGGAAGGCATTGGCGTCTCGCCCAAGACCAGTGCCAGGATTGAAACCTGGCTCGATGGCATTGAAACGCAGACGCGGTATCTCCCGTGCGAACGCGAAAACCGTCGCGAGTTCACACTGCTTTGAGGTCGCATAAGCATCGAATCCGGAGTTCGATGAACCTCCGGGCTTCCATTCGCCGCGTGCGCTGGCCTCAGCGGAGATGTAGCGACCACCTCGGAACCCGGAGGAAACCGCAGGCTTCCGAATCGGGTCTTCAACGCCTGAACAGGTGAACACAATGTTCGCGCCGTCAGGAAGATACGGGATTAATGCCTCAGTAAATGCGAACGGTCCAAGATGATTCGTCGCAAAAGCAAGATCCCATCCCTGTGCGCTCTGGTTACTCCGCATCGGCATAATGCCCGCATTGTTCGCCAGACCGGCTATTGGAAGTTTAAGCGCAATGATTTCTGCAGCCGCCTTGCGCACGCTTCGGATATCTGCGAAGTCGCAGATAACTGACATTGCGTGCCCTCCATGCAGTGTGTTGATCTCATCTTTTACTTTGTCAAGTTTGTGGGGGTCACGACCGACCAATACGACAATGCCGTGCTTGGCAAGTTCGAGCGCAGCCCGGTATCCGATGCCTGACGTTGGACCGGTGATGATCCATGCCTGCTTAGTACCAGTTGTTTTGTTCATACTATCTCCTTCGAATCACAGCATTTCCAAATATGCTATGCTTTTCAATTATTGAATGTGTTTCACCTGTAACGTTACACTTGTAATGGGTTCAGCACTATATTATAATACTTAGTAACGAGAGTCAATACAATTACGGTGGTCTGTTACAGAAAGGTGAAAACTGTTATGCCTGAAACCTATCCAGAGTTACAAAAACAATTAACGAAAGAAAGCATATCCACAGCGTTGCTGAAATTACTGGAAAAAGAGCCTTTTCAGCAGATAACAGTAACGCAGATTACGAACCTTGCCGGCGTGTCCCGCATGGCGTTTTATCGGAATTACAATTCANNTACAATTCAAAAGAGGATATAATCGTCGATTATTTGGACGATATGTTTGACAGATTTACAGCAGAACTGGAATCGTCTGGGCTGCACGATATGTATGATATGGCTGTGTTTTATTTCACTTACTTCAAGATTCAGAAGCATTACATTGAAATTTTGCTGAAATCAGGATTAGCCGATTTTTTTTATAAAAGATTCTGTTCCTATTTATCAAACTTTTTTGAAGGTATGGAGGATAAGAATTCGCGGGAATACGGGAATTACTTGGTGCAATATGAGTCGGGAGGAATTTATAATGTCCTGATGGAATGGAGGAAAAACGATACAAAGGAAAGTCCTGAAATTATGGCGAAACTTCTTGTTCAATTTACATCATAGCGCCACGTGAGGCCAAACTTTGGTGATTTCCAAAGTTCAGCGCAGCGACATTATCCGCATTTTCAGGGGGTATAAGGCATTTATGCCTCCCCACTGAAATCGGGACTGGGAAGCCGCGTAAACACCGGCTTTTTAGGCTCTTAGTGACATTT
>DFRY01000061.1 GCA_002378845.1 Ruminococcaceae bacterium UBA3451 | reverse complement strand
TTTATATCGGCGTTAGTACGAACAACAACACGCTGATTATTGCCGGAGCGATTCCGTCCGCTGTAATGGCGGTTGCACTCGCTTTGCTGATTGACTTTTTACAGAAGAAATTTATACCGAGAGGGTTAAGGGGGAATGTGAATTGAACGCACAAATCATATTGGAACACCTGTACATTGTACTGGTGGCCGTTATATTCACGATTCTGGTCGGCCTGCCCCTCGGCATTCTTGCCTACACCAACAAACGGGTTCGCGGAATTATTTTGTGGGGCGTAGACATTTTGCAGACCATTCCCGCTCTGGCGCTTTTAGGAATCATTATGGTTCTGTTCGGCGCCGGCAAATTCACCGTCATTTTGGGGCTGCTGCTGTATTCCCTGCTTCCGGTGGTTCAAAACACCTATCGCGGCCTGAACAACATTGAACCCGGAATCAAAGAAGCCGCCCGCGGCATGGGCATGAACTGGTGGTACCGCCTGATTCATGTTGAACTCCCCCTTGCATTTCCTATGATTTTTACCGGAATCCGCATTGCAACCGTCACGGCGGTTGGGGTAGCCGTTTTTGCCACGTTTGTCGGCGGCGGTGGCCTGGGTTCTATCATTTACCGCGGAATCCATATCCAGAACATGAGCCTGATTCTGTTTGGAACGCTTTCACTCATGGTGATGGCGGTCTTGTTTGACAGTGTGATGGCCTTTATAGAGAAAAAACTGTACCATGAGAAAACAGCGAAACATTAAAACGAATACAGGAGGTTTATTTATGAAACACTTAAAAAGATGGACCGCCGCGCTTTTAAGCCTTGTAATTGTCTTTTCCGCCGCGGCCTGCAGCGCCCAGAAAAGCAAGGATGAAATTGTAATAATGGACGGACAGTTTTCCGAAATGAAGATCATTCACCAAATGGTCAAGCTGATTGTGGAAGACCGTACCAACGCGAAAGTCGTAATTAAAGACGAAGTTTCTTCAGTAAACGGCTACAACGAGCTGTTAAAAGGCAACTGTGACCTGATGAACAGCTACGACGGAACCTTGCTGACAACTTATTTAAAGCTGGACACTAAAGACATTCCGGAAGGGAAGTCGCTGTACGACTTTGTAAATGAAACTGCAGAAAAAGAAAAACACGTTTATCTGCTGGATAAACTGGGGATCAATAATACGTACGCCATTGCCGTACCCCAGAATATCGCAGACAAATACAACCTGAGCAAGGTCAGCGACCTGGTTCCTGTTGCCAACCAGCTGGTGTTCGGCGCGGAACATGAATTTTTCAGCGAAGAGGGCAGCATGAAATTTAACCCGTTCGTTAAATTCTATGGCCTGAACTTTAAGGACAGTAAACCGGTTGACCTTGGTTTGAAATATTCTGCGGTAGAAAGCGGAAATATCGACGTAACCGAAGTGTACGCCACTGACGGTCTAAATAAGAAAGCAAAACTTAAGGTGCTGGAAGACGACCGTCATTTCTTCCCCGAATACAACGGCGCGCTGTTGGTTCGGGACGACTTGTTTGACCGCTTCAAGGATTCTGCTCCGAATCTGAAGGAAACGCTGAATCTGCTTGGCGGTATTCTCGACAACGAAGCCATGGTAAACCTTACCTATGCGGTTGATGTAGACGGAAAAACGCCGCACGATGTCGCTTTGGCCTTCTTACAGGAAAAGGGACTTCTTAAGGCATAACACAACCTGCTTTGCCGCTGCTAAACTGCTTTTCGGCCGGCGCCGCTGAAAACATGATTTTATAGGCTTTACGCCAAACAAGAACCCCCCGGCTTTGCCGGGGGGTTCTTTCTACGCCCTTCCCATTTCGTGGAAGCTGCCTATGCTGCTTTAAAACTGCAATTAGAGGGATTATAGGTAAGGTTCTTTGCATTTTTGTTTACCGATGAAGCTTTTTCGAACTCCCGGTGTTGCCGGAAGATGTCGCACTTAAGAATTAGTCGGGTACAAAAAATTCTTTACACGCGCCTGGCAGTCGTTGTCCCCGCAATAGTAAAGAATATCGTCCTCCAGCAGCACCGCATAAGGCCCCGGAGACATTAAAATCATCTGGTCGCGTTTAATTCCAATGACAGTCGCATTGGTATAGTGCCAAAAATTAATATCCGATATGGATTTGTTCAAATACGGCGTTTGCGGCGTGATTTTTATTTCAAACGGAGTAAACGGATTAAAGGACTGAAACCGTTCCGTGCGGTCAATAATCCCGTTAATGCATTCCTGTAGATATTTTGCTTCATTTTTCTGCCGTTCCAGAGAGTTCATAATATTATGCTTTAAATCATAAATCGATTGAATCTCCGTATACTGCTGCACAAAACGAACGGCGTTTTCATACGACTTAATAAGAACACCGCTGCCTTTTGTAACATCCACAATATTCAGGTCCGACAAAACGCAGATAGCCCTTCTGGCCGTTTCCGCGGAAACGTTGTACTGACTGGCAAGATAAGACCTTGCATATATTTTTTCACCGACTTCATACCGCTTATCCACAATCTTCGATGCAATATCCGCCGCAATCTGCTGATAAATGGGAGCAGTTACCTTTACGTTCTCGTCCATACTTATAAGTTCCTTATCCAAATTCATACATAAACCTTATACTCTTGACCTTTGCAGGCAGATAAATTATAGAAAAACTAAACCTTATTGTCAACAACACAGACGGAAATAATTAGCAGAATTCAAAATTTCTTTCCGTTAAGACACACCGACTCCAAATAAAAGGCCTCCCGCTTTCACGGGAAGCCATTTAAGATTATTGAAAACCACGCGGGAAAATTACACCTGCCGCAGCAGCGCGCCGCAGCCTTCCACAATATCGTCGTATGTAAGGTCGAAGTCCCCGGTGTACCAGGGGTCGGCAATATCGCGCGGCTGAACTGAAAAATCCAACAAACGCCGTACCTTGTTTTGCGGGTCGCCGCCGAAAATACGCAGGATATTACGGATATTATAGCTGTCCATTCCAAGAAAATAATCGTACTTGTCATAGTCGGCTTTTTTCAGCTGCACCGCTCGTCGGGCGTCGGTGGGTACCCCAACCTGCGCCAACTTTCGCTTTGTGCCGCTGTGAATGGAATTCCCGATTTCCTCTGTGCTGGTGGCTGATGATGCAATGAGAAACTCACGGGACTTTCCCTGCTTCGCCGCCATATGCTTCAAAACATATTCCGCCATGGGGCTGCGGCAAATGTTGCCGTGGCATACAAACATAATTCGTTTCAGAACGTTCCCTCCCAAATGAAGCTTTCTTTTATTATAGCATATGGAGGGGCGATAGAAAGGAACAAAATTTCGTGTTTTAAATATTCCGATGTCCGTTAATACTTTCTGCTGTTGATTATCGCCGCCGTGTTTTCCTTGGTAAATACTTTTTCGTCGGTAATAATCCGAAGCGGAAGCTCCTTGCCGGATTTTAAATCCGTAATGGCTTTCATCAGCTGAGGCCCCAAAAGCGGATTGCATTCGACTACGCAGTTCAGTCTTCCGTTCATTACCGCGGTCAACGCATTTTTGGTTCCGTCAATAGAAATAATTTTTACGTCCTTTCCGGGGGAAATACCGTATTCCTCCAGTGCGCTTGCCGCACCCAATGCCATGTCGTCATTTTGCGCAAACAGCACGTCAATGTTCCATTGGTTGTTTTTCAGGTAATCCTCCACAATCTGTTTTCCGCCCTCGTAGGTAAAATTACCGCTTTGGGAATACACGATTTTATAATCCGGGCATTCCTTCAGAATTTCTTCAAAGCCCTGTTCCCGTTCAATGGAGGGGGAAGCCCCAACAGTGCCTTGAAGTTCCATGATTTTCACGTAATCCTCCGTCTTGCTTCGGGATACATTCTCTTTTATCCACCGCATGGCGCGCCGGCCTTCTTCCACAAAATCGGCGCCGATAAACGTGGAATACAGGCTATCGTCTTTTACCGTAATTTCGCGGTCAGATAAAATAACCGGAATACCGGCCTTTTTCGCCTCCTGCAAAATTTCGTCCCAGCCGCTGTCAATGACAGGGGAAATCACAATGGCGTCCACCTTTTTGTCGATGAAACTTTGTACCGCTTCCACCTGTTTTTCCTGTGACTGGTTCGCGTCTTCGTAATACAGTTCGATGCCGAAATCCCGCGCCGCCGACTGGATGGATTCCGTATTGGCAAGGCGCCAGGCGCTTTCCGTCCCCACCTGTGCATAGCCAATGCGGATTACGTCCGGCGGTTCAATCGGTTCTTTGTTCAGCCCCGCCACAAATTCATCCACATTGCCCGACGTAATACTGTGGCTGTGCAAAATAATTTGCTTAGGCACCCCCACCGCGTTCTGCAGAATATCCATGGAATATTGTATCGCTTCGCGCCCGCCGGTCGGGCAGGTAATGGTTTCATCAATCATACCCTTTTTCACTAAACTGATTCCGTCGTTTTCCCCGGTGAATCCGTCTACCCCGATAATCCGGATATTTTTCAGTCCCAGCCGCTCCACGGCACGGCAGGCACCCAGAGCCATGTAATCGTTATGTGCAAAAATGGCGTGAATGCCGTCCAGCTCCTCTTTATGGGCAATAAGGTAATCCTCTGTGGAATCGCGCGACTCGTCTGCAATGGAGATTTTACGTACATTCAGATTTTTCTGCTGCAATACAATGTTTTGGAACCCTTCGCTCCGTTCCGTGCTCATTTGAGAATTTTCACCGCCGCAAATTTCAAGCACGTTATTTGCCGCATTGCCCAGCATTTTCACCACGGACTCCCCCGCCTGCTTGCCGATACTCTGATTGTCCGGCCCGATGAACAAGGAATAATCGTACCCCTCTACCACACGGTCCATTACAATAACCGGAATAGACTGGTACACCTTGCTGACCACGGGGGTAATCTTTTTTACATCGCACGGGGATACAATCAGCAAATCCACGCCGCAGTCAAGCAGACGTTTAATGTCGGAAATNNTAATTCCTTTGTCAGGGCAAGGCGCCAAGACTCCCGCATGTTTGCCTGCGACACACCGATTAAATATTCTATTTTCTCCGGCTCCTGCACGGTGCAGCCGGAAAACGCGGTGAAAATCAGGGCAAAACACAAAAGAAACGCCAAACCGCCGTGAATCCGCTTTGTCATAAATTCATGCCTCACATTTTGGTGATAAGCTTGTTCTGCATATTTTTCCGGTACTCCGCCGGGGAAATTCCAAGCACTTTTTTAAACGCGCTGCTGAAATAATGCTGATTGGAATACCCGGTCAGTTCCGCTATTTCGTAAATCTTCATTTCCTCGTCTTCCAGCAGTTCAATTGCCCTGCGAATACGGTCACGGGTCACATAATCCACAAACGTAATCCCCATGGCGTGCCGGAACACCCGGCTTAAATACTGCGGCGACACATGAAACGCGGCTGCCGCGTCCTGCAGCGAAAACGACTCGTTCCGGTAATTGGCATCTATGTAGCCCTGAACATCCTTTACAAGCTGGGGAACCCCACGCAGCTCGCTGATTTTATTCAGCGCCTGTTCGTAAGCGGCGGGAGCGTCGCCGTAATTGCTTTCTTCGTATTGAACGGTTGTAACGCGCACAGGCAAATGGTACTCCAACAGCTGCGTGAACTTTTTCGCCGCTTCGCGCCACGCGCTCTGCGGGGTGCTGGAGGAGAGAATCACCAAATTTCCGCCCGCATCCCTGCAAAGCAGGACGGGGGAAAACGGCTGGAACAGTTCCTGCGCAATGTTTTCCGCCGAATAAAAAAGCAGGTCGTCGTTCCATTCCTCGCCTACATCCGCACTGTTTTTATAATCCAGGCTGGTAACGGTGATTCCCGCTTGCCTGGGCAATTCCAAATTCAAAAAATCGACCCGTTCCTCTGCTTCGGTTTCGCTGTAATGCCCGCCAAGCCAGTCCAAAAGAAAATTTTCCGCCAGCTTTTCCTTGTTTTTGTCCAGCAGCAGCTTCGCCCATTTTAAATACCGTGACTGCTCACTGATTTTTTTCAGTTCCGATTTGGCACGGTCCAGCGCCGTATAAAATACGTCCTCCATAATCGGCTTCAAAATATAGTCGAACACGCCCAGCCGAATTGCCTGCTGAACATAATGAAAATCGTCGTATCCCGTAATAATGATGATAATGGCGTCTTTCAGAACGCCCTCCAGCTTTTCAATGAATTGAAGCCCGTTTAAAAACGGCATGTTCACATCCACAAACAGCAAATCCGGCATACATTTTACCGCTAAATCCAACGCCGTTTCACCGTCTTCGGCCTGCGCCGCCACCTCAAATTCCGGGTCTTCCTTTAGCAAGCTGGCAATTCCCTGGCGAATAATGTCTTCGTCGTCTGCAATCAACACCTTATACATCTTCTCCGCCCCTTTGCAGTTTATATTTCGTCACGAATCGGGAGGGTAACGGTCACCGTGCTTTCCTCCCCCTGCACACTGTCAATGGAAATACCATACTCTTTGCCGTAACAAAGCTGAATCCGCTCCTTAATATAGAAGAGCCCAAAGCTTTGCTTCTGGTCCAACTCCACATGGCGGGCAAGCTGATTTTTCAGCTGCCACAGCCGCTCGGGCGGAATTCCCGCGCCGTTGTCGTGAACCTTGAAAACCAGCAGATCCCCTTCGCTCCGGCCGGTTACCGTGATGGTGCCGCCGCCGCGCTTTTCTTTAATTCCGTGGTAAATGGCGTTTTCCACCAACGGCTGCAAAATCAGCTTCGGTACTTTACAGCCGAGCAGCGACTCGTCAATATCAATTTGATAATTCAGCTTATCTTTATAACGGATTTTCTGAATATACAGATAATTGGAAACATGGGTCATTTCTTCTTTTACGCTGATAATATCTTTGCCGTGGCTTAAGCCGATGCGGAACATGCTGGTCAGTGCGTCCACCAGCTTGACAATGTCTTTTGCACCGTATTCCCGCGCCATCCAACTGATGGTGTCGAGCGTATTATAGAGGAAATGGGGTTTAATCTGCTCCTGCAGCGATTTCAGTTCGGCAAAGCGCTTGTTCTGCTGTTCCACATACACCATTTCAATCAAATGGTCAATCTGGACAATCATGTGGTTAAAGCTTAACCCCAAGTCGCCGATTTCATCGTTGTACTTGCTGTTGAAACGCACCGAAAGGTCGCCGCGCTCCGCCTGCTTCATCAGGGTTTGCAGCTTAAATATCGGTTTGGTAATGGTCTTGGCAAGCTGGAACGAAGAAATCAGTACGATAACAATGGTAATGAGAATGCAGACCACCAAAATAAAAATAATGGTGTTTACACCCGCCATGACCTCGTCGGTGGAAAACACCCCCACGGTGCGCCAGCCCGTGTAATTCGACTTTTCGGAATGGATTTGATACGTTCCGCCCTGAATTCGGGCGGTAATGTATTCGTTGCTGCTTCCGTTCAGCCAGTCAGGGTTCACCCGGTAAACAATATTGTTCACCGGGGCATAAACCACGCTGTTGTCCGCATCCGTAACAAAAACAAATCCTTTTTTTCCAATAGTGACGCTGTTAATCGAATTTTGAATAATGTCGTGCCGAATATCGAACAGAATTACGCCCAGTACTTCCCCCGTAAAGGGGTCTTTCACCGCTTTTGCCAGAGAAAACACATCGTCCACACTGTAATTCCGGTCCGTCACAATGTTTCTGCCCGTCGGGTTGCTGATCAGCTGAATTTCATCGGGCGACTGTTCTGCCTGACGGTACCATTCCTCGTTTAAAAACGAATCCCGGGAAATACGCGACATACCCGTGCTGACATAAAGATCGTTTTTCGTGGCAATCAAAATTCCCGCGATTTCATGATGCGAAGATGCCATATTCTGCATCATGGAACTGATACTGCGTTTCTCAACCGCCCAGTTTTTATCACTTTCAGCGGTAATTTTCCAGAACGGCGCGTCGTTCAGCTCAAATGAAATGTAATTCGCCGATTTTTCAATGGTTCCTATGTAAACGTCGATGGAATTGCACACCTGATTAATGGTTTGGGCGGTGTGCATCATGGTGGTTTGCTGCGCCTGATTGATAAATACCAGTCCGCTTACCACCGAGAAAATCGCGAACGGGATGAGCGCCATGCAAATGTAGGACATTACCATCTTCTTCCGAAACGGAATGTTCAGAAAATTGTCCAGCATCTTTCGCAAGGAGATCACCTCGTCCGTTTCTGTCAGTAAGTCAAATTCAGACCGGTTGAAACCATTTTTGTTTCTTAAAACAAGTTGCACCTTAAGGCGAAGGTTCAAACCGTACTCGACTTTGGAAATAGATAATTAGATAAATGAATTAAACATATTATATTCTTTTTATGGATCCTTGAGATTTATATTCGGGAATTATGCTGCTTTTTTTACCTGATTTGGAATTTTTTTGATATTTTCGGAACGTCCTGCCAGAACACGCTGAATGACGATGAACAGGCAGAGCAGCGCCGCACTGAACACCTTAGTCCACCAGGTATTCAGGTTTTGATACGTGACAATAGTTCCGATTACGCTTTGAATCATTACGCCGACCGTGGTGCCAACCACAGTGCCGACGCCGCCGGTAAGCAGTGTTCCGCCAATAACCGCGGAGGAAATCGCGTCCATTTCCAGTCCGACATTCTGCAGGGAATACCCGGCCAGCGTATAAAAGCTGAACACTACCCCGGCAAGCGCCGCACAGAAACTGCTGATGGTGTAAACCAGAATTTTGGTTCGTGCAACCGGCAACCCCATTAACGAAGCGGAAACTTCATTGCCGCCGACGGCGTAAACCGTTCTTCCAAAGCGGGTGTATTTCAGCGTATACATGGAAACAAGAATGACGGCGACGGCGATAAAGACATACAGGTAAATTTTTGCCCCGCCGAACGACAGCTTGGTCAGCGCCATTTTCGTGTAGAAATCATCGGAAATGGGAATGGAATCCGTGCTGATCACCGCGCACATGCCGCGCATGAAAAACTGACCCGCAAGGGTAACGATAAACGGCTGCAGTTGATAGGTTTGAATTAAAAAGCCCATAAACGCCCCGAACAGTATTCCAATAAGAAGGACAAGGGGAATCACGACAAACGCGGGGGCTCCGGCGCGAAGAAGCGACGCCGAAAGAACACAGGTAAACGCAATGGTAGACGAAATCGATATATCGATTCCGCCGGTCAGCAGCACAAACGTGATTCCGATGGAAGCAATAATCAGGTACGACCCGTCGTTAAGCAGGTTGAGAAAGGTGTTCAGGGAAAAAAACTTTTTATAAGCCAGTGATCCGGCTGAAAAAAGAACGACGAAAAGCAGTGATGTAATTAAAAGGGAGATATTGTTAATGCGGAACCGTTTTCTTGTTTTTGTCTGTTCTTTCATGCCGCATTCACCGCCCTTTCCGTTTTATGAAAAGCGAACCGCTTGCCCAACATTTCCTTGAACTTCGGCGACTGGAACAGGCAGATACAGATTACGATAACGGACTTAACCACCTGTGTGACTTCCGGCGCAACTCCCATTGCGTAAACGGAAGTGGTGATGCTTTGAATAATCAGCGCTCCGGCAATGCTGGCGGGAATCGAAAACCGACCGCCCATGAGCGAGGTACCGCCGATTGCCACAGCGAGAATGGCGTCCATTTCCATAAACAGACCGGCGTTGTTGCAGTCCGCGCCTTTGATTCCGGCGCTTTCAATTAAACCGGCCACTGCGGCCATCATGCCGCTGAACGTGTAAACAATCCACTTGATCAGATTGGTGTTGATTCCGGCCAGATGACTGGAAACCGGGTTGCAGCCCGTGGATTCCAAAAATAGTCCGAACGCCGTCCGTTTGGTAAACAGAAGCGCAACAAAAACAGCAAACAGAACAATAAACAGCGGGAACGGCAGCCCAACGATATAACCGCCGTTAATAAAATAATACGCGTCGGAATTGATGGTAACGATTTTTCCGTCCGTCACAAGCTGGGCAATGCCCCGGCCCGCCACCATCAGTATCATGGTGGCAACAATCGGCTGTATTTTTACTTTAGAAACCAAAAAGCCGTTCCATGCGCCGCACGCGACACCGGCTAGAATTCCCATCAGAATGGCAACCGCCACATTATGCCCCGCACCCGGCAGAATGTTCCCTGCCACAATGCTGCACGCAACCGCGCCGCTGATTGCCATAACTGAACCGACGGAAATATCCGTTCCGCCGGTAGCCAGCACAAACGTCATTCCGGTTGCCAGCAGCATCAGCTTGCTGCCGTTGCGTAAAATATCGATCAGGCGGCCGAACAGGTGACCGTCCACAATTCGTATTTCAAAAAAGCTGCCGCGGGATATAATCCCGTTGATTAAAAGAATCGCAAGCAGAATTACAAACGGCCAGAAGGCCTGATTTTTAGACAGCTTCTTTATTTTCGTCATTCTTTACACCTCCCGCAATATAACTCATTACCGCGCTTTCGGATATTTCCCTGCCGCTTAGCTCCCCAACCTTCTTTTTGTCGCGCAGAATAACCATGCGGCTGCAGCAGCGGAGCATTTCGTCAATTTCCGAAGAGATAAATACAACGGTAATTCCTTTTTCAGACAGCTCCACAACAATTTTCTGAATTTCCGCCTTGGTACCGATGTCAATTCCGCGGGTCGGTTCGTCCAGCATAAGAATCTGCGGGTCGGTCGCAAGCCACCTTGCCAAAATGACCTTTTGCTGGTTTCCGCCGCTCAGGTTTTTCACCTGCTGGCTTTGGGACGGCGTTTTAATTTCCAGCATTTTTATGTACCGGTCTGCAATCTGCTCGGCTTCCGCGCGGGAAATTACTTTCCCCATGCCCCGTTTAGCCTGAAGCGCAAGCACGATATTTTCCCTGATCGTCAGGTCGCCGATAATTCCTTCCGTCTTTCTGTTTTCCGGGCAGAAGGCGATTCCCCTGCGAATAGCGGCCAGGGTGCTGTTCCCCAGCGGTTTGCCATTCAAACGAATCTGCCCGTGTTCCAGGCGGTCTGCGCCGAAAATCAGGCGCACAATTTCGGAACGGCCCGACCCAAGCAGACCGGAAAGGCCCAGAACTTCGCCTTTGTAAATTTCAAGATCAATATCGTCAATGGTTCCCGCCCCGGTTGCTCCATCCATTTCCAGCAGCAATTCATGCTCCTCGCCGGCAATTTCTTCTTTTTCCGCGGCAAAATCCAGCTCCGCATATTCTTTCCCTAACATTTTCCCCACCAGCTGAACCCTTGGCAGTTCCGCCGCCGGGTAAGTACCAATGTAACAACCGTTACGCAGCACGGTAATGGTGTCGGACACTTCGTACACCTGATCCAGAAAGTGCGTAACGAAAAGGATGCCCATGCCTTGCGATTTTAGCATGCGCATTACTTCAAACAGCTTATTTACCTCCATACTGCTTAAACTGGAGGTCGGTTCGTCCAAAATTAATACCTTAGCAGAAATATCGGCTGCGCGAGCAATCGCGACCATCTGCTGAATCGCAACCGAAAAGAAGTCCAGTTTCTTCGTTACATCTATGTCCAAATTAAACTTTGCAAGCAATTCACGGGTATTTTTATTAATTTTTTGCCAGTCAATGCGGCCGCCCGTTTTCGGTTCGCGGCCAATATAAATGTTTTCCGCAACGGAAAGGTTGGGGCACAGGTTTACTTCTTGATAAACCGTGCTGATGCCTAATTTTTGTGCTTCCTGCGTGTTTTTAAACGCGACCGGTTTCCCTTCCAGAAAAACAGAACCGCTGTCGCGTTCCTCAACTCCTGTTAATACCTTAATTAAAGTGGACTTCCCGGCGCCGTTCTCCCCTAAAAGCGCATGAATTTCTCCGCTTTTCAGTTCAAACTGAACGTCATCCAGCGCGGTTACTCCGGGGAAGGTTTTAGAAATATGTAACATCTGAATCAGCGGGTTTTCCGTGTTCACTATAGAACCCTCCTTCGCAAAATCGTTATCCCCTGTTTTCTCACCGATGCAAAATCCGCCCCGCCGATAAAAGACGAAGCGGACTCTGCATGAAAGAGATTCAAATATTTAAATGAACTGACAATCAATAAACGCGGGTAGGAAGATCCTTCGCGGCAGTGTCTGCACGGTACACGCTTTCATCGGATTTAATCCATTTTTCCACCTGCTGGCCGTCCTTCAGCTTTTGGCAGGTATCAAAGAATTGAGGTCCAAGCAGCGGATTGCATTCTACGGTTATGTTTGCTTCGCCGGCGACCATTGCTTCAAAAATTCCTTTTACGCCGTCGCAGGAGACAGTCTTAATGTCCTGACCGGGCTTTAAGCCGGCTTCTTTCATTGCTTCGATTGCGCCGAGCATCATATCGTCGTTATGTGCATATACGCCGTTGATTTGATTTCCGTATGTTTTGATGAAGGATTCCATAACCTCTTTGCCCTTTGCTCTTGTAAAGTCGCCGGTCTGGGAAGCAAGCACCTTCATGTCGGGATATTTTGCTTTCAGCTGATCTTCAAAGCCCTTTTTGCGGTCATTGGCAGCGGAAGCGCCCACGGTGCCTTCCAATTCCACAATATTTCCCTTATTGCCCATTACCTTGGCAAGCTCGTCGGCCGCTTCGTTTCCTTCATTAATAAAGTCGGAACCGATAAAGGTTGTATACAAATCGTCGGGAACTTTTGCTCTGCGGTCTACCAGGATAATCGGAATGCCCGCGTCCTTCGCTTCGGTAAATACCGCGTCCCAGCCGGTCTCGACTACCGGAGCCAGGCCAATTACGTCGACGCCCATTTCAATAAAGGATTTGATGGCCTTAATCTGGTTTTCCTGCTTCTGCTGTGCGTCTGCAAATTTAAAATCGATGGTGTCCACATGCTGCCCTGCATAGAACTGAATGGACGATGTTTCGGCGTCGCGCCATCCGGACTCCTGACCAACTTGCGCAAACCCGACGGTCAACTTCGTATTGGTCGATTTTGCAGGAGCTGCCGCTTCACTGGACGCGGCAGGGGCCGGCGCCGGTGCGGACTGTGTGTCTGCCGGGGTTGTCGTACCGCTGCACCCAGCCAAAGATAAGCTGGCAATACATAATGTAAGAACTGTAGCTAAAACCCTTTTCATAAATATCCTCCTTCGTTTTCGGGATTTCTCCCCTTACGGTTCTTAATCTTATCCCAATTGCTCTATTCTGTCTTTACAATAACAAAACCATTTTGTATCATTTTTTAACTTATAAATGGGACAAGGCCAGCCCGCTTTCTTCTGTTCAAAAGGCCACAAAGGCAAGGCAGCTCACGTTTTCAGGCTTTTTCGCTTTGTTTTGAACAGGAAATTGCGCCGTTTCCCAAAAGGACGATTGATTTTGCCAAACGGCCATGTTATAGTTACAGTAGACTTATTTCAGACTAAAAAATAAGTCAAGGAGGATTTGATTTGAAAATATTGGAGCTGTCGCCGAACGAGAACAGCGGCACAAAATTAATCGGTTATTTACACGATAAAAACGAAGAGGAAATGCCAAACCGGCTGGCCCGTCCCTGCGTAATTATCTGCCCGGGCGGAGCCTATATTTTTCTTTCCGAACGGGAGGTTGACCCCCCTGCGTTATCGTTCTTTTCCCGCGGGTACAATGTATTTGTTCTTTCCTACTCCATTAATGAAAACGCAGGCGGTCTGCGACCGCTGATTGACCTGTCCCAAACGGTCATGCTGATTCGGCAGAACTGCGAAGAATGGGGTATTCTGCCCGACCGAATTGCTGTCTGCGGTTTTTCCGCCGGCGGGCATTTGGCGGCTTCCCTCGGCACGCTGTGGGACCACCCCGCACTGAAGGAAAAGCTTGACACCAAGCAGGGACAAAACAAGCCGAACGCAATGATTCTGTGTTACCCGGTGATTACGGGGGGCGAATTCGGGCACCGGGTTTCATTTGACCGGCTGACGGAAGGAAAAAACGACCCTGAAAGCACCGCGTTTTATTCCCTGGAAAATCAGGTGAACCGCAATACTCCACCGGCGTTCGTCTGGCACACAGTGGACGACAAAAGCGTACCGGTGGAAAACAGCCTGCTTTTTCTTGCGGCGCTTCAAAAAAACCATATTCCGTTTGAATGCCACATTTACCCTTCGGGTGTGCACGGCCTTTCCATGTGCAATGCCGAAGTCAATTCCAAAAACGACCACTGTGCCACATGGTTCCCGTTATGCGTTCAATGGCTGGACTCATTATTCTCTTTCGAATATTAAGTTTGTAAATTGTGCAGAATATACAGTCCGATTTTTATAAAATTATCTAAAAATTACACAGCTTATTGCATTTCCCAGTTAGACATGATATAGTAGCTATAAACTTATTACGGAGTCCGAAATAAGTTTATAGCTACTAAGTTTATTATCAAAGAAAAGAGAATCCGGATGAAAAAAATATCCCTTAAGGATATGAAGCAGGAAAACAGACGACTGATTTTACAAAGTATTCTGGAGCATGACAATTTATCCCGAATTGAACTTGCACAGCAAAGCGGGTTAAGCCCAAGCACCGTTTCAAGCCTGATTGCGGAACTGCTGGAAGAGGAAATTCTGATTGAAACAGGGGAACTGGCCTCAACCGGCGGGCGCAAACGCACCGGACTTACGGTAAACCCGGACTACGCCGCCATAGCAGTGGTGGATGTAAAACGGAGCGGAGCAACCCTGCGCATGTTCGATATGCAGCTTCAGGAGCAAGGAAAAAAAGTCCTGGCAGATTCTTATATTTCCGGTAATGAACTGCTCATTGCAATTACGGCCGCCATTTTTGAAATGGAGCCCAAATCATCCCTTTCGGCAGGCAAGCTGGCGGGCATCGGACTCCTGTTTCAGGAGGATATGACGGAAAGCGAGTTTAATGTAATGTATTCCACCACGCTTTCATCCGCGTCCATATCCCTGAAAGACGCCCTGTTCACGCAGTTTCATGTTCCTGTACTGGAAGAATATTCACAAAGCTACGCCATGGTACCCCCGGTGCTGGCAGAGGGACTGGCAGAAAGCAAAAACAGCGCGTTTATCCACATTGGTCAGCGCGTGCTGGCCAGCGTTACGGTTGACGGAAAGCGGGTAAATATTCAGGGCCGCAAAGTCATTGATATTACCCCGTTGGTAGAAGCCGAAAAATCCAAATGGGCGCTTCCCGGCGGGGAAAACGCTCCGGCAAAACAGGGGCTGTTTTCAAAAGGCCTGATGGACGGTCACACCGCCGCCGGGGAACGCATGGCTTTGGCGGTTCGCCAGCTGACCAATGCAATCAAGCCGCTGTGCGTTGTATTTACTCCCGACACCGTCTTCCTTGGGGGTAAGCTTTCAAAGGTTCCCGGTTTTATCAAAGCGATTCAGAATTCGCTTGGCAAACAGCTGGAACCGCTTCCTGCGCCGAATGTGGAAGCGGCTGCGGAAACCGGAGAGGATGTTGCGGACGTTTTGGCAGGAAGAATTCGACAGAATGTATTATGCGCGCATTAAGTCCCTGCAGCGCATACGCAGAGGCGCATTCGGAAAAGCGCATACAAATAAAGGAGAGCGATATTCATGGAGTTTAAGCAGTTGGTTGCGAACCGGAAATTCACGCTTGTTGCAAGCCTTCCGGCAAACCGTATTGATCTGGCAAAAGCCGCGCTGGAAGGAGGAGCGCAGGCAATTAAGGTACATATGAATGTGTGGCACAGAGCCAGCAACAATACGTTCGGAAGTTTTGCGGAGAATAAACAATTTATGCAGGAGCTGATTACCCTGGCGGGCGACGTACCGGTCGGACTGGTACCCGGCGGAGCGGACGCGTTCATCAGCAACGAGGAACGGCTGGAACTGGAAAAGATGGGGCTGAAATTCTTTTCCTCTTACTCCCAGCACCTGCCGCCGTTTATGATGGAAAGCGAAAAGCTGACGAAGATGGTTGCGATTGATTATACTTACACCCAGAACACACTGGACGCGGTAAAAAATTCAAAAATCGATGTTCTGGAAGCAAGCGTCATGCCGGGCGAACTGTACGGAACGCCGCTGAACTATGCCGACCTGCTGCGCTACAGCGACCTGGTTGCAAAAACGCAGAAACCGGTGCTGATTCCCACACAGAAAAAGATTCAGCCATGCGAAGTAAAGCATTTGTACGAAGCAGGATGCAAAGCGGTTATGATCGGCGCGATTGTAATGGGAAAAGAATCTGCCGAAGACTGCAAAAAAGCGACCGCCGCTTTCCGCAGCGCAATTGAAGCGCTGTAACGTTTGAGGGAACAAAATAAGGGCACCTGCCCAAAGAAAGGTAGAATAATATGCTTCAGGGTATTTTGATTATTGTTGTTTTCCTGATTATAGCAGCACTGATGATTACCAAAAAGATTCCTACCCTCCTCGCACTTCCTGTCCTTGCCGTTGCAATTTGTCTGATTGCGGGGGTTCCGCTTTTGGGCAAGGACGGCTTTATGCAAACCGTTATTGAGGCGGGCTCCATTAAAATGGCCTCGGCGTACATCGCCGTTATTTTCGGCGCATGGCTTGGTCAAATTATGAACAAGGCCGGGGTAACTTCCACCATCATTAAAAAGTCCGCAGAGCTGGGCGGCGACCGTCCGCTTGTGGTCACCCTGATTATGGTTGTTGCCGTAGCCATTCTGTTCACCACACTGAGCGGACTCGGTTCCGTAATTATGGTCGGCACAATCGTACTGCCGATTCTTGTTTCCATCGGCGTGCCCGCACTGAGCGCGGCCTGCATTTTCCTTATGGCATTTGCGACCGGCCTTTGCTTCAATATGGCAAACTGGCAAACCTTTGCCACCATTTTCAACCTGAGCATCGACCAGATTAAAACGTTCGAGTATTTCCTCGTCGCCGCTACCTTTGTGGCAACTTTGGTACTCATCTTTGTGGAATTCAAAAAGAACGGTGTAAAGTTTGCGTTTTCCGCGCCTGCCGTACAGGAACAGAAAGATGATAAACAGCTTAAGGGAATTCGTGGTACTCTTGCCATGGTAACCCCTCTGGTTCCGATTCTTCTGGTTGCTGTTTTGAAAATATCGATTGTATCCGCATTTATGGTCGGCATTATTTGGATTCTTCTCTTTACCTCAAAGAGCTTCTCGAAAGCGATGAATATGCTCACCAAAACCTGTTACGACGGTATTACGGACGGCGGCCCGGCAATCATTTTAATGGTTGGCATCGGCATGCTGTACCTTGCGGTGACAAACCCCATCGTAAAGACGGTGCTGAATCCGTTTATGTCCGCCATTACGCCGAAGAGCCTTGCGGTCTACATACTCTTCTTTATTATCCTTGCACCGCTCGCCCTTTACAGAGGCCCGCTTAATCTGTTCGGGCTTGGTTCCGGCATTGCCGCACTGATGATCGGTCTGGGCAGTCTTACTCCGCTGGCCGTTATGGGCGCGTTCCTTTCCGCGGAACGCATTCAGGGTGTAGGCGACCCGACCAATACACAGAACGTTTGGACAGCCAACTTTGTGGAAGTGGATGTGAACACCGTTACCAAAAAGCTGCTTCCCTACCTTTGGGTGATTGCCGCGGTCGGCGTGGTAATTTCCGGCGTGCGTTACTTCTAAAAAAGATTGGGAGCGCTGCGAACTGCGCGCAGCGCTCCCTTTCCCATACAATGCAAAGTGCATGGCATATTGTTCAGCGGCATGAACCTTGCATTGCATAGGAAAACAGATAAGACAACATAAGGAGAATTTTCATGAAGGTTAGAATAGGAATTGATGTGGGCGGTACATTTACCGACGCAGTGGCCATTAACAACGACACGTACGAGGTTATCGGAACCATAAAGGTGCCAACCACACACACCGCAAAGGAAGGCGTTGCGGCCGGCATTGTTGAAGTTCTGCATAAAGTTATGGAACAGTGCAAAATCAAACCAGAAGACGTTATGTTTATTGCGCACGGTACCACACAGGCAACAAATGCCCTGCTGGAAGGCGACGTGGTAAACGTCGGCGTTATTACGCTGGGTTCCGGTCTGGAAGGCACCAAAGCAAAAGGCGACACCTCCATCGGTGACATTGAACTTGCACCCGGAAAATACCTGCATTCCAGCAACGAATACATTAACACCGCAGACGCGGAAAATTTCACGGCAAATGTTGCGGCGGCGATTGACCGCATGAAAACGGCAGGCTACAAAAGCTTTGTTGCAGCGGAAGCCTTCAGCGTAGACAATCCGGAAAACGAAAACAGCGCGCTGAAGGTCTGCACAGAAAAAGGCGTTCCCGGTACTGCCACCAACGATATTTCAAAGCTGTACGGGTTGAAAATTCGAACCCGCACCGCGGTAGTTAACGCAAGTATCCTTCCGAAAATGCTCGACGCCGCCAATATGACAGAAAAAAGCATTAAAGAAGCAAACATAACCAGCCCGCTTATGGTCATGCGCTGTGACGGCGGCGTTATGACGGTGGACGAAGTGCGCAACCGCCCTATTCTGACCATTCTTTCCGGCCCCGCCGCCGGCGTAGCAGGCGCGCTGATGTACGAAAAGCTGACGGACGGCATCTTCTTTGAAGTGGGCGGCACTTCCACCGATATTTCCTGCGTGAACGACGGCAAGGTCATGGTGAAGTACGCCGAGGTCGGCGGTCACAAAACCTATTTGAACTCACTGGACGTGCGCACCGTAGGAATCGGCGGCGGCAGCATGGTACAGATTAAAGACGGAAAAGCCGTCGACATAGGCCCCCGTTCCGCGCATATTGCCGGGCTGGACTATGAAGTGTACTCCAAACCGGAACAAATTCAAAATCCGAAGTTAAAAACCGTAAAACCAACGGAAACCGACCCGGAATATGCCTGCGTGGAGTGTGACAACGGAATCCGCGTCACCCTGACTATGGCAGGCGCCGCCAACCTGGCGGGATTTGTCCGCCCGGAAGATTACGCTTACGGCAATGTGGAAGCGGCACGGAAGGCATGGAAGCCCCTTGCCGACAATATGGGCTGCTCGATTGAGGAAGCGGCAAAAAAAGTTCTGGCGTTCGCGGCGGCTAAAAACGGCAAAGTGGCAAAAGATTTAATCAAAGATTACGACATGGACCCGCGTACCACTCTGTTTATCGGCGGCGGCGGCGGCGCAGCTTCAGTGGTACCGCACCTTGCACAGACCTTGGGGCATAAACACCGGATTGCGAAAAACGCGCCGGTTATTTCCACCATCGGCGTTGCGCTGGCCATGGTGCGTGACATGGTGGAAAGAACCGTTCTTCACCCCACCGAGCAGGATATTATTTCGGTTCGCCGTGAAGCGGAGCTTCTGGCTATTCAAAGCGGCGCCGCCCCGGGAACCATCGACGTTTCCGTTGAGGTCGATACCCAGCGCAATTTGATTCGCGCCGTCGCAGTAGGCGCCACCGAAATGCGCAGCAAGGATTTAATGAACCGGAAGCTGGGAAAAAATGAAATTCTGAAAATTGTGGCGGAGAATCTGGACACCCCGGTAAACAGCCTTGAAATTACGGCGGAGAACGGTTCCATGTACGCCGTTCAGTACGACAGAGTTGAAAAAAAGCTGTTCGGGCTGGCAAAGAAAAAAACGAAACCCCTTCGCCTGATTGACAACGAAGGCGTAATCCGCCTTCAAAAGAATAACGCCTGGGCTTTAAACGCAACCGTCGGTTCGTGGAGCGAGGCCGCGAAAGTCCTGCTGGAAGAGCTAACGCTGTACAACGACGGCGGCACACAAATGCCGAACCTTTACGTCATCCTCGGTACCCGCATCATTGACCTGAGCGGACTGCAAAACGAAGCTCAGGTGTTCAGTCTTGGCAATGTGGAGCTTTCGGGCGCCAGCGCAAACGAAAAAGTGATTGTCGCCGGAACAAAACGAATCGACAGCTAAAGGGGTATTACTATGCCTGATTTTGTTTTTCCTTTTCCAAGCCGGGAACTTGCGCTGCAGGAATTGAGCAGCGACCCTTGCTTTCCAAAAATTGAAGAAAAAGACAAAGAGCGAATTGTGGAAAACGCATGGGAAACCGGCCGTAAGGCGGCCCTTGCGGTTTGGGAGCAATTTGGTGGCGAGCCGGATTTTTTTCGGATTGCAAAGCAAAGCGGGCTTACCTGCCGGCATGTCGGCACCGATTATGTGGTCGGCAATCAGCGCTATTTCAGCGATTATTTATCGGGACAGAATAAAATCAACTTCTATACAAAATCCATCGCCCTGTGGGCAGAACAGAATGGCTTCACCCAGGAACAGGCCGAAAATCTGATTCTGAGCCACGAATATTTTCATTACCTGGAATGGAACCGGCTGGGGCTTACCTCAAAACAGTACCAAGTACCAATGTTGCAAATCGGAGCATGGAAAATCGGGAAAACAGGCATACGCGCCCTTTCGGAAATCGGTGCGCACGCGTTTGCCCGAACTTATTACGAATTAGGACTAAAGGAGGAAAAAGCGGATGAAAAACAAACTGAACTATGACGTTGCCGTCATAGGCGGGGGTCCTGCCGGAGCCATTGCGGCAATTGCCAGCGCCCGCTGCGGGGCAAAAACCATACTGGTGGAACAGAACGGATTTTTGGGCGGCACGCTGACCATGGCCGGAACCGGCCCCATGATGACCTTTCACGCCGGAGAAAAGCAGGTGGTGTTTGGCATTCCGGAGGAACTGGTTCAACGACTAAAACAGCAGGGTTTTTCCAACGGTCACATGCGTGACGCGGTCGGATACTGCGGTTCCACCACCGCGTTTGACCCCGAAGGCTTAAAGGTCACGCTGGAGGACATGGCGCTGGAGGCCGGCGTAACGCTGCTTTACCACACCGTATTTATCGACTGCAAAGCAGAAAACGGCTCGATAAAAACCGCGCGCCTTTTTTCCAAGGGACAGTTTATTGAATTGGAAGCAAAGGTCTTTCTGGACGCTTCCGCGGACGCGGAACTGGCGACAAGCGCTGGGGTTCCCAGCGTTTACGGAAGGGAATCCGACCATCTTGCCCAGCCCATGACAATGAACTGCCGCGTGTACGGCGTAAACCGCGACGAAGTAGCGGACTATGTGACCGATCACCCGGAAGACGTACACGAGCTTACCCCGCATGACCTGAAAAATTACCCCCGGTACGGAATTTCCGGCGCTTACAGCCTTCTTCGAAAAGGAAAGGAAAACGGCGATTTCAATGTAGACCGCGACATGGTGCTCTGCCTTGAAACGAATAATCCCGGGGAATTCATTATTAATATGACCCGTATCATCCGGCGCTCCGCCGTAGACCCGTTCGATTTGACCCAAGCGGAAATTCAGGGACGGAAACAGGCCTTTGAAACGGTGAAGTTCCTGAAAAAATACATACCGGGCTTTGAACACTGCACGCTGATGTCCACCGGCCCGCATATCGGCATTCGGGAATCCCGTAAAATTGACGGCGTTTACAAGCTGACCGGCGACGATTTGGTTAATAACGTGATGTTTGAGGATGCCGTTGCAATGGGCGGCTACCCCATTGACATTCATTCGCCGGACGGCGCGGAAATGTGCCACAAATTCCTTAAGAAAAACTCATGGTACTCCATTCCTTACCGCTGCCTGATTACCAAAGAAATGCGCAACCTGATCGTAACCGGCCGATGCTTGAGCGCGACTCACGAAGCCTGCGCCGCTGTTCGTGTTTCGCCCATTTTAATGGCAATCAGCCAGGGCGCCGGAACCGCTGCCGCGCAGGCGGTACAATCCAATTCTGACGTAAATCGACTTGACACACGGCAGCTTCGCGAAACGTTAAAAAACAACGGCGCCTTTCTGGAAGAATACCATGAGCCGGACGAAAAATAATTATTCTTATAGAACACAGAACCACCCCGGAAAATCCGGGGTGGTTCTGTGTTCTTCCGGCGGCTGTGCCCCCCGTTTCACCGTCTTACCGGTTACGGCACGATCTGATCCTCCCGAAAGCACATACCGTCAAAAGACAGGCAAATTTTTTCCCGTGTTTTAATCATGCCGAAATTCATAGATTCAATATGAAATCCGGATCGCTCCATCAAATCTTGAAGCCGCTCCGGATCCCTGCCCAGCACCCCCAAGTACACACACTCCAGGTGGTTCAGCGCGTCCATAATATCACTGCGAAAATTCATATATTCATTGAATAACATCCGGTACGCCCGGTAAGCCATAACCGTCTCCATTAAAAAATCATTTGAAACGGTTTTTAGCGTACAGCTTCTTTTCTGGCTTACTAAAGAATTCATATCCGGAAAGATCTCCTGTTNNTGAAACTTTGTAACAGAAACACTTTGCTTTTTTCCGCCCTTCAAATAATAATAAACAATTTTCGGAACTTTGTCTTTTGTCATTTCCAGCACATCGTAACCGGGGTCGCCTACTCCAAACCCAACAATGTGCCGGACTAATCCCTCGCCGGGGACTTTGATTTTATTAATATACTGAGCCATTGTTAAAAATCCTTTTTCCAGTTACTAAAATATTTACTGTGACGATTGATGAATTGAGCGAATAAAAATAATATATACCGCGGAAACGGATCAAAACTATTCAGTCAATATAATTCCGTTTTGCAATGAAGCATTGACTGAATTAGTATACTCTTTTGATTTCAGCTGGGCAAGGCCGAAGCCGCCTGCCGAGCAAAATGTATGCAATAGACAGCAAAATAACTAATCCGCTTTAAGTAAATGACTGCACCGTCTTTACAAATTGAATTAAACGAGGGTTTTTCGTATTACTGGGAATTAAAAGATGGATGTTGGCTTCCCCAATATCATCCGGCCGAAAAATCTGAAAGCTACGTTCTTCCACATCTGATAAAACGCTGACCGGCAGCACCGCAATACCGATGCCTAACGATACCGCTTTCATAATGCTTTCCACCGTGTCAAACTGAATAATACTCGGCTTTTGTGAAATCCTTTTATTAATCCAGTTTTCCAGAAGATAGCGGGAGGGGCAGCCCGGCGCATTGGAGGAAACAACCGGTTGAAATACAATTTCTTCCGGATTTATATTCTTGGGGGCAATAACCGCCATTTCCTCACGGTACACAAAAGCGGAGGTAAGCTTGGGATGATTGAATTCCGTATAGACAAACGCACAATCCAAACTGCCGTTTACTACCGCCTCTATGAGTTCCGGCTGCAGATTTGTAGAAACCGAAAAACTGGTGTTCGGGCATATCTGTTTAAACGACGAAAGCCAAATGGGAAGTCGGTGCGCAGCAATGGTTTGTGTTGCGCCAATTCGAAGTGTAGGCTCCCTTTTTTGAAACTGACTTTTTGCCTGATCAATCAGTGCAACAATCTGATCCGCATAGAGAAGTAATTGGTTTCCCTCATCCGTAAGACTTACTCCCTTGCTGTGCCGTATAAATAAAATCGTTCCAAGTTCCGATTCTAAATTATGAATATGGGCGGTTATATTGGATTGCACATATCCCATTTTATCCGCTGCTTTTGAAATGGATTTTTCCAAAGCAACCTCTCTGAAAATACGCAAATCTAAACTTTCCAACTTAAAACCTCCCATCACTTGAAATGATCGTTCCTATCACTATTAACTATTATACATTGGCTTGGGCGAAATGTATAATTTAATTGCAGAAGATGGAACGGGAGTCGAACCTGCTCTTCCCAATGCAACTTATTGTAAATAAATAAAAGGTGGAATTAAAATGTCTGTAAAAGTAGCAATCAATGGGTTTGGCCGTATTGGTCGTTTGGCCTTCCGGCAAATGTTTGGCTCGGAGGGATTTGATATTGTAGCGATTAATGATTTAACCAGCGCCAAAATGCTGCGGTACTTATTAAAATACGACTCGTCCCAAGGGGTTTACGATAAAGCGGTGGAGTATGGGGAGGATACCCTGACGGTGGACGGAAAGCAAATAAAAATATATGCAGAAAAAGATCCCTCAAATCTGCCATGGGGCAAATTGGGGGTTGATATTGTACTGGAATGCACCGGCTTCTTTGCATCGAAAGCAAAGTCAATGGCTCATATTCAGTCCGGCGCTAAACGGGTTGTTATTTCCGCACCCGCAGGGGATGATTTGCCGACCATCGTATTCGGAGTTAACGAAAAAACCTTAAAAAATACGGATACCGTAATTTCGGCAGCATCCTGCACGACAAACTGCCTTGCTTTAATGGCTAATACGCTAAATAACTTAGCTCCCATTAAAAACGGTTACATGACCACGATTCATGCTTACACAAACGACCAGAATACGCAGGACGCACCTCATGCAAAGGGAGATTTAAGAAGAGCAAGAGCGGCTGCTCTTAATATTGTCCCAACTTCAAGCGGAGCCGCCAAAGCGATTGGCTTGGTAATCCCAAGTTTATCCGGAAAGCTTGACGGCGTATCACAGCGAGTACCGGTAAGCGCGGGTTCCCTTACCGATTTAGTTGCGGTTGTTGCAGGAAAAATAACAAAGGAAGACATTGACGCGGCCATGAAAAAGGACGCTAACGAATCTTTTGGATTTACCGATGAGCAGATTGTTTCTTCCGATATTATCGGTATGAGATACGGTTCCTTGTATGATGCAACCCAAACGAAAGTAATGGATATGGGCGGAGACACCCTTGTAAAAGTGGACGCATGGTATGATAACGAGAATTCATATGTGAGTCAAATGGTTCGTACCATCAAATATTTTGCCAACCTATAATAAATTCACAAATTATAAAAATAAAAGAGCACTTTCAAGTGCTCTTTTTGTTTGTGAAATTACAGGGATTTCGTACCCCCGCAAATCAGTAATGAATTCAGCCGCAGTTCGTAAAATTGGCTTACCCAAGCGGGGTACTTTTTATATTCTTCGGATTATTATAATTTATGTTTTCTGTTCTTTCAAAGGAACAATATGGAATATACACACTTTCAGTCAGTTATATTATAGCAGAGCAAAACAAGTTATGCCAAATTAATTCTATAGAACCGTAATTACTTTATAAGATATATAACAGATATAGGATGCCAGTAAAAAAATTCCGGCAAAGCGATGGAGCTGCTTTTTCACGAGCGATAAGACGAATATAAACACAGTAAGCCCAAGCATCACGGCAAGGTCAACCCCAAGCCCCGCTTCCGCAGGAATTGGTGAAATGGCCGAAGATACACCCAAAACCAGCAAAATATTAAAAATGTTACTGCCGATGCAATTCCCAATGACAATATCCGGCTCTTTTTTCAATGCCGCCATAATGCTTGTAATCAGTTCCGGCATAGTTGTTGCAAGCGCCACCACAGTAAGGCCAATCAGAGTTTCACTTAACCCAAGGCTTTGCGCAATTTGCGTACAGCTGTCTACGGTTAGTTTCCCGCCAATAAAAAGCCCCATAAGCGAAAGAACGGAAAAGCTCCCCAATTTAAATAGATTTTCGTTATTTGCCGGCGTTACAACCTGCTGTGAACTGCTTTCCACCTCGTCTATATCCCCGTCAGCATCAATCTGAATGGTCATAGACAGCTTTGCGTCCCGCCAGATATAAATCATAAATCCTATAAATCCGAGCAGGAGTACTGCGCCCTCCCATTGTGACAGCTGCCCATCTGCAAGAACCGCTGCTACAAGAAAAATTTGAATACCGAACAGAATTGGAATTTCCCGCTTTACCACCGTATCTTTGACCTGCAGCGGCATAATAATGGCGGAAAGTCCGACAATTAAGGCAATATTTGATAAGGAACTGCCAATAATATTGCCAAGTGCCAGCTGATTGGTATGGTTAATGCCCGACATAATTCCCACCGCTAATTCCGGGGCGCTGGTGCCGAAAGCCACAACCGTGATGCCAATAATAAAGGTTGATATGCCAAACCTGCGTGCTATTTTTGAAGCGGATTCTATCAGAACATCAGCGCTTTTTATAATCATAGCCAAGCCTAAAATTAAAACTAAAAATTGCATCGAATTATCCTTTCATTATCATATCTTTAACTGTGATTTATTTAGTATTTCACAGCTCACGCCCTTTTACCTTGATAAATTTGTTTATGCCGAAAAATATAAAAGGGTGGAGAACTTCACATGAAGCTCTCCACCCATAAGCTTAAATCTTGAAAGCAGTGTTACCTGCCCAACCGGAATAATAAACATATTGTCGTATTATAATAGTCTAACTTAATTCACGTAGAATGTCAATATGAAAGCAACGCATGAATTCAATAAAACACGCACCATCGGAGATCCTGCGGGTGCTTTCCACCATTCCGCAATTTCCTCCGCTAACAAAATATAACATAACCCTCGTTCTTCTAGCGGCCTGCAAAGTTGGTCAGCGATGGATATAACCGCTCGGGACGGTCGTACTCGCTAAAAAATTCATAAAGTGCTACTCTATCGAGATTTCTTTATTATGTCGCATATATTCATCCATTTGATCAGCTACTTGCTTTGAATATTTTACAGCTTCAACAACTGTTTTAGCCCCTAGCACAACATCTCCCGAAGCAAAAACACCTGTTTTCGTGGTTTCACCCTTTTCATCAGTCACTACAAGCCCTCGCTCGCTTACTTTTATGTTAGATTCAGCGAGTGCAATTCTGTTTCTGGGACCTTGACCTACACATATAATAACAGAATCTGCTTTTTTTAATAATATATCGTTCTCTTTGGATGTCAGATTTCCACCATCATCAAACTTTATGTTTCTAAAGATTACACCGTCATCTGTTATTTCGATTGGGGCCATTTCGAATTCGAATTTTATACCGTCAATCTTTGCATATTCTACTTCTCTAATACTTGCTGACAATGCCATTCTTCTGGCATACACAGTAACATTCTTACTGCCTTTTCTGATTGCCGTTCTCGCAACATCCATTGCCGAGTTACCCGCACCGATAATGATAACATTATCACCCAGATTATAAACATCTGGATTTGAAAGGTAGTTTATCGCAAAATGGACATGGCCTAAGGTTTCTCCCTTAATATGGAGGCAGTTAGGTTTCCATACGCCTGTTCCGATAAATATGGATTTGTACCCATCCCTGATCAAATCATCGACACTGATAGTTAATCCAATCACCGTGTTTGGACGAATTCTAACACCCATTTTTATAAGTTTGTCATGATACTTATCTAAAATGGATTTAGGCAGACGAAAATCTGGAATTCCATAACGCAGAACTCCACCGATTTTTTCTTTTGACTCAAAAACAGTTACATCATATCCTTTCTTCGCCAGAATAATTGCAATTGTAATTCCTGCAGGACCTGATCCGATAATAGCTACTTTTCTTCCGTTTCTAGTAACTTTTCCGATCTCCATTTGCTCAAAATAAGCATCGGAAATATAGTTTTCAATACTACTGATGTGAATCGACGAATTTTTTCTATTTAGTATACAATGGCCTTCACACTGCTTTTCATGGTCACAAATAAGAGCACAGACAATTGATAGTGGATTGTTTTCAAACACCATATTACCTGCCTCAAGAATTTCCCCTTGCAGAAACATCTGAATCATCTGCGGAATAGGAGTATTAATTGGGCAGCCGGTTCTGCACAGCGCATTCTTACAATTCAGACACCTTTTTGCTTCGTTTACTACATGTATTGACATAAATTTCTCCTTATTTTAAACTCTATGATGCTTATACCATTTTTTCTTTTGTGTAGTTTAATTTTGTCGCGATTCCAACCTCCGGCACTTCGGGCATTTGTATGGTATGGAGCAATCTGATTTTTACCCAGCACCGCTGATATTCAAACAATTCTAAATCCGGCCATCATACATATCTTCAACAGCAAATCAACAAAATTGACTTTAGCTGCGGCTCAACACTAAAAATAAAAGCAATATTCAGGTAGTTATTCCTCGGCAGATTTACAGGGACAATAGTCCTTTGAGAGACGGTCAAAAACACAACTAATCATCAGTGTATAAATTAAGCCCCGAACTTCCTTATAATCAGTTCGGGGCCTATGTTAATTGTAGAGAGATTAGTAGTTGATAGCGCGCAACGCAGCGTCAATAATTGCCGCATTTTGTAAGGAGTGTTCTTGTGTTACCGTCAGAGGGGCACCGTTTAGAATACTGTCACTGAAATTTTGCATTTCCAGCATGTAGTTGTTCGGGTTGTAAACCGTTTCTTCCCGGATCTCATTGTTTTTCACAATTTGAATCGTGATATTGCCTTCCTGATTGAATCCCTTTTCAGGCACTTCAATTCGGCCTGAAGCGCCGCCGATCATATAACACATAACAACCTGACCATCACCCAACGCCATGCCGGAAACAGAAAATGCACGACGATGGAGTGGCGTATTAAAATCCATGAGTATAACTGCAGTGTCGTCAATATTCTGGTCGGTCATGGAACTTGCGGCACTGACACTTTCAGGTGCTTCACCCATAAGGGTAAGTGCCAGACTGGTATTATAACAGCCCATGTCATAAATAGAACCGCCATAATTCTTCTTGCACATGCGGATGTCAATAGAGGGATGGCGTAAGGTGAGGAATGTGGAAGTCACACTGAGCAAATCACCGATTTCACCGGAATGAACAATTTCCAAAATGCGAGCATTTAAAGGGCTGTTTAGGTAAGGAATCGCCTCCATTAGAAGCACTCCTCGCTTTTCGCAGTATTCAAACATCTCGCGTGCATCCTGCTCGGAGGAAGCCAGTGGCTTTTCACAAAGCACATGCTTTCCGTGATCTGCGGCAAGCATCGTCCATTTCTTATGCAGTTCAATTGGAAGTGGAATATATACGGCATCAATTTCGTCATCTTCCAGAAGATGTTCGTAACTCATATAACTTTTGGGGATTCCGAATTTTTTCTGAAATGCCAAGATCTTTTCCTGATTACGGCCTGCAATTCCAACAATTTCGGCGTTGGCTGCTTTCACCATACCGGGAAGCGACATACTCCTTGCAACACCAGCCGTACCGATAACGCCCCAGCGAACCTTATTTTTCGTATTCACATTTACCTCCTTACAGATGGGTATCCCATTTCCCGCAGAATGCGTCCACCGGACTTTTACCTTTGAATTCACCGCGCCCGCGCAACTTATCCATCAGCGAATCTAACACCTCGTCAGTAGAGGAATAGGTGTTGATGAAATTCTTAACGCGAGGTACATCCAATAGATGATAAGGATTTTCAACGGAAATAAATATCGTAGGAATACTGTCTAAATAAATGGGAACGTCGGCGCCCATCGGCTCTTTCCATTCAATACGAACCGCCGTCTGGTTGCTCCTTGTGGCAATGTTGGCTACGTACACAATGAGGTCATACTGGTCTTCAAAGGACTTATATGTTCTCATTTTCCCCTCACGATTCGGATCAACTTCGAATTCAGTGACTTCAAAGCCCTCTGCTTTTAACATTTCGCCAAACTTTGCACAAACACCGGCTTTGACTGAATAAGCGTCACCAGCTTTTGCTTCAATGGAATAAAACAGAATGCGCTTCGTCTTCTCTGGAGAAATGGGCAGGACACCGGATTGTGCCTTAACCAGTGTGATGGACTTATCCGCAGCTTCTTTTGCCCACTGTTTATGTTCATCGCAGCCCAACACACTCATGGCGTGTTCACTGGTAACAGCAGGTTGCTTCTTATACAGCTTCAAAGCTGCCTTTAGTCCTAAGATACGTGTAATTGCATCGTCCAACCGCTTTTCAGTGATGATACCGTTTTCATAACCGTTCATCATGTACTTATAGTCTTCTTCCGAATTGCGGGTAAAAAGGAACAAATCGCATCCCGCTGCAATTGCGGAAGGGACTGCCCGACTGCGAGGCATTGTAATGCAGAAACCACCCATAGTGCTGGCATCCGTAGTGATCAATCCATTAAAACCCAAATGTTCGCGCAGCAGACCGTTTAGTAACTCGTCTGACAGAGAGGCGGGAAGTATATCTTCATCTTTCAATTCGGGATTAAGACGCTTACTCCAAGCAGGCTGCATAATCTGGCCAGCCATTACCGTCAGGGCACCAGCGTCAATACATGCCTTGTAGACCATGCCGTAAGTAGCGTCCCATTCCTCACATGACATACTGTTGATAGAAGTAACCAAATGCTGGTCACGTTCATCCTGGCCATCACCGGGAAAATGCTTTATGCTAGCGGCTACTCCACACTTTTGAACTTCTTCCACATACGCAACACCCATTTTTTTGACGATTTTAGGATCGCTCCCAAAAGTTCTGGTATTAGTAATAGGATTACGAAAGTTGGTGTCAATATCTATAATTGGAGCAAAAGCCCAGTTTGCTCCTACAGCAGCGCCCTCACGCCCACAAATTTTACCAAGGCGACGCCCGAATTCGTCGTCATCGGTTGCGCCAATTCCCATAGGAGCCGTCAGCAAAGTACCTTCTTTGGCTATGCCGTTTCCGCCTTTTTCCAGATTGGCAGCAATCAAGAGAGGAATTTTTGCTTTTTCCATCAGCTTGCTATGGTAGCTGACAATCTGCTTCAGAGGCATTGCTCGAAACATGACGCCGGCCGGATTCATAATGCTATAAATTCGTTCTACTTCTTCCTGTGTGCCTTCAATACCACACAGCAAAAACAATTGTCCTATTTTGTCTTTCAGAGACATAGAAGCTTTTGTATTCATAACCCATTTTATTTCTTCCTCATTCAGAAAGAACGGCTTCGCGGATAAATTAACCATAGAAGTATCACCTTCTCCTTCAATATTACTATTACTGATAGAGACAATCCGGTAAGTTCATGGGCAGTTGTTCGGGAATCTCACACTTGTTTTCGATTACGTACTCCTTACTATCAACGGCGGATTTCTGAATATCACACAGGACTTCCGCAATATGTAAACCAAAGTCAGCATTTGCACGGTAGGTCACACCATTACGCATCGCATTCGCCATGTCGCTTAAGCCCATGCCGCGGCTATTTTCGGTGAAACCGAACTGCAGCGGATACTCAGTAACTTCGCCCTTATTGTTTCTCACTAAAATAGGACCTTCATATTTGTTCAGATCAGGAACATCCATAGAACCTTCCGTGCCGTAAACACGCAGGAAGGGCATGTCTGCTTCCCAATATGGATAATGCATGTCAAAAGACAGGGTGACATTTGCCATCATATTGTTATCAAATTCCATAAGGCTGCTGACATAAGTTGGTACTTCGACCGGAAACTCCTGCCCTACCTTGGGACTGGTCGCTGTCATAATAACACGGCTGTCTTTGGGCTTTTTACCCATGCTGACGATTTTCTTAACCGGACCAAATAAAGCAACCAGTGCAGAGATATAATACGGACCCCAGTCAAGAACGGGGCCTGCGCCTTCCTGATAGAAAAACTCCGGATTTGGGTGGAACCATTCCGGGCCACAAGTAAACATGAAAGCTTGAGCAGCAAAAGGTTTGCCAATTATACCTTCATCAAGCAGTTTGCGGCAAGTCTGCAGACCACCGCCTAAAAAGCAGTCAGGTGCATTGCCTACAAAGAGACCATGTTCCTTTGCATACTTAACCAGTTCTTCGCCGGCAGCCTTATCAATGGCCATCGGCTTTTCGGTATAAACGCTCTTGCCTGCCTTAAGGGCCCGCATGCTGACTTTGGAATGCTCGCTAGGAATCGTAAGATTTAAAACCACTTCGACCTCAGGGTCCGCAAGCAGCTCCTCAACGGTTTCGTAGCGAAAACCAAACTGAGCCGCACGTTTTTCCGCAGCAGGAAGATAAATATCAGCGCAAGCGACCACTTCAACATTTCCAAACCGCTCTGTGCAGTTTT
Source organism: Ruminococcaceae bacterium UBA3451 (assembly GCA_002378845.1). Classification (GTDB taxonomy): domain Bacteria; phylum Bacillota; class Clostridia; order Oscillospirales; family Acutalibacteraceae; genus Caproiciproducens. The sequence continues at coordinate 21,383 of DFRY01000061.1, read as the reverse complement.
TTATATAAATCTCGCTGATCATCCCGCAGCCAATAACGCCAATTTTTACTTTTTTCATAATATATAACTCCTAAACAAAATAATCAGGCGAGGAATTCCTCGATGTTCAGCTTGTTAAGATCCGACACACTGTATTTAGCTCCGTCACATCCCTGCGCAGAGCCGACCGCAACCGGCTTTGCGCCCGCCGCAGAGGCAGCCTGGATTCCAGGGACCGCATCCTCGACAACAATGCACTCTTCTGGCAACAAATTCAGCATTTTGGCTGCCAAAAAGAATACTTCCGGATCAGGCTTGGAATGCATGATCCGGTTGCCATCTGCAATGGCATCAAACTGTTCAGTCAGACCAATCTGATTCAAAATTAGCATCGTATTTTTGCTGGAAGAACCGATTGCAATGCGAATGCTGCGTTTTTTCAGTTCAGCAATTAGATCTGTGACACCAGGTAGAATTTCTGCCTTCGTAAGCTTTTTCAAGGACTCACGGTAAAAATTGTTTTTGGCTGTTGCCATTTCCAGCTTTTCATCATCAGAATATTCTCGACTGGCACGCTCAAGGATAATATTGAGACTCTCCATTCGTGAAATGCCACGCAGCCGGTCATTAATTTTTCGATCGAAATAGATACCCTCGCGATTTGCAATCATCTGCCATGCCAAATAATGATATTCATCGGTGGAGACTATTACGCCATCAAGATCAAAGATTACTCCCTTGAAATTTCTCATTTCTTTAACCTTTCTGTCCGAAAGTCTTCCACTCACCGGGTGTTTCCAGAGCAGTCATGACAGCGAACAAATCATTATACGCGCTGAGCAGATCACTGCGGAACTTGGTGCCGTTAACAACAGCATTGTAGAAATCCAGAAATTCCGCGAAATAGCCGCCATCGCCGTTGTTTACAGCATGGATTTCGGTGCTGGCTTCCGTACTGACAGTTACACACTGCAGTAGGTCTGTAACAGCAATTGTACCCTTCTTGCCAAGGATGACCATATTATATGGGACATCGATGCCGGGGGCTGAGGCACAGTTCACGATCGTGCCCTTCACACCACTCTCGTATTCCAGCAGGGTCGTCATCGTATCGGTGTGGCCGAGCTCGTCACGGATGCCGCACTCAGTACCGGTTGCACGCTTGACCGGGCCAAAAATGGCACGGGCAAGCGCTACAATATGGATTGTGCGATCTAGGATCATGCCGCCAGTTGCGGTGCGGCGCCATGCGTCGCCACGCAGATACATATTGTCCAGATCGATATTATAATAGCTGTACAGCTGGACCATCAAAGGTTGGCCGATTGCTCCGGAATCGATCACTTCACGGATCTTGTCAATCACGTTCCAGTACAACCAGTTTTCGGCGACACCCATTACTAGACTACCGTCATCCATTGCGGCAATGCGAGCAGCCTTTTCCAGGTTTTCGGCAATGGGTTTCTCTACCAGAATAGGCTTCTTTGCCTGCTTTGCAGTAGTGATCAGTTCTTCGTTCAGTGCATATGGGTAGGAGGCAATCAAGACCTCGACTTCGGGGTCCGCGATCAGATCTTTATAATTCGTGTACACCTTCGTCACGCCGAGCTTTTCGGCATACGGAGTGTTTTTTTTCGGATCGGCACCAGCCAGAGCTACCGGCTCATAATAGTCCGACAGCTTTTGCAGAGCTGGTAAATGAAAATTGTTTGCGCAAATACCCGCGCCAACCATTCCGACTTTTAGTTTTCTCATATCTGGTCGCCTTCCTATTTGTCGCAAGTCAATTGCATAGAGTTTTCCGTGTACTGCATTACTTCAATCTCGTTACCTTCGGGATCTTGGATGTAGAATGCGTAAGACCCACACTGTCCGGCTGCGGGTACATAAGGAATGGAATGGGGGTTATTAACGTACTTGGGGCCGCCCCACAGCTTTACACCCCTGCTTTCAAAATGACGGGCTGCTTCCACGATGTCTTCGACAAGTACAGAGAAATGCATAAAACTGTAATCTGGGATATGCTCCTTATCAACATACTTTTCGTTAAACAATTCAACGAACTCACGATCAGTGATCTTGAAGTAAGCAAGCCACGTGTCGCCTTCCTTTACACCCTGATCTTCATAGGCTTTCGCAATATCGCCCTCATAAGGTAAGGTAAANNGTTTCTTCGAAACCCATAACATCACGATAGAACTCTTCCATCTTCTTAAAATCATTACATTTAAAAGTAACATGAGTCAGACGGGTGATATGATTTTTCATAATAAATTGTCTTCCTTTCCGTTCACATAAGTTGCTTACTCTTATCGGTAAACTGCATAATTTCAATGTCGTTACCTTCGGGATCACGCACAAATGCACACAGGCTGCCGCACATACCGGGTTCTCGGTCTGCAAAGCCGCTTTCTGCCTTCTCCCCAAAGGTATATTCGGTGGGGCCCCAGTAAATATCGACGCCTCGCTCCTTCAAACCTTCCAAAGCTGCCGCATAATCGTCGACTTCAACGCAGAAGTGATGAAAGGAGCGCTCTCTCGTCCTATTGGCAGAAGGATAATCTTGGGGGAACAGTTCAACAAACTGGCCCGGTGCAATCTCAACATAAGTCAGCCAGAGGGAGCCGTCATCCTGATAGAGGCTAAACTTTTTCTCAAAACCCATTTTATCCACATAGAATGCCAAGGTTTCATCATAATGTTTGCATAGAATTGCCGGATGTCCGAGATGAGTGTACTTAATAGGCATAATACATTACTCCTTTATTTGTTATTCATATTGAGCCTGAATATTGCCGGGGATCAGTTGCATTAATTCGATATTGTTATGATCGGGATCTTCTATGTAAAAAGCGGGATTACGATCACCACCGCTGTGGACTTCACCCGGGCAGTTGATAGGATGACCCATAGACACAGGACCGTCGTAGAGTTGAACACCTAGATCAAGAAGGCGTTTAGCCTCGTTTTTTACATCTTCAACCAGGAAAGTTACATGGTGAAAACGCTGTTCTTCTGTGAAAACAGATTTTCTAGGGATTAGTTCCAAATACTGGTGATCGGAGATTTTCAGATAATACATGAACACCGAGCCATCCGGATTATCAAATGTGAACAGGAACTTGAATCCCAGCAAATCGCAGTAAAAATGCAGTGCTTCTTTTGCGTTTGACACCATAAAGCATAGCATTCCAATATCTTTAAAATGGTGTTGTTCCATCTTAGGCCTCTCTCTTCATAGACATCCTCTTATACAATTTGGTAGAAAGTATATCGACTAGAACAGCCAATAGGATCATGACACCATCGGCAACAATCTGCCAATTTGCACTGACATGCAACAGATTCAGACCGTTGGAAACAACGCCAACAATCAAAAAGCCCGCAAATGCTCCAACAACGCTGGCATTACCGCCCATCAGGTTGGTACCGCCGATAACTGCAGCTGTGATGCAGTCCATGGTTAAGGTAGTACCGGCAGACAACTGAGCGGAAGCAGAACGCCCCGTTTGTACGATTGCTGCCAATCCGACAAACAAGCCCAGCAGCGCATAGACCTCGGTCTTGATGAGGTTGACACGGATGCCGCTGACACGAGCTGCTTCCGCATTGCCACCAACGGCAAGTGCCTGACGGCCGAATTTCGTGCGGTTGACAACAAACCACATAATTAACATGGATGCAACCAGGATGAAAATAGGTACCGGAATGCCGAAGAGATAACCCTGCCCAAGATATACCATTTCATCACTCAGACCGGAAACAGGAACATTATTGGTAATAACGAATGCTATACCCTGAAACACACTGGTAGTTGCCAAAGTAACGATAAAAAAAGGCATATCAAAGAACGTGATGAGCCAGCCGTTCAGTAAACCAAGGCCAGCAGAAAACAGCATAGTAACAATCAGCGTAATCCATATGGGAAAACCCATCAGGTTCATTTTTGCCGCAATGACACCTGAAAGAAGCAGCTCCATACCAACGGACATATCCATACAGCCGGCGCCTAAGGCTAGAGCAAAAGCAAAAGTTGCGATGCCGGTCACGGTGCACTGGCGGACAACGTTCATTACATTGGCAGTTGTCAGAAACAGCGGAGAGGCAATCGACATAATAATAATTAAAATAAACAGAATGATGTAGCTTTTGTTACCTAGCAACACTGTATTCAGTAGCGTTTTTCCGTCAAACTTATTGTTTCTCATTGTAAAGTCTCCTTCATTTACTTTGCGTGCCGAATGCGTGCTGCATGAGCAGCTCCTGAGTGGCCCCCTTGCACGTGCACTCATAGACGATCTTACCGCCGCGAACGACCTCGATGCGGTCACTCATGCCCAAAATTTCAGGTAACTCGGAAGAAATCATGATGATAGCCATTCCCTGCTGAGCCAACTCGCTGATCAGACGATGAATCTCTGATTTAGAACCGACATCAATACCGCGGGTTGGCTCGTCCAGAATTAGAATTTTGGGATTGGTCAACAACCAACGGGCAATGATAACCTTTTGCTGGTTACCGCCGCTCAGTTCTCCCATTGCTTCCATTGGTGAGTTGCATTTGATTTTTATGCGGTCTTTAATAGGGATAAAGAAACTCAGCGCCTTATTCGGCGTGTAGACTCCGCTTCTTCCGCAAACCTCATCGATTGAGGGGAGAATTGCATTATCAAGCACGGATAGACCATGTATTGCGCCCTCACGCAACCGATCCTCCGTGACCATACCCAGGCCAGCCTTCACAGCATCCAAAGGACAATGGATATCAACTTTCTTGCCCTCCACATAGATTTCGCCGCTTGTATACCGATTAATTCCGAAAATCGCGCTCATGATTTCAGTGCGTCCGGCGCCAACCAAACCAGAGAAGCCCAGAATTTCACCTGCGCGGACGTTGAACGAAACGTCGCTGAACACGCCTGGACAACACAGATTTTTGACTTCCAGCACAACGTCCTTGATCTCTGCTGGGAGTTTAGGGAACAAATTGGTCAGTTGGCGACCAACAATATAAGTAATCAAGTCATCCTGGGTGATGTCATTACAGTTCTTGGTGATAATGTAGCACCCGTCGCGAAACACCGTGACCCGATCACATATTTTAAAAATTTCCTCCAACCTATGGCTGATAAAAATGATAGATACGCCTTGAGCAGACAGGCCACGGATGATCTTATACAGCAATTCAACTTCTACAGAGGTGAGAGCGGAAGTCGGCTCATCCATAATAATCAAATCAGAATTATATGAAACAGCTCGCGCTATTTCTACGAGCTGCATATTTGCAACGCTTAAACTGTCTACGGTCGCATGAGGATTAATGTGATCAATGCCAAGGCCCTTCAGCAGTTCATCGGTTTTTTTGTAACGCGTATGAAGATCCAGAATACCGTGCTTAATAAATGTATTTTCACGGCCAAGCCAGATATTCTCTGCGACATCCATCATCGGAACAAGACTGATTTCTTGGTGGATCATAGAAATGCCGGATTTTAAAGCATCAATAGGGCCATTGAAATGCACTTGCTTTCCCTTAAAGGTGACAATTCCGCTTTCAGCATGATAGATGCCGAGGATAATCTTCATCAAGGTGGATTTCCCGGCACCGTTCTCGCCGATCAGCGCATGCACTTCGCCTTTACGGATTTCTAGTTGTACATTATCCAAGGCTTTCGTCCCGGGAAACACTTTGGTGATTCCGTCCAATTTTAGTAAAATTTCGTCATTCATATAAAAACCTCAATCGTTTTAAGCACGGGGCGGGATCTCCTCCCGCCCGATGCAGGCTAGCCAAACTGGTTATTCTTATTTAGGTCAACTAATATCATGATACTTGTCAACTAGGTCAGCGGTAACGTTGACAGCAAAATCAGCACCACCATTAAAAACTTTATCGTTAAACTTACCAGTCTCATGGTTTATAATAGTTTCGAGCATCTTCGAAGTCTGCATAGACATTAGCATCTTGACGGAGGCGGTTTGCCAACCAGATGCGACCTGATTCAGACCGGCGTCAGTGCCATCAACAGCGGTCATCATGACATCGCCCGATTTCCAACTCGCAGCTTTCATGGCGTTAATAGCGCCCAGCGCCATAGCGTCAGAACCGGAAACTACACAGTTGATCTTATGTCCATACAGCTGAATCCAATCTTCCATCAACGACTGAGCCTTTCCAGTATCCCAATTACCATAGTTCTTATCCAGAACATGTATACGATCGGGATATTCTTTCTCCAGCGCTAGAAAACCATCCATACGGTGCAGTTGTGCTGTCTGAGCGGGATTCCCATAGATCAGGACTGCATTCAACTCGGCGTTTGGGTTCTTTTTTAAGTAATCTTTGTAAACCTGAGCGGACAGATTAGACATGGAGGGCTCATCAAAACCCGTCCAGGAAAGGTCGACGGCGTCACTTTTCATACCACGGTCTTCAACACAGTAAATGCCTGCTCTATGAATATCTTCGGCTGCGGGAATGCTGCCGGTTGTATCGACAGACTCCAAGATGATAGCGTCCGGCTTCTGTAAAATCATTGTCTCAACATTGGAAATCTGGGTGTTAACATCGCTCTTTCCGTCAGTGTAAGAAAACTCCACTTTGATGTCATCGTGATGATCGTTCCATTTTTTAACAGCTGCATTCCAGCCGTCCAAAGAACGCTGCATGTTTTCATCAACAGTATTCAGCGCATATCCGATCTTGATGGTTTTAACATTAGACTTGGTTGCAGACTCCGTTCCGGTAGAAACGCTGCTGTCCACATTATTACCACAGGCGGCCAGGGACAACATCATAGCAATTACCAAACCCATAGAAAGGATCCTTTTCATTTTTCTTTTCCTCCGTTATTAATTTTTCATAAAATTCCGCTTTCCTCTGAAAATTAATTAGTTTATTTCAGCGGTTTTTACGCTTAAAGTATACATTATTTATTTAAACTTTGCAATATTTATATTAATATCTACCTAAAAACTAGCATGGTTACTAATTTATTTAACTTACGCTTATGCAATCACGATCTTTTCTTGAAATATTTTATTATTAATATGAAATATTTCTGAAATTTTCAATTCAAAAAACAAAATGCTTGCATTTTTTTCACTTAGATATATAATAAATCTCATAAGGAAGTGAATAATGTGATCGATAAGCGAATCAGAGTCAATCAAATCGCACAAGCTGCTGATGTTTCTCCTGCAACGGTTTCACGTGTAATCAATCACCCGGAGACTGTGACTGAGGAAACTAAAACACTTGTCTTTAACGCCATGACTAAGCTGGGTATGGATGGAGTTTCTGAAATTATTAAAAATTCAACATATAGCAAAAGCGTTAGCAGAGATGTTAAAAAAGGTCTTATTATCCTAAACGTTCCTGAATTAGACAACCCTTTTCTATCAGATGTCTTTAAAGGTATAGAAGCTTCTGCCACTTCTCATGGTTATTCTGTTCTTTTGCATGTCGGTATAATTTACAAAGATAAACTTCAGGAATTTCTATCTCTTGTGAAGATGACAGGTGCACGTGGTGTTATCACCATGTGTACTAACAGTGAGACTGTTATAAAATCTCTTGATGAAAATAGTATTCCGTTTGTACAGTGTTGTGAGTATTGTGAAACCTATCCTGCCTCATATGTTGGATTTAATGACCATACAGCAGCAAAACGAGCTACGGAATATATTATTTCAACAGGTCACCGTAAGATTGGCTTTATTAATACTGTTCTCGCTTACCGATTTGCTCGACACAGATATCAAGGCTTCTGCGAAGCAATTGAGGAAGCAAATATTTCCGTCCCCAGCAATTGGGTTACGAATTTGCCGAATGTCTCCTATGATGCCGCTTATGCTGCTATGACGCAACTGCTGAGCAAAGACAATATTCCAAATGCCATTCTTGCTGTTTCAGATGTTTGCGCTGTTGCCACTATGAATGCTGCCAGGAATTATCATCTGAGGATTCCAGAAGATCTAGTTGTAGTTGGTTTTGATGACGTAACTATTGCAAGGAGTGCCTATCCGGCCTTAACAACGGTATCTCTGCCACGTTATCAGGTCGGTTATACTTCCGGAGAGATGCTGTTTGAAAAAATTGATCAACCGGATGAACCAAACAGAAATATTCTGTTTGATGCAATGCTTGTGATCAGAGGATCGACAGAAAATACTTCTGAAAAGACCATTGTGAATCTTAATAAGTGATACTTTGTTGAACATGTGTCAAAATATAATCATGGCACAGCTTTACAGGAAGCTAAAAAGACTTCGGTCACGGACATTTTCGATAAAAACGAATTATCTTTTGCAATGAAATAGGCTTACTGGCAGAGCCACACACTATATAAGACGTACTTAAACGTGACCTAAAGGTTGTAATTTCAATAAGTAATTTTCATGACATGCGCCATACCATCGCAACCTTAAACAAGTGATTTTGAATGTCAAGTTCTCCATCAAATCAAATTTTAGGCAAAATAATTTTATCAAATTATTTTTTTAAAACCACGTTTGTTATTCTGGTCTGGGTCAAAACCAAGCTCTTTGTTTATTCATTGAAATTTTTTGAACTTCCTTGGAATCTGATCTGCAAAAACAGAAAGCCACCAGTCTCTTTACGAGGCTGGTGGCTTAATTTTTTTTGATTTAACTATTGACTATTTTAGTCAAAACAAGGTCCGCATGTCGATATACATCCCCTCCGTATACGACCTGGCGACGTCAGCGATGGCACTGAACAGCACGACTTTATTCCTGAAAAATTCTGTGATAATAGTTATTCGCAGAAATAATGTTCTGTCAAATGCCGCCAGACTCTCGGCACACATGCTGCCACAATTTTAGCTATATCTTTTTCAGAATCCTTACAATCATTTTCCAACCATTCGTGAATGATCATAGTAAAACTCCCCTGAAAGCCAATCAGATAATACATCATCGCTTCTTTTGAAATGCCTTTCTGCTGCTGTTGAAGCGGATAAAAAAACCGGTACCAATAGGGCTCATACAGTTGCAGTGGATGCTGTCGGTCATTCTTAAATAAAATTCGGTAAAAGGCTTGGTGAACATGAATGTACTCAACTAAAATCAGAAAAGATTCCTCAGAGAAAGGGACTACACCTGACAGCATGATTTTGTTACTCTTATATGAATTCTCTAATTCCAATCGCAGAGTCAGCTCTATTTTATCCAAAAGATCATAAACATCGACGAAATGAGCATAGAATGTGGAACGGTTTACCACTGCAGCTTCACATATTTTACGCACAGTAAGTTTCTTGAAAGGGAAACGTTCCATTAGTTTCAATGTAGTTTGTAACATTCTTTCTTCTGTTTTATTAAATTGCAAATTGATTTTCTTATTTGCCATAATATATCTCCCAAGATAATTAATTATTCCAACACTTTTTAGAGAACTGATGGTTGTGCCTATAAGTAAAATAGATTAACATAAATATATCAAAAAATTATTCAGAGGCCTGAATAATTTTTTATAGGAAATGCAAACATTTGAAACGAGTTCTTCTCAATTAAAATAATCTTATGAAAATCGGAGGATAAATATTATGGCAGATATTCGANNGGAATCGTTGGATATGGTTCACAGGGGAGATTATACGCATCAATTTTAACTGGAAGTTCTCTACCGGGTTCTATACAAACTGCAAAACCGGAAAATTGCACACTGACAGCTATTAGTGATATTTCCGACCAGAGCACGGAAAATTTTGATAAATCTTCCGGTGTAGTTGCTTATGCTGACTGGAAGAAAATGATCAATGCAAAAGTATGTGACGCAGTTATTTTGACGGTTCCTCATTTTTTGCATTCGGAGATCACAATCTATGCATTAGAGCATGGAGTACATGTTTTCNNAAGCCAGCGGCCGTTCGTGCATCTGACGTTGAAGACATGATCGCGGCATCTGAACGACATCCAGAACTGACATTTGGGCTAATGCTGAATCAGCGCACAAATCAAATCTACAGTAAGCTAAAGGAAAAAATCGAGTCCGGGGAATTGGGCCAAATCCGGCGCTCAAACTGGATCGTCAATTCCTGGTGGCGTCCTGACAGTTATTATCAAAGCAGCGACTGGAGAGGTACCTGGAGCGGTGAGGGCGGTGGACTACTGGTAAACCAGGCGCCACATCAGTTGGATTTATGGACATGGCTGTGCGGCAAACCTTCAAAAGTATATGCAATCTGCAAAGAGGGTTCTCATCGTGATATTCATGTTGAAAATGATGTTACATTGGTTACGGAATATGAAAATGGCGCGACCGGAACCTTTATCTCCTGTACCCATGACCCCATCGGCACAGACCGGTTGGAAATTGACCTATCCAAAGGAAAAATCGTAGTAGATAACAGTAATACAGCAACGGTTTATCATTTCGCTGAGGACGAAGACGATTGGAATGATACTGAAGAATTTAGGATGTTTGCAGGCACATTGAGACGTAATCCTAATTCCTTATATACGACAGAAGAAATTCTCGCGCCGGTGGGATTTGGTACAGATTATGTCAAGGTGTTTTCTAATTTTGCGGACCATATAATCAAAGGAACGCCTTTGATTGCTCCCGGAGCTGATGGACTAACCGCAGTACAGCTGGCAAATACGGCGCAGCTGTCTTCTTCTCAGAACCAGCCGTTGACATTCCCATGTGATACGGCTGTTTACAATGAGTATCTAAATCGGCGTATGCAAGAGGAAGGGACAAAACAGGTCTCAGTTCCAATAAAGAATATCGGGCATGTATCTTTTAACACATATAATATGGATAAGATGTTGCATTTTTACTGCGATATTATCGGCATGAGGCCCCTTTTTGCCAATACTTATAAGGATCTATACAATAGTATGGAAAGAAATTATGGCGATTCTCCAACACCGGAGCAGGCTAACTTCCTTAAATTGATTGCATCCATGGGAGAGACGCCATGGATACAATATTTGAAGCTAGCAGACCGTCAATTTCTTGAGCTATTCCATAATTCGGGTCCAGCTAAGAAAGAACTCGGTAACAGAAGAGACTATTACGGATATATGAAATTTAACTATGAAGTCGCTGATATTGAGGAAATTAAAACGCGTCTTATCGAAGGAGGCGTTAAAATTGATTCGGATGTTCATGCTACATCAGACGGCTCACTTGAGATAACAGTTCACGATCCGGATGGGAACGAAGTGCAATTTACCCAATATTCTGCAGAATCTTTGAAACAGTTTGGGATTGAGGCTTTGTCGGTTTCCGGAAGCAATACGCAGTCTCTGGCGCGATACACCACACAGGTGGCCTATCAGGTACGCGCAGGTGCGAAAATGAAGAAATTTTACTGTGAAGGACTGGGTATGAAAAACATTCTGACGCGTACTTACTTTGATCTACTTAATTCCATGGAACAAAACGGGATGGCACGTAATAATCCTGCTATGGTTCAGGGGATGAGGGCACTTGGCAATCTGCCATGGATAGATTTTCTGGAAGTAGCGCCTCACCAGTATATAGAATTGTTCTACTCATATGGCAGTAAGAAAAAAGAGGAACGAAATTTGCTGCCTTACTTTGGCTATCAGCATATCTGCCTGGAGGTCGCGGATATTCATGAAGCTTGGAATGCGGTGATTAACAATGGGCTAGTTCCAGACACGCAAATCAATTTGGGGGCAGACGGATCCTGGCAGTTCTGGCTGGTAGATCCGGATGGTAATCGTTTAGAGATGATGGAGTATGCCGCAGGAGCAAAGCAGCTACTATAAATATTCGGTTTTAAAAAAATGTGAAAAAGTAAATATAAAACCTGCTATTTAATTTTGGCATCGAAGGACAAGATTTGCTGCATAGAATCATTTAGAGTGTGAATCAACAGCTTGCATTATCACGCGGGCAAAAACATATAGCGTCAAATATTTATGCGAACTAAAACCACAATGCAAGATGTAAAAATGTGCTATTGGCAATTTTCAATTAATGATGCTCAGACATTACTTTACAGGCCGCCGGTAAATGGACAGATTATAGTGTGGCTCTTTAAATAAATAACTACAACTACTTTTTACCCATTATATTCCAATAAATATCTAAATTCAACTAATTCCACTAGAGCGAAATATTAAAAACAGTCTCATGACACATGACAGATTCACAGAAGTTTCTCCTAAGATGTGAGGTAAAAGTTCAGTTTTTATCTGTCATCTGCTAGGACTGAATTTTTAAAGGTTCCTATACAACGTCGTCTTTTTTACCTTGCAGCTCCTCAATCTCCTTGACAGAATATTGCTTGGTTTTATAGCATCACCGCCTGCTTCACCTTAGCCTCATCAATCTTCGGCCTTCCCCCCATTCGGCCACGAGCCCTGGCTAATTTCAATCCTTCTTTAGTACGTTCAGCAATTACATCATGTTCAAACAGAGCCAGTGCGCTCATGAGAGTAAAAAAGCAATTTCCCGGTCGGCGTGCTGATATCGACGGATTCTTTTAGAAACCAAGTGTACCTTTTTTTGTTCGAAAAACTCCACCAGCTCAATCAAGTCCTTTGTTCTTCTAATTTTATCTGTGCATCAGCATCAGGCTCTGAAAGTATAAATTCTATCTGGGAGAAATAATCATCTGCATATAAATATTCGTACCTTAATAGATAATTTTGCAAGAAACAAATCGGCAATAATAAAGACTTCCACCAGAATTTCGAATTTAAAGCATGGAACTGCTGCAAATGAATTTTTCTTGGACTTTAGTCATTCTTTTATCGTAGTAGGACATTTCATCAGTTCCAGGGAAAAAGGTAAAATCATGAACCCCTTCATCGTCCACTATTTGAATTAGTTCACCACTTTCATGCCGCACCACTATTTTTACAAAATTGACCATATCTTTATTTTCCCATCACAAGACTTTAGTTCTTATACTTTACAAAAAACCATCCAAGGAAATTGTTTCTATTTATTATCTTAAAACTAAACGAACTCACAACGACCGTGCGTGCATCATTCTTACGTGCCATTTTCATCTGAAATGTATAGCGTTTTAATCATGGCTGTATGAAATAGCAGTAGCACCGCATGTTATATCACAACATATAGTAGACCCTGTAAACGCACCGGCAGGTTCGCTCACTACTGTCTCAATGAAAAAATGGCCGCCCCAATAGGCAGATTGTTTTTGGGGCGCCGGTGTATTGCTTGTCAGATCAGCCGTCTATTTTGCGCCAACGCTTTTTAAATAATTCACAACAGCCGAGTTGTCGCCAAATTCAGGACTGTTAAAATACTCGGCTTCCTTTAATGGGGTTTTGCCATCGGCGGCAACATGATTGACATCCGCGCCGTATTCGACAAGAAGCTTTACTAGATTCAGATTCTCGCGTTCGTCAACGGCGTACATCAAAGCGGTGTATCCCTTGTCGGAACCGTCGCCATAACCACCAAATTCCATGTTGGGGTTTGCTTTGTGCTCCAGAAGGAGCTTCGCAACGTCATAACCATCTCCAATAGTGCTGGCGTGCATCAGTGGCGTGTAGGTTCCGTTGGAAAAACATTCGTCGGGGCTCACACCACGTTCAAGTAGCCTTTTAACTTCCTGATAATTGTTTGTGTCAGCTGCATACTCTATCGTTTTTGAATATTTTGCATCATAAATCTTGGAAGGAACAATTTGTGCCCCCAGCCAAAAACCGGGAATAGAAATAATGACTCCGACAATCATGGCTGCAATTGTTGTAATGAGGATGGCTTTATGCTTTTTTCTGCCTTGATCTTTTCTTAAACGCTTCCTACGAAGGACAATAATCAGGCCGACAAGACCTGCAGTAAATAGAATAAAGCCGAACAATAAGAACACGAAGAAAAATAATCCTACGATTGCACCCAAAAGTATCCCACCTAAAAAATTCATTCTTTTGCTTATTTTATCAATAATCCAAACATATTTGCTATGATTTTCGCGTACTTAGCGGCGCCCTAAAAGGGAAAGGCAGATAAAGTATAAATTGGACAGCATTGAATGTCAATGAAACGTAGCTAGATTTTGTCAGGTAATTATTTCTATATAAAGACTGATTATCGTAAAGAAATAGGCGGCTAGTGATTAAATCTTAGCCGCCTTCTAATGTTTAATTCATTATATCTTTGTATCCCAATAATTTTTCAATTAAAGCCATATGAAAGTATTTATGAAGCCAGAGCTTTACAATAAGAAATCCTCGATCATTTTAAGCAATCGGGGATTTCTTTTTTATCTTTTTCAAGAACGACGACATGCTTCGGAGGGGGCAGCATGTTGCCGTTTTAAACATACTGTGAAGTCCCCGTACTGTGGGCCGCCTGAATCGCTTGAAACGGAAATACAGGAAAATGTAGTTTCATTTTATGTAATATAATGAGATAATCACCGGAATATTTATCCAAAATAATTAAAATATTGAAATATTCTTCGATAAGATTTTTGTGAAAAAATTATGAATAAAATAAAGGTTACGGGGTTTATTCATTGAGTAGCTTTGCGGTGGCTGAACCTCAGGAAATTTGAAAGGGAAGAATATTTTGAAAAAAAGATGCAGGTTCCTCAGCCTGATTCTCGCGCTAACGGTTCTGATTTCCGCGTTCGGCGGGACTTTTGCCTATGCGGCGGAAACAGAGAAGTCCACCCTTACCTTTACCAACCTCCTCAACCTAAACGACATGGACAGTCTCAAAACAATGCGGGTCGGCCAGATGCCGGTGTACGGCGTGACGGTCAGCAATCCGAACGCGACGCTGACAGCCACCTCCACCGATAGTTCTGTTCTACAGGTAGACCTGTTTCAAGTTGAGGGCGGGGATTACATGTTTTCCCTGACGGCACTGAAAGCCGGCTCTGTGGACATCACTTTTACCAGCTCCGACGGGGCAAGCGCAACCTTTTGGATCATTGTGGAGAATGGGGGTCCGCCCAATTTCTCGGTTACCGCTGACACCACCCTGAATTTTTCTATTGTCAGGGGCAACAGCTATTTCATGGAAGTACATTTTACGAGCGAAGATTATTTTTCTTTCCCCATGCTCGAGCCGCTCGACGGCAGTGTGCTCCAGACCTACTTAATCGACACGGACGGCGAAGGGAACTTTTTATACCGTGTGGACGCTGTCGGTGATACAGGCAAAAATACCGACCTTCTTATTGGCGCATACGGTTACGTTCCCAGAACGCTGTGTAATGTCAAAATTACGGCAAACAAAAACCTCAGAGTCGATACCATCGGCGAATACGCATTCAATATCGGCGATACCTACCGGTTTATCGCGTACACAAATTCCGCCACCGCGCCCACGGTGAACACCAATAACGACCTTGCTACCGCCAAGTATCTAGGCAAGGTTGCGGGCGGATACGAGTATCAGGTGAAAGCCCTGAAAGCCGGCGAATCTCTGGTAAGGGTTACGCTCAACGGCGAGACAGCATCCGTGCCGCTGTACATATACGATGGAGCGGTGAAGCCTTATGTGGAGTCCGATACGACGAGCGGCATTACTCTGAAGCCGAGCACTTCCTATACCTACAAAATTTCCGTGATGGGCGGCGGGGAGCCTAAATTCGTGGGCGGTACCGGCGGGGTAATTTCTACCCAGATAGTGAAAAAAGNNATCCGGTTGTGATGAAATCCGATACCACATCCGATTTTTCATTGAAAAAGGGTGCGAGCTATACGTTTAAAATTAGCGGCGCGACCAGCTTCAATCCCGGTACGAATGGGATTTTCAAAACGGAGCAGGTGAGCAAATCCGGCAATGATACCTTCTATAAGATCACAGCAATCGGGAATCCCGGTCAGGGGGCGGGCTTCTATATTTCCGTTCCCGGTCAGCCTGCGCAGAAGGTCTGTACGGTGACAGTTGCCGTACCGGATCCGGTTGTGATGAAATCCGACACCACCTCGGATTTTTCGGTGAAAAAAGGTGCGAGCTATACGTTTAAAATCAGCGGCGCAACCAGCTTCAATCCCGGGACAAACGGGGTTTTCAAAACGGAGATGATGAGCAAATCTGGCAATGATACCTATTATAGGATCACGGCGATCGGGAACCCTGGCCAGCAGACGGGCTTCTATATGTCCGTTGCCGACCAGCCTACACAGAAAGTCTGTATCGTCGCGGTTTCCTGACGGTTCATAAGAGTTCAAATTTTTTTCTGCCGCTATCTGTAGGAAAAGCAAAATATAAGACTGCTACAATGCATGTTTCCGCATGTTGTAGCAGTCTCTTTTTGTGTTGAGCGTAAAGAACCACCAGCTATGTGAACAGGTCAATAAGAAATAGACAGAAAAAGCAAAAACTTTTATGTACCCCTGTCCAAACAAAATTTAACAAGGAATTTGTAATGCGGCCCCGGACCATCCAATGATTGGTCGGTCCGGGGCCCTTCTCTTACCTATTACCCGAAGCGTATCAAATTTTTTTTGCAAAGTTTAGAAGCAACACTAACATTCCATTAATAAAATAAACGTGTTCGGATTTAGCGCGGTTATCTCCACCATGACAATAAATAGCATAGATTCCTTGATATGAAATCTATGCTATTTATTGTATTATTAAACTTTGTGATTTTACACCTGCAATAAGGCCTGTCCTCGGCGTCCCACTTTGGGAATTTTTATTTACTTGCTACGGTATCCCGATTTGCTTGGATTTGGAAGCCTGGAATTGTTTTAAAAAGTGGATAGGCTGTAAGGCGAATGGTTTGTTCAATATTATAGGTGACTTCCTCTCGTGAAAAAGGCAGTACTAAAAGATTTGTAGTTGCTATATAAACATTATGCGAAGTTCAATCTCACTTTCCAAATACAGTTGCTGGTCCTATGCGAACTTCAAATTACGAATTAATCTAAACATAAGGGCTGGATTTATCATTAACAATAAATCCAGCTCTTTAAAAGTTTAATACCTTAGAATATTCCGTACTGTCTTGCAGAATTGCCGCTTTCTTTTACGCCGTTTTGTACAGTCAGTCGGATTGAGGCATGGGTAAGAAATTTATTTTTGCTGTCGTAAACATCAATCATAATGTAAGTTAGCCCCGGCTTTACACCGGTTGCTTTTACATTCCCGTTTTTCAGCACGGTTACATTGGCAACTCCCTTGGTGGAAGAATATGCCTTTATGACGGTGTTGGAAATGCCGGTCAGCTTTACGCCGATTTCATAGCTCTTATTCGGCTTCATGATGTAGGTTCTTGTGTCCAGCGTGATGGTGCGTACTGACTTTGGCAACAGAACATAATCGGAGCAGTGGCTGATTTGCACGGTTACATTTCCATCTGCATCTACAGTATAGGCGTCTTTTCCCAGTGATTCAATTTGTTTTGTGGTAGGGTTATAGTAATAGAAGTAAAGTGTTTGACCCGGTTTGAATCCCTTTTCCAGGGCAGAGAATTTTACGCTGGCTACCGACGGCAGCAAACCGCTGTGATCAAAGGAAAGCACCAAGCCCTTGTTAGTCGGAGTAATCACATTGACTTTCGGCACTTCTGTGGTAAGGTGCACGCTCATCGCAATATTGACATCCGTCATAGGAACGGTGGATTTTGCTAAATCCGCTCCCTTGAATGTCCAGCTGTAGGCAAGCTGCTGCGTATCGGCGTCTTTGATCTTTATAGTTACATCGGTCAGATTTTCTTTTGCCGCATCAAGAATTTCCTTGTTTGCGTTGATGGTAACCGCAGTACTTCCAATGGCGCCTTTTGCCACTCCGGAAGGTACGGTGATGGTTAGATCAACATCTTTTTTCGCAGCCAGCTGCTGCACGATTGCTTCTGTGGGTACATTAATCGTAACCGCAGCTTTTTTCGCGGTATCTACCGTACTTCCTTTTGTGGAAGTTTCAGTGTTGTCAACGGTAACACTGGGAATCGTTGTTTCAATGTTGGCTGTGCCACCGTTTGTAGTTACGCTGTCTGGTTTGGTGGTTACAATTGCGGTGTTGCCAGCTGTATCTACTTTTGTCTCTGTCTTATCCGTATTTCCCGTTGAGGAAGAAGTACTACCGGAACTGTTTGAACTATTATTGGAATGTTTTTCTTTTACGGTTATATTAATTTCCGGTTCGCTCACTGAGCTGTCCAGAACATAACCGTTATCGACATAGCTACCGTCAAGTACGGCCTTAAACGTATACGTACCTGGAACAGTTGGCTTAAACGAACTGCATACCCATTCGGAAACGTTGACCCAAAGGTTGGAAATTTCATTGCCAACGGCTTTGAGTTTATCGGGCAGGTTTAGGGAAGCAAAGCTCGTGCCATAGGGTACTGTTTTCGTCGAATAATCCAGCAGAAAACCTGTAATTGTATGAGTCGGCGAATCTTCGCCGGCCGCCGCTTTTATGGTAACACTGATTTCTGTTGTCAGCTCCACGTTGTTTGTATTAACAACTCCTGACGGAAGGACAACGCTTCCGCTTACCGAAAAGGTTTGTTCTGTCTTTTTGGATTTATCATAGTCGGAGCCTGCAACATCCCAGTTCACATCGGCGCTGACCGTTCCGTTATCGGTCACCAGCTCTACAGTTTCGGGTAATCCCAGAGCAGAGGCTGTCTTATCTGTTCCATTTGCCAGATTTGTTATGGCTGTTGGAGCCGTAATGCTTACGAGCGTCTTATAATCTGCAGGCATCGCGTCAACGGTAAAAGTGCTGTCCGCACCTGCCTTATGGGTTTCGGTCTCCTTAACCCGCACCAGATAAACGCCATTTGTAAGGCCGGTAATGTCGCTGCCGGTTCCGGCAATATAACTTGTGTCGCCGCTCTTTTTGTATTCCATCGCCGCAGTCACGCCGGTGAGTTTACCGTCACTGTTGCTGGAAGTAGTGCAGCCTACGGCGAATACGCCGGTGACTGAGGAGCCGTCCGCCTTGGCAACCGTAGCGGTGGCGTCGCTGGTAACAGAGCCGACTTCTTCTGTGCTTGTCACCTCACAGGTGAGAGTTTTATTGATGTCGTCTTTCACAAGGGTATATGTATCCGAATTTGTGCCGATATTGGTGCCACCACGCTTCCACTGATAGGAGAGAGTGCCGGTGTTGTTGCCGGAACCATATGTGGCTGTCAGAGTTGCACCGTATTGCGGCGTACCACTGATTGTTACCGTGCCGGTGAGCCCCGTGGGAACATAGGTGAACTGGTCGGCACTGCTTGTTGAACTTGTACCGCCTGGGGTGGTCACCGTAATGTGTACCGTACCAGAACCAGCCGGAGAGGTCGCGGTAATCTGAGTATTTGAATTTGCTGTTACACCGGTTGCTCTGACACCTCCGAAGTTAACGACAGTCGCGCCTGTTAATCCGGTTCCGGTAATTGTAACGGTAGTTCCGCCCGCGGAAGGACCGCTTGTCGGGGAAATTGATGTGACCATCGGCGCGGCGCTCACATCGGTAACGGTGACCTGAATTATTCGAACCGACGTACCGTCTTTTAATTGAAATACATAAATTCCCGCGATGCTTGCATGAAACCCTATCTGAATGGTACCGTCATATGGTACTGTAGTATCGTTTAAATTAAGGGGTTTATTTTCGTATTGTTGGGGGCCTCCGTTTAGAAATATAGATACATTTGTGGTGTCTCCGCCGTTCTGTTCAGCAAGAAAATTTAGGGATAAGGAATCCTTGGAAGCATAGTCACCGAAAATATATGATAATTCTTCGCTCCATGTTTCACTTGTCGTAATTGTTTCCGTACGGCCTATTACTGCCACAGTAATCGGTACGGTTACATCTACGGCAGTCTTTCCATCGCTTACAGTTACTTTTACCGAAGTCGCTCCTGCCGCAACACCGGTCACAGTAACGGTTCCGCTGTTTAAAGCCACTGTGGCTGTGGCGGAATTCGGCGCAGCCGAAATAGCGGTTATGAACAAGGTGTCATTGTCGGCGTCCTGCGCAATATCAGAAGCAGTAAAACTTGCTATACCGGTGCCGATTATAAATTGAGTAGGAACGGTGCTCTTCGCTGTCGGCGCATGATTAGCCGCGGTAACCGTAATCGGTACGGTTACGTCAACGGTAGCATTTCCGTCACTTACGGTTACTTTTACCGAAGTCGTTCCCGCCGCAATACCGGTCACAGTAACGGTCCCGCTGCTGAAAGCCGCTGTGGCTGTGGCGGAGTTCGGATCAGCTGAAATAGCGGTTATGGACAAGGGATCGTTGTCGGAATCTTCCGCTATATCGGAAGCGGTAAAGCTTGCCGTACCTGCTTCGACCATTGACTGGGTCGGTACGATGCTTCTCGCCGTCGGCGGGGTGTTGGTACCGGTAACGGTAACTTGGACCGTCCGGGAAGCTCCACCATCTATCGTTAAGGTAAATAGATAAGTACCCGGAGTTGAAGCCTCAAACCCTATCGTTAAAGTGCCGTCGCTATCTATAGCGTAGCCATTACCACAAGGCATTTCCTCATGATTGTAATGATTATACCCTCCGTCGAGAAACACAGACGCAGCTGCGGAGTCACCACCGCCATCCGTAGTAAGCGACTCAACATAAAAATTTGTAAGATCAATGTCTACACCTTCAAAAATTTCGGACAGTTTCATGCTCCACTGCTCACTTGTTGAGATGGTTGCCGTAAAGTCTGTCGCCGCAAAGGCTTGTATTGCTGAAACCGGTGAAAAGATAATCAACAGAGCCAGAAGTATAGAAATTACATTTGTCTTGATTTTCATTTAACTCTTCCTTTCATCTTTTTCTGTAATAAATTATAAAGTTCCTTTCTCATCTTGTTTCCATCCTCCTATTTCGTTACCTTTTTCGGCCAGTAGCATACGCCCACGTCTAGTGAGTGGGGCCTGTCCAGATGAAAGTCGGAACATCGGCAATACCAGCACTGCTGTATCCCATCCGGTGTATCGGCTCTCGGCTCAAAAGCCGGACAAACCTGATTTGGCCATACATTGCCTTCCGCATTGGGGGCGGAGAGGGGCGCGTCCTGCTGTCTGCGTCGACGGTTATCCATAAATATCACGCTCCTTTTCGCTGAAATGGATGCAGATTTTTCTGCAAATTATTGTCAAGAGGATATCACAGAAAAAAGAAAAAATGAGCCTTTACACTTAAAAGACTCATTTTTACACTTAAAAGCTTATATTCACAACATTTTGATCAATAAATGAAAACTATTTGCCCTCATACCAAAAGTCGAACCCGAAAAATACCATTTTCGATGGAATAGATTAACTCTCCCTCATACTGTTTTGCAAAAGCGATGACGCTTTTGCTGCCAACGCCGTGACCCTCTTCATGGGTGACGGGATAACCGTTTTCATCAAGAGCGGCATCCTCCGCACAGGGATTCTCCATTTCCAAAAGCAAACGCCCCCTATTGCGGCAGATAAAATTAATATAGAGTGGCTTGCCGTTCGATTGT
>DFRY01000020.1 GCA_002378845.1 Ruminococcaceae bacterium UBA3451 | reverse complement strand
TGGGTGGTATGCCCGGTATGGGCAGCATGCCCGGCATGGGAAATATGGCCGGACTAAGCGGTTATCCGTTTTCTTCAAGGAAATAATCACATAAAAACAGCTTCTGAGCGTAATACGCTTCAGAAGCCGTTTTTCATGAAATATTTAATTCTTAATTACATTAAAGCGAATGATAAATATAAAACAGGAAATAATACTCAAGATCTTTTCATTAACCAAATTCCGCATGAAGAAGTTCCTTTTGAATAACTGCAAAAGAAAACGGAAATATAAAAACGAGAGGAGTGGATAAAATGTTTGATAAACTTGCGCTGCTGTTGGTGATTATCGGCGGCCTGAACTGGGGTTCCGTTGGAATTTTCAGTTTTGACGTAGTCGCATGGATTTTTGGCGGCCCGACCGCAATCGGCAGCCGAATTGTTTATGTTATTGTTGCTCTGGCAGCCATTTGGTGCATTACCCTTCTTTTCCGTGATACAGAAGCGGCACACGACCACTGACAGAAAAGTCCCCCGGTCAACAAATTATGAACCGGGGGACTTTTTGCGAATACCGCGGCGCGTATGGAAAAAATAAGTAGAATTTCCAATTTTTAAACAAAATTTTATTTACAAATATATCGTGTAATGTTATATTATAAGAGACAAAACGGAAGTAAGAAAGGCAGGTGTTTTTCCTGAAAGAAGTTGTACTGAAAAATTACATGGAAACCTTGGTTCTTGAAAAACTGGATGAAATTATTGATGAACTTGGCTGCTGCAAATGCGAAAAATGCCGGATGGATATTGCGTCGTATGCGCTGAACCGGCTGCCGCCAAAATATGTTGCTACATACAAAGGTCAGGTTTATTCCAAACTTGATACGCTTTCCGTTCAATACGAAGCAGACTTAATCAACGCGCTTTATCAGGCTGCCAAAATTGTAACGGAATTCCCGCACGACGGTTCTTCGGAAAACTCACCAGCCACAGAATTTGATATTTAAATTAAAACAAAGCAGCTCCCTTTCCATTGCTGGAAAGGGAGCTTTTATTATTTTTCTTCCATTATCCTTTGCGGGAATACGGCGATTTGCGTTTCGGGCTGTTTGCGCTGTGTGAACTGTTTGAGCCGGACGAATTGTGCGGGCTGTTCGGATGATTTGAATACCTTTTTTGCGATCCCTCTTTTTTCTTTGAAAAGGCGTATCCTTTTTCTGCGGGATTCTTTTTCGCAAAAGATTCTTTTTGAGCAGCAGGTTCCCTTTGGGATTGTCCCTTTTTAACATTTCCTGCGTTTGCCTGGGGACGGTGCTTTCTCAGTTCAGATTTCGGGGTTGGCGTAGTGATCAGCATGGGGAACGGATGGTCTTCGACAACCGGAATGGTTTTGCCGATCACCTTCTGTATATCCCTTAAATCGCCCTTTTCATCAATGCAGCAGAAAGAGATTGCAACTCCGCTCAATCCCGCGCGGCCGGTTCGTCCAATCCGGTGTACATACGTTTCGGGCACTTCCGGCAGGTCGTAATTGAACACGCAGGAAAGCTCTTCTATGTCGATTCCTCTGGCGGCAATGTCTGTAGCGACCAGAACACGGATGGTACCGTTTTTAAAGCTGCCCAGTGCGGTTTGGCGCGCATTCTGTGACTTATTGCCGTGTATGGACTGTGCGCTGATTTTGGCCCTTTCCAGTTCCTTTACCACGCGGTCGGCGCCGTGCTTGGTTCGTGTAAATACCAATGCGGAACGAATGGACGGGTCCTGCAACAAATGAATGAGCAGTTTCGCTTTATTGCCTTTATCCACAAAATAAATCGACTGATCAATGGCTTCCACCGTAGTGGCCGGCGGCGTAATGGTCACCCGAACCGGGTTCACCAAAATGGAATTGACCATTTCCTCAATTTCCGGCGGCATGGTAGCCGAAAACAGCAGCGTCTGTTTTTCTTTCGGTATTTTTGCAATAACCTTTTTTACATCCGCAATAAAACCCATGTCGAGCATGCGGTCGGCTTCGTCCAGAACAAATATTTCAATATTATTTAAATCAATATATCCCTGATTCATCAGGTCATTCAGTCTTCCCGGGGTTGCCACAAGGATGTCTACCCCGCGGCGCAGCTTTTCCACCTGCATTTTCTGTGAAACGCCGCCGAATATTACACAGGCGTGAATTCGGGTATAACGGCCGTATGAGTGAAAACTTTCGTATATTTGAAGGGCAAGTTCCCTGGTCGGGGTTAAAACAAGCGCGCGGATTTTACGCGGTTCAACTTTGTCAGCCGGGCGCTCAATCAGCCGCTGTATAATCGGAACGGCAAACGCGGCGGTTTTTCCGGTTCCGGTCTGGGCACAGCCAAGCAGATCTCTTCCGGCAAGAACGGGCGGAATCGCCTGCTCCTGTATGGGTGTTGGGTTTACATAATGTTCTTTATCAAGAGCATCTAAAATTCTTTGCGTAATGTTTAATTCTTTAAAATTCATATTTTCTCCTATTTAATTTTCAAAATTGCCTTCAGTCACTATTTCCTGCAGAAATAGTCTATACTTGAATCATAACATAATTCAGAATAATAGTCTAATAAAACCGATGGAAAAGCCTTTCTCGCGGTAAATCGCGCAAAACCGGAAATACTTGTTATGCAAAACATTTCAAAAAAGGAAGGAACTTTATTATGGATTTTATTTTTCAGCCAAACCGAATTTATTCCGTAGATGAAACCGGAAAACTTTTTGCGGAAGTGGTTTTTCCGGGTCGTTCGGAAAAAGTTGTTGAAATTACGCACACATTTGTAGACGATTCCCTGCGCGGGCAAGGCGTTGCCGGAAAATTAATGGAAGCCGTCGTCGAAAAAATTCGCAGNNTCGTATGCCGTAAAATGGTTTGGCTCCCACCCGGAAGCGGCAGATATTTTGGCAGAGCGCCCGTTCTGAAAACGACTCCCTTTTCATTTTTTATACTGTAAAAATTTATAGTATTTTTCAAGAAAAATGTATTGAATATGGGTATTATTTGTATTAAACTAAGATTAAAAACAAGCGGCGGTGAAGCGGATTTATGGTGTACAAAGTTTGGGCAAGGGCCGGGTTTGACCGAATGTGGTGCTACGATTTTTTTCGGGAGTCGGTAAACGGTGCCGTTTACTCTTACGACCGGGAAGGTCAAACTGTACACTCCGCAATTTTTATGGTAAAGGAACCCATTCCGCAGGCGATGTTCGACCACTATTTTTTTGATTACGAAATTCTTTCAACATAAATACAATGAAAAGAATCCCCTGCCAACCGGCAGGGGATTTGTTTATGTAATTCACTTTTTACTAATCGATTACACGGTGCTGATACCATTTTTTACCCCGGTACCGAAGCAAAAACACCAGTCCGCGCACGCCCCATTCGCAGTCCATGGCGAGCCACACACCGACAATTCCGAACGGCAAAATCACGCCCAGAATGTACCCCAGCACCACACGGAACATCCACATGGAAAGCATGGATACTATGGAAGTGTATTTGGAATCCCCCGCGGCACGCAGCGCGGCAGGGGTGATAAAACTGGCAGACCAAAGCGGAATCTGCGCCGCTTCGTTAATCAGCAAAATTATAAAAATCGTGGAAACAATTTGCTGCGGCGGGGGAAATAAGGAAACCAACGGGTTAAACAAGGGCAGCACAATCATTCCCGTAATAATAAAACAAAATGACGACAGCCAGATAAACGACTTGATAAATTTGCGTGCATCGGGAATATCGCCGCGCCCAACGCACTGACCAACCACGGTGATAACCGCAAGGGCAAGGGAGTTCCCCGGTATTTGAAACAAACCGGCCAGCGAACCGCAAATAGCGTTGGTCGCAATGGCAAGTGTACCAATGTGTACAATAAACGTTTGCGTCAGAATCTTTCCGCCGTTAAAAAACATTTGCTCCGCCGCAAAGGGAATTCCGATAAAAAGAATGCGCTTCAGCATTTTAAAATCGAAATGGAACAGATCTTTCGTGTTGAAATGAAGCGACGTATTCAGCTTTACAAGGTAAATAATCGCGCACGCGGCACCTAAATAGCGCGCAATATTCAAAGCGATTACCATGCCCAGTACGCCCATGTGCAGCACATTAATAAACAGTCCGTTCAACAGCACATAGGAAAGGTTCATAATCAGCGACAGCGCAAGGGACGATTTTGTTTCGCCCACGCCTCTTAACGCGCCGCACACCGCTTCTTCCGCAGCAATTCCGCAGTAGGAAATACTGCAGCCAATCAAATATATTCTTGCGTTGCTTAAAACGTCGGCTTCTGCGCCGCCGAAAAGCAGCGTCAGCGCCGGACCGCGAAAAACAACCACGATCATACTGATGGCAAAAGCTAAAAGAACCACCGACGAAACCGAACCTGCCGACGCTTTTGACACCATGGGGTCGTTTCCGTNNCATTTACCAGAAAAATATTGACGGAGTCCACCATGTTTACGGCACTGACCGCCGCCACACCGGAAGAACTGATCATCGCTGTGTTCAGCAGGTTCAGGCACACGATAAAGGTCTGATCCACCAAAATCGGAATAATAATCGCAATTACTTTATGGTAATCGATTGCCGAACCGGAAAAATGTTTGGTAAGAAATTTGTCTGCATCCGTACGTAGTCGGTCTTTTGTCACATTATCACATCTTTTTTCCGTTTTAACGTAATTCTAGCACAATCCATTGGGAAATAACAACCCATATATACAAAGATAGCAAGGAATTGGTATAAAAATTCCAATTCCTTGCTGCTTTTTCTTTTAAGTTACGTTTATATCGATTGTTT
Organism: Ruminococcaceae bacterium UBA3451; assembly: GCA_002378845.1. GTDB lineage: Bacteria > Bacillota > Clostridia > Oscillospirales > Acutalibacteraceae > Caproiciproducens. The sequence goes on along the minus strand of DFRY01000020.1, from coordinate 72,521 downwards.
CGTCAAAAATTCTTCCGCCATTTGGGCCGCAACCGCACCGTCCGAAACCGCGGTGACAATCTGCCGCAGCGGTTTTGACCTTGCATCGCCTGCTACGAATACCCCGGGTACGCTGGTGGCAGTGTCTTCTTTGGCCAGAATATAACCCTTCGCATCCATCTCAATTTTTCCACGGAACAAGTCCGTGTTCGGAACACCGCCGATTGCAATGAAAATTCCTTCACAGTCAATTGTTTTTACTTCCCCGGTCTTCAAATTGCGGATTTGCGCTCCGGTAACCTTTGGGTCGCCTAAAATCTCCTGTACTGCGGAATTCCACACAAATTCGACGTTCTCGCTGTTTTCAATCGGCTTAACATATGCCTTGGTCGCACGAAGCGTATCGCGCCGATGCACCAGATAAATCTTTTTGCATATCTTAGATAATAGAACCGTATCGGCCGCCGCGGTATCGCCGCCGCCGACTACGATCACTGTTTTCCCGCGATAAAACGCACCGTCACAGGTGGCACAATAGGAAACGCCGCGGCCGCGCAATGCTTTTTCATTGCTCAGGCCCAGTTCCCTTGGCGAAGAGCCGGTTGCAACAATCACTGCGCCCGCTTCGTAAATAGCGCCGCTTTGTACCGCGATTTTTTTCGGCTGCGCTTCAAAATCGACAAACTGCACCCGTTCAAACACACTGACGGAACCGAAGCGCTCCGCCTGCTTACGCATTTCTACCGCAAGGTCGTAACCGCCGATTCCTTGTGAAAGCCCGGGATAATTGTCAATTACATCCGTCGTGCTCATTTGGCCGCCGGGCGCGTACGCTTCCAGTACCAGGGTGGAAAGCCCGGCGCGCGAACTGTAAAGCGCCGCTGTGTAGCCCGCTGGGCCGCCGCCGATTATAACCACATCGTATTTTGTATTGGTTTTATTTGTATTGCTTAATGTACTCATTTTATTCCCTCGATTCCTTTTAGCGCGAACACTTTATAGTTATGCGCACTATTCCTAATTCTATAGTACCTCCTTATTATAAAATTTTCATGAATAAAAGCAAAGACTCCGGCAAAATTAATTGCCGGAGCCTGATTTGTCCTTTTGTTGTGGTTTTGCTCCTTCCGTTTCCGGTTTACCTAAGCTGGATGAGCGTCCTAACCGGAACCGCTACCATCCCCGCCCGAAACGCGGAAGGAAGTTATTTATGATTTATCTGAAACATCGGAATCACCAATTCATGTTATTTTTGTTCGGTTCGTTTGCGTGTTTGAAACTATACTTCGGACTCACCCCTTTGACTGTTCATACGAACTGCTTTTAAGGAAAAGCGAAACCGGGCTTCAAGTTATAGATCACGCTGAATCGAAAATCACTGAACTTTTAACGCTGTTCGTACCTTAATCCTTTCCTAAAATAAATAAGTATTTCAAGATGCCTGTACTTTGGACTCATCCCTTTACCCGTTAATGTTCAGCAGCTGCGGCTAAGGCCCGCAGCCGCCGGCTTACATTCAGATTCCAAGCCCATTGGACCCACCCCTTTCAAACGTCTATTTTTCAGTACCGCTACCCTGTTGCTGCCTGACTGATTCGGTCTTTGACATCACCGTTCTTTGGCAGTTTCTTCGGTACCGTCTATTCAATCTTCTTTGTTTTCTGTCTATATTATAAAGCGGTTTATAGCAAAAGTCAATATAAAATGACATATTTTTTTAAAAATTTTATATATTATTTTGTATTACAATTTTCCTGTTGACTTAACGACACAGGAAAGGTAAAATGGGTAACAGACAAACCGATAAATTAATCGTGAGGAGATGACCCTGATGAACGACGAATACAGTGCAGATTTGCTCACCCTGGTTGACGACGCGGGCGAGGAACATGAGTTCGAAATTCTGGATGTAATAGATAATGATGACGGTTGCTTCTACGCGTTGCTGCCTACATTTGAAACACCGCAGGAAAAGGTTGACGCCGAAGGTACCTACTATATCTTCGAAGCAATTGAAGAAAACGGTGAACAGCAACTGGCAGAAATCGAGGATGAAGCGCTGCTTGACAAACTTGCCGCTCTTTTTGAAAGTCGTTTTGAAGAGTTATACGATGAAGACTCTGAGGAAGACGAAGAAGACGACGAAGAAAACGACGAGGACTAATCTTTGATACGCACCCTGCCTGGTGCGCGGACCGTGCATGAATAACCCTACAGATTTTAATAGGGAGCTCATCTCCGGTGGCGGACTTCAGACCTCCCGGCATTTATGCTGGACGAAGGGAGTATGAAACCATTGGGAGGGCACCCACCTGCTAAGAGTAGCAGGGTATTTCAGCACATTACGGCCAGGCGGGATTTTTTAAAAATAAAAGGCTTCTGATTATTCAGGAGCCTTTTTCTTTTGCTTTTTTTACGGTCGTTCCACACCAAAAAAGCTTACTTTATAATTTTCACCTTATCCTGTAAAAAAATAGATTGCACCGCATAAAGCAAATGCTATAATGTATGTAAGATTCGAATTCGCACACAGTAAATTAAAAGATAAATATGAGAGCGAGGAAACCGAAGATGAATTTTCAAATGCTGCACCCTGCGGACCAACTGATTATGATTATGAAACGTATTTACGGCTACGGTATGACAACCACATCCGGCGGAAACCTTTCAATTTTGGATGAAAACGGCGACATCTGGATTACTCCCGGCGGAGTGGACAAGGGTTCTCTGACCCGANNAGGTCGGCATGGCGAAATACGGGCTGCCGGGCAGTACCGGGCTTGGGGAAAAAATTGCGGTTGAATTTAAAAAAGGCTGTAATTCCGTTATTTTGGAAAACCACGGCATTGTGGTGGGCGCGGATAACCTGTTCAATGCGTTCAAATCATTTGAAACGCTTGATTTTTGTGCACGGCTTGAAATTCATGCCAGAAGCATAGGCACACCGGTCGCATTAAACGATACGGAGTTATCGCTTTCCAAAAATAAACAGAATGCAGACATGGAAGAATTTGTGCCCGTCAGCTACAGCAGCATGGAACGGGAAGCCCGCCGAGTTATGTGCGATTTAATCCACCGCGCTTATGACCAAAAGCTTTTTACCAGCACGGAGGGCACATTTTCCAGAAGACTGGAAAACGGTTCGTTCCTGATTACACCGTATGAAAAAGATCGCAAATACCTGGAACCGGAAGATCTTGTGCGCATTGAAAACGGCCGCAGGGAAGTCGGAAAAATTCCCAGCCGTTCCGTACGGCTGCACCAGCAGATTTACGAAAAGCATCCGCACATTAATTCCGTTATCATTGCGCACGCGCCTAACATTATGGCCTTTGCCGTAACGGAAGAGGACTTTGATTCCCGTACTATTCCGGAAAGTTACATTCTGCTGCGCAACATTCCGAAAATGCCACACGGTTCCGTGTACATGGAAACAGAAAAAGTAGCGGATCAGTTTGTTCCGTCCACCCCCATCGTCCTAATCCGGAATGACTGCATCATCGCCACCGGCGACAGCCTGATAAACGCATTTGACCGGCTGGAAGTAGCGGAATACAGCGCCAAAGCGGTAATTTCTTCCCGTAAGTTGGGCGACGTTGTTACCATTGACGACGAAAAGATTACCAGTCTGAAAGAAGCGTTTCATCTGGATTAATTAAATCAAATAATATATAGAAAAACCGGGGAAAATCGCAAAAGATTTTCTCCGGTTTTTCTTTGTTTGCTTGCGGACGCAGGATTTGCGACATTTTCTCTGTTTTGTCTGTGGACAGACCGTGCCCGATGGGATATAATATTTTCGACTTATAAGGAATACGAATTGCAGAAGGAGCGGCTAACCATGAGTAAGCACAGCGATTATAAAATCATTACGGATTCCACCTGCGACCTTTCCCCAAAGCTGATTGAGGAGCTGGATGTGGAAGTGATTCCAATGGTATTTTCCATTGGGGATGACACGTACCATAATTACCCCGATGAACGTGAAATTTCCTCCCATGATTTTTATGACCGCCTGCGTGCCGGGGAAAGCTCCATTACCAATCAGATAACTCCCGTTCGGTTTACGGAACTGTTCGAGCCGATTCTGTCTTCCGGTACGGACGTTTTATATATTGCCTTTTCTTCCGGCTTAAGCGGCACCTGTAACAACGCTTGCCTGATTGCTAAGGATTTGGAAGAAAAGTACCCCGGGCGCAGGCTGCGCGTAGTGGATTCTCTTGCCGCTTCCATGGGCGAAGGGCTGCTGGTTTATCACGCGGCAAAAAAGCGTGACGAAGGCATGGGGCTGGAAGAACTGTGCGGCTGGCTAACCGAAAACCGGAACCGCCTTGCCCACTGGTTTACCGTCGACGACCTGAACCATTTAAAGCGCGGGGGCAGAGTGTCCGGCGCAGCGGCACTTTTCGGCACCATGCTCGGAATTAAGCCGGTGCTGCATGTGGACGACGAAGGCCACCTGATTCCAATGGAAAAAGTGCGCGGCCGCCGCCAATCGCTGGATTCTTTGGTACAGCACATGGCGAACACTGTGGAGGAACCGGACCAGCAGATGATTTTTGTCAGCCACGGCGATTCGCTGGAAGACGCGGAATACGTGGCGCAGCAGGTGAAAAAGAATTTCCATGTAAAAGCGGTGGAAATTAACCCTATCGGCCCCGTAATCGGAACGCATTCGGGTCCGGGTACCATTGCGCTGTTCTACCTCGGCAAAAATAAAGATTGACTTTGAATTACTGCCGGCATAGTTGGAAATCTCCATATACAATAAAAGATGAGACCTTCCAATTCTTGTGAAGGGCTCATCTTTTATTATTTCCTGTTTTCCCTTTGGTTTCTGCGGTAATCCAGATAATCCTGCAGAATAATGGTAGCCGCTACTGCGTCCACCACCGCTTTGCGCTTTTTCCCGCGGGTGTCCGTTTCATTTAGGTACCCATGCGCCGTTATGGTCGTGCCGCGTTCGTCGCGCATTTCCACCGGAGCTTCCACCAGCTTTTGCAGGTTTTCTGCAAAAGCGCGGGCATTCTGCGCGCTTTCCCCTTCGCTGCCGTCCGAATTGCGCGGCAGCCCGACCACAATGCCCCCGACTTTTCGCTCGGCGGCCTGTGCTGCAATCGTCTGCGCCAGGCGTTCCATGTTGTGCTCGCTGATTACTCCCGCCGGGGAAGCCAAAAATTCGCTTTCGTCGCACACCGCAAGGCCGGTGCGGGCACGGCCCAAATCAACCGCAAGTATTTTCATTTGCTTTCTTCGTCCTCCTCCAACTTCCACCAGGTTTGATGTGTAAACAGCGACATTTCGGGTGTAAGGTGCGAAGCGTCGTTCATTAAAACAACCTTACTGTTCATCTGTTCGTCAAAATCAATGATACTGACTGCAGTATTGTCGCACCAGCCGANNTCATTCAGCTGCTCAATCGGTTTGTTCATCGCACGGCAGAGAAAATTGCGAATAGCACAGCCATGAGACGCAATGCAAACGGTTTTCCCCGGATTATTCCGCACAATATCAGTAACCGCTTCCCACATCCGGTTGTACACGTCGCGCATAGGCTCGCCGCCCTGCGGCGCAAATTCATGAGGACGTTTGTTCCACGCTTCCGCTTCGTCCGGGAAACGCTGGGGCAACTCGTTCCAGGAAACGCCTTCCCATACGCCGCCGTTAATTTCAATGAGCCGCGGTTCAATTTGAATGGGCAGATTGTGGTATTGATTAATCGCACAGGCGGTCAGGTACGCACGTTTTAACGGGCTGGAGTAAATTGCGTCAATGGGCATATTGCGGCAACGCAGACCAAGCAGTTCCAGCTGCGTTGCCCCATTTCCGCTGATTTCACAGTCGGTGTGCCCCTGAAACAGGCTTTGGGTATTGCCGAACGCCTCGCAGTGGCGAACCAACAGGATTCGTGTCATCATCATTCCCCGTTTCTATGTTGGAATCTATTCATTATGCCATGTTACCATGTTACCACGGCCGAATTCCGCCGGTCAGCTCGGTAACCGAGGAAATTCCGTTCTCATCCAGATATTCGTTCAGCCCGTCCAGAATTTTCACCGGCGCGTAAGGGTCGGTAAAAAATACGGTACCGATTTGCAGCGCGGAGGCACCCGCCAACAGCAGCTCTACCGCATCCTGCCATTTGGAAATGCCGCCCATGCCGACAATCGGAATTTTTACACGCTGTGCCGCCTGCCACACCATGCGCACTGCAACCGGCAAAAGCGCCGGGCCGGAAAGGCCGCCTGTGTTGTTGCGGATAATCGGACGGCGGGTATTAATATTGATACGCATTCCCGTAATCGTATTGATCATGGAAAGCGCGTCCGCGCCCGCACCTTCCGCCGCGGCGGCAATTTCCCCAATGTCGCTTACATTGGGAGAAAGCTTTACCATGAGGGGTTTAGTGCAATATTTCCGCACCGCCGCCGTAATGCTTTCCACCCCTGCGCAGGATGTGCCGAACTGTACCCCGCCCTGTTTTACATTGGGACAGGAAATATTCATTTCAATCATATCCACATCGGTGGCGGAAAGCTTTTCCGCCATTTTGCAATAGTCTTCGGGCGTATTTCCCGCAATATTCGCAAGAATTACCGTGCCCTGCTGCTTTAGCCAGGGCAGGTCGTGTTCCACAAAATAATCCACCCCGGGGTTTTGCAGCCCCACCGCATTCAGCATACCGCCGGGCGTTTCCGCAATGCGGGGCGGAGGATTGCCGGGGCGTTCCGTCAAAGTAATCCCCTTACAGGAAATGCCGCCCAATGCACTGAGCGGATAAAACTCCTTATATTCATGGCCGAAACCGAACGTGCCGGAAGCGGCAATGAGCGGATTATGAAACGGAACGCCCGCAATATTTACGTGTAAATCAGCCATTCCTATCCCTCCCACACAACTCGCTGAAAGTCGAACACGGGGCCGTCCTTGCAGACGTGACCGTAATATTCTTCGCCGGTTTCACGGCGGAGCTTTACGGCACAGCCAAGGCAGGCGCCCACGCCGCAGGCCATGCGCTCTTCCAGCGAAATCTGGCAGGGCGTCCCGCGCTGCTGTGCAATTTTGCAGACCGCCTTCAGCATGGGAGTCGGTCCGCAGGCAAAAATTACATCAAAGTCTAATTTGGCAAGGAGGTCTGTCACCAGACCGCAGTGCCCGAATGAACCGTCGTCCGTCGCAATTTGAACCTGATTCCCGTTCCGTTCGAAATCTTCCTTTAAAATAACCGCATCCTGACTGCGGAACCCGGCAAGCACCGTGGCGTTCGTGCCGAACGCTTTTGCCGCTTCCAACAAAGGCGGCACACCGATCCCCCCGCCGACAAACACGGCCTTCCGGCTTGTATCGCCAAGGGAAAAGCCGGTGCCGAGCGGTGCAAGCAGGTCGAGTGTATCCCCGGCATTCAGCGCGGCAAGCTGCGCCGTACCCTCCCCGCGAATTTGGAACACAAAACGCAGCGTGTTCTGCGCGCGGTCTATTTCACAAATGGAAATCGGGCGGCGAAGCGTTTTCCCGGGCACATAAAGGTGTGCGAACTGCCCGGGCTGTGCAGCCTGCGCCAGTGCGCCGGCTTCTACGGTAACGTCGAAAATATCGGCGGTCATCTGTTCTTTTCGGAGGATTTTGCAGAGCATTACGTCATATTTCATTTTGTCGCTCCCATTCTCTCAGTCATCTTACGTTTTTATCGAAAGAAACCGGTCAGCCCAGCGTGATTTTTCCGGTTTCGGCCACAATTTCATCGCGCATCTTTATTGCTTCCTGTGCCGCCGCTTTGGCGTAATCCTGTTCGGCCGCGCCCGTCTTCTGCCAGGCGCACAGAATAGAGCGCGAAGCGTTTACAATGGCGCCAAGCCCGTTGGAATCAAACGCTGGTGCCACGTCTTTTGCTCCGCCGCCCTGCGCTCCGTAGCCGGGAACAAGAAAAAAGGTATGGGGCAGTGCCGTGCGAAGCTCGGCGAGCTGTTCCGGGTAAGTCGCGCCCACAACGACGCCTACGCCGGAATAACCGTGCTTTCCGGGCAGGGCTTCTCCCCAGTGCTCGCAAAGCTGCCCCACCGCACTGTACAGTGTTTTCCCGCCTTCAAACACCTGATCCTGCAGTTCGCCGGAAGATGGATTAGAAGTTTTTACAAGCACGAACATTCCCTTGTCCGCTTCTTTGCAGATGCCGAATAAAGGGTCGATGCCGTCGGAACCGAGGTAAGGGTTCACGGTAAGCGCGTCGCCGCCGAAGGGAATACAGTTCCCGCCGCCGACCGTTACGCTGCCCAAATGTGCCGCCGCGTACGCCTGCATGGTGGTGCCAATGTCGTTGCGCTTGCCGTCGGTAATAACAAACATTCCTTTTTCCTGTGCGTAGGCAATGGTGTCGTGTAATGCTTTTACACCCTGCCAGCCGTACATTTCATAATACGCGCACTGGGGCTTTACCGCCGGAACAATTTCACACAGCGCGTCAATCAGCCCTTTATTATACTCCAGCAATGCGGCTGCCGCGCCTTCCAAAGTTTCGCCGTACTTTGCAAAAGCTTTCTCCTTAATAAATCCCGGTACGTAGTCAAGCTTCGGGTCCAGCCCGGCAACGGTGGGATTTTGCAGCTGTGCTATTTTTTCAATTAATCTGTCCAGTGCCATCGTATTCCTCCAATTTTTCTTCTGCTTTTATTCTTCCGTTTCAAATATTCTGATAAACAATGTTTCCGCGGCAGACCGTCAGTTTCACCTTTCCGGTTAGCTCTTTGTTCTTAAAAACCGCATTCCTGCTTTTCCCGTGGAGCCGGTTTACATCCACCGCCCAGCGTTCGGCCGGGTCAAACAAAACAAGGTCAGCCGCCGCCCCTTTGGAAAGTGTTCCTGCTGGAATGTCAAGCAGCTTGGCCGGAGCGGTGCTCATGAGCCGAATCAATTCGTCCAGGCGGAAACCCTGACGTTCAACCAGATAAGTGATTCCTGCCGCAAGGCTTGTTTCCATTCCGATGCTGCCGTTGGGTGCGGACAAAAAGTCAGACTTTTCCTTTGGCGTGTGCGGCGCATGGTCGGTCGCAATCACATCGATGGTTCCGTCTTTCAACCCCTGTATCACAGCCTGACGGTCTTCTTCCGTACGCAGCGGCGGGCTCATGCGGAAATCCGCGTCGCGGCTTAGCAGTTCCGCTTCCGTAAGGGCAAAGTAATGCGGAGCCGTTTCGGCGGTAACCGGTACCCCGCGCTGTTTTGCGTCGCGTATCAGCGCGACCGATGTTTTTGTGCTGACATGGCAAATATGCACCGGTACGCCGTAAGCCGCCGCAAGCGCAATCTCCCGTGCCGTGCCGCAGTCCTCCGCGGCTGCCGGAACGCCCTTTACGCTAAGCTGCGCGGAAATTTCCCCTTCGTTCAGTTTGCCCCCTTCGGAAAGAAACAAATCCTCGCAGTGCGCCATCACTTTCAGCCTCAATTCCGGCGCAAGGCGCATTGCCTTTGCCAGAAACGCCGTGTTGGTTACGGGCCGGCCGTCGTCGCTCAGCGCCGAGGCGCCCGCCTCTTTCAGCGCGGCAAGGTCGCAAAGTTCCTCACTTTTCAGCCCTTTGGTAACCGCGGCAGCGACATAAACACGCGCACTGGCACTCTGTGCTTTTTTCAGAATGTAGCGAACGGTTTCCGGAGAATCGACCGTAGGGCTGGTATTTGGCATGCACAGCAGGCTGGTAACACCCCCCGCCGCCGCCGCGTTACAGCCGGTAAGAATGTCCTCTTTTTCCGTAAACCCGGGGTCACGCAGATGAACATGAAGGTCAACCAGACCGGGCGCAGCTACAAGCCCTTTTGCACTGATTATTTTTGCCCCTTCCCAGTCGATCTGCCCGCCGATCTCCGCAATTTTTCCGTCAATGACAAGAATATTGCCGATTTCGTCGCGGTTGTTTGCCGGGTCAAGAATTCTTGCGCCTTGGATTAATAGCGAATCCATCGCGTACCTCCAAATATATTTTTACTATTATACTATGGGAAAGCGCAGCATGTCCATTATGAATTCGGACAGAAACACGCAGAGAAACGCTCCGTTTCTTTACGGAAAAACCAGAAATTTCGTCAGCGCGAGCAGTTCGCGCGCATAACAGGCCGAAAAAATATACCACGGAGTGGAAGCGCACACCGAATACGGTACCGCGCCAAGATATTTTGCTATGCTGCCCGCGCGGTACTGATGGTATTCATCGGTTACGATGGCCAGCGAGCGGCTCATTCCGTTTTGATCGATGATTGCAAGCGAATTTTCCAGGTTCTGTTCCGTATTCATGGATTTGTCCTCCACAAAAATACGGGAGGCATCAATTCCCTGCTGAACCAGATATTTCTTCATGACGGACGCTTCCGTTTCCAGTTCGCCCGCCCCCTGCCCGCCGCTGACAATACACTGTGCCTGCGGATTTGCGGCAAGATACGCACCCGCAGCTTCAATGCGCACCCGCAGGTCGGCGCTGGGAACATGCCCGCTTACCTTGCTGCCCAGCACCACGACTGTGGCGTTTTCGGGCGGCGCGTTCTGAATTCCGGTAATCATCAGCCCCGTTAAAATGGCTGTCCATACCAATCCGGCACAGAACAGAACAAAAATAACATGACAACAAATTTTCCATCTCCGGTACGAATTGCACTTTCGTTTGATCCACGGATAAAACAACGCCGCAGCCAGCACCAACACACAAACAGAAATACCGGAAAGGTTTCCGATATTCGCAACTCCCCAGTGAAAAGGAATACTAAACCAGATGATTCCGGCGCAGGACAGCACCGCACTGAAAATTCGAATAATCCGATGCCGTTTCATTTTATCACCTCGTTTCGATTATAGCACAAAAGGTTCCCGAACCATACGGTTCGGGAACCTTTTCTTAATCAGTATTTTTCTTCCGCGGCAACCGGTATTTCCGGCCGTTGGATTTCTTCAGTGATTTGATCCATTGCCGTGGTTTCCTTCAGTTTGAATTGACGGATTAAATCATTCATCATATGCGCGTGGCTGCTCAGTTCTTCGCTGGCGGCGGCACTTTCCTGCGCCGTAGCGGAGTTGGTCTGAATTACGGAGGAAATCTGCTCCACGCCCTGTGTAATTTGACCGATTGAGCTTGCCTGCTGATTGGTCGCCTGCGAAATGCGGCGAATCAATTCCGCGGAGCGTTCGGTGCTTTGTACAATGGAAAGTAAGGACTGCGCCGTTTCATCCGCAATAGCGGAACCGGATTCCACCGTTTTAATGGAATGTTCAATCAGCTGCGCGGTTGTGCTGGCCGCTTCCGCGCTTTTGGTGGCCAGATTGCGCACTTCGTCCGCAACAACGGCAAACCCCTTGCCTGCCGAGCCGGCACGCGCCGCTTCTACCGCCGCGTTCAGTGCCAGAATATTAGTCTGGAACGCAATGTCATCGATGGTGTGGATAATCCGTTCTATCTGCTTCGAGGAATTGCTGATGTCGACCATAGCACTCGTCATTTGCTGCATGCGGTTCTTACCCTGATTCACCTGGGTTACCGCATCATGCGAAATACTGCTCGCCATTGCGGCGTGCTCCGCGTTTAACCTGATCTGTTCGGAAATTTCATTTGCCGAAGCGGAAAGAACCTCTACCGCGCTTGCCTGTTCTGCCGTACCCTGTGCCAGAACCTGCGCCCCGTTGGAAACTTCCGTAGAGCCGGCATCCACTTGTTCGGCGGAACGGCTGGCCTGCAGAAGCGTATTGCTGAGGGAATGGGAAATTTTATGGATGGAATCTTTAATGGGCTGGATATCGCCCACATAATCCATATTTATTTCATGCCTAAAGTCCCCGTCCGACATTTGCCCTAACTGCGTGGTAATGTCGTTGATTACCCCGTGAAGAATATTGACCGTGCGTGCCGTTGCCTGTGCCAGTACTTCGGTTTCGTCCTTTGTGTTGATAACGGGCACAGGAGTATGCAAATCTCCTTCCGACAAAAGCAGAAGCCGTTCGGTTATTGTTGTCAGCGGTTTTGTAATCGCGCCGGACATGCGCACCATAAGGAAAATACCCACCGCAAAAACAAAGAAGCTGGATAAAATAGCCTTCAGCAGTGCAATTTGTTTTTCCTGTTCGAACTGTGCGGTCATTGCGTCAATATCCACCTGATAGTTTCCGGTGCTGATAAACCAGCCGTACGGTTCAAATTCCATGGTATAAGCACGCTTTAAAAACGCGCCGTCCGCACCCGGCTTGGTAAAGTAATAACTGGTAAACCCGCCGGACGGATTTTTCCCTGCGGCAAGGATATTTTGAATGTAAAAGGTGCCCTTTAAATCCTTGTCGTTCAAACGATTTTTTCCCTCGTATTCAGAATTCATGTGTACCGCGCAGACTCCGTCTGCCGTGTCGGCCCAAAAGTAGCCGTCCCCGTTATTATAACGGGTGTCACGGACGATGCTTTTGGCGTTTTCCAGCGCCTGTGCCGGAGTAATCTTCCCGCTTTGCCCCATGTTGTAATTTGCCTGTAGCGTGCTGACCAGACTTTCCACTTCCGTTTTAATTAACGTGTCATAATGGCCTTGCATTTCGGTACCGGCCGTATTGTATGCTTTGCTAAGGCTAAGATAGGACAGTACAGACTGTACGCAGATGGTTACCATAATCAGACCGCCAAGGAGTAAGATCAGTTTGTGTTTTAGCTGTAATTTTAGCTGCAATTTAAGCTTGGATGTTTTCAAAATTCTGTCACTCTTTCATTTCAGTGTTGTATGATTGTGAAATAGTTCCTGCTTTATGTTTCCCTTTATAACTATATCACCCTAAAATTTAACGGTCAATTGGTATAACGTGTACATATATTTCTCCTGCTTTGTTAATTCTAGGTAAAATGACCGGAGAATTTTACTGTAATTTCACCAGACATTTTTTCCCTTTATTTTATAGCCGAAATAGAATTATTGAGTAATAAAAGGAGCGAGTTACCTTATTTTTGTGTGATAAAAAGAAGCAGCGCTTTTGGCGCTGCCTCTCATAAAAAACTTAATATTTCTTGCGTGCCACATAGGTGGTATGCAGTATTTCGTGCGCCTTATGGCTGCCCGGCTTTTCAAGGAATTCGTCGTAAATCATCTTGATAAGCGGACTTTCATGGCTTTTGCGAAGCGGAAGGTTTGCGTCTTCCTCGTACAAGGCTTTGGCGCGTTCCGCTTTCAGGTCGGTAAAGTTGCGAACCGAAGCGGGCTGAATCGGCTGGCCGCCGCCGTTTACACAGCCGCCCGGGCAGCACATAATTTCAACGAAATGGTACCCGCCCTCGCCGTTCTTAATCTTCGACAAAATTTCATTGGCATTGTTCAGGCCGCTGATCGCAGCAACCTTTACATCCATACCGCCCACATGGTACACCGCTTCTTTAATGCCCGCTGTACCGCGAACCTCCGTGTACTCAATGGAATCCAGGCTTTTGCCCTCCAGCGTTTCGGCCGCGGTTCTGAGCGCGGCTTCCATTACGCCGCCGGTCGCGCCGAAAATGGCAGCGGCGCCGGTGGAAACACCCAAAGCAGGGTCAAAGTCCTCGTCGGGCAGGCGGTTGAAGTTAATACCGGCCAAACGAATCAGGCGGGCAAGCTCACGGGTTGTGATCGAAATATCGGTATCGGCCACCCCTGCGGCGTTTTCATCGTCCCGTTTAATTTCAAACTTCTTTGCCGTACAGGGCATTACGCTTACCACCACAATGTTTTTCGGGTCGATATTGTTCTTCTGCGCGTACCATGTTTTGATTACGGCACCGGTCATCTGCTGCGGGGACTTGCAGGAAGAGACATTCGGCAGAAGCTCGGGGTAATAATATTCACAGAATTTAACCCATCCCGGAGAACAGGAAGTAATGAGCGGCAGCGCACCGCCGTTCTTTACACGGTCAAGCAGTTCGTTCGCTTCTTCTACAATCGTAAGGTCGGCACCGAAGTCGGTGTCGAATACTTTATCAAAGCCAAGGCGGCGCAGCGCGGCGACCATTTTACCTTTTACATTGGTTCCTACGGGCATGTCGAAGCACTCGCCCAGCGTGGCGCGGATAGCAGGGGCAGTTTGAACCACCACGAATTTTTCGGGGTCGTTGATCGCCGCAAGGACCTCGTCGCACTGGTCGCGTTCCGTTAATGCGCCGGTTGGGCAGCTTACAATACACTGACCGCAGGAAACGCACGGCACGTCGTTAAGCGAACGCTCAAACGGGCTGGAAATGTGCGTGTCAAAGCCGCGGTTGTTCGGGCCGATTACAGCAACGTGCTGGTCGGCGCAGGCAGCTACGCAGCGGCGGCAGAGGATGCACTTGGAATTGTCGCGAACCAAATGCATGGTGGATTCGTCTTTTGAGGAATCCGGTTTTGAACCCGCAAAGCGGTCGGTCTGTTCCACACCCATTTCAGTGCAGAGCGCCTGAAATTCGCAGCTTCCGCTGCGTTTGCAGGCAAGGCAGTCCTGGTTATGCACCGAAAGGAGCATTTCCAGCGTCATTTTTCTGGATTGCTGTATTTTGGGGGTATTGGTCATAACCTCCATGCCCTCATTTACCGGATACACACAGGCGGCAACCAAAGAGCGGGCGCCCTTTACTTCCACCACGCACATGCGGCAAGCACCGATTTCGTTGATCCCTTTCAGGTAACAAAGGGTAGGAATATCGATTCCGGCATAGCGAGCCGCTTCCAGAATCGTGGAACCGTTCGGCACTGAGAGGGGCATGCCGTTCATTTTAATGTTTACCATATTTTCCATAGTGGCACACTCCTTTCTTATCTTTTCACAACTGCGTTGAACTTGCATTTTTCCATGCAGACACCGCACTTGATGCATTTTGACGTATCGATTACATGAGCAGCCTTTACGGTACCGCTGATTGCCCCAACCGGGCAGTTGCGGGTGCAAAGAGTACAGCCGCGGCATTTGTCCGGCTCAATGTAATAGTTTGTAAGCGCTTTGCACGCGCCGGCCGGGCAGCGGTGCTCGGTAACATGGGCAATGTATTCGTCGCGGAAATAGTGCAACGTGGAAAGCACCGGGTTCGGGGCGGTCTGACCCAAAGCGCACAGGGAATTTTCTTTTAGGTAGTAGCAGAGTTCCTCCATGCGGTCAATGTCTTCCATGGTACCGTTTCCGTTGGTAATCTTATTCAGTATTTCAAGCAAACGCCTTGTTCCGATACGGCACGGCGTACATTTGCCGCAGGACTCGTCAACCGTAAATTCCAGGAAAAACTTCGCAATGTCCACCATGCAGGTTGTGTCGTCCATTACAATCAATCCGCCGGAGCCCATCATGGCACCGATGGAAAGAAGGTTGTCGTAGTCAATGGGAATATCCAGTTCCGATGCGGGAATGCAGCCGCCGGAAGGGCCGCCGGTCTGCGCCGCCTTGAAAGTGTGGCCGTCCGGAACGCCGCCGCCGATTTCCTCGACAATTTCGCGCAGCGTAGTGCCCATTGGAACTTCTACCAAACCGGTGTGTTCAATTTTTCCGCCCAATGCGAACACTTTGGTTCCCTTGGACTTTTCGGTGCCCATGGAAGCAAACCAGTCCGCACCTTTCAGAATAATCTGTGTAATGTTCGCATAGGTTTCCACGTTATTTAAAATGGTCGGCTTCTGGAACAAACCCTTTAATGCCGGGAACGGCGGGCGCGGTCTGGGTTCGCCGCGTTTGCCCTCGATGGAGGTCATAAGCGCGGTTTCTTCGNNCGCGCCAAGGCGCAGGTCAATGTCGAAGTCAAAGCCGGTGTCAAAAATATTCTTGCCCAACAGGCCGTATTCCCTAGCCTGATCAATGGCGATTTGCAGGCGCTTAACCGCGATGGGATATTCCGCGCGGACATAAATGTAACCCTGTGTGGAGCCGATCGCATAACCCGCGATTGCCATTGCTTCCAGTACGGAATGGGGGTCGCCTTCCAGAACGGAACGATCCATGAACGCACCCGGGTCGCCTTCGTCGGCGTTGCAGCAAACGTACTTCTGGTCAGCCGGATTTTTTGCGGCAAAGCTCCACTTCAATCCCGTTGGGAAGCCCGCGCCGCCTCTGCCGCGCAAACCGGAGGCCTTCACCACGTCGATGACCTGTTCCGGGGTCATTTCAGTCAGCACCTTGCCCAAAGCGGTATAACCGTCCACCGCTATGTATTCGTCAATGCTTTCCGGGTTAATTACACCGCAGTTACGAAGGGCAACGCGAATTTGTTTTTCGTAAAACGGGGTATGGTTCAGCGATTTAATGGTGTTATCGTCAACAACCGTCTCTTGATAAAGCAGACGTTTTACGATTCTTCCTTTTAAAAGGTGTTCCTCTACAATTTCAGGAATATCTTCCGGAGTCACTCTGCTGTAAAAAGAACCTTCGGGGTACACAATCATAATCGGGCCCAGTGCGCAAAGACCGAAGCAGCCGGTACGAACCACATTGACTTCTTTGGAAAGCCCCTTCGCCGCGATTTCCTGTTTTAATTTGGTAATGATCACTTCGCTGTTTGAGGAGGTACAGCCGGTACCGCCGCAAACCAGTACATTGGAACGATACATGGATTTTTCCTCCTTATTTTGAATCGGCGCCGATGGTATATTCGGTTACCACATTGCCGTTGACGAGGTGGTCGTTCACCACACGAACCGCCTTTTCAGGCGTCATTTTAACATAGGTTACCTTTTCCTGCCCGGGGGTTACTACTTCGACCACAGGTTCAAACTGGCAGATTCCGATGCAGCCTGTCTGTGTTACCACCACATTGGAAAGGCCGCGTTTCGACACTTCCTCTACCATTGCGGCAAGCACCGGGCGCGCGCCCGCGGCAATTCCGCAGGTTGCCATACCGACCAAAACGCGAATGGCGTTGTCGTTATTCTCACGCAGAATGACTTGGCTGCGGGCTTTATCGCGAATTGCCTGAAGTTCAGCTAAAGATTTCATCTGTATGATCCTCCTTAATTAATTGGGTCTGCTCGGCAAGCCAGCCCTTAATCCATTGCACCACGTCGGGGGAATTAAGCGCGACTTCCTGACCCAGAACACAACGCAGGTCGCGTGTGTCAAGAATAAATTCCCGTGAATTTATGCGGTGATGAAAAACAAAGTCCCTTTCCTGATTGCAGGTTATTAACAGCAGAACAGTGGAGTTAATGTCCCCCAGCGGAATCATATCCACGTGGGACGGCACAAATACTGCCGTCACTGTGGTACCTTTTCCTACTCCCGATTTCACTTTGAAAGATCCGCCGGTCATTTCGGCTTCCATTTTAAATAACGGAATGCCCAGTCCCACTTTGCGCGTTGTGCGCGTGGTAAAAAACGGGTCCGTCACGCTGGCTGCCTGTTCGGCGGTCATGCCGCAGCCATTGTCCGAGACCGTAATGGTCATGCTGTCGGCAGCGGAATCCTCGCACACTGAAATTTCGATCCGGTTCGCGCCTGCGGAAATGGAGTTCTGCACAATATCCATTACATTCAAAGAAAGCTCCCGCATTTTATTCGTACTTGGCCAGTATCTGTTCCACTTCGTCCGGTGTTAAACGCCCGTAAACATCCCCGTTCACGGTCAATACCGGGGCAAGGCCGCAGGCGCCGATGCAGCGGCACGCGGTAAGTGAAAACTTGCCGTCCGCTGTACACTCCTCCGGCTGAATTCCCAAAACAGAACTCAGTTTATCCAATACTGCGGCGGCGCCTTTTACATAACAGGCTGTGCCAAGGCAGATGGAAATGTTGTACTTTCCCTTTGGCGTAAGGGAAAACTGGGAATAGAAAGTGGAAACGCCGAATACCTCTTCCAGTGAAACGCCAAGGCCGTCCGCGATCATGGTCTGAACTTCAACCGGAAGATATCCGTAGACATCCTGTGCTTCCTGCAGCACCGGCAAAATCGCGCCCCTTTGATCCTTGTGCCTTGCGATGATCTCATCGAGCAGTTTCTTCTGCTCGGGAGTCCCTGTAAAAGGCAGGTTGCTAATACGTTTTTGCATTCTTGTTCCTCCCTGTGGTTATTGAACGTGGAATGTTTGTTAAATAACTAACAAATTTTCGCACTCTGTCATTGCAAATAGTATAACATAGGAACGTGTTTAAGTCTACTTTAAATGTTGAATTTTGTAACAGAAAATTTTCGAATTGTTAGTCAAAAATGGATAGTTCAAATAATAAAAGCACTTAGACAAATCGGGGCTATTTGTATAAACTCCACAAAACTTGGGTTGCTCCGTTTAACGCGGAAATAAGACACTCCGGGCTTCTTTCCGGCAGGTCAAGCCACGCCCGCGGGTCGGGCATATTTTCCAGATAATGCGCGTCCGAATTGCAAAGGAGTATCTTGCCGTTCAGCTCCGGATTTTTCTGCAAAAGCTCCTCGGCCTTTTCCGCCCTGCTGATTTCCGCGGCTGCAAACCCCGCCTCCGGCGGAATTGACCCAAGGCTTGCAATGACGCTGTAAGCGCTTCGGTCCACATGCGCCGGAAAAACAGCACNNTTAAAACCGCGCGCTGCCGCCGCAACGCGGTTCACACTGACATTTACCGCGTTGAGCAAAAGCATTTCTTCTTCCCCAAGCAGGGTTTCGTTTTCATCCAAAATCATTTGCCGCCCAAAAAGTTCAGGCCGGTTTTTAATTTTTGCGCTCCGCTGTTCCACATAGCGGTGGAACCCCATGGCCGCTTCGACCGTAGGAAACAGGCAAATAACATGCGCTTCCTCACTGGTGCAAAGCTCCATTCCTGGAACAACGCAAATTCCCGCGCGCTGCCCCAGCTGAACCGCCGCAGGCGTGTTCAGGCAGGAATTATGGTCTGTGAGCGCAATCATGTCATAACCGAGCAATACCGCCATATTCACAAGATTGCTCGGCGTCATGTCTTCACTGCCGCAGGGCGAAAGGCACGAGTGCAGGTGAAAATCGTAATAAACGCGCATTACCGAAGAACCCGCGCCAGTTCCGCACCCAGTTCATAGCTGTTTCTCAAAGAAGAAAGCACCACAACCCCCTGCTGCTGTGCCTTTTTCTGCGCTTCTTCATCCATTACGGCGGCATCGGTCAGAATAATGCAGGCCGCGTCTTTCAGTGACGCGACGGCTATGGTATTGACATTCCCCATTACCGTCAGCCAAGCGGCGTCCGCAGGCAGGCGCGCCATGACCCAGCTGAGCAGGTCGCCAATATAGCCTCCGGTTACCTTTTTGCTCATTTCCCCTTTTACAACCACTTTCAGTTCAAGCAGTGAACAAAGTTCCTTTACTGTCATTTCTCCTGACCTCCCTTTTCACTGCGCGGAAAAGACCCGCCCATGGAGGTCAGCGCAGCGGCAACGTTCTTGATTTCTTCTCGCATTACAAAGGTACACTGATTTTTATTTGCGTGACCCCTTACAATATCCTCCGCCAGCGCTCGGCACGACGGCGCGCCGCAGGAACCGCAGTCCAGCCCGGGAAGTTCTTCGCAAAGGTCGTCAATTTCCGCCATCATGCGCAGGGCTTCGTTCATATCGTCCGACAGCTTCAGCACCGGAGCAAACAGCAGATTTTTCTGCCATTCCATGCCGTCGGGGATTTTTCCGTCCAGATGGTTCTGGGAAACGGGCAGGTAGCGGCGCAACCGCTGAAGCCTTGCTTTTGCTACATACGCGTTTTCCACGCAAAGAACACCGCCCACACACCCGCCGGAACACGCGTTCAGCTCCACAAAATCCAGTTCCCGGATTTTTTCGTCCTCCAGCTCTTCCAGCACGCGAATCACATTTTCAATTCCGTCGGCGGCAAGGTATTTATCGTTGAGCAGGGCGGCGGATTCCCCGCCGCTGGAAGCCCAGCCCACCCCAATGATACCGGAATGCGACAGGGGCTCGGTCGTTTTTTCCCCTTCCATCTTCGCGGTCAGGCGGGTAAAAATATCACTGATGGCGATGGCCCCGTCCACCTCGGACTTTTTACAGCTGATCGGCATGCGGATTGCCGTCACCTTGGCCGGGCACGGTGTAATAAAAAACGCTCCGATTTTGCTGTGCGGCAAGCCGGTCTTTTTCATTGCCTCCTGTTTTGCCAGATGCGCCGATATTTCCATGGGCGAATTCAGCTGCAGCACATGGGAGCAAAGGTCGGGGAACCGAACGCGAATCAGCCGCACCACGGCAGGGCAGGCCGAGCTGATCACCGGTTTTGCCAGTTTCCCCTCCTGCATCAGCTGCCGGGTTGCTTCCGACACCAGTTCTGCGCTGCGCGCAACTTCGAACACCTCGTCAAACCCAAGCTCTTTCAGCCCTGTCAGCACAATATCGATGTCGTCCAGATTATTGAACTGCCCGTAAAGCGTGGGGGCAGGCAATGCAATTTTATACTCATATTGATCGATTACAGAAAGATCGTCAAATTTCGCCTTTTTCGCATGGTGCGGGCAAACGCGAATGCATTCACCGCAGTCAATGCAGCGTTCCGATATGATTTTCGCCTTGCCGTCGCGCACACGGATTGCTTCGGTCGGACAGCGTTTAATGCAATTGGTGCACCCCATGCATTTATCCCGGTCAAGCGTAACCGAGTGAAAAAACTTATCCACAAGCTTCACCTCTCTTTATTGGCCAGTACCGTCATATAGAGGGTTGTTCCCTTTCCGAGTTCCGTTTGTATATTCAAAAAATCCGTACATTTTTTTATGTTTGGAAGCCCCATTCCTGCCCCAAATCCCAATGCGCGCACCCGGTCAGGCGCGGTGGAATACCCTTCGCGCATGGCCATGTCAATGTCCTGAATTCCCGGGCCCTGGTCGGAAAGAATCATTTTTACACATTCCGGGTCAATATCCACATGGGCAAGGCCGCCCCCGGCATGAATTACCATGTTGATTTCACCCTCATACATGGCAATCGCAACGCGCCGGATTGCATCCGGATCGTAGCCGATTTGCTTCAGCTTTCGCTTTACGTCGCTCGACGCTTCCCCCGCACGGGTAAAATCATCGCCGGGCACCACGTAGTCGAAAGACAGGGCGTTGCTCAATTGGGAACCCCACCGCTCAAACCGTTTGTATAAAGCAGCCCGCAGGCGGTGAACATCCTGTGCTGCGTTTTCAGTATGGTCATTTTTAATTGCCTTGCGAGGGAAATCAAGTCGTCGTCCGGTACTTTTCCCCGTACGAAAACAACGCAGTGCATATCCATCATTTCCGCGGTTCGCACTACCTGCAGATTGGTAAGGCCGGTAAGCAGAACGGACTGGTCTTTTACAAAGGCGAGCACATCGCTCATCATGTCGCTGCCGCAAGCCGTTTTTACCTCCGTATCCAAGTCGCCTTCCGTAATGATTTCGGCATCCAGGATTCGGATAATGTCTCTTACTGTCATGCAGAATCCCTCCTTAATAAAAATAGCCAATATTTTTCGATGTAAATGCAAATTTATATTTATAATTATACCACAAATTAGGTGCTTGGCAATCCTATCTTATTTTGACGAAATCAGTCGTTTTGCGGACGGAATCCGAGCGGTTTCGGCATTGACTTCATCAAGTTAAAGCGATATAATATTTAATTAATAACCCAAATGGGCTTAAAATAAGTCCAAAAAATTTTAAATTGGAGGTTGCACTTAATGAAACGCGTTTTTAACTTTTCCGCAGGCCCCTCGATGCTGCCTGAGCCAGTACTTCGCCGCGCTGCAGAAGAAATGCTCAATTACCAAGGCAGTGGTCAGTCGGTGATGGAGATGTCTCATCGATCTAAAATTTACGAGGGAATTATAAGTTCTGCTGAAAATTTACTCCGCGAAGTGATGGGTATCCCTGACAATTACAGAGTATTATTCTTACAGGGCGGTGCTTCCTCTCAGTTTGCTATGGTTCCCATGAACCTGATGACGGGCAGCAATAAAGCGGATTTTGTAATTACCGGTCAGTGGGCCACGAAAGCATTTAAGGAAGCGGCGCGCTACGGCACAGCCAACTCGGTTGCCTCATCGAAGGACAAAACGTTCAGCTACATACCGGAACTTGACCCTTCCGCCTTTACCAAAGACGCGGACTATTTTCATATCTGCCTGAACAACACCATTTATGGTACAAAATTCACCTCTCTGCCGGAAACCGGCAGCGTTCCGCTTGTTGCGGACGTTTCGTCCTGCATTTTAAGCGCACCGCTTGACGTAAGCAAATTCGGTCTGCTTTACGCCGGTGCACAGAAAAACATGGCACCCGCCGGCCTGACGGTTGTCATTATCCGTGAAGATTTAATCGGTCACGCAATGGACATTACACCAACCATGCTCAATTACCAAACCCACGCGGACAACGATTCTATGTTCAACACACCGCCCTGCTATGCAATTTACATTTGCATGATGGTGCTAGATTGGCTGAAAAACACCATCGGCGGTCTGGAAGAAATGAAAAAAATCAATGAATACAAAGCGGGTCTGCTCTACAATTTCCTTGATAATTCCAAGATGTTCAAGGGTACCGTCGTTCCGAAGGACCGTTCCATCATGAATATTCCGTTCATCACCGGTAATGAAGTGCTGGACGCAAAATTCGTAAAAGAAGCGGCAGAACGCGACTTTGTTAACCTGAAAGGGCACCGCAGCGTAGGCGGTATGCGCGCCTCAATTTACAATGCGATGCCGGTGGAAGGCGTGGAAAAACTGGTTGAATTTATGGGCGAGTTCGAAAAGAAAAACGCCTGATTATAGGTAGGTGAAAGATATGTATCAGATTAAATGCTTGAATAAAATTTCGCCGGTCGGCACAAACCGTTTTAATGAAAATTACTGCTGCGGCGAAAACGTGGAAAACCCGGATGCCATCCTGGTACGTTCCGCTTCCATGCACGAAATGGAGCTTCCGAAAAGTCTGCTTGCCATTGCGCGTGCCGGTGCGGGCGTAAACAATATTCCGCTTGACAAATGCAGCGAACAGGGAATCGTTGTATTCAACACCCCCGGCGCCAACGCAAACGCAGTAAAAGAACTGGTGCTTGCCGGACTGCTGCTTTCTTCCCGTAAAATCATTTCCTCCGTGGAATGGGCAAAAACTCTGAAGGGCAGCGGCAGCGAAGTCGGCAAACTGGTGGAAAAGGGCAAGGGCGCGTTTGTCGGCCCCGAAATCTGCGGAAAAACGCTTGGCGTAATCGGCTTGGGTGCCATCGGAATTCTGGTGGCAAACGCGGCGAACAGCTTAGGAATGGAAGTTTACGGTTATGACCCCTACCTTTCGGTTGACGCCGCCTGGGGACTTTCCCGTTCCATTCACCATGCGCGCACACTGGATGAAGTGTATGCCAATTCCGACTACATCACCGTTCACGTTCCGCTTACCGCGGACACAAAAGAAATGATTAATACGGAATCCATTGCGAAAATGAGGGATGAGGTTCGTATTCTGAACTTTGCCCGCGGTGATCTTGTAAACTCCGCAGACATTATTGCCGGGCTTGACTCCGGAAAGATTTCCGCTTATGTCACCGACTTCCCCAGCGATGACCTCATCGGAATGGAGGGCGTGGTTGCGATTCCGCATTTGGGTGCTTCTACCCCGGAATCGGAAGATAACTGCGCACGCATGGCCGCGATGGAACTGATTGAGTACCTGGAAAACGGCAACATCCGGAATTCTGTGAATCTGCCGGATATTGCCATGCCGCGTGAACCTTCCTCGATTCGAATCTGCATTTTCCATCGCAACATTCCCAACACCATCAGCCTTCTTTCCGGCGCACTTGCCGACGAGGGCATCAATATTGAAAATATGCAGAGCAAATCCAAAAAAGACTATGCGTACACGATTTTGGATGTAACCGGCGATGTTCATGAATCCGCCGCGGAAAACATTGAAAAGCTGCCCGAAATTATTAAAGTTCGAATCATTCAATAAACAAACAGCCCCGGCAAAGCCGGGGCTGTTTTCCTGTAAAGCCTAAAAATAAACCGCCGGGGCTACCCCGGCGGTTTTATTTTTATCGGTTGTCAACTTCCACTTTACCGTGAATCACAACCATTTTAATATTCCAATCCGAATCCAACACAACAAGGTCGGCATACTTTCCAACTTTAATACTGCCGATTTGGTCTTCCATATGAATTTCCTTTGCCGGGTTGATCGTAGCAGATTTTATCACCTGACGGAACGGTACGCCCCAATGGATCAGATTTTTCACTTCCTGATGTATATTCGTGGTGGAACCTGCAATGGTCCCGTCCGCCAACCTGGCCTGACTGTTTTTCACGTAAACCGTCTGTCCGCCCAGCGTATAGGTTCCGTCAGGCTCCCCTGCGGCACGCATGGAATCACTGACAATTACGCTGCGGTCTTCCCCGAGCATTTCAAAGGTGACGCGAACCACCGGGGGATTAATATGGAACCCGTCGCAAATCACTTCGGCCCGTATACGGTCGTCGTCGAACACAGCGCCAACCACGCCCGGTTCCCGGTGGGACATGCCCGGCATTGCGTTGTACAAATGGGTCGCATGGGTTACACCCAAATCAAACGCGTGCTTCGCGCAGGCGTAATCCGCTTCGGTATGTGCAATGGACACCGTGCAAAGTTTGGACGCCTTTTGAATCATGTCGTCCGCGCCTTCGCATTCCGGTGCAATATCAACAATCTTAATGATTCCGCCGCAGGAATCGTAAAACTCCTTGAACTCGGCAAAATCCGGCTTCTTCACATATTTATCAGATTGCGCTCCTTTTTTATGTGCGGAGATATAAGGCCCTTCCAGGTTCACACCCGCAATACGGGCACCCTGCGGCGGTTGATCCATGCAGCCCTTAATGACTGACAGTGCTTTTAAAATATCTTCATGAGACACTGTCATCGTCGTTGCACAGAACGAAGTAACCCCGTTGGTTGCCAAATGCCCGCACATTCTTGCCAGCCCTTCCGGGTCGGCATCACAGGCATCTGCGCCAACGCTGGCATGAATATGAACATCCACAAAGCCAGGCACAATTGTGCAGCCGCTCAGGTCGAAGGTCTGCGCTGTTTCTGACCCGGACAATTCGGGAGCAATTTCGGCGATTTTTTCGCCATTTATGGCAAGATCGGCTACGATCGGGTTAAAACTGTCATCAATTACTGTTGCATTCTTTAAAATCATCTTTCAGCACCCTTTCATTCGACAAAACTGAAAATTTTATCCGTATTTTTATTATACGGCGAAAAATTATTTTATTCAAGCCTTTCCGAAAAATGGGACGATTTTTCAACAAGTATATTTTGCATAATTTCCTTTTCCTATCCGAAGGGAATTGGCAGAAACAAAAAAAGCCGCGCATGAAAGCACAGCCCAAAATATCTTAATGACAGGTTAATTTTAAACCCGTCACAAATTAAAAATAATAAACTTTATTTAGGAAAATTTTGCCTATATTCTTTCTTTTCTATTGCAAAAGAAATATAAACACGATATAATCTGTAGGTAAGGCACAATAATAAGTGCACAGCGGTGGCAAGGTGTTACCAGCACCCTGCCTCCTGCATACGGAGGAGTCGGCTCCATACGCAACGGAATATCCGCGCAATGCATACTATATTATACTTCCCGAACATTCTTTTGTACAGAGGTATGATGTTTTCTTGCACTTGTCTGTCGGGCGCTGTGTTATGGGATAAATTTCCGTAACAAGCGCTGTTTTTTGTTGCCTTATCACTGGCCCGCCGGCGGAGAAGTGTACCGGTTTCATTGCTTTTCCGCACGCCGCCTTTGATAAGACCAGAATGCTTTCTGCGGCAGAACCCAAATGAAGGGGGGCAAGACAGACAGGTGCAAGAGAAAGCAATGCGCGGAGTTAAAAAACAAAATACTGCTTTTCTCCCTTTGTCGTGTAAAGTGTTTGGAATCCCTGCTTAAAAAGCCGGGTATAAATTCCTGTTTATATCTAGCTCAACGGCAAGCTATGGCGGTTTTTCCTGTATTTTGAAACCGGGAATCGCCTTAGAAAAGATTTGAGAAAAGGAGTATTTCATAAAATGAAAAAGTTTATTTCTTCACTTTTGGCTGCCCTTATGGTAGTCAGCGTATCCGTAACCGCATTTGCGGAAACTACTGCGTACCACGATGATCAAATCAGCATTACCGTATCGGATTCCACTTCTCAGCAAAATGCAACGTACACATTGAATGATATTCCGACAGCCGCTACATACTACACCGTTCCTGTCGGGGCAAAATTCGCTTTAACCGGTGACCGTTCCAATTTGGCTCAGATTTGCCGCCGTGTGTTTACAAAACAGGCTGACGGTACTTACGTAAGCAACTGGACCGCCGACTACCGTTCGGAAGGTTTCTGGGACGCTTCCGCGGATCTTGCAGGCAAATTAGTCCATATTTTTGCGGAAACTTCCGATGAAAATTCCCGCACGATGGATGCCTACTTCTTTGTATCCGGAACTTCCAGTGCACCGGCTACCCCGGCAGCACCAGCTGCACCGACTGCTCCCACCACCCCGGCAGCTCCGACCGCACCAACAACCCCAACTCCGGCAGCACCGGCACCAACCGCGCCAACCACTCCGGCTACAGCTACATTTACAAGCGATACCGGCGCGGCTGTCACCCTTGGCACAGGAGCTTCCTATCAGTTCAAGGTTACCTCTTTGAACGGCAAAAAGCCAACCCTTGCAATTCCGGGCAAAGCCTTCCGGGTTACTNNAAAAGATTGACACCGGAAAGAACCTGACTGTAAAATCCGGTATGACTTACCAGTTCAAACTGACCTCTTCCACAAAACCGGCTTTTGTATCCGGCAGCCCCAAAGCGTTTACCGTTATGTTCAAGGGCCACACCGGAAACGACTACTTCTATCAGATTAAAGCAGTCGGCAAAGCAGGCCAGGGAGCCGGATTCTATTTGAACGGCGCTAAGACCCCGGTCTCCATTGCAACAATCGGCTGATTATTGGCATAAATAAAACGTACCTGGCACTCGCTGTACTGCAGCGGGTGCCTTTTTCTTGTAGTTTTTTTATCTCCGGCTGTGCTGTTGCGTGGCTGCTCAGAAACAAACAACAGCGCCGCAATGAGCGTACTCACTGCGGCGCTGTTTTATAATATGGAACTCATTTCAGAAAAATCAGGCAACGGTAACAACGCAAACTTTCTTTGCGGCCTGTCCCGGAGCGGAAACATAAATGCCCGCCTGCTGGCCTGCCTGACCAATGGAAGTAATTTTATAGTAGAAGTCGCTGCCGGTATGCTTTACAAGGGTGATTCCAAAGACTCCGGCAGTTCCCGCGCTGAAGTTAATGGAGGTCAGACCCGGTGCTGTAATTTTAAACTGATAGGCAGCACCCTTCTTCAGACTGAAGTTGGAATTGGTGTCGGAAACAATGGTATTAGCCGGAGTACCCGCCGCAACGGTTACAACACAAACCTTTTGTGCCGCCTGATTGGGGGCAGACATGTAAAATCCTGCCTGCTGGCCCGCCTGGACCGGTTGCGGTAATTTTATAAAGAGTACCGCCGTCCGCAGTTTTGCCGACCTGTTCTGTTTTGAAAACCCCGGAACTGCCCGCGTAAAAGCTGGTTGCACCGGTAATTTTAAAGGTGTAGCTTGCACCCTGCTTTACAGAAAAATTCGTATTGGTGTCGGATGTCATTATCACACCAACCGGTGCGGTAACCGTTAAGTCGCTGAGATCAACATTAAAATCGTCGTCATTGGTATCCGGGAATGTAAGATACAGCTTTGTTGTTGCATCCTCGTCGCCTAACGCAGTTACGGTAAAGTAGTAATCCGGGCCCTCTTTTTTTGTTAACTGGGTGGATACCACTCCGGTTGTATCTGCCGCCAGCTGAGGTTCGCCGCCGCCCATGATGTTAATTTTATAAGTTGCAGAAGATCCCTTTGCCAAAGTCACCGTTTCCGGCATCTCTGTTTTGACAATGGGAGGGTCGTTATAATTGATAATGACCGGGAAGGATGCGTTTTCACCGTTCAGGGATACCTGTACAAGGGATTCCCCTTCTTCCTCTGCTTCCAGACGGTACTCATAACCACCGGTTACTTTTCCGACCGGCTCAATCGTAATCAAATCGTTGTATGCGCTTACTTCCGGTGCTGTAGCGGAAGAGGTATAAACAACGAAGCGGTATGTGTCATATGTATTGCAGATATACGGTACGGTGGTGTCAAGGCGAAGATCCTGATTCTCCTTAACGGTTACCGTGCAGAGATAATCCGGAATATAATCCGAACTTCCCAAGTAAAGTTTTCCGGTTTGCCCGTCGTCACCGACTGCATCCACACGGAAGTAAAAATCGTTGTTGTCGTAGTCCATATCGATTAACTGTGTCTGCAGCGTATTTTCCTGATCGTCCGTTGTCAGCACAGGGAACGAAATATGGTCAAGATCATCGCTTTCGTAATGTACCTTTACAATGCGGCTGCTGCCTTTGGCAACGGAAAAGTCACCCGTTACATCGGAAGAAACCGTAAAGATAGGTTCGCCGGCCGGGCCTACCGTAATATCCTGCGTAGCGGTTGCGCCGTCCGAAGTTGTGAATGTAATCGTTGCGTCGCCCTCTTCCCACGCGGTCAGGGAGAAAGTATAATCGCCCGGTTCATCCGGATCGGCCTGCAAGTTAACGGACAGGATGCCTGCATCACTGGATTGTGCTGTCAGGGTAGCATCCGGGTTACTGATTTCCACTTCAAACTGTTTGATTGCTTTCTGGTCAATTGCATGTACCTCTTCAAAGCCATCTGTGAATGTAATGGTGGAGGGGGTGACTTCGTCTGCAAATGCAGCCGTTCCTGCGAAGGATGTAATAACTAGAGTGAGTGCCAAAATGAGTCCGATGATTCGCGTTCTTTTCTTCATTCTTCATACCCTTTCGTTTGCTTATGCCATTTCATAAATAAAAGCAGTTTGCTTCATTATAGGCTGGCATTTTTTTGTCCTTTATTTGCTATTTTATTTAACCAGGGTATGTAAATAAATTTTATAAAGAATATACAAAAAATTTAATGATTTTGGAGAATTATAGCAATATAACTTCCAATTAACAAATTATTTAACTGGTATATTTATTATTTATTAGTAAATGTAACCAGAAAAATGCCTTTCGTCCCATATACTGATTTTTTATTCCTTAAATCGACATTTTTGTCGGCCGTGGTTTCGTTTATATTTATAAAAATAAGCTTCCGGTAAACCGGAAGCTTTACATACAAAAAGGGAGCAGCTGAAAAGCTGCTCCCTGCAAAAACAAAATATAATCAGATGAGTTCGATAATGGCCATTTCGGCTGCGTCGCCGCGGCGAGGGCCAAGCTTGCTGATGCGGGTATAACCGCCGTTACGGTCGGCATACTTCGGAGAAATCTCGTTGAACAGCTTGTTGACAACATCTTCCTTTGTAACAAAGGCAAGAACGAGGCGCTTGTTGTTCAAGTTATTTTCCTTCGCAATCGTTATCATCTTCTCGGTCAAAGAACGAACCTCTTTGGCGCGAGTAACTGTGGTTTCGATTTTACCATTCTCTAAAAGAAAGGTTACCATCGCCCTGAGCATGGCAGTTCTGTGGTCAGTGTCTCTTCCGAGCTTTCTGGTTCCGGGCATCGAAATATCACTCCTTTACCTTAGGTTTGCGCAGGAATTATTCATCGTCCTTACGCAGATTAAAACCGAGAGAAGCCATCTTCCAAACGACTTCCTCAAGGGATTTACGTCCAAGGTTGCGAACCTTCATCATATCCTCTTCGGATTTGTTAATCAGGTCTTCAACCGTATTGATTCCGGCACGCTTCAGGCAGTTGAACGAACGAACCGAAAGGTCGAGCTCTTCAATTGTCATTTCAAGCACTTTTTCCTTGCCCTTGTCGTCCTTTTCAACCATGATTTCTGTGCTGCTGCCCTTATCGGACAGGTCAACAAACAGGTTCAGGTGTTCGGTCAGAACTTTCGCGGCAAGAGAAACGGCTTCCTGCGCACCGATAATACCGTTGGTCCAAACATCCAGTGTAAGCTTGTCAAAGTCAATGCTCTGGCCTACACGGGTCGGCTCAACATTATAATTTACCTTATAAACAGGAGTGTAAATGGAATCAACAGGAAGTTCGCCAATAATATTCGTGCTCATGTTCTGCTTGTTTCTCTCAGCAGGGACATAACCGCGGCCCTTATCCAGGGTTAATTCCATATACAGTTTTGCTCCGTCTCCCAAAGTTGCAATATGCATCTCAGGATTAAGAATCTCAACCTCGCTGTCGCACTTGATAGAGTCGGCCGTTACATCACACGGACCCTCCGCGCAGATTTCTACGGTTTTCGGCCCATCGCAATGGAGCTTCGCGGTCACTCCCTTGATATTTAGCACTATCTCGGTGACATCCTCTTTCACTCCGGGAACGGTGGAAAACTCGTGAAGAACGCCGTCTATCTTGATAGACGTGACAGCAACGCCAGGCAGCGATGACAAAAGCACGCGCCTTAAACTGTTGCCCAGTGTGGTACCAAAGCCACGTTCCAGCGGTTCCACAACAAATTTGCCATAGGTTCCGTCGTTCGATAACTCTTCTGTTTCAATTTTTGGCTTCTCAATCTCGATCATTAGCGCCCCGCCTTGACATATAGCGGATTAAGTTATCTGCCATGATGTTTTTATGCTGTCAAATAACGGCATTACTTGGAGTACAACTCAACGATGAGAGTCTCGTCGACTGCAAGGTCAATTTCATCACGGGTTGGTAATGCGATAATCTTGCCTTCAAGAGTATCGCGGTTAAGGTCAAGCCACTTCGCTACCGGATGTGCGGAAGTTGCCTCCAGAACAGCCTTGAACTTTTCGCTGGAACGGCTCTTGTCCTGAATAGAAACCACTTCGCCAACCTTAGTCAGGTAAGAAGGAATATCAACCCTCTTGCCGTTTACGGTGAAATGACCGTGAACAACCAACTGGCGGGCTTCCGGTCTGGAAGTCGCAAAGCCGAGACGATAAACTACGTTGTCAAGGCGGCTCTCCAGAATGGCGAGCAGCTCGTCACCGGTCTTGCCCTCTTTATGTGTAGCAAGCTCGTAGTAGCCCCTGAACTGGGACTCGAGCACGCCGTAGTAACGTCTGGTCATCTGCTTTGCACGCAGCTGCAGGCCGTACTCAGAGGTCTTCTTGCGGCCCTGGCCATGCTGGCCGGGGGCATATGCTCTGCGCGTAATTGCGCATTTATCTGTGTAGCATCTTTGTCCCTTTAAGAAAAGCTTCTGGCCTTCGCGGCGGCAAAGCTTGCACACGGAATCTGTATATCTTGCCATATTTTAGTTGCACCTCCTATTGTTTGAAAACTAGACGCGTCTTCTCTTCGGCGGACGGCATCCGTTGTGCGGAATCGGGGTAACGTCTTTAATCATGCTGACTTCAAGGCCTGCGCCCTGCAGTGCACGGATTGCGGCTTCACGGCCTGCGCCCGGTCCTTTAACAAAAACTTCAACCGTTTTCATACCGTGTTCCATAGCTGCTTTAGCGGCAGTTTCTGCTGCGGTCTGAGCGGCGAAAGGAGTGGACTTTCTGGAGCCTCTGAATCCTAACTCACCGGAACTTGCCCACGAAATTGCATTGCCCTGTGTATCGGTAATTGTAACAATCGTGTTGTTAAAGGTGGACTGAATATGAGCAGCTCCGCGGTCGATATTCTTGCGCTCACGGCGTCTGCGAACTGCGGTGCCTTTTTTAGCTGCGCCTTTTTGTGCTGCCATCTTTTAAATCCCTCCCTGCTTACTTCTTCTTGTTGGCCATGGTCTTTCTTGGGCCTTTGCGTGTACGCGCATTGGTCTTGGAACGCTGGCCTCTTACCGGTAAGCCCTTGCGGTGACGAATCCCGCGATAGCAACCGATTTCGATAAGTCTCTTAATGTCAAATGCTACGTCGCGGCGAAGATCGCCTTCAACGCGGCAGTTATGGTCGATATACTCTCTGAGTTTTGTCGCATCGTCTTCACTTAAATCTCTTACGCGGATGTCCGGGTCGACGCCTGTTGCTGCACAAATGTCGCTTGCAGTCTTGCGGCCGATTCCGAAAACATAGGTGAGAGCAATTTCGATGCGTTTATCTCTGGGCAGATCAATACCTGCTATACGCGCCATACTGGTTGCACCTCCATTGTTAATAGGTCTGCGCCAAAATTAGCCCTGGCGCTGCTTATGCTTCGGGTTGTCACAGATAACCATGACTTTACCCTTGCGCTTAATGATTTTGCACTTTTCACAAATTTTCTTCACAGAAGGTCTTACTTTCATGTGTGTGCCCTCCTTAGCGAGTCATCGTTTTACTTTGAACGCCATGTAATACGGCCGCGTGTCAAATCGTAAGGCGACAATTCAATTGTAACCTTATCCCCCGGCAGAATGCGGATGAAATTCATCCGGAGCTTGCCGGAAATGTGCGCGAGTATTGTATGGTGATTTGGAAGCTCTACCATAAACATTGCATTTGGCAGCGCTTCGGTTACTATGCCTTCGGTTTCTATTACGTCCTGTTTCGAGATATATTAAGCCTCCTCTTGTGGAAAACGGCTCTCGGCATTAAAGCATCTGAGAGCACAGCGAATTTCACGGTTGGTTTGCATTGAACCTTCGGAAAGAACGGTTCTGGTCGCGAAAAGGTGTTTGCAGTTCTTTCTTTTCGGGTGACTGAGGCTTCGTCTTTTTCCGTCGCAAATGACGGCAAATTGAGCGTCGGCCTCAAGCACGGTAAAAAAACCGCCCTTGTCGTGCCCCGCGGCCGAACGAACAACCAGCCCCCTGACAAAGTCCATGGTTTTCCCCCTTAATCTGGCAATGTTAAAACAACAGGGCCATCCGGGGTAATTGCGATGGAATGTTCAAAGTGTGCGGCAAGTTTTCCGTCTGCGGTTACGGTAGTCCAACCGTCGTCCAAGACTTTAACTTCCTTCACGCCCTGGTTGATCATAGGTTCAATAGCGATGGTCATGCCTGGCAACAGGCGCACACCCCTGCCGGGCGTGCCGTAATTAGGAACACTTGGGTCTTCATGCATCTTCGCACCTACTCCGTGGCCGACAAAATCCCGTACCACCGAGTAACCGCGAGCTTCGGCATACCGCTGAACCGCGCTGCCAATATCGCCGATTCTTGCACCGGCCTGAGCAGCTTTTATGCCTTCGAAAAGGCTTTCGCGCGTTGTATCCATAAGAGCCTGTGCTTCGGGGCTTACGTCGCCGCACGGATAAGTCCACGCGTTGTCGCCGTTAAAGCCCTCGTAGAAAGCGCCCACATCAACGCTGACGATATCGCCCTGTTTAATGACCTGTCCCTTATGGGGTATGCCATGGATAACCACGTTGTTTACAGAAATACATGCGCTTGCCGGAAATCCGCCGTACCCGAGGAACGAGGGCGTAGCGCCCTGTTCCTCAATATAACGGCGAAGCGCGTGGTCGATTTCCTGGGTTGTAACACCCGGTTCGACCATTGTGCCGGCCAGCTTCAGTGCATTTGCAGATATCCTGCACGCTTCCCTCATCACTTTGAGTTCACGGCTGGTTTTAAGCACTATCATGATTACGCCTCTAATGCGGCAAGAGTCAGTTTTGTTGTATCCGCTACATCCTCTTGTCCTTCCACGATGCGAAGCTTACCCTGTTTGGCATAATAGTCTTTCAGGGGCTCGGTTTGCTCGTGATAAACATTCAAGCGTTCTTTCACTGTATCCGGGTGGTCGTCCTTACGCTGAACTAGGGTGCCGCCGCATTTGCTGCAAACGCCCTCAACCTCCGGCTTCTTGTAAAGGAGGTGGTAGCTGGCGCCGCAGTTCTCGCAGACACGGCGTCCGGACATTCTGAGCACAATCNNACCTTGTCGATTTGAACGCCCATTTTATCCAGAGCCTCGGCCTGGGGAATCGTGCGCGGAAAACCGTCCAGTATAAAGCCGCTCTTGCAGTCATCCTGAGCCAAACGCTCGCGGATGATTCCGATTACGACCTCGTCCGGCACAAGTTTGCCCGCGTCCATAAAGGATTTTGCGCGAACTCCCATTTCAGTGCCGCTCTTCAGCGCTTCACGGATAATATTACCCGTAGAAATTGCAGGAATACTTAAATGTGAGCAGATAACCTCTGCCTGGGTACCTTTTCCGGCGCCAGGAGCGCCGAGAAGTATGAGGTTCATATTCTCTCCCCCATCAATCAAGGAATCCCTTGTAATGGCGCATCATCATCTGAGATTCCATCTGCTTTACTGTTTCGAGTGCAACACCAACCAAGATAAGGATGGATGTTCCGCCGATAGACATGTTGCGCATGCCGGTTGCGGCGCCGAAACCAATTGGCAGAAGGGCAATCACCGCGAGGAATAATGCTCCAATCAGGGTGACCTTAGAAAGTATCTTCGCGATAAAATCAGAAGTCGGCTTGCCCGGGCGAAGGCCAGGGATTGTGCCATTGTTCTGACGAAGATTATTGGCCATCTCCAACGGATTATACTGAATTGTTACATAGAAATATGCAAACATGATAATCAGCAGGAAATAGATGAACGAGTACAGCCAGCCGGAAGAGGAGAAAGCGTCGAAGAAGCCTTTCCAGAATCCGGTTGTTACCCGGTTACCGAGGAACAGCTGAATTGTGCTCGGAATAGAAAGAATTGAACTTGCGAAGATAATCGGCATAACGCCGGACATACCAACCTTGATCGGAATATGACTGCTTTGGCCGCCGTACATTTTTCTGCCGACTACGCGCTTGGCGTACTGAACAGGAATGCGGCGTTCCGCGTCATTCATAAACACAATCACCCAGATTACAGCCAGGAAGATGATTACGAACAGCGGTACAAAGAAGTAGTACTGCCCGTAGCTTGCAGGATCCTGATTTGCAGCCTGGATATACTGGGTAAGTAAATTTGCTGTGTGCGGCAGTCTTGCGACAATGCCGGAGAACAGCAAGATGGAAATTCCGTTTCCGATGCCGTGCTGGTTGATTTGCTCGCCCAGCCACATCATCAGTGCGGTACCGGCCGTGAATACCATAATAATTACGAAAGCAGCGAACACTTGCTGCCAACCGTTTGTATACTTGGCAATCGTTGTTCCCTGATAGGAGCTGTTGCGCAGGTAGAAGTAGTATGCAGTACCCTGAATTAAGCCCAGGATAACGGTGACGTAGCGGGTCATGGTGCCGATCTTCTTGCGGCCTTCCTCGCCCTCTTTTGCCAGTCTTTCCAGCGGCGGAATGGCCACTGTGAGCAGCTGCATAATAATCGAACTGTTAATGTACGGCGTGACGCTCATCGCGAACAGAGTTGCGTTCGCGAAAGCGCCGCCGGACAGCATATCAAGGTAACTTAGGGCCGAACCAGTTTCGTTTACCGTGCTCATAAGGCCCTTCAATGCGGTTACATTGAGGAACGGTACCGGAATAACAGCACCGAAACGGAAAACGACAATGATTAAAAAGGTAAACAGGATCTTTCTGCGAAGATCCGGAATAGCCCAGGCATTCTTAATTGTCTTAAACAACTCAGATCACCTCTGCCTTCCCACCCGCAGCTTCAATCTTATTTTTTGCAGCTTCGGAATAAGCACTTACTTTAACAGTCAACTTCTTAGTGATGTCGCCGTTGCCAAGAATCTTAATTCCGTCGCAGCATGTTTTTACAATACCCGCATCGATCAGTGCCTGTGTATCAACCACAGCACCGTCCTCGAACTTGTCGAGGGTGCCTACGTTAACAGCTACGATGGTTTTTGCAAAAATGTTATTAAATCCTCTTTTGGGAATACGTCTTTGTAAAGGCATCTGGCCGCCTTCAAAACCGGGGCGCATTCCTCTGCCCGCTCTGGCTTTTTGGCCCTTATGGCCTTTGCCTGCGGTTTTTCCCTGACCTGAACCGTGTCCTCTGCCGATACGCTTCGGTTCCTTTGTGGAGCCGGGCACCGCAGATAGATCATGCAACTTCATTTACTCGCACCTCCTTGCTTACGCTTTGCTTACCTCGATGAGGTGGGATATCTTGGCCACCTTGCCTTTGGTCTGCTCGTTTTCAGGCTGTACCGTAGTGTCGCCGATTTTGTGAAGACCAAGAGCCTGGGCGGTTGCAATCTGGTCCTTTTTGCTGCCGATAAGACTTTTTATCAGCGAGATTTTAAGCTGTGCCATATTGCTACCCCCTTATTAAAGAATATCTTTTACCGTCTTGCCGCGTGTTGCCGCGACCTGATCGGCTGAGCGCAGTTTGGACATGCCGTCCAAAGTAGCGCGGACTACATTGCAAGGGTTATTGGAACGCAGAGCCTTCGTTCTGATGTCTCTGATTCCGACTGCCTCAACGACCGCACGAACCGGGCCGCCGGCAATAACGCCGGTACGGGGTGCTGCAGGTTTCATTAAGACTCTGCCGGCGCCGTAAGCACCGATGATTTCGTGAGGAATTGTGGAGCCGCGCATGGAAACCTGAATCAGGTTTTTCTTGGCGTCTTCAATGCCCTTACGGATTGCATCGGGAACTTCGCCTGCTTTACCGATACCAAAACCGACTGTGCCGTTTCCGTCGCCGACTACTACGAGAGCAGCAAACTTGAAGATACGACCGCCTTTAACGGTTTTTGATACACGATTAATAGCAACTACATGTTCTTTGAGTTCCATAGATGTTGCGTCAATTCTAGCCAAAAGTATTCCTCCTTCTTAGAACTTGAGGCCGCCCTGACGGGCGCCTTCGGCCAGCTCTTTGACGCGGCCGTGGAAAATATAGCCGCCGCGGTCAAATACGACCTCGGTTATGCCTTTTTCAGCAGCACGTTTGGCAATAAGCTCGCCAACCTTGTGTGCGGCATCCTTGTTTCCGCCATTACCATTGAAATCCTTGTCCAGTGAGGAAGCTGCTGCAAGAGTAACTCCCTTGACATCGTCAATTATCTGGGCGTAGATGTTGTTGGTAGAGCGAAATACATTCAGGCGTGGGCACTCTGCTGTGCCGGAAATTTTACCGCGCACCCTGCGGTGACGGTTAAGTCTGGCCTTGTTTGTGTCAGCCTTATTCACCATTTGTTATTCACTCCTTAATTACTTCTTAGCACCCTTGCCCGCTTTGCCTTCCTTGCGGCGGATGTGTTCATCAACATACTTAATGCCCTTGCCCTTATATGGCTCCGGCGGACGCTTTTCGCGTACTTCAGCGGCAAACTGTCCGACCTGCTGCTTGTTGGGCCCTAAGATAATGATTTTGTTCGCTGTCGGGCATTCAATGGTAATACCATCGATTTCCGGAACAATAACCTGATGGGAATAACCCAGGTTCATTACAAGGTTCTTGCCCTGCTTCTGCACACGGTAACCAACGCCGTTAACGTCGAGTTCCTTCTTAAAGCCTTCCGTTACACCAACCACCATGTTGTGTACCAGTGTACGGGTCAGGCCGTGCAGAGATCTGTTTTCTTTTTCGTCGTCAGGACGGGTAACGAGAACCTCATTGCCGTCTACAGAAACGTTCATATTCGGATGAACCTTCTGTGTCAGGGAACCCTTGGGTCCCTTCACTGTGATGACGTTGCCGTCAATGGCTACATTGACGCCAGCGGGAATATTTATGGGTTTTCTTCCAATTCGCGACATAACTGCACCCCCTTGTTACCAGATAAATGCGAGGACTTCGCCGCCGACATTCTCTTTGCGGGCCTGACGGTCAGTCATAACGCCCCTTGAAGTAGAAATGATGGCGATGCCGAGGCCTTTCATGACCCTGGGCAGTTCCTCTGCGTTAGAATAAATGCGAAGGCCTGGCTTAGAAACTCTGCGCAGACCGTTGATGACGGAAGTTTTACCTTCGCCATACTTAAGATTCACCTTAATGATTCCTTGTTTGCCATCTTCGACAACCGTATAATTCTTGACATAGCCTTCGTCAACAAGAATTTGCACAATGGCCTTTTTCATGTTGGAAGCGGGAATATCCACAGAATCATGCTTTGCGGAATTCGCATTGCGAATACGGGTGAGCAAATCAGCAATTGTATCAGTAATTTGCATACCGTTACCTCCTTTGCTAAGCTTTACCAGCTGGCCTTTTTTACGCCCGGAATCTCGCCCTTGTAGGCAAGTTCCCTAAAGCATATACGGCAAATTCCGAATTTGCGAAGGTAGGCATGCGGCCTGCCACAGATTTTGCATCTGTTATATTCGCGGGAAGAGAACTTTGCTGTTCTCTGCTGCTTGATCTTCATTGAAGTTTTGGCCACAATATTCCCTCCTTATTTCGCAAACGGGGCGCCCATGAGCGTTAACAGCTCTCTGGATTCCTCGTCGGTGTTTGCGGTCGTTACAAAACAAATATCCATACCACGGACTTTATCGATCTTATCGTACTCGATTTCGGGGAAAATCAGCTGCTCTCTGACGCCCATGTTGTAATTGCCGCGGCCGTCAAATGAGTTTGCGTTGATTCCTCTGAAATCTCTTACGCGCGGGAGAGCGACGTTGAAGAGTCTGTCCATAAACTCATACATATTGTCGCCTCTGAGTGTTACTTTAACGCCGATACTCATGCCCTCACGGAGCTTAAAGTTAGCAACCGACTTCTTAGCTTTGCAGACCATCGGTCTTTGACCGGTAATTGCAGCAATATCGGTTGTGATGGCGTCGATTACTTTAGCGTTTTCTTTCGCTTCACCAGCACCAACGTTGATCACAATTTTCTCAAGCTTCGGAATCTGCATTACGCTCTTGTAAGAAAACTTCTTCATCATTGCCGGTGCAACTTCTGCTTTATAGAAATCCTTCAGTCTGGCCATGTTGTTCTACTCCTCCCTTACAGCGCTTCGCCGCATTTTGTGCAAATGCGTTCTTTGGTGCCGTCCTCATAGAGCTTGTGTGAGACACGGGTGGGCTTGCCGCAACGGGGGCAAACAACCTGAACCTTGCAGGCGTACATCGCGCCTTCAGCTTTGATGATACCGCCCTGATCACCCATTTTGCGGGGCTTAACATGTTTTGATACCATGTTGCGGCCCTCAACGATGACCTTACCCTCTTCAGGGCTAACGGCGAGAACTTTACCCTTCTTGCCGCGCTCCTTGCCATTCAGAATGATGACGGTGTCACCAGTTTTAACATGAACTTTTTTATTCATTAGTGAGCACCTCCAATCATAGTACTTCGGGGGCAAGACTTAAAATTTTAAGATAGTCTTTGTCACGCAGTTCTCTGGCCACAGGCCCAAAAATACGTGTTCCCCTCGGATTCTTGTCGTCCTTGATGAGTACAGCCGCGTTTTCGTCAAAGCGGATGTATGTTCCATCATCGCGGCGAACGCCAGAAGCAGTACGAACAATGACTGCCTTCACGACCTCGCCCTTTTTAACTGTTCCGCCCGGTGCCGCTTTTTTTACGGAAGCGACAACGACGTCACCAATATTGGCATACCTTCTGCCGGTACCGCCGAGAACGCGGATGCACATAAGCTGCTTCGCGCCGGTGTTGTCGGCAACGTTGAGGTAAGTCTGCTGTTGTATCACAGTGCGTTCCTCCTTTGCATAAAGCCAAAATTACTTGGCTTTCTCTATAATCTCGACGAGACGCCATCTTTTTTCCTTGGAAAGAGGACGGGTCTCCATCACACGCACGCGGTCACCGATTGTGCATTCATTGTTCTCATCATGTGCCTTCAGCTTCACGGTACGCTTGATAATTTTGTTGTACAGCGGATGTTTTACGCTGTCCTCAATTGCAACCACGATAGTCTTATCCATCTTGTTGCTGACGACCTTGCCAACCTCTGTTTTTCTAATATTCCTATCGCTCACAGATTAATCCTCCCTTCCGTTACGCATTAGCGCTGCCTTTAAGCTCGTTCTCGCGTAAAATTGTCTTTATGCGAGCGATATCTTTTTTGACAGCTGAAATACGCATCGGGTTATCGAGCTGATTAATGGCAAGCTGGAAACGCAGGTTGAAAAGCTCGGCCTTGAGGTCCTTAAGCTTACTTTCAAGCTCTGCTGTAGTTAATTCTCTGACTTCTGAGGCCTTCATTACTGCTCACCACCCGTTTCTTCCTTCTTAACAAACTTGCACTTAATCGGCAGTTTGTTTGACGCAAGACGTAAAGCTTCTCTAGCGGTTTCTTCCGAAACGCCGCCGATTTCGAACATTACTCTGCCCGGCTTAACGACTGCGACCCAATATTCCGGTGAACCTTTACCGGAACCCATGCGGGTTTCAGCCGGTTTTTCGGTAATTGGCTTATCTGGGAATATCTTAATCCAAACCTTACCAAATCTTTTGCAGTAACGTGTCATTGCGATACGGGCTGCTTCAATCTGGTTTGAAGTAATCCATGCCGGCTCTAAGGCCTGAATGCCAAAATCGCCGTAAGTTACCTTATTGCCGCGGTATGCCTTGCCGGTTAAACGGCCACGGTGTACTCTGCGGTATTTAACGCGTTTAGGTAACAGCATTATTTACTGCCTCCTTCCTTACGAGGCTTACGGTTGTCCTGAAGGACCTCGCCTCTGTAAATCCAGACCTTTACACCAATGCGGCCGTAAGTTGTGGCTGCCTCGGCAAAGCCGTAGTCAATGTCGGCTCTGAGGGTCTGAAGCGGAATGGTTCCGTCGTGATACTGTTCGCTTCTTGCAATTTCCGCACCGCCCAAACGACCGGATACCTGGGTTTTAATACCCTTGGCACCAAGCTTCATGGCGCGGCCGATGCACTGCTTCATAGCGCGGCGGAAAGAAATTCTTTTTTCCAGCTGCTGCGCAATGTTTTCAGCGACAAGCTGAGCGTTTAAGTCAGGAGACTTAACCTCTACAATGTTGATCGTAACAGGCTTCTTCAGAATGCTTTCGCACTGAAGACGGAGTTTTTCAATCTCTGTGCCGCCCTTGCCGATCACCATACCTGGTTTTGCGCAATGAATATGAACGCGGACTTTGGAAGCGTCACGCTCAATTTCAATCTTCGGTACGCCTGCCGGTGCAAGCTGCTTTTTCAGCACTTTGCGCAGGTTGTAGTCTTCAACAAGAGTATCGCCGAAAACATTATCCTTCGCAAACCAGCGGGAGTCCCAATCTTTAATTACGCCCACGCGAAGACCGTGGGGATTTACTTTCTGGCCCATAGTTTACCTCCTCTTCTGCCTTATTCTTTTTCCTTGAGCACGAGGGTAACGTGCGAAGTTCTTTTTTCGATTCTGTACGCGCGACCCTGCGCTCTTGGACGAATGCGCTTGAGGATCGGGCCCGGACATACGAAGCATTCTGCTACGTAAAGTCTGGAAACATCCATATTGTGGTTATTCTCAGCGTTAGCCATGGCCGACTTTAACAATTTGACGAGATACTCGCTCGCGGCCTTTGGTGTATTCTTGAGGATAGCCATTGCAACGTCTGCCGGCTTGTTGCGAATGAGATCAAGCACGATCGAGACTTTGCGGGGAGAAATACGGGCGTACTTTAAATAAGCCCTTGCTTCCATGCTATACACTCCTTTCGGCCGTTATTTCGTCGGCGCTGTAGTTTTGGAACCGGAATGTCCCTTAAAAGTTCTGGTGGGAGCAAACTCGCCGAGTTTGTGGCCAACCATATCTTCAGTAACATAAACCGGAACATGCTTGCGGCCGTCGTGAACCGCAATTGTGTGGCCTACGAAATCCGGGAAAATGATAGAGGCTCTGCTCCATGTTTTCACGATTTTCTTTTCGCCGGCCGCGTTCATTTCTTGAATCCTTTTAAGCAGCACAGGCTGAACATAAGGACCCTTTTTTATGCTTCTGCCCATAGTTCATAAGCTCCTTTCTGTACGCCTTATTTGCCGTTTCTACGCTTAACGATAAACTTATCGGAGCGGTTGTGGTGAGCACGAGTTTTGTAGCCGAGTGCCGGTTTGCCCCAAGGGGTAACAGGTCCCGGACGGCCCACAGGAGATTTGCCTTCGCCGCCGCCGTGGGGGTGGTCGTTCGGGTTCATAACAGAACCGCGGACAGTCGGTCTCCAGCCCATGTGACGTTTGCGGCCCGCTTTACCGATTTTCACGTTTTCGTGGTCGATGTTGCTGACCTGGCCGATTGTAGCCATGCAGTTCACAGGAACGTTGCGAAGTTCGCCGGAAGGCAGTCTAAGAAGCGCCATGCCGTTTTCTTTCGCCATTAACTGAGCCATGTTGCCGGCTGCACGGGCTAACTGTGCGCCCTTGCCGGGGTAAAGCTCAACGTTGTGGATGAAAGTACCGACCGGGATATTTTCGAGCGGCAATGCGTTGCCGGGCTTAATATCCGCTGCTGCGCCGGATACGACAACATCGCCGACCTTCAGGCCGTTTGGTGCGATGATGTATCTTTTTTCGCCGTCTTCGTACTGCACAAGTGCAATGAAAGCGGAACGGTTCGGGTCGTACTCAATGGTGAGAACAGTGCCCGGTGCGTCAAATTTCTGACGCTTAAAGTCGATAATACGGTATTTTTTACGGTTTCCGCCACCGCGGTGACGAACGGTAATTCTGCCGTAGCTGTTGCGGCCGGAATTGTTTTTTACCGGAGCCAACAGGCTCTTTTCCGGTGCAACCTTGGAAAGAACGGAATAATCCGTAACGGACATATTACGTCTTGAAGCCGTAGTAGGTTTAAAATTAATAATAGGCATTTAGGTTTCACACTCCTCATGATGGCTTTGCGGGGAAATGCCGATTCCCCATCCTTGCCTCTGCGTAGGTTCAGGCAGAGCTTACATCATGCCTTCAAAGAATTCGATTGTTTTGCTGTCTGCAGTGAGGGTTACGATGGCTTTTTTCCAGGAAGGAGTATAGCCTTCGTTTTTGCCCTGACGGCGCATTTGGCCTCTTACGTGCAGGGTGTTGACCTTGCTGACCTTAACGCCGAAGAGGGCCTCGACCGCTCTTGCAATGTCAATCTTTGTGGCACTCTTGGCAACTTCGAAGGTGTACTTCTTCATGCCAGTTCCGGCCATGCTTTTTTCGGTGATAATGGGGCGGATTACGATATCCTGTGCTGCCATTATGCATACACCTCCTCGATCTGAGCAACGGCATCCTTCAATACGATGAATTTATCGGCATTTAAGATGTCGTAGACATTTAAGGTGTTGACCATTGCTGTTTTTACTCCCGGAATGTTAGCTGCGGAAGCGATGACCTTTTCGTTTACCTCAGGGAGAACGATGAGGGCCTTCTTCTCGGAGCCAAGAGCCTTGAGCATGGCTGCGATGGTTTTGGTCTTGAATTCATCCAGCGAAATCTTGTCAAGAACAATGATCTCATTGTCGACCACTTTGCTTGAAAGAGCGGATTTCATTGCGAGACGCTTTACCTTTTTGTTCAATGAATAGCTGTAGTCGCGCGGCTTCGGAGCAAACACGATACCGCCGTGTGTCCACTGCGGAGAACGTGTGGAACCCTGTCTTGCGTGACCGGTTCCCTTTTGTCTCCACGGCTTTCTGCCGCCGCCAGAAACCTCGGCGCGGGTTAGTGCCGACTGTGTGCCCTGACGCTGGTTTGCAAGGTAGTTGACTACCATGTCATGCATAACCTTCGTATTGGGTTCAATTCCGAATATGGCTTCTGAAAGATCGATTTTCTCAACTTCCTTACCCGCCATATCAAGTACTGCTACTTTAGGCATTACAATTCCTCCTTCCCTTACGCCTTAACGCTGTCATGGATTACTACTATACCGCCGTTAGGACCAGGAACTGCGCCCTTAATAGCGATTAGGTTGTTTTCGGCATCCACCTTAACAACGGTTAAATTTTGAACTGTGACTCTCTCTGCGCCCAAGTGGCCGGCCATTTTCATGCCGGGGAATACTCTGGACGGGCTAGATGTCGGGCCGTTGGAACCGCCGTGGCGGGCAACAGGGCCGGTACCATGGGTTTCCTTCAGTCTGTGGTGATTCCAGCGCTTAATTACGCCGGCATACCCTTTACCTTTGCTGGTTGCAGTGACATCAACCTTGTCACCGTTAGCAAAAGTATCCGCTTTTACGAGGTCGCCCACGTTGAAAGCGTCTGTGTTTTCCATTCTGAACTCGCGAAG
Source organism: Ruminococcaceae bacterium UBA3451 (assembly GCA_002378845.1). Lineage (GTDB taxonomy): Bacteria > Bacillota > Clostridia > Oscillospirales > Acutalibacteraceae > Caproiciproducens. The sequence continues at coordinate 28,564 of DFRY01000020.1, read as the reverse complement.
AGTTCTCTTCGGAGCGACATCTGCTTTAGCAAAATGTCCTTTGAGCGGCTTTGTAACCTTCTGGGGTTTCAAATCGCCGTAGCCCATCTGAATGGATGCATAGCCGTCATTTTCAACCGTCTTTTTCTGTGAAATTACACAGGGACCGGCTTCCACAACGGTTACGGGGATGACATTTCCCTTTTCGTCGAAGATCTGTGTCATACCGATCTTCTTGCCGATAATACCTTTTTGCATTATTTTACCTCCTATGCAGGTTATTGGTTGGCGTCTGCCAACATGACCTCGGCCGCTGGTCGGTTCAATTAGAGTTTAATCTCTATTTCAACACCGGCGGGGAGCTCCAGGCCCATCAAAGCCTCTACGGTTTTGTTGGATGGTCTGAGAATGTCGATAAGTCTCTTGTGAGTTCTCATCTCGAATTGTTCACGGCTATCCTTGTACTTGTGAACAGCACGCAGAATCGTAATGATCTGCTTTTCGGTCGGGAGCGGCACGGGGCCGGAAACCCTTGCGCCTGTGCGCTTTGCTGTTTGTACAATCTTTTCAGCAGACTGATCAACCAACTGATGATCGTAACCCTTGATTCTTATCCTGATTTTCTCCTTGACTGCCACTATAATCGCCTCCTTATTGTAGTTGGCGGGCGGCGTTCTTAATTCCTAACACTGTGCCGGGTGTTCCCTCATAACACATTGAAAAACCGGATCCACTTCTACAAGTTGAATCCGGGTGTAGGCATAAAAACGTCTGAGCATAATAAGAGCGCAGTAACAGAGTAACTGGATTACCGCATTCCTATCGCACGCTCAAAGTATCTGTCGCCCGGTTTAAAATCGGACATACTCCACGGAAAAACCGGCCTATTTCAGCCGCAACCTCCCGCTTCATCGCATATCTGTCGCAGTCGTGCTCAATTATAATACCATATTGGACAACGTTATGCAACACTTATTTTCTCTTTTTTGTAAGAAATTTTAATCCCATTTTTATGCATATTGCCATAGTATCAAAACAGGTTAAAAATGGAACCGAAGCAGCCGGGACGCAGCGTATGCGCCCGCGCTTTCCAGCGATTTTTTCGAGTTGTGATTGTAGTACCAACAGCCCGAAATCGGAGTAAGCCCTCGGGTTTTTACCATGTCCTGCAGCGCAGTGAGAATGCCGCAGGCAATTCCCTTTTGCCGGTGTTCCCGCAATACATACATTCCAATGCTTGCAAAACCCGGAAGAATTGCAGCGTATTCCGCAACGCCGAACCCGACGAACGTTCCGTTCTGTTTTGCGAGAAAAAGAGTTTCCGCAACGCCGGATCTTATATTTTTCAGGTCATCGTCAAAAAAACCCTCCGCGCGGTTAAGCGATTCCGCATCTTTCACAAGATCAGCCGGTGTGAAAACAATATTTGGAATAGTATCCCTCGCTTCGCGCTGGGTATACCGGAAAAAGTACGCCTGCTTTTCCACTGCTGTGTAATAATCCATCGCCAGTCCCAAAAAGAACTCGTCTCCGGTGGGAACAAACGCTTCCCTCACGCTTTCATACTTCCGTGCCCTGAAAAACAACTCCTGTGCGGCGTCGGCATATTCGGGGCAAACCCAAAACAGCGTAAGAATGGATTCGGCGTAAACGGCAAACCAACCGATTACAGCTCCGCCCTGTTCCATCCGATAAAAATTGGACTTCCGAACATGGTCTTCCCAAAATGCGTCCGCTAAAATATTGTGCTCCGCGTAATACCGCTGAACCGATTCCCGAATGGAGTCCCAATTACAGGATGTAAAAACAATGCCTCCCAACCGCCCGTTCATTGCATTCCCTCCCCAGATAAACTGAATCCATATCATTTTATCATAAAGAAGTGTCAATTACCATCACAATAATTGGCGAAAAAGCAATTTACGCACAGCCGCGCAGCAATGATTAAAATTTATTTCAAAGAATTAAATAAAATTGGCCCAGTTTTCGTTGCTTGTTTTAAATGGCTTTGCTTCGTCAAAAGATAAAGTAAGACGAATGAGCTTTTTTTCCGGCTTTGTAATCTGAATGCTGAAACCGACGCCCGTATCCGTAAAATAAATTGCGTTGGTGTCCAGACCGGATTTAATCACACTTGCGTTAACTGCCGCGGCGGTTTTGGAATCGAGCTGTGCTTTTGCTGCTTTTTCCAGTGCGGCATAAAACGCGTCGCTTTTGGTAATCATGTCTGACAGACCAACCGTCGCACCGGTTTTCAAATTCATATTCACGGTGCGGAANNGCTTTCGGGGAAAGCGTTTCATATTCATTGTAACCGACGCTGATAAAGTTCTTCCCCTCAAAAGCGACATCACCCGAAACTTTTAAGGTTGTTTTCTGTGCTTTTTTTGCGGTACCCAACGAGTTAATTGTTTTCATCGCGCTGTTTTTCAGCGCGTCATTTACTTTCTGCAGGCTTGTCACCTTTCCGGAAAGCTGAGGGTATGTCGCCTTGTACTCCATATTATCCTTATTGTATTTGTAATCCGTATCTTTTACCGAGTAATCTCCACTGTTTTTCGTGGACTGAACTTTCGCACTGACTGCGCGGGCGGGTGGGTTCGGTTTCACCTCGTCCGCCGGTACGGAAGCAACTGCTGCCGGTGCGGAAGACGCGGCGCCGCCGGCTGAACTGCTGTCTGCCTGGCTGGAAACTGAAGGCTGGCTTTGTTCCGATGAGACCGCACTGCTTTCCCCCGGCGCGGCCTGCTGGGAACAGGCGGCCATCGTAAGTATCATTCCTATTGCGCATACAAGCGCGGCAAATTTTTTCATGTAGTTTTTTCTCCTTAACATTTGCAGTCCTGGGTCGTGCTGTTGAAAGATTGCTGTTAAATCATTCTTTGCGCAATATTCCGTGCTGTGACAAGACCCGATGATTGTCTATTACATTCGCACGCAGAGTCAAAACAGACCTGCGTGACCGCTTTAAAATGCTCTTAACAATTTATAAGACATGCATTCAAAATCATAAAATCAAATTTTTTCGTTGCGGTACAGGTACGCGGCACCCATACGGGAAACCGATGCGCCGATTTTCCGAAGGAGACCCAATACCGTATAAGCGGATACCCTCTTCAATGCAAAAATGACGTTCGGGCTGTCTTTTCGACCGATTGTACCGGCTGCGCCAGCCGCGCCGACCCAAATTTTTGTTGCCTTCTCCATCCTTTGCAGCATAGCGGCGGCAATTGCAGCAGCGCCTGCCAAGATCATAACAAATGCAACCAGTCTTTTCATAAACAACCCTCCCATTTTTACATTATATACCATAGTATACCCATATTATGGAGAAAAAACAACCGCGGGAAAATTAATTCCCCGCGGTTGAGCGTAAAAGAGCACCCGCAACATTCGGATTGCTCCTGTTTCTTAGTTTTTTCTAAGGATCGTTTAATATGCTTTACCCCAGTAAACCATGGACTTAGCCGGTTTTCCGCAGCAGATGCAAGTGTCGCCCAAATGCTCCTGCTCAAACGGCATGCAGCGGGAAGAAACGCCGGCAACTTCTTTCAGCTTTTCTTCGCAGGCTTCGTCGCCGCACCACATTGCTTTAATAAAACCGGGTTTATTGTCCGCAATCTCTTTCAGTTCGTCCAAATTGGCAGCAGGATAAGTCATGCTTTCCCGGCGGGCAAGCGCCTTTTCATAAATGCCCTTGCGTACCTCTTCCAATTGCTCCTCAATTGCGGCCTCCAGATTATCCAGCGACACAAAGACCTTTTCGCGGTCACTGCGGCGAACCAGAACACACTGGCCTTTTTCAATATCCTTCGGGCCGATTTCCAGACGGAGCGGAACGCCCTTCATTTCATACTGTGCAAACTTCCAGCCCGGGGATTGATCGGAATCGTCCACCTTTACGCGGAAGTTTTTCTTCAGCCGTTCTTTCAGTTCGTTTGCCTTTTCCAAAACGCCTGGCTTATGCATGGCAATCGGCAGAATAATAACCTGAATCGGCGCAACCGCAGGCGGAAGAACCAACCCGTTGTCATCGCCGTGGGTCATGATGATGCCGCCGATGATGCGGGTGCTCATACCCCAGGAAGTCTGGAAAGGATGGCAGATGGAATTGTCCCTGCCCTGGAAGGTAACGTTAAATGCTTTCGCAAAGCCGTCGCCGAAGTAATGGCTGGTACCGGACTGCAGTGCCTTACCGTCGTGCATCATCGCTTCAATGGTATAGGTTGCTTCGGCGCCCGCAAACTTTTCCTTATCGGTTTTACGGCCTTTAATTACGGGAATCGCAAGATCGTTTTCACAGAAATCGGCGTACACTTTCAGCATCTGCTCGGTTTCGGCTTTTGCCTCCTCCGCGGTTTCATGCATGGTGTGGCCTTCCTGCCAGTGAAATTCCACCGAACGGAGGAACGGGCGGGTGGTTTTTTCCCAGCGCACAACGGAGCACCACTGATTGTNNGTAATGGTCGCAGAATAAGGTTTCCGAAGTCGGGCGAACGCACATTTTTTCCTGCAGCTTTTCGTTGCCGCCCATCGTAACCCATGCCACTTCGGGAGCAAAGCCCTGAACATGGTCCTTTTCTTTATTCAGCAAGCTTTCCGGAATGAACATAGGCATGGAAACATTTTCGTGCCCAAGCTCTTTAAAGCGGGTGTCGAGAATATGCTGAATGTTTTCCCAAATTGCCCAGCCATACGGTTCAATCACCATGCAGCCGCGCACGCTGGTGTAATCCATCAGCTCCGCTTTTTTCACAATGTCGGTGTACCACTTGGCAAAGTCCTCCTCCATAGGAGTAATTGCCTCTACCATTTTCTTTTGATCCGCCATTCTAAGGTTCCTCGATTCTAAATTAGTAGTGCATGGGAGAAAGTTCCCCGCCGCCGCGTATCCCCCTTGGGGACAGCCAACCCCGCGGCCCTTTATGAAAAGCCCCGCCGGATTTTTTAGTATTTACAGTATCTCCCCATATAAAAGCTGAACCGCTCAAACGAGCCGCCGCAGCGGACGGAGAAATTTTTATTTGTTGTTTTTTCTGCCGCCTGTCGTTTTATTCAGCACGACAATCACCAGATATATTAAAAGCATAACAATGAAAATACCGAGCATGCCCATGCCCATGAGCTGAAACGACTTTGAAATATCCACGTTTTGCACATCGCCCATAATACTGGTAAACGCCGTCAACAAATTCCAGTTCGTCATTTACATCATCCCCCACATTCTGGCAAGAGAAAGAATAATTCCCCCTGCAACAACGGAGCCAATCTGGCCGGCCACATTTGCGCCGACCGCATGCATCAGAATATGATTCTGGTTGTCCTCTTTCAAAGCCATTTTCTGAATTACCCTTGCAGACATTGGAAACGCCGAAATTCCGGCGCCGCCGACCATCGGGTTAATCTTTTTATCATGAGGAAGAAACAGATTTAACAGTTTTGCAAAAAGCACGCCGCCTATCGTGTCGAAAACAAATGCCACCAGCCCCAGTGCCATAACAATCAGCGTGCCGGGCTGTACGAAAACATCGGCGCGCATCTGGAATGCAATCGTAATGCCGAGTAAAATGGTAATCAGGTTTGCGAGCGAGCCCTGCGCAGTCTGCGACAGATTTTCCAGCTTGCCGCACTCACGGATTAAATTTCCGAACATTAAGAACCCGACCAGTGCAATGGAGTCCGGCGCAATCAGACCGGCAATCATGGTAACAATAATCGGGAACAGAATTTTCGTTGTTTTGGAAACGGATTTCGGGTTGTACGGCATACGAATCATACGCTCGTGCTTTGTGGTGACCAGCCGAATCGCCATTGGCTGAATCAGCGGCACCAAAGCCATGTAAGAATATGCGGCAACTGCAATCGCACCCATGTACCCGCTTTTTAACAGCTGCGAAACCAAAATGGAGGTCGGGCCGTCCGCCGCGCCGATTACGCCGGCCGACATAGCGTCCTTCAGCGGGAAGCCCAGCAAAACCGCAAGGCACACGGTAAAGAAAATACCGAACTGCGCCGCGCCGCCGAACAGCAGCATGCGCGGGTTGGAAAGAAGCGGGCCAAAATCAATCATGGCGCCGATTCCGATAAAAAGAAGGAGCGGAAACGCTTCGGAGGCAGCGATTCCTTTTTGGAACAGCCACTGGACAACCCCGTTGTCCCCAAGCACACCGGTCAGCGGCAGGTTAACAAGAATTGCGCCAAAGCCCATTGGCAAAAGAAGCGCCGGCTCAAAATCTTTTTTGATTGCCAGCCACATTAACAAACCGCCAATGAACCACATAAGTACCATTTGCCAGGTGACAGAGGCTACCCCGTTGATTAAAAAACTAAACTCCCCCAACGAATTTTACACTCCTCTTTTATAAACAAATTTTAAACAAAAAATGAATACGGTTAACATTATATAGGAAAGAAGTGTTCATTTCAAGTAAAATACACGAAATCCGGGCATAAAAAATCCGCCATAACGCATAAGCGCACGGCGGATTTATGGACTAATGCGGATTAAACATTATCCTCAATGTACTTTACAAGTTCGCCAACCGTTTTGATGTTGTCAATCTCCTCATCGGGAACTTCGATTTCGAACTCATCCTCGATTGACATTAAAAGGTCAACTACGTCTAGGGAATCGGCACCCAAATCATCAGCGATGCTGGTATCGGGGGTGATGGAATCCTCCTCAACGTCGAACTGCTCGCTCAGGATAGCCTTAACCTTCTCTAAAACCATGTCTTATCCTCCTTACTTNNCGGAAACGTTATTGTTTGTTGTGGACAAGGATATCCGCATTGTGATACAATTGCCACAGTAAAAACGAGATAAATCGCTCCTTCACTTTTTGCCTAACCACATATTATTAGCAAACCTTCACTTTGTCAATATATTTTCAACGATTTTTTATTTTCTTGGTTAGAGGTATCGAATATGGACAGAAATCAGTTTGCAGTAATCGGACATCCCATTTCGCACACAATGTCTCCGTTCATACACGCGCGTCTTTTTGCGCTAACCGGACACAAGGGTTTTTATGGCGTGCGGAATATTCGACCCGAAGTTCTGGAGGAAAAACTGCCGGAACTGCGGTGCCTTGACGGATTCAACATAACAATTCCCCATAAGCAGGCAATTATTCCGCTGCTGGATTCGCTGGATGAAAAAGCGGCGTTCTTTCTTTCGGTCAACACCGTGAAAAATACAAACGGCCGCCTGACCGGTTATACTACCGACGGCACGGGCTTCACCCGCGCGCTGGAAGCCGCCGGAGCGGATTTTTCCGGCCGGACGGTCATCCTCGGCGCAGGCGGCGTCGCGCGTGTTATGGCGTTTGAAGCAGCCCTGCGCGGAAGCCGGGTCACCGTAGCGGCACGGGAACACAGTCTGGAAGAAGCGCGTCGGCTCAGCGCGGATATAATGGAAAAGGTGCCCGGCGCACAGGCCGACTTCTGCAAAATTGACCAAATTCCCGGCTCCATTCATCTTTTGGTGAACGCGACACCGCTGGGAATGTACCCGAATACGGACAGCTGCCCCGTTTCGGAAAAAACCGTTCAAAATTCCGACTGTGTATTCGACGCGGTGTACAACCCCAACGAAACCGTACTGCTGCAGCTCGCACGCAAAAACGGGGTTCGTGCTGTGGACGGCATGAGCATGCTGGTCTGGCAGGCGGCGGCCGCACACGAAATTTGGTACGGTGCGCAGTTTGACCGGGAAGATATGGAACGCCTGTGTGCCGACGCGGTATTCGAAATGAAAAAGACTTTTGGAAACCTGATTTTATGCGGGTTTATGGGCTGCGGAAAAACAACGGTGGGAACCGTACTGGCGCAGCGAACCGGGCGCCGTTTTGTGGACTTAGACTGTTTTATCGAGCAGCAGGAAGGCATGACCGTATCGGAAATTTTCGCTGCCCGCGGCGAAGCGGAATTCCGCCAACTGGAGCGGGAAGCTGCGGCGGCACTTTGCCGGAAAAGCAACCTGATTGTCGCCGCTGGGGGCGGCACGCTGTTAAACCCGGAAACCGCATCTCTTTTCCGGCAAAACGGCATCATTGTTTTGCTGGACGCAGATATAAAGGTAATTAAAGAGCGGCTGCAAGGCGACCGCACACGCCCTCTTCTTGCAAAACCGAACCGAAACAAAGTTATGGAGCAGCTTTACGCGGCACGCATCGGCGTTTACCGCACAGCGGCTGATTTTGCCGTTCCGGCCGACGGGGATGCCAAACAGGTAGCGGAACAAATTTTAGAAGAATTAAAAAAGCCGCCTATCGTTTGATAAGCGGTTGCTCACATCGTTTCGTTCTGGTGCGCGATTTGTTCCAACCCTTCCGTATAAAGGCAGCAGCTGTCTTTTCCGCTGTTTTTTGCCGCGTACATGGCAATGTCCGCCTTATGGAACAGTTCGTGATAATTGGTACCGTCGGTAGGATAAATCGAAATGCCGACGCTGCACGAAATTTTACAGCTGATTTCCCCGTTGGAATGGGTTGTGCGGAACAGTTCATTCAGTACCCGCGACTTCAGGAACAGCAGTTTGTCCGACGGAATATTCTGCAGAAAAACCACAAACTCGTCACCGCCGATTTTTCCCACAATGTCGTCTTCGCGGAACTGCTCTTTCAGTTTGCCCGCAATTTCCCCAATCACTTCGTCCCCGAGCAAATGGCCAAGCTGGTCGTTAATCGTCTTAAAATTGTCGATATCAATAACAAACAGCGCGTGACGGCTGCCCTCCGGGCTTTCCGCTATAGCGCGGTCTATCCGGCTCGTTGTGGTCACGTGATTGTAAAGTCCGGTCAGAAGGTCATGCTCCGCCCATTCCCGCAGGCGCATGGTTTCTTTTTTCTGTTTGTCAATATCGGTGAAAAAAATAATGATTCGAATGGGGTCGCCCTTTTCGCTTTGAATTACCGTACTGCGTACCCGGTACCAGCAGTAATGGTTGTCAACCCCTTTTAAACGGTACTCTCCCGTTTTGGAGCATCCGTCTCGCAGCGCATCCATGGCGTCTTTCTTGGCTTTATCCCTGTCTTCTTCAAAAACGAAGTCGGAATGCCGAATAATCTGCAGGAAATTACCCTGGCTTACGTCAAAGCTGAACCGCGCCTGAAAAGACGGGGAGCAGTAAACCTGATTGTTTTTTATATTATAATCAAAAATCGGGTCCGCGGCCTGCTCCATAATAATACGGTACCGCGTTTCACTTTCGGCCAGGTCGTTTTCAGCCTTTCGTACCGCCTCCATCTGCTCCTGCTCTTTTTTACGGGAACGGCGTTCCATGGTAATGTCAAACAGAAAGGCGCAGAAATACCCCTCTCCGTTTTCTTCTGTCAGACGAACCCTACAGTTTACCCAAATATGGTGCCCGTCTTTTTTAATCAGCTTCAGCTCCGGTTCTGCGTAACCGCTAAGGTTCAGTTCCGATAGGAACGTTTCCCGGTCAAGCGGATCGCCGCGAAGCACCGCGTTGGGGAATTCGCCGAGCAGAGAGGTAACTTCTCCGTGTTCATACCCAAGCATGGAATAAAAGCTTGGGCTTGCATACACAATGGTCAGTACATCGTCGTTTTTGCAGCATAAAATGCTGCCCTCCAGGTGGTCAATAATTCTTTCTAAATTCATATTATTCACCAAATTATTGTGCATGGCACCATCCCTTTTTTCATCCTGTACTTATGATTATTTTATGTTTATCAATTATAGCAAAATGGGATAGAATAATCAAGAATTATGTAAAATTTCTTTGAAAATTTGTTAGAAATGTCGAATTTTAAAAATGCATGCGTCACGCTTGACACCTGTTTCTTTCTGTACTATGATAAAAAAGATAAAAGTAACGATTTTAGGATTTTGTGAAGGAGCTTTATTATGAGCTTAACTTCCCGCACAACACGATTTACAGGTTTTGGGTATCCCCGCTATTTTATGGCGTGGGATTTTTGTGCATACAATAAAACTGCCTGTAAGCTTTTGTGTAAATTAATTTAGCCGCTTTTTTAAGGGAATATGGCTGATATTTTTAACGGAGCTGACCGCAGCCCCGTTATTTTTTTACTCATTTTTCCTTTTCTCATTTTATTATGAACTTTTGGAGGAATTAACATGATTATTGTTCTGAAACCGGAATGCACTTCCCAGCAGGTAGCCGATTTTTCCGCTGCGCTGGAAAATGAGTACCCTATTAAGGTAAATACCTGGGTTGGCACACAAAGCACCGTGCTTGGCCTGATTGGAGACACCTCGGTCATTGACATTGACTACATTGCCGCACAGGACTTGGTGGAAAGCGTAAAGCGGGTGCAGGAACCGTATAAAAAAGCGAACCGCAAGTTCCACCCCGACAACACCGTCATTACCCTGCCCGGCGGGCAGACCATCGGCGGCGGCGGGCTGGCATTGATTGCAGGCCCCTGCTCGGTGGAAAGCAATGAGCAGATTTGCGGCGTAGCCGAGCGCGTTAAGGCGGCGGGCGCCCAATTCCTGCGCGGGGGCGCGTTTAAGCCGCGCACTTCCCCATACGCGTTCCAGGGGCTGAAAGCCGAAGGACTGGAGCTGCTGATGGAAGCGAAAAAGAAAACAGGTCTGCCGATTGTCACCGAAATTATGGATGTTCGGCACATCGAACTTTTTTTAAACGACGGTGTAGACGTGATTCAGGTCGGAGCAAGAAACATGCAGAACTTTGAACTGCTGAAGGAATTGGGGAAAATTGACCGCCCCATTCTGTTAAAGCGCGGACTTTCCAGCACGATAGAAGAACTGCTGATGAGCGCGGAATACATTATGTCGGGCGGGAACGGGCAGGTCATTCTGTGTGAGCGGGGAATTCGCACCTATGAAACCTACACCCGCAACACACTGGACATTTCCGCAATTCCGATTCTGAAAAAGCTTTCGCATCTTCCGGTTGTGGTGGACCCGAGCCATGCTTCCGGCATTGCATGGCTGGTGGAACCGCTGGCACTGGCCGCGGTGGCCGCCGGAGCGGACGGCCTGATTATTGAGGTGCACAACAATCCGTCGAAAGCGCTTTCCGACGGCGCCCAGTCCCTGACCCCAGACCAGTTTGACAAGGTGACTTCGCATATAAAATCCGCTGCGAAAGCGTTCGGTAAATCAGTAGATTAAAGTGCTAAAATCTGATATAATTATATCAATCATACGTTTTATGCGCCGAGCCAGAGGAATGACTCCGCATAAAATTCCAGATAATATATCCGGGTGGGGGTTTACTCCGTGAAGAAAAACATCGTAATTGTAGGGCTGGGGCTGATTGGCGGTTCGCTTGCCAAAGCCTTCAAAAAGTACACCGACTGTTCTGTGGTGGGAATTGACCGCGACAGCTCCGTTCTGAATGCCGCGCTCGCGTGCGGCGCGATTGATAAAATCGGCGGCAGCGAGGACATTCCCTCCGCCGATGTTCTGTACCTTTGCCTGTACCCGCAGGCGGATATTGACTTTATAACACAGCATATCCACCTGATTAACCCCAACTGTCTGGTGACCGACACCTGCGGCATTAAATCGGAAATCTGTGCGCACCTTCCGGCAACTGCAAAGGAGTTTGGCTTTCCATTTGTCGGCGGGCACCCTATGGCGGGCAAAGAGCAAAACGGCTTTGGCGCAAGCGACGCGGATTTGTTCCGCGGCGCAAGCTACCTGATTGTACCCTGCGGCGCACCGGAACAGGCCGTGGATTTTCTGAAATCCATTGCGGCCGAGCTTGGCTTCGGCGGAACCGTCGTTACGACACCGGAGCACCATGACAAGATGATTGCCTTTACAAGCCAGCTACCGCATGTGCTTGCCTGCGCTTATGTTATGAGCCCCCGCTGCCCCGAACACAAAGGCTATTCTGCCGGAAGCTACCGCGACGTTTCGCGTGTGGCAAACATTAACGAGCAGCTTTGGGCCGAACTTTTTATTGACAACCGCCAGGCCCTTACGGAAGAACTCGACACCCTGATGGAACACATCACCGAAATAAAGAATGCTGTAACAGACTGTAATGCCGAATCCCTGCGTACCCTTCTGCGCAGGGGCAGGCTGGTGAAAGAGAGGCTAGGCGAATAATGGAATTAACGGTTCGCACATCCAAAAGTTATAAAATTATGATTGAACGCGGCTGCATCAAACAAATCGGCGCACGCGCCGCGAAACTTTTCCGCCCCGGCGCAAAGGTACTGATTGTAAGTGACACAAACGTACTTCCCCTGTACGGCGCACAGGTTACCGACGCCCTTACCGGAAGCGGGTTTTCCTGTTTTCAGTTTGCATTCCCCGCGGGGGAACTTTCCAAACGGTTTTCCACCATTGAATCCATTTACGGCGTTCTTGCCGAAAACCGGTTTACCCGCAGTGATTTTATTGTTGCGCTGGGCGGCGGCGTAACCGGCGACATGGCAGGCTTTGCCGCCGCCACTTTCCTGCGCGGCATTCGTTTTATTCAAATTCCCACTACGCTTTTGGCACAGGTAGACTCCTCGGTTGGCGGAAAAACAGGCGTTGACCTGCCGCAGGGCAAAAATCTGGTCGGCGCGTTCCACCAGCCCGCCCTGGTGCTGATTGACCCGGACACCCTTTCCACTCTGCCGCTGCGTTATTTTTCCGACGGTATGGGCGAAGTGATAAAATACGGCTGTATTAAAAGCCGCGCGCTGTTTGATTTGGTTCAAAGTTCGGATATTCAAAACGATATGGAAAACATTATTTTCTGCTGTGTTGACATAAAGCGCCAGGTGGTGGAACAGGATGAATTCGACACCGGCGAGCGCATGCTGTTGAATTTCGGTCATACATTCGGTCACGCGCTGGAAAAACTGTACCACTTCGAGCGGCTGTCCCACGGGGAGGCCGTTGCAATCGGAATGGTAATGATGGCAAAATACGGCGAGGCCGCCGGTATCACTTTGCCGGGCACCGCAGACGAAATCATCACCGTACTAAAAAAATACCACCTTCCTCTGGAAGACGAAACTTCCCTGGAACGCATTGTGGCGACAACCGCTCTGGACAAAAAAAGCAGCGGCGAAAGCATCAGTCTCGTGTTGCTGAACGAAATTGGCAGCAGCTTCGTCAAAAAACTTACCCGGCGGGAGCTTGCCAGTTTCTGCGGAGTAACGCTATGAGCACCGTTACGGTTCAGCCGGGCTCCCTGCATGGCCGCATTCTTGTGCCGCCCTCCAAAAGTGCGGCGCACCGTGCGGTAATCTGCTCGGCACTGGCGGGCGGTGACGATGTTTTTTCGCCCGGTGAAATATTAAGTGACGACATCCGCACTACCATCCGAATTATGAACCAGATCAAAGCATATTCTTCCGGGCAGCTGTGCATTGACTGCGGGGAATCCGGTTCCACGCTGCGCTTTCTTATTCCTGTTGCCGCAGCGCTTGGAATTCCCGCCAAATTTGTCGGCCACGGGCGGCTGCCCGAACGGCCCATCGGAATTTACCTGAACTGCCTGCCGGAACATGGTGTAACCTGCAAAACCGCAGGCGGGCTTCCGCTGGAAATTTGCGGTCAGCTTACAGCCGGTACATTCCGGCTGCCGGGGAACGTAAGCTCCCAATTTATTACCGGGCTGCTGCTGGCGCTTCCGCTTCTTGGCGGCGACAGCGAGCTGGTGCTTACCGCACCGCTAGAAAGCGCGGGGTACGTTGCCATGACGTTGGAAATTATGCGGGACTTTGGTGTAATCGCAGAGCAAACCGAGTTCGGCTGGCATATTCCCGGCGGGCAAACGTATCGGGCGCGGGAATACCGGGTGGAACGCGACTGGTCACAGGCGGCGTTTTTTCTGGCGGCAGGCGCGCTGGGCAGCACGCTTGAACTGGAGGGGCTGAACCCGAACTCCTGTCAGGGGGATCACGCGGCCGAAGGGCTGTTTCGTGCTTTCGGCGCAACCGTGCGTTGGAACGAAACCGCGCTCACCGTTTCGCCCGGTACGCTGCACGGGGTAGAAATTGACGCAGCGCAAATTCCCGACCTTGTTCCCGCACTTGCCGCGACCGCCGCGTTGTGCGAAGGGCGCACCCGTATTTATCACGCGGAACGGCTCAGAATAAAAGAAAGCGACCGTTTAGCCGCGATGGCGCACGGAATAACGAATTTAGGCGGGCAAATACGCCAGACGAACGACGGGTTGGAAATTAACGGCGTTCCCATGTTGCACGGCGGAACCGTACAGGGCTGCAACGACCACCGCATTGTAATGGCATTCGCGGTAGCGGCGCTGAACGCCGACTGCGGCGTAACCATTACCGACGCGCAAAGCATACGCAAAAGCTACCCGTCATTCTTCACCGATTTCAATCAGCTTGGAGGGAACGCAAATGTCGTCAGCATGGGGTGAAAAAATCCGAATATCGATTTTCGGCGAAAGCCACGGCCCCGCAATCGGCGTGGTGCTGGACGGGCTCCCTGCGGGGGAAGCACTGGACTTTGACGCAATTACACTGCAAATGGGGCGCCGTGCACCCGGCAGGGATTTGTCAAGCACACCGCGCAAAGAAAGCGACCTTCCGCAAATTTTAAGCGGTGTACTGAACGGTATGACCACAGGGGCGCCCCTGTGCGCAGTCATTGAAAATACCAACACCAAATCCGGCGATTACGACAACCTAAAATCCGTCCCCCGCCCGGGGCACGCGGATTACACGGCATTTCTGCGCTACGGCGGTTGGAACGACGTGCGCGGCGGCGGGCATTTTTCCGGCAGGCTGACTGCCCCGCTGGTGTTTGCGGGTGCGGTTTGCCGCCAGATACTGCAGCGAAAGGGCGTTTTAATCGGCGCGCATGTGGCATCCGTCGGATGCCAAAAAGACACGGCGTTTGACCCTGCGTATATTCCGGAGAGCCTGCTTTTCAGGTTATCCTCCGTTTATTTTCCCGTAATCAATCCCGAAGCGGAAGCAAAAATGCGCGAAACCATTGAATCGGCACGCCTGGCGCAGAACAGCGTGGGTGGTGTAGTGGAATGCGCGGCCATCGGTCTGTCCGCGGGCATAGGCGACCCCATGTTCGGCGGAATCGAATCCGTCTTATCTTCTATCCTGTTCGGCATTCCCGCATGCAAAGGCGTGGAATTCGGTGCGGGTTTCGGCGCTGCCGAGCTGCTTGGCAGCGAAAACAACGACGCTTTTGCCTACGACGGGGATCAGGTAAAAACAGAAACAAACCATGCAGGCGGCATTTTGGGCGGCATTTCCACCGGCATGCCAATTGTGTTTCGGGCAGCATTCAAACCGACTCCATCCATCAGTCTGGAACAGGACAGCGTGGATTTGACCGTCAAAACAGACGCAAAGCTCAAGGTACACGGCCGGCACGACCCTTGCATTGTACCCCGTGCGGTACCGGTGGTAGAAGCCGCCGCGGCCGTTGCGCTGCTTGACATACTGGAACGATCCCAAACCGGGAACCGGGAACCGTAAATCAGAGATTACAGATCACAGATCAGAGGGATAAACATGACGCTTGAAGAAATCAGGAAACAAATTGATGACATCGACGCGCAGCTGCTGCCCCTTTTTCTCGCCAGAATGGAATGCGCCAAGCAAGTGGCGGCTGTCAAAAAAGAAAAAAATCTGCCCGTGTTCAACGCGGAACGCGAGCAGCAAATACTGGATACCATTGCGGAAAAATCGGGGGAATACGGCGGCGAAGCGCGCATTCTGTACTCCAATATGATGGATATGAGCCGTGCACTGCAGCATTCCCTGTTGGGCAGCGGCGGCGAGCTGCGCGGGCAAATCGAAGCAGCGGACACCAAACCGCAGCAGACCGGCAAAATTGCCTGTCTTGGGGAAAGCGGTTCCTTTTCCCACGAAGCGGCAATTTCACTTTACCCAAAAGCGGAGCCGCAGTTTTATTCGAACTTCAGTGAAATATTCGCGGCGGTGGAATGCGGCAAAGCAGACTTAGGCCTGCTTCCGGTTGAAAATTCTTCCGCAGGATCCGTCAGCGAAGTGTATGATTTGATTTTGAAATACCGGTTTTATATCATAGCCGCTACCACGCTGCATGTGCATGACTGCCTGGCCGCTGCAAAGCGGGTGGACGCACGCAGCATCGGCACCGTGTATTCTCATCCGCAGGCGCTGGCCCAGTGTTCGGAATATATACAGTCCCATGACCTGCATCCCCTGCCCTGCTCCAGCACGGCGGCCGCCGCGCAAAGCATCGCCCTTCGTCAGGAAGCGGGTATTGCGGCAATCTGTTCCGAACAGGCGGCAAGGGAATACGGGCTGCATATTATTGAAAGCAATATTCAGAACAGTTCCAATAACTGCACGCGTTTTATCGTCATCAGCCGCCGAATGGTTATTCCCAACGATGCACAGAAAATCAGCCTTTGTTTTTCCCTGCTGCACAAAACCGGTTCCCTTTACAGTGTGCTGGAACGTTTTGCAGCGTCCGGCCTAAACCTTACTAAAATTGAAAGCCGGCCCATCGCGGGGAAAAATTTCGAATACGATTTTTATTTGGATTTTACCGGAAATGTAGGAGAAAAACGCACTTTAAACCTGATTCTCTCCCTTTGTACCGAACTGCCGCGCTTCTCTTTCCTCGGGAACTACACAGAACAGGAATAAAAAAAGCCGGACTGTATCAGTCCGGTTTTTTTATTTTCACCCGCTTGCAGTAAGGCGGGTGTTTTTTTGTTTTATGGTGTTCCATACACTCGGCGCATTTGCCGTGGCGCTCACATTTAACATGAACACAATTGCAGGTTTCGCTGCCGTTTTCCAAAACCATACGCGTTCCTCATTTCCGCTTTGCCGCAAGGGCAACCCAGCCTTTTTCACTTTTGCGCGCGATAATGTTGAATTTCTGCTCCAGCGCGGCAAGCACGTCGTTTTCACGGGTATCAATAATACCGCTCATGAGGTATACGGTATCGGGGTACATAAATTGCTCCACGTCTTTGGTCAGAAGGATAATAACATCGGCAACAATATTTGCCACCACAACATGGTATTTTCCGCTCACTTTGTCGGTCAGGTCGCCGCAGATTCCGGTAAAGCGGTCTTCCACATGGTTGATTTCCGCGTTCTGCACGGCGGTTTTCACGGCGAGAGGATCAATGTCCACGCCCACTGCCCTCTTTGCACCTAACAGAAGCGCTGCCACCGAAAGGATGCCGCTGCCACAGCCGATGTCGAGTACATCTTCGTCGGGCCGTACGTATTCCTCCAGCAATTCCATGCAAAGACGTGTGGTTTCATGGGTTCCGGTACCAAATGCAAGCCCCGGTTCCAAATGGAGAACCTTGCGTTCCCCGGCTTCATATTCTTCTTCCCATGTGGGGCGGATCAGCAGCTTTTGCCCCACCGGAATCGGCTTGAAATATTTTTTCCAGTTGTTAATCCAGTCTTCCTCCACGCAGGAAGCAGTCGTGATTGAATGGGCAATTCCTTCCGCGTTATAGCGTTCACTTAAAAAGGCGATGGCTTCGGCCGGGCTTTCCTCCGGGCTGATATAAACATGCACCAGTGCTTTGGTGCGGTCTTTTTTAAGCAAATCCTCGTCAATCAAATCAATATGCGCAATTTCACGCGCCTCTTCTTCCAAATGCGAATAATCTTCAATATAAATACCGTACGGCACCACCATTTGGGCAATGTCGCCCGCACGGTCAATTTCTTCTGCGTTCACGGTTACGGTAACTTCCGTCCAATCCATAATATCCTCCTGAAATTATATTATTCTTTTAACTCTCAAAAACCTCCGCCGGACAGGCAATTGCTTTCCACGGTGTCAAATACCTACCGAATTTTAATTGACGGGAGGAACGAAGCAAATTGGGCTTAACCATGCCTAATTGTCGCCATGAGAGATAGGTTATTTCTCTATTATAATGCAATTCGAATCAAAATTATAGATTTATTTTACCCCGCGCGCGAATACATTTGATTATCAAATACATTAAAGGTGTTAATCAAATGAAAAAACAACGCGTATTTTTCATGAATGCCGCCATACTGACTGTCAGCTCGGTCATAATGCGGCTGTGCAATATCTGGTTCCGTGTGTTTATCACCGGTAAAATCGGTGCGAGCGGTATGGGGCTTTATCAGCTGATCTTTTCCGTATTTATATTGGGGATTACCGTATGCACCTCCGGAATCGGGTTTGCGGTCACCCGGCTGGTAGCGGAAGGGCGCGGCACACGCAGTGCGGTAAGACACTGCCTTACCGTTGCGCTGACGCTGAGCTTTGTCGCAATGGCCGTTCTGTTCTTTTTTTCCGATTATATTGCGTTAAAAATCATCGGAAGCGCCGCTGCCGCCACACCGCTGCGGATTTTGGCGCCCGGGCTGCCGTTTATTGCCGCCTGCGCCTGCCTGAAGGGGTATTTTCTTGCCATTCGGAACACCGTGGTACCGGTATGCGGGGAAATGCTGGAGCAATTCTTCACCATTGGAATTGCTTTCTTCCTTTTTACCCGCATGGCATTACCGATGGACGCGCTGATGCTGGCTTCCACCATCGGCGAAATTGTCAGCTTTGTTTACATTGCGTTATTGTACCTGATTTATATTCATCACAACGCGCTTTCCAATCAAAAGAGCGCCGGCATTTTTCAAAGCATTCTTCATATTGCCGCCCCGGTACTGTGCGGTTCTTTTCTGCGCAGCCTGCTGAGCAGCACGGAAAACATACTGATCCCGCGCGGGCTGAGAAAACACGGCGCAGGCGAACAGGGCGCGCTGGCGCAGTACGGCGAAATGCAGGGTATGGTCATGCCGATCCTGTTCTTCCCCTCCGCCTTTCTGAGCGCGCTTTCCCTTCTGCTGATTCCCGAAATGGCGGAAGCAAATGCGGGCGGGCAGAAGGAAACCATTCAGAAGTCCGCTACACGCGCCATTCGTTTTACACTGATTTTTTCGTTCTTAGTCACTTCCGTACTGATCGTATTTGCAGACGACCTTGGCATGGCATTTTACCACAATGCGGAAGTAGGGAACATTCTGCGCGTTATGGCGCCCATTATTCCGCTGATGTACCTTGACAGTGTAGTGGACGGCATGCTGAAAGGCCTTGACCAGCAGCTTTACTCTTTAAAATATAATTTTACCGATTCTTTTATGCGCGTAATCCTGATTTCGACCACCATTCCGCTGTTCGGCATAAAAGCATACATCACCATTCTGTTCCTCAGCGAAATTTACAACGCATCCCTCAGCATTAACCGCCTGCTAAAAGTAACGTCGCTGGAAGTAGACGTCATCAGTTGGATTTTAAGCCCTGCGGTCGCTGCCGCGCTGCTGTATTATGTTTTGATTTTGGCCAAAAAAATCCTTTGTTTTGGTATTTGACAAACTATCGCCAAAAAGTTAAACTTATACGTATCTGATGGGATGAGGGATCGTAATGAGCAATTTTTTGGTGCTGTTCTTAGTCTTCACGGTTTACAGCTTTCTGGGCTGGCTGTGTGAAAGTATATTTTGCTCCGTGCCGGGAAAGAAATTTATCAACCGCGGATTTTTGAACGGGCCGTTCTGCCCGGTTTACGGTGTGGGCGGCGTTCTTGTTATTTCTGTTTTGACCCCTTTTCAAAATAATATTATCACGCTTTACTTTGCAGGAGTGCTGATTACCACCCTGCTGGAATATGGAACCGGGTTCGCACTGGAAAAAATATTCCGCACAAAATACTGGGATTATTCCGGCCACAAATTCAACCTGCAAGGGCGGGTTTGCCTTGAAAACTCCCTGCTGTTCGGCGTAATGTGCGTGGTGGGCATACTTTTTATTCACCCCACCCTGATGAAGCTGCTCGGTTTAATCCCCGCACCGGCGCTGCCGTTTGTTTCGGGCGGCTTTATGCTTTATTTTATCACCGATACCGTTATTACCGTACATACCATGCTGCAACTGAACGGTAAGCTGCGCGAACTGCAGCAAATTCTGGATGAAATTCGTCAGCGGGCACTGGAAGCGAAAACGGAAACCATTGAAAGTCTTCAGGCTGCGTTCGAAAGCCTGCTGGACGACGACGCCCGTTCCTACCTGAAAATGCTGTATGAAAAGAAGGAAAAAATTGAAGCGGACAGTAAATTGCTTCAGCGCCGTGTAATCAACGCATTCCCGACCATGAAATCCGTGAAAAACAACGAATCGCTGCAGCGCGTTCGCGAAGCCGTTCGTGAACGTACAAAACGAATCAAACGCAGCTAAACCAATCTAGTATAAAACTTACGAAAAACAGAATATGCCACAAATAACGCCACCGCAAAATCGATTGTGATTTTACGGTGGCGTGCTTTTTTGACAGCTTTTTTATTCTGCGTTCCTATCTTTGACGTGTTTTACCAAATACACAATTCCAATTACAACCCACATGGCACCACAGACCGGAAGCAGTAAATTACCGCCTCCCCCATCCGACGATTTTACATTCAAGCGGAAAGAAGCCAAACCCACTGCCAGGCTTGCCGCGATTACCGCAAAAATTGCCACCGCTGCTGCCGTCACTTTTCCTTTTAACGGCGTTGTCTTCGGCCCCACCACTGCGTCACCCAAAATACAGCGTGAAATATAATAGACCATTGAAACCAGCATAAGAATAAACGTATTGACCGGATGTTTTGCCCAAACAAGACCCGCGCCGTACAGAATATTGTCGAACATTAAAAGAAACGCAAGCAGAATAAAGGACTGATACCCGTACCGGTAACGTCTGCTCTGCTGCAATTCGTCAAATTCCTCTTTTTTCATGATTGTTCGCATTGTCTTCATTGTCCTCCTCCCAGAAAAGTTGATCCAGAGTTTTCCCCAACACTTTGCAAATTGCAATGCACAGATGAATGGACGGATTATAATCTCCGTTCTCAATCGCGTTCAACGTCTGGCGCGTTACGCCAACTGCTTCCGCCACNNTCCGCCACATCCTTCTGCGACATATCCAGCGCGGCCCGCGCCGATTTCAACCTCAGGTTCTTTGCCAACTGCATCCCTCCATCTGTTTCTTCTACCACATAGTATCATTTAAACGATACTATGTCAATTATATATGACATAAATGATAAAATAAATTGCAAAAAAGCTCCGAAGCGACTGCCCCAGAGCTTTTTTCTTTGAACTTTTATTTTTGTGTTTACAATACCGCAATGACTTCCACTTCCACCAGCACGTTTTTCGGCAGCTGTTTGACTGCCACACAGGAACGGGCCGGCTTTCCGGTAAAATACTTCTCATACACAGCGTTAAACGGAGCAAAGTCCGCCATGTCCGCCAAAAAGCAGGTGGTCTTCACCACATTTTCAAATTTGGTGTTTGCGGCAGCCAAAATGGCACCCACATTTTTCATAACCTGTTCGGCCTGCACGGTAATATCACCCTGTGCAATTTCGCCCGTTGCCGGAATAATGGGAATCTGGCCGCTGGCAAAAAGCATGTTGTTTGCGACAATCGCCTGGGAATACGGGCCGATTGCGGCCGGAGCCTCTTTTGTAGCAATTACGTTCAGCATAATATAAACCTTCTTTTATAAATTTGTTTCCTATTTTTAAGATTCACGGATGGGATTGGAAATTAAATCTGTACCATAGGAATTATCAACAGCACAAAGCCATTTCTCCTGTTTTCGAAACACATAGGTCGCCCGCCGTTCCATTGCAAATTCGGAATCCTCCTTGTTCGCGTCAAGAAGTGATTGGGAAAGCACCAGCGCGGTATCCCCGGCCGCCAAAACAATCATTTCGCCCTGGGTGGGCACAAGGCTGTTGTTAAAGTATTTTGCGATAGCAACAAAAGCATTTTTAATTTGCTCTTTCCCCCGCGCAATCCTACCGGGTTTTACCACCAAAATGGCGTCTTCCGTGTAATACTGCATTAACAAATCAAAATTCTCTTCTTTTATGGCAAGGTCACATTTTCGAATGATTTCTTTTATTTCATTTTCTGTATGTTTATCTTGTTCTGTTTGCTCCATAATTCTACCCCAAGGAATTTTAACCTTATCCTTTTACTGATTGATAATATGATAGCCCGCCTTGGTAATTGCCTTGCGGATTTGGTCGAGGTGCTCGCGGTTCCTTGTTTCCATGCGGATACGCAGCGTACAGGCGTTAATGCCCATATTTTCGCCGCCGCGGTCATGGTGAACGCTGACTACATTTGCGCCAAGGTCGGCAATAATTCCGGCCACTTCTTTCAGCTGACCCGGTTTATCCACCATTTCAATGGTAAGGTCACCCGAACGGCCCGCTTTTAAAAGGCCGCGGTTAATTACTTTGGAAAGGATGGTAACGTCGATGTTCCCGCCGGAAAGCAGACAAACCACCTTTTTCCCCTTAATGTCCACCTTGTTGAACATAGCCGCCGCAACAGAAACCGCACCTGCGCCTTCGGCAATCAGCTTGTGCTGTTCAATCAGCGTAAGAATGGCAGTGGCAATTTCTTCGTCCGTTACCGTGACAATTTGGTCAACGTATTTGCAGCAAAGGTCATAAGTTAAGTCCCCCGGGCATTTTACGGCAATTCCGTCTGCAAAGGTGGAAACGCTGCACAAGGCTTCTACTTTACGTTCCTCCAATGCTTTTACCATACTGGGGGCGCCGCTGGCCTGCACACCGTACACCTTGCAGTTCGGGTTCAGCGATTTCACCGCAAAGGCAACTCCGGCAATCAGTCCGCCGCCGCCCACCGGAACAATCACCGCGTCCACATCCGGCAGCTGGCTCAAAATTTCAAGGCCGATGGTACCCTGCCCTGCGATTACATCGGCGTCGTTAAAGGGATGAATAAAGGTGGCGCCGCTTTCTTTCTGCAGTTCACACGCCTTGTTGAATGCATCGTCATACACGCCTTTTACCAGGCAAACCTGCGCGCCGTAGCTTTTGGTGGCTTCCACTTTGGAAATAGGCGCGCCGTCCGGAATGCAAATCAGCGACTGAATTCCGTTTTTCGCAGCAGCAAGGGCAACCCCCTGTGCATGGTTGCCTGCGGAACAGGCGATTACGCCTTTCTCTTTTTCTTCTTCGGAAAGCTGCGAAATTTTGTAATATGCCCCGCGCACCTTAAATGAACCGGTAATCTGCAGGTTTTCGGTTTTCAGGTGAACTTCGCTTTCCGGATTAATCAGCGGCGCATTGATTAAATCCGTATTACGGATGACATTCTTCAAGACATAAGCGGCGTGATAAACTTTATCCAATGTAAGCAAGCGGCTATCCCCTAACATTATTTATACTCCCCTTTCGGGTTTTACTTCATCATTGCCATTGCGCCGGTGCGCAAAATTTTCAGCACGTTGTACGGATTGTACAGCTCGATAAACGAATTGATGGTGGTCGCGTCGCCGGTCAGCTCCAGTATCATGGAATCCGGCTTCACGTTCAGAATATTGGCACGGAACACATTGGCGATTTCCACCAGCTTTTCGCTGTTCTGAGCGCTGCGTTCNNCGTACCACCGCTTCTTCACGGTTCAGCACGTTCACTTCTTCAATATCCTCCAGCTTACTCAGCTGTTTATCCACCTGGCGAACAATCCGGTCGTCGCCGGAAACGACGATTAAAATGCGCGAATATTCGGCATTTTCGGTCTGCGCGGCCACAATGCTTAAAATATTGTAGCAGCGGCGGCTGAACAGCCCTGAAATGCGAAGGAGCACACCGGGCGTGTTCCGCGCCAGAACAGAAAGCACATATTCTTTTTCAGTATTCATATAGCTCATGACGTTTCCCCCTACATTTCGAGAATCGGGTCTTCTACCGAACCGCCAGAAGGAACCATGGGCAGCACGTTGACGTCCCGGTTAATCAGGCAATTAATCAGCACCGGTTCATGCAGGGAAAGCGCCTGCCGAAGTACCGGTTCCACATCGGCTTTTTCCCGAATGGTAAACGCCTTCATGCCGAATGCCTGTGCCAGCATTTCGTAATTGGTGTTTCTGTCCAGGTTAGTTTGGGAAAAGCGGCCGTCGTAAAACATCTTTTGCCACTGGCGAACCATGCCGAGCACAGAATTATTGAAAATCAGTTCGATCATGGGAATATTGTACTGCGCCGCGGTGCTAAGCTCGTTGCAGTTCATGTGGAAACTGCCGTCCCCTGCAATATTGATAACCCGTTTTTCCGGGTTGGCAATCTGTGCACCCAGCGCCGCACCCAAACCAAAGCCCATGGTTCCCAGTCCGCCCGAACTGATAAAATGGTGCGGGCCGCGGAATTTATAAAACTGTGCCGCCCACATCTGGTGCTGGCCGACCTCGGTCACAATAATCGCTTCCGAATCGGTTAGACGGTCAAGGGTTTCTATTAGCTCCTGCGGGGTTACTTCCTGCGGGGTTGCACCCTGCTGCTGCAGCGGGAATTCGGCATTCCAGTTTTCAATGGACTGCATCCATTCCTCGTGACTTACTTTCGGCAGCAATTCATTCAGGTGCGCTAGAATTTCTTTGGCGTCGCCTTTCAGCTTTAAATCTACATCAATGTTCTTGTTGAATTCTGCCGAATCAATATCAATTTGAAGAATCGGGCAGTGCTGCGCAAACAGATTGGCGTTGCACAGCACGCGGTCGGAAAACCGGGTGCCCACCGCAATCAGCAAATCGCAGTTTTTAATAGCAAGCGCAGAGGTGTTCGTGCCATGCATGCCAAGCATGCCGATATAACGGCGGTCGGTCTGGTCATAGCCGCCCTGACACATCAGGGAGGAAGAAACCGGGGCGTCGATGCGGTCGGCGAAGTCCTTCAGTTCTTCAAACGCTTCCGCCGCAATTACACCGCCGCCGGAATAAATAAACGGACGTTTGGCTTTCTGCAGCATATCCACTGCCTGGTCAAAACGCTCCGGGTACGGGAAGTCCGGCTTTACAAGGGGAAGCGGAGCGCGCGCGGGCGTGTACTCGAACAATTTTGCGGTCACGTCCTTCGGAATATCCACCAGCACGGGGCCTTTTCTTCCGGAATTTGCAATGCGGAACGCTTTGCGGATGGTATCGGCTAAATCCTCAATATGTTTGACCAAATAATTGTGTTTTGTCACCGGCATGGTAATTCCTGTAATATCCACTTCCTGAAAGCTGTCCAGCCCTAAAAGGTCACAGCTTACGTTGCCGGTAATGGCAACCATGGGTACGGAGTCCATGTACGCGGTGGCAATACCGGTGACTAAGTTGGTCGCGCCGGGGCCGGAGGTCGCAATGCAGACTCCGGTTTTTCCGCTGGAACGCGCGTACCCGTCGGCAGCGTGAGCAGCCCCCTGTTCGTGCGCCGTGCGGATATGGTTGATTCGGTCCCGATACTTGTAAAGCGCGTCGTAAATAAAGAGGACGGCCCCGCCCGGATACCCGAAAACCGTATCCACACCCTGCTCCAGCAGGCACTCCATAATGATTTCCGCTCCTGTTAATAGCATTCGTATTCCTCCTGTAAATTCATATCTTCCCGAAAGGCCGGAAAAGCTTATAAACAAAAAGCCTTCGCCTCTAAATTCTAGAGGCGAAGGCATAAGCTCCGCGGTACCACTCTAATTGCCGCTTCGTTGCGACATCTCTGTATGCATCCAACAATGCACTCCCCTGTAACGGTGAGAATCCGGGCCCGCTTACTTGAATTACCGTTCAGCCGCCTGCTCCGGGGTGATATCGTGCAATCGCCGCGCCGTCTCGCACCAACCAACGGCTCTCTGAAAGCGGATAAATGCAGTCTGTCCCCATCTGCGCATTTCATATATTATAGTATAGGATATTCCAACCGACCGCCGTTGTCAAGTGTTTCTGCACAATTTAATTATTTAGCACTTTATTTCAGTCAATCGCTGCTGAAAAATCCTACATTACGGCGAATTCGGCTTTAACCAGTATTCGCTGCCGTCCGGCTTGCGGTCCATGTAGCCCAGCTCAATCAGGCTGCGGCGCAAAGTAGAAAAGTCTTCGGGGTAAATGGGTTTTAAAATCCCGTTTACTTCCATTTCGGTGTAAGTTTTTCCCTGTTCAAACTGCCCCGCTATTTTCTTAAAGATGACTTCCTTTTTCTTTGCTTTGGAGGAAATTACCTTCAGGCGCAGCGGTTCCAGTGAGCTGAATACATTCTTCAGAATTTTCTCTTCCTCTTCCGGGGTTATTTCCAGTGTTTCCATTTTTATTCCTCCCGTTTTATTTTATTTAGAATTTTACTAGCATTCCGAAAAATGTCAAGACACGCACTTACAAGAAAGAGCCTGCGGCAGCACCGCAGGCTCTTTTTATTAGAAATGTACGAAATGCTTATTCGGTAATACGGAACCCCATTCCGTCGGTAATATAATTCAGGTAATGCAAAATTTCCGGCTCTACCTGACCAACAATATTGACCTTGCTTTCCGGTTCCAAATCCGTTCGGGCAATTTCCAGTTCCCCGGAATACCGAAGGTAGCCCTCGTTTCCAACGGAAATGCTCCCTTTTTGCCTTGCGGAAAGCCCCTGTGCCGGAAACAGTCTGCCCTGGGACGAATACGCTCGCGATTCCTGCGAACGGATGACGTAATCGCTGGAATCCGGGCGGTCGTGGTGAACTGTTTCGGTAATATAGCGGTACGCGGGGTTCAGCTTTGCTTTCAGCGTAACATAGCCCTGCGCCAGCTCACCGACTTTCCGCCAGGAATCTTCCGTCAGGTCAATATCGCCCACCATGCAAATGTCCGTCAGGCACTCTTTTTCCAACTGGAGCAAGCTGTACAGCACATCCCCGCCGCGGTGCGTTTCCACGGTGGGCAGCCCCATGCACAGGGGGCCGCGCAGCACTCCGTCGCCCGGAACAAACGCCATGGTGGTCATACCGAGCCGTTTCAGGTTTTCATTGATACCGCGAACCTTTTTCAGCGAAAGGCCCGTCAGCGGCTTGGGGTAAAAGTTATGGCAGGCGCTGAACCGGGTGAAATCCGCATTGAGCCTTCTTAGCTCACGGATATCCTGTTCCAGCAGCGTGCTTGCATTGAAGACCACATTGAACTCTTGGGACAGTTCCACAATCTGCTCATAGGAAAATCCGTAGTCCACACGCAGATGGGATATGGAGGTCTGCTTCAGGTCGGACAGTTTTTCATACCCCAGCTTTTCGAGCGTACGCGGGCCGATGTCCACAATCAGGGAAATGCCGCTGCTTTTGCAAAGTCCCAACAGGGCTTTGACCTCCGCCGCGTAGTCCCGCACGCTTTCCTCCGGAATATGCAGCGAGGTAAACGCGAACTGAATTCCGGCCTGCCTTGCCTTTTCCACAATTTCTTCGTTTCTTTCCCGACCCGTACCCAAGTAAAGCGAAATTCCAAACTGGCTCATGAAAATGTTCTCCCGGTTATTCCAATATGTATTTATTTCTACTTATTATTTCTCGTCTTTTCCGTAAACTTCGTTAATGCGGTTTTCATCTACACCGAAGAAATAGGTGAGCAGGAAGCCGCCGACATAGGCACCGATCATTGCAATTGCATACAGAAGCTGCTGGCCGGGCACCACGATCAAAAGACCAAACAGACCGGAAACGCCCTGCGAAACAGTGCCAAGATGGAACAGAGAAGCAAGAATTCCGCCCAAGCCCGCGCCAAGGCAAGCAGTCACAAACGGTTTGCCGAGCGGAAGGGTTACCGCGTACATGAGCGGTTCGCCAATGCCGAGGATACCAACCGGCAGGGAATCTCTTGTCAGTCTCTTCAGTTTCTTGTTCTTTGTTTTCAGGAAAAGCGCAAAACCCGCGCCAACCTGGCCGCCGCCCGCCATCATCAGGATAGGAAGCAGGTAGTTGATGCCCTTTGTCGCACCGTTGGGGTCGTTCAGCATTGCGTGAATTGGGGTAAGCGCCTGATGCAGTCCGACTGCAACCAGCGGCAGGAAGCCTGCGGAAAGAATGTAGCCACCCAAAACGCCGAGCGAGCTGTAAAGGAAATTCAAAACAGCAAAAATTCCGGAGGTGAGGAACGCACCAATCGGCTGGAGCACAATCAGTGCCACCAGTCCGCCGACAATGACCGTCAGCAGCGGAGTAAAGAAGGTATCGAGAATTGTCGGCATCCATTTGCGAATCCATCTTTCGAGGTACGCGAAGAAAATACCCGCAATTAAAGCCGCCAGCAAACCGCCGGCACCCGGGTTGAACACTTTTCCGGTCAGCGGAAGCAGAACGTCTGCATCCTTGAATTTCGTAAGCAGGGGCATTGCGGGGAACGCAATGGACATTGCGCCGGCAATCGCGCCCAAAACCGCACTGCCCTTAAATTCTTTGGCGGCGTTCATACCGACCAAAAGCGGCAGGTATGCGAACAGGGCCCAGCCCATGGTGCGAATACATTCGTACCACCACTGGCCGCTCAGAGCGCCGCCGCTGGATACATTAATTACGTTGGTTACCCCGTTGATCAGACCGACGGCAATAATGCCGGGCAGCAGCGGTACAAAAATATTGGCAATCCGTTTTAAAAACCGCTGAACCGGCCCGTTGTGCTTCGCTTTGTTTGCGGCCTTGTTTTCCTGTGCAATGGAGTCCACGTCCATGTCCGCTTCTTCGGAACCAAGAGCCAGTCCGGTGAGCAGCGAAAACGCTTCGCCCACTTTATTTACCGTGCCGGGTCCCAGAACAATCTGAATGGTTCCGGAT